>NZ_JBSGHG010000001.1:0-753299 GCF_053604275.1 Streptomyces sp. NPDC004051 | reverse complement strand
CAGCTACCTCGCCGGCCTCCACCTGCGTGCCTCAATGATCTGGCTCAAGGACCTCACCCGAACCACCAATTGATCACGACTCAATACGCACCCTAGTACTCCAGCAGGACTTTGCTGTCTGACCTGCGGGTTTCACTGGGCGGCTGGAGTGTGGCGGGGCACGGAACGATCCGGGGCGGTCTCACGGAGACCGCCCCTCGATCGGGCGACACCGCTGCAGGGAGTGACAGCGACGGGCGACGGCTTGGCGCCGTCGGCGCCAGTGCGACCAGCTCACCGCGTGGCGTCGGCCCCGGCGGCCGCGCAGGCGCGGGGGCCGGGGGCGGCAAGCTGCCAGGAGTCGCCGAACCTCCGCCACTGTGAACTCGATGACTCCGGCTGTCCCACCGGTGCCGCCCCTTTTCCCCGGGCTGGTGTGCCGTGGTGGCCAGGAAGGCGTGCGCGAGCACGGCGAGAGTGACGTGCCGGTACCGGCCCACGTGACGGCGGACCTCGTACTGTTCCAGGCCGCGCTCGTTCTTCGCGGCCTGGAACGCCTCCTCGATCGCCCAGCGCGGTCCGGTTGCCCGGCCGACCGCAGGCACGGGCGGAACTCCGGGGGTGCCGCCCGCGCCTCGCCGTTCCCAGGATCAGGGAAAGCCAGGTGAGACGCGTGAGGACCGGCACGCGTCCGGTGCACCGGACGGTATGTGCTCCAGCACAGGGGGACGCTCTCTTCTCTGTGCTGCGAACGGATCGTGCCCGCCTGTGCTTTGGCTTTGACTGAGGGGCGTGTCGGCCGGTCACCGCCCGCCGCGCGATCCGTTGGTCAGGAGGACAATGATGTTGCATCCGAACCTTGTGGTAACCGGCCGTGTCGAGGGCAAGTCGGTTTTCGTCGACGAGCAGCCGCTCGAACCCGCGCAGACCCCGACCCTTCCCGGCCTGGAGATCTTCCTTGCCTGGGGAACGGCGGACGGCGGAGCGTCCAATGCCGAGACCGAGCCCGAGGCGGTCCTCGCCCCGTACTTTCCCGGGGCCGGCGGCACTCGTCTGCTGCTGGTGACCTGGCCTCCGGCGACCGCCGACGAGCCCGCCGACCCACAGCCCGCAACGCCCTGGGCCGAGGAGATCCTCGCCGGTCTGGCGGCCACCCTTGAGAAGGATCACCCCGGTATGCACACCAGCGCCACCCTGGATTACGGCGTCGTCCTGTCGGGAGAGATGTGGCTGGAACTGGACGACGGAGCGGAGCGTCGCCTCCCCGCGGGGACCTGTGTGGTGCAGCGGGGCACCAGGCACCGTTGGAGCAACCGTGGCACCGAGCCCGCCACGATGGCCTTCGTCCTCATCGGTGCCGCCGAGGACGCGCAGTGACCGGGCCGGCGGGGCTGGAGCCGGACGCATCGGCCCTGGGAGGTTTCTGTCGTTGGCTCCGGAAGAACCGTGACCTGGACTTGTCGGACTACGGAGAGCTGCACCGCTGGTCGGTGACCGACCTGTCCGGTTTCTGGTCCGCCGTGCAGCAGTACCTCGACGTTCCCTTCCGGACCGACTACCGGGAGGTACTGGCGGAGGAGCGGATGCCCGGAGCACGCTGGTTCCCCGGCGTCCGCACCAACTACGCCGACGGACTGCTGACGGACGGCGATCCGCAGGAACCGGCACTGATCACCGTCCGCGAAGACGGCAGCACCGAAGCCCTGACCACCGGCGAGTTCCGCCGCCGGGTGGCGGCCCTCGCCCGCTCCCTGACCTCACTCGGAGTCGGGGTGGGCGACCGTGTCGTCGGCTACCTGCCGAACACCGGTGAGTCGGCGGTCGCCTTCTACGCGGCCGCCAGCATCGGCGCGGTCTGGGCCTCGGTCGGCTCGGACTACGGACCGGACGCCGCGGCGGCCCGGTTGGGCCAACTGACGCCGAAGGTGCTGATCGCCGTCGACGGATACCGCCACGCCGGTGTCGACCGGGACTGCGGGCCGGCCGTGGCGGTGCTGCGGGAGGCGATCGGTCCCGCTCACACGGTCATCGTGCCCCGGCTCGGCTCCACGGTGGCGCCGGACTGCCTCGACTGGCGGGAACTGACGGTGGGCGAAGCCACCCTGGAACCCGTGGCCGTGCCGTTCGACCACCCGCTGTGGGTGCTGTTCTCCTCCGGGACCACCGGCATCCCCAAGGGCATCGTGCACAGCCACGGCGGCGTCCAGCTGGAGATGTACAAGACCCTCAGGCTGCAGTGGGACCTCGGTACCGGCAGCCGACTGCTGTGGGCGACCTCGCCGAGCTGGGTCATCTGGACGCTGCTGGTCTCCGCGCCTCTGGTGGGAGCCACCGCGGTGCTGTACGACGGCAGCCCGACATTCCCCGACACCGCAGGACTGTGGCGGGCGGCGTCCGCGCACCGGGTCACGCACTTCGGGACGAGCCCGGGCTTCCTGGCCGCCTGCGAACGTTCGGGAGTCCTCCCCGGCCGGCTGTGCGATCTGTCCGCTCTCCGGCAGATCATCGCGACCGGCTCGCCCGTACCGCCCTCGGCCAATGCCTGGGTGTCCGCGCACGTAGGGGAACAGGTTCCCCTCATCGCGATCAGCGGCGGAACCGACGTGGTGGGAGCATTCGTCGGTGGTGCGCCGACCGTCCCGGTGGTCCCCGGTGAGATCTCGGCCCCCTGTCTGGGGGTCAAGGTCGAGGCGTGGGATCCGCAGGGACGGGCCCTGGTGAACGAGGTGGGGGAACTCGTCGTGACCCGCCCGATGCCCAGCATGCCCGTCGCGTTGTGGGGGGACGAGTCCGGGGAGCGCTACCGGCAGGCGTACTTCGACACCTACCCCGGCACGTGGCGGCACGGCGACTGGATCACCATCACAGACCGGAACTCGGTCGTGATCCACGGCCGATCGGACGCCACACTCAACCGCAATGGCGTCCGTATGGGCAGCGCCGACATCTACGCGGCCGTCGAGGACCTTCCCGAGGTCCACGAAGCGCTCGTCATCGGAGCGGAACTGCCCGACGGCGGCTACTGGATGCCCCTCTTCGTCGACCTCCGCGACGGCGTGGAACTCGACGACAGCCTGCGCGACCGCATCCGTCGGGCAATCCGGCAACAGGCTTCGCCGCGACACGTACCCGACGAGATCGTGGCGGTGCCGGCCATCCCGCACACGAAGACCGGCAAGAAGCTGGAGGTCCCGCTCAAGCGGATCCTCCTGGGCGAGGAACCCCGGGCCGTGGTCGCACCCGCTGCCGTGGACGCCCCGGAGGCACTGGACTTCTTCGTCCGGCTGGCCGAGCGCCGGTCGGCGCGTGCGTGACCCGGCCCCGGCGGCTGCCCGCACAGCATCACGGACCGCGGTCGGCCGCGACGCGGACCGACCCCATCCGACACCCTCACCCGGAAAGCATGGACATGGACACGAAGAAGGTGGACCGTCTCGGCGTGGTCGGCTGCGGCCTGATGGGCTCCGGCATCGCGCAGGTAGCCGCGGTCGCGGGACTGGACGTCCTCGTCGCGGAGGCGAGCCGCGAAGCCGTCGAGGCGGGCAGGCGCCGGATCACCGCCTCTCTGGACCGAGGAGTGCAGCGGGGCGAACTCACCGAGGAACAGCGCGAGACGGCGCTCGGACGCACGGCGTTCACCACCGACGTGGGGGACCTGGGCGACCGGCAGTTCGTCATCGAGGCCGTGATGGAGCACGCCGAGGCCAAGAGAGAGGTCATGCGGGCCCTCGACAAGGCGCTGGCCAGCCCCGACGCCATCCTGGCCACCAACACCTCCTCCCTCCCCATCGTCGACCTGGCCGTGGCCACCCAGCGACCCGCACACGTCGTCGGCGTGCACTTCTTCAACCCGGTTCCGGTCCAGCGGCTGGTGGAGGTGATCCCCGCGGTGACCACCAGCGAGGAGACCTACGCGCGCGCCCGTGACTTCGTCACCGGCCGGCTGGGCAAGGAGGTCATCCGTGCTCCCGACCGCTCCGGCTTCGTAGTGAACGCCCTGCTCGTGCCGTACATGATGTCCGCGGTGCGCATGCTCGAATCGGGATCCGCCTCGGCCTCGGACATCGACCGGGGCATGGAGTTCGGCTGCGCTCACCCGATGGGCCCGCTGCGCCTGCTCGACTTCGTCGGACTGGACACCGCGCAGGCCGCGGCGGAATCCATGTACGAGGAGTACAAGGAGCCCCTCTACGCTCCTCCCGCTCTCCTGCGCCGCATGGTCGCCGCCGGCCACCTGGGCCGCAAGAGCGGCCGGGGCTTCTACGACTACGCCTCCTGACGCTCCGCACACGGCACTCGTCCGCTGTCCGAAAGGAAACCCTTCATGCCCGAAGAACCCATCGTCGTGGTCGACGGTGCCCGTACCCCGGTAGGCAGCTTCGGCGGCGCCTTCAAGGACACCCCGGCACATCGGCTCGGTGCCGTGGCCGCCCGCGAGGCCCTCACCCGTGCGGGGGTGGCGCCCGAAACCATCGACGAAGTGGTGATGGGGTGTATCGGCCAGGTGGGCGCGGACGCCTACAACGCACGCCGGGTCGCCCTGGACGCCGGGCTGCCCGTCGGCATCCCCGCCTACACCGTGAACCGGCTGTGCGGCAGTGGTCTCCAGGCGGTCTGGTCGGCCGCCATGCAGATGCGTTGGGGAGCAGCCGACATCGCGCTGGCAGGCGGCGACGAGAACATGTCCCGGATGCCGTTCTACGACTTCGGCGCGCGAGCCGGACACCGCCTGGGCGACCGCACCCTGGCCGACGGCACGGTCATGATGCTGACCGACCCCGTCCACGGCGTGCACATGGGCGTGACGGCGGAGAACGTGGCCGCGGAGTACGGCGTCTCCCGTGCGGAGCAGGACGCTTTCGCACTGCGGTCCCAGCAACGCGCCGCCACGGCCGCGGCCCGGGCCGCGTTCGCCGAGGAGATCACTCCCGTGACGACCGGCGGCCGCGAGCCGTCCGTCGTGGATACCGACGAGCACCCCCGGCCCGAGACCACCCTGGAGCGACTGGCCGGTCTGCGTCCGGCGTTCCAGAGGAACGGCACCGTGACCGCAGGCAACGCGTCCGGCATCAATGACGGGGCCGCCGCCCTTGTCCTCGCCCGGGCTGAGGTGGCCGCGGAGCATGCCCTGACGCCACTGGTCAGCCTGGAGGCGGTGGCCACGGCGGCCGTGGAGCCGGAGCTGATGGGATACGCACCGGTGCCGGCGCTGAAAAAGCTGTTCGAGAAGACCGGCACGAAACCGTCCGACATCGACGTCGTCGAACTCAATGAGGCGTTCGCAGCCCAGGCCGTCGCAGTCATCCGGGACGCCGGACTGGACGCGGAGAAGGTCAACCCGTACGGCGGCGCCATCGCTCTGGGACACCCTGTGGGTGCGACCGGTGCCATCCTCACCCTGCGGCTGGCCAAGGACCTGACCCGGCGCGACCTGGAACTGGGCGTCGTCACGATGTGCATCGGCGGCGGGCAGGCACTCGCCGCCCTCTTTCGCCGGGTCTGATGCGAGAGGCGTCGCCACCAGGGCCTGCCCCTGAGCCACCCGTCCCGCCCGTCCCCGCCCGTCGGGGCCGGTCCGCACGGAGAGGAGCGGCCGACTGCCTTACGGTGGGTCTGCGGCGGGACGGGCGGGCCCGGCCCCCGAGGAGAAGAAAGACATGACGCGGCACACCTTCTTGCGACTTCTGGTCGAAGGAGCCCCGGCCGTCGCCTACGAGGACGCTCTGCGCGTGGCCCTGGCGGCCCCCGGGGCGAACAGAGACGAACTGCTGAGCGAGTACCACCTCGCGCTGCTGCTGCGCGACCGGTTCGACGTCCAGCAGGCCCGGCACGAGACTCAGCGGGCCCTGCTGGCCTGTGCGACGGAGCTGGTCGAAGTCACCAGCGACGTCGACAGGGTGCTGACCTCCATCGTCACCCGCGCACAGCAGCTATTGAACTGCGACCTCGCCTATCTGAGCCTCAACGACGCCGAGCGCTCGGAGACCTATGTGCGGGTCATGGTCGGAGCGACGACCGGCGACTGGAAGGACGTGCGGATCCCCTTCGGTGTGGGGATCGGCGGCAAGGTCGCCGAGTCGGCCGCGCCCTTCGCCACGCCCGACTACTTCCACGACGAGCGCCTCGACCACGACGCCGCCGTGGACCGGTCCGCGCGGGCCGAACGCCAGGTGGCGATCCTCGGCGTCCCGCTGGTGCACCGCGGTCACGTCATCGGTGTCCTCTACGCATCCAACCGGACAGCCGGCGCCTTCCCGCCGGAGTCGGTGCTCCTGCTCAGCTCCTTCGCCGCCCTGGCCGCCGTGGCGATCGAGCGCGCCCAGCTCCTCGACGACAAGGAACAAGCCCTGCAAGACGCCCGCAGGGCCAACGCCGCGCTGGAAGAGCGCACCCGCGCCACTGCCCGCGAGGTGGCCGCCCACGACCGCAGCATGGACCTCGTCCTGCAGGGAGGGGGCTTGCAGGAGGTCGTCGACGCCGCACGGACTTTCCTCGGCGGCTGCTTGGCCGTCGTCGACGAACTGAACGCCCCGATCATGTGGACCGACGGCACACCCGAGGACCGGCTTCACGCAATGATCACGGCAGCCCGCCGCCCGAGGACGGGTACCGGGCGCAGCGAACACGTCGACGGCTGCTGGGTGACGGTCCTGACCGCGGGCAACAGTTCCCTCGGCGCCCTGGTCTGGGATCCGGAGACACCCACGGAGGACACCACTGCTGTCGACGTGCGCCTGCTGGAACGCACAGCGGTGGTGGCGGCGCTGCTGCAGCTGTTCACCCGCAGTCTCGCCGCGGCGGAGGCACGCGTGCGCGGCGACCTCCTCGACGACCTGCTGAGCGGCACCGACCGGGCCGGAACGACGCTGGACGAACGTGCCCAGCGACTGGGCTACCAGCCGCACAGACCCCACACGGTTCTCGTCACCCACGCACCCGCCCGCCAGCTGCCCCTCCTGTCCGCGGCCACGGCGGAGATGGCGGCGTCACGCAAGGGCCTCAGCACGGTCCGGGACGGCTTCGCGGTGCTGGCACTGCCCTCGTCGGACGCGGCACTGACCGGCAGGCGGATCGCCGGATCGCTGTCCCTCCGTCTCGGCACCCCGGTCACCGTGGGAGCCGCTGGGCCCGTCACCGACTCCGGCGGCCTCCCGAGCGCCTACGGGGAAGCCCTGGCCTGCGCTCGGGCACTGCTGCGGCTGGAACGCGCGGGAGACTCGGCGACCGTCCAGGAACTGGGTTACACCGGCCTGCTGCTGGGAGGAACGGCCACGGTCAGCGGTTTCGTCGACCGCATGCTCGGGCCGGTCGTCCGCCACGACGAACAGCGCGACACCGAACTGCTCACCACTCTGGAGACGTACTTCGCCACGGGACGCAGTCCGGCCCGCAGCGCGGACCATCTGCATGTCCATCCGAACACCGTCACCCAGCGACTGGACCGTATCAAGCGCCTCCTCGACCTCGACTGGTCCGACCCGGACAAGACGCTGGACCTACAGCTCGCTCTGCGCCTGAACCGGGTACTGCGGCCGCATTCCGCCGATCGCGAGCACGGACAGCAGTGGCCGCCCGGGCAGACCGGGTGACCACTGCTGCCCGCCGGCCTCAGAGCAGAAGACTGAGGCCGGCCACGGCGGCGAACGACGTGAAGCCCATGAGCGTCGTCATGACGGTCCACGACCGCAGGCTGTCCTTCTCGGGTATCCCGAACAGCCTGGTGACGAGCCAGTAGCCGGCGTCGTTGACGTGCGAGGTCGAGATGGCTCCGGCACTGATCGCGACGACCAGGGCGGCGACCTGTCCGTCGGGCAGCCCGGCCTTCTCCACGAGGCCGGCCACGATCCCGGCGGCCGCCACGGTGGCCACTGTGGCGGACCCCTGGGCCAGCCGCAGCAGGTAGGCGATCACGAACGCCAGGAGGATCAACGGCAGGCCTGACCCGGCCAGTCCCTCGGCCAGGATCTTCCCGATCCCACTGGCGGTGAGCACCGACCCGAACACGCCACCCGCCCCGACGACGAGGAGGATCATGCCGACCGGACGCAGCGCGCTGTCGGCGACCTGCGTGAGGTTCGTCCTGCTCCAGCCGTACCGGGAGCTGAGCACCACCATGGCGAACAGCACACCGATCAGCAGGGCGATCAGCGGCGACCCGATGAATCCCGCGATCTTGGTGAAGGTGTTGTCCGCGCCGTCGACCAGCAGAGAGGAGAACGTCTGCACCAGGATCAGTCCGATGGGCACGGCGATGATGGTCACGACCGTGCCCAGACCCAGCGCCGACGCGCCGGCGGCCGGTGGGGCGAGCGCCGCCGCATCCTCGTGCCGGCCGGTGGCGCCGAGCGCGGGCTGCAGGACCGGAACCTCGATACGCCGGGCGATCCACCTGGCGTAGACGAAGCCGACCAGGTACGCCGGTACGGTACAGACCGCTCCGATCAGGATGACCAGACCGATGTCGGCGCCCATCAGTCCGGACGCGGCGACCGGGCCGGGGTGCGGCGGCAGGAGACCGTGCACGATCGCCAGGCCGCCGGCGGCGGGAAGCGCGTACCAGAGCATGCCCTTGCGCCCGGACGCAGCAGCGGCGAAGACGAGGGGAGCGATGACGAGCACACCGACGTCGAAGAAGACCGGAATGCCGAAGATGATGCCGGTGACTCCCAGCGCTGCCGGCGCCCGACGCTCACCGAACCATCCCAGCAGCCGGTCGGCCAGCACGCGTGCGCCGCCCGAGACCTCCAGCAGTTTGCCCAACAGTGCGCCGAGCCCCACGATCGGCGCGACGTGGGCGAGTGATCTCCCGACACCGTCCTCCATGGCCGGCACGATCTCGGCGAGCGGTATCCCGGCCGCGAAGGCGACCACCGCGCTGACCAGCAGGAGGGACACGAACGGCTCGACCCGCACCCGGATGATCAGGAAGAGCAGGACGGCGATGCCGATCGCGGCGACGGTCATGAGATAAGCCGGTGACGACGTCATGACCGCGCCCCCACGAGGTCCGGGCACGGCTCGTGCACAGAGGGCCGGGACACCCGGGCCACCGCGGCGCTGTGCGCGTCGGGCAGGCAACGGCCCATCAGGTCGTGACCGACCGGATACCCGGTCGGTCCAATAACTTCGGGCACGCTCATCGGCGGCATAGGAGTCTCCTTTGACTGCTCCGGTCGAACGACACCGGACCTGCGGCTCAAGCTCGCGACGAGGCTAAGGAGCGGCCGCGGCAGAGTCTGCGGGCCCGAACCCACAACCGCAGAGCGCTCTGTGTGCTGGAGGACATCGACAGTCCGAGGACGGCTCACGACTTGGTTCGCGATACCGCTGCCGGCAGTTGAGCGCCGCTTCGTCCAGGAGCCGGCCGTGACCGGACGCAACGCGGTGGCAGTGGTTCCCGAGCTCCTGCTCGGATGCCCGGCGTGACGTCTGTGGACCTTGCTGATCGCCGTGAGCTGCTGGACAGACTTGAGCAGTACTACGACGCGGTTCCCCGCTCCGGTGCCCGAGTCGAAGACTTCGGGTCGCTGAGCCTGTTCATACGAGCGGGGCAGGGCCGGCCCTTCCGTGCACGTCCGACCCCGGGACGGTCCGGAGCGGTGAGTGCCGCCGATGGGAACCGGGTCCGCGCCCGGCAGCGGGAACCGGGCATCTCCAGCGGTACATCGGACGGCGCGAGTCCTGTGGCGAGACCCACGCGGCCATCGCCGGCCTGGTCGCCGACCGCGCTGCCCGCCGACTCGGCCGACGCCGCACCAGCACCGAACTGGTGCTCGCCCGACTGGTCGCCCGCTGAGTAACCATCAGACGAACTGCCGGCCGTTCCTGCGTGCCGCCCGCCCCGGCAGGCCGCGGACGTGGTCCCGCATCCGTCGGCGCAGATCCGCCCGGGCGAACCGGCCCGCCACCCGCGCGGACACTGAATCCAACTCGGCAGCCCAGAAAGCGACTTCAGTGATTCGCTCCATGCCGGGACAACAACATCCGCCAGCTCAGGACAGGAACCGCTGCTGGAGTGCCGGGCGGGAGGTGACCGCCGGGTCACCGCGCGAACGCAAAAAGTCATCGCACGCCCCTCGTGGGGACGATGTGTCGTACCCCACACTGGGGTGCGGTGCCTGAGTCCTCGGAGCGCGGCCGACCCGCCCTCGACGGGTCCGGGACCCCCGCGGCCCCGCTCATCGCGTACGGGACGGACAGCGGCGAGGCCGCCGACTCCGCTCCCGAAGTACCGCTGCCGCCCTCCCCGGCAGCGATCATCCTGGAGGTCGCCCCCGTGCAGACCCAGATCCAGAGCCCCACCCGGACCGACACGAGCACGGCCGGCGCGCGGCCGGAGGCGGACGTCCTGGTGGCCGTGCCCACACAGAGCCGGGCCGCACACCACCCCGAGACGGAGCCCGAACCGCCGTCCGCGGCGCTCGGACCGGCCGAGCACGCCGAGCACGCCGAGCCGGCCCCGGCGCCGACGCGCACCGAGTCCGGCAGCCCCTCCTCGGACCTGTTCCGCCAGTACCTGCGGGAGATCGGCCGCATCCCCCTGCTCACCGCGGCCGAGGAGGTCGAACTCGCCCGCCGCGTCGAGGCCGGGCTGTTCGCCGAGGAGAAGCTGCGCCGCACCCCCGACCTGGACAGCAGCCTCGCCCTCGACCTGGACCGGCTCGTCGTCATGGGCCGGATGGCCAAGCGGCGGCTGATCGAGTCCAACCTGCGACTGGTCGTCTCCGTCGCCAAACGGTACGTGGGCCGCGGGCTGACCATGCTGGACCTGGTGCAGGAGGGCAACCTCGGCCTGATCCGGGCCGTGGAGAAGTTCGACTACGCGCGCGGCTACAAGTTCTCCACCTACGCCACCTGGTGGATCCGCCAGGCCATGTCCCGCGCGCTGGCCGACCAGGCCCGCACCATCCGCGTCCCCGTGCACGTCGTCGAGCTCATCAACCGCGTCGTCCGCGTCCAGCGGCGCATGCTGCAGGAACGCGGCTACGAACCGACCGCGCACGAGGTCGCCGACCACCTCGACCTGGCTCCCGAACGGGTCGGCGAGGTGCTGCGGCTCGCCCAGGAACCGGTCTCCCTGCACGCCCCGGTGGGCGAGGAGGACGACGTGGCCCTCGGCGACCTCATCGAGGACGGCGACGCCGCCAGCCCCGTCGAGTCGGCCGCGTTCCTGCTGCTCAAGGAGCACCTGGAGGCGGTCCTGTCGACACTGGGGGAGCGGGAGCGCAAGGTCGTCCAGCTCCGCTACGGCCTGGTCGACGGCCGCCCCCGCACCCTGGAGGAGATAGGACGCATCTTCGGCGTCACCCGCGAACGCATCCGTCAGATCGAATCCAAGACGCTCAGCAAACTGAGGGACCACGCCTTCGCCGACCAGCTGCGGGGTTATCTGGACTAGGTTCCTCAAGCGCCGGACGGGCTGATGTCAGCCCGTCCGGCGCTTGAGGACGAGGCCCGCAGGGCCGAAGGGGGTCTGGGGGCGCAGCCCCCAGGGGCCGGGACGGGAAGGGGCGGCGGGGGCGAGAGAAGCTCAGTCGACCTCCGCCACCGCCTGGGCGAACTGCGCCTGGTACAGCCGCGCGTACGCCCCGCCGGCGGCCAGCAGCTCCTGATGCGAGCCCTGCTCCACGATCGCCCCGCTCTCCATGACGAGGATCGTGTCCGCGTCCCGGATCGTGGAGAGCCGGTGCGCGATGACGAACGACGTACGCCCGTGCGCCAGTTTGGCCATCGCCTTCTGGATCAGCACCTCGGTCCTGGTGTCCACGGAACTCGTCGCCTCGTCCAGCACCAGGATCACCGGATCGGACAGGAACGCCCGCGCGATGGTGATGAGCTGCTTCTCGCCCGCGCTGACCCCACCGCCCTCGGCGCCCTCGGCCCCGTCATCGGCGAGCACCGTGTCGTACCCGTCGGGCAGGGTGCGGATGAACCGGTCGGCGTGGGCCGCCCGCGCCGCCTCCTCGATCTCACCGCGGGTGACCTCGCGCGCGGCCCCGTAGGCGATGTTCTCCGCGATGGTGCCGCCGAACAGCCAGGTGTCCTGGAGCACCATGCCGATCCCGGCGCGCAGTTCGTCCCGGGACATGCGCGCTATGTCGACGCCGTCGAGCGTGATGCGCCCGCCGGACACCTCGTAGAACCGCATCAGCAGGTTGACCAGCGTCGTCTTCCCGGCGCCGGTCGGGCCGACGATGGCCACCGTGTGCCCCGGCTCGACCGTCAGCGACAGGTCCTCGATCAGCGGCTTCTCGGGGTCGTAGCGGAACGCCACGTGCTCCAGCGCCACCCGCCCGCGCGCCTCGGCCGGCCTCTCGGACGGCGAGACGTCGGCCGACTGCTCCTCGGCGTCGAGCAGTTCGAAGACCCGCTCGGCCGACGCGACACCCGACTGCACCAGGTTCGCCATCGAGGCGACCTGGGTCAGCGGCATCGAGAACTGCCGCGAGTACTGGATGAACGCCTGCACGTCACCGATGGACAGCGCACCCGACGCGACCCGCAGCCCGCCGACGACCGCCACCAGCACGTAGTTGAGGTTCGACACGAAGAACATCAGCGGCTGCATGATGCCGCTGTTGAACTGCGCCTTGAAACCGGCCTCGTACAGCGCGTCGTTCTGCTCGGCGAACTGCTTCGCCGACTCCTCCTGCCGCCCGAACACCTTCACCAGGGTGTGCCCGGTGTACATCTCCTCGATGTGCGCGTTGAGCGTTCCGGTCGTACGCCACTGCTGCACGAAGTGCGGCTGCGACCGCTTGCCCACGCGGGTGGCGACCACGAACGACAGCGGCACGGTGATCAGCGCGACCAGCGCGAGGATCCAGGAGACGTAGAACATCATCGCCAGCACACCGATGATGGTCAGCACCGAGTTGATCAGCTGGCCCATCGTCTGCTGGAGCGTCTGCCCGAGGTTGTCGATGTCGTTGGTCGCCCGGCTCAGCACCTCACCGCGCTGCCGCTTGTCGAAGTACGACAGCGGCAGCCGCGACAGCTTCGTCTGCACGTCCTCGCGCATCCGGTACATGGTGCGGTTCACGGCCCCGTTCACCAGCCGCGTCGCCACCGCCATCAGCAGCCCGGCGACCCCGAACACCGCCAGCGCGAGCCCGAGGACACCGCCCACGGCGGCGAAGTCGATGCCCTGGCCCGGGGTGAAGTCGGTGCCGCGGAGCATGTCGGCGACATCGCCCTCACCGCGCGCCCGCATCGCGTCGAGCACCTGCTCCTTGGTGGCCCCGGACGGCATGTCCCGTCCGACGACGCCCTCGAAGACCAGGTCGGTGGCCCGGCCGAGGATCTTCGGCCCGACCACGCTGAGGCCCACGCTCAGCACCGTGCAGGCCAACAGCACCCAGAGGGTCACGCGTTCCGGCCCGAACCGGGCGACGAGCCGTCTGCCCGACTCCTTGAAGTTCAGCGACTGCTGGTCGGGGCCGCCCCCGGCCATCATCCGCGCTGCTCCCGCCATCAGGCGGCCTCCGCTTCCGTCAGCTGGGAGAGCACGATCTCCCGGTAGGTCTCGTTGTCCGCCATCAGTTCGTGGTGCCGGCCGGTGCCGACGACCCGGCCCTCGTCCAGGACCACGATCCGGTCGGCGTCCCGGATGGTCGCCACCCGCTGGGCGACGATCACCACCGTCGCCTCGGCGGTCTCCTCGGCCAGCGCCGCGCGCAGCGCCGCGTCGGTGGCGTAGTCGAGCGCGGAGAAGGAGTCGTCGAAGAGGTAGATCTCCGGGCGCCGCACCAGCGTCCGCGCGATCGCCAGGCGCTGGCGCTGACCGCCGGACACATTGGTCCCGCCCTGCGCGATCGGCGCGTCGAGCCCGCCCTCCAGCCGCTCGACGAACTCCCTGGCCTGCGCCACCTCCAGCGCGTGCCACAGCTGCGCGTCGGTGGCGTCCGGATCGCCGTACCGCAGGTTGGTCGCCACCGTCCCCGCGAACAGGTACGGCTTCTGCGGCACCATCCCCACCGTCCTCGCCAGCAGCGCCGGGTCGAGGTCCGCGACGGGCACCCCGTCCACCAGCACCTCACCCTCGGTCGCGTCGAACAGCCGGGGGACCAGACCGAGCAGGGTGGACTTGCCGCTGCCGGTCGAACCGATGACGGCGGTGACCTCACCCGGACGGGCCACCAGGTCGACCGACTTCAGCACCGGCTCCTCGGCCCCCGGATAGGAGAAGCCGCCGCCCCGGATCTCCAGATGACCGTGCCGGCGCAGCTCGGTGACGGGCGCGGCGGGCGGCACCACGCTCGAGGAGGTGTCCAGCACCTCCTGGATGCGCTCCGCGCACACCTCGGCCCGCGGCACCATCATGAACATGAAGGTGGCCATCATCACCGACATGACGATCTGCATCAGATAGGCGAGGAACGCGGTCAGGTCACCGATCTGCATCCCGCCGCTGTCGATCCGGTGCGCACCGAACCACACCACCGCGATCGACGACAGGTTCACCACCGTCATCACCACGGGGAACATCAGCGCCAGCAGATTGCCGGCGCCCAGCGACACCTCGGTCAGCTCGGCGTTGGCCTTCTCGAACCGCCGCTGCTCGTACGCGTCCCGGACGAACGCCCGGATCACCCGGTTGCCGGTGATCTGCTCGCGCAGCACCCGGTTCACCGTGTCGAGCCGCTCCTGCATGGCCCGGAACAGCGGACGCAGCCGCCGCACGATCAGCGTCACGCAGATCCCCAGCACCGGCACCACCGCCACCAGCACCCCGGACAGCGGCACGTCCAGACCGAGCGCCATCACGATGCCGCCCACACACATGATCGGCGCCGACACCATCAGGGTGAACGACATCAGCACCAGCATCTGCACCTGCTGGACGTCGTTCGTCGTACGGGTGATCAGCGAAGGCGCGCCGAAGTGACCGAGCTCACGCGCGGAGAACGACTGCACCCGGTCGAACACGGCCCCCCGCACGTCCCGTCCCAGGGCCGCGGCGGTCCGGGCGCCGTAGTACACGGCGCCGATGTTGCACACGACCTGGGTCAGCGAGATGCCGATCATCAGGGCGCCGGCGGACAGGATGTAACCGGTGTCCCCCTGGACGACACCGTCGTCGATGATGTCGGCGTTGAGGGTGGGCAGGTAGAGCGTGGCGCAGGTCTGCAGGAACTGCAGCAGCACCAGGAGGACGATGGGTCTCTTGTACGGCCTGAGGAAGGTCCGTAGAAGTCGTATGAGCACGCTTCATCTCTCGGGTGGTCGGCGGGAGCGGTCGGTCGCCCCTGGCCCCCATCGTCGGACACCCCACCGGTGTTACCTCAAGCGATTTATCCGCCGCGCGCCCATGACGTGACCCCCCGCTCCCGGTCAGGTCCGGAACGCCCCCGGGTGGGTCTGCTCGCGCACCGACACGAACTGCTGGCGCACCGCCTGCCCCACCGCCAGGTCCTCCCCGGGCTCCAGCACCTGCGCCGCCGGGCCCTGCCAGAGCGGCGGCGTACGCGGGTCGAGGGTGCCCTGGGACACCCCGAGCGCCCAGGCCGCCTGCCGGGCGGCGCCGATCGCCGCGTAGTCCGCGGGCTGCGGCACCACCACCTGCGCCCCGAACAGCGCGGGCGCCGCCGCCTGCACCGCGGGCAGTTCCGCGGCCTGCCCCAGCAGGAACACCCGCCGGACCTCCACGCCCCGGCCGCGCATCACGTCCAGCGCGTCCGCGAGCCCGCACAGCATGCCCTCGAACGCGGCCCGCGCCAGGTGCTCCGGCTTCATCGACTCCCGCCGCAGCCCCGACAGGGTCCCGGCGGTGTGCGGCAGGTTCGGCGTCCGCTCGCCCTCCAGGTAGGGCAGCAGCACCAGCCCGTGCGACCCCGGCGTCGACTTCATCGCCAGGTCGGACAGGCTCTCCAGATCGGGCAGCCCGAGCAGCTCCGCCGTCCCGCGCAGGGCCCGTACGGCGTTCAGCGTGGTGACGACCGGCAGATGCATCCCGGTGGCGTCCGCCAGCGCCGTGATCATGCCGTGGGGGTCGTAGAGCGCCTCGGGGTGGACGGCCATGACGGACCCGGAGGCGCCCAGCGAGACGACCGCGTCGCCCAGCCCGATCCCGAGCCCGAACGCCGCAGCCATCGTCTCCCCGGTGCCGGCCGAGATCAGCAGCCCCTCAGGCGTCGCGCCGGCGGCCTCGGCCGGGCCGATCACCTCCGGCAGCATGGTCTGGTGCCCGAGCGCCAGCTCCACCAGGTCGGGCCGGTAACCACCGGTCGCCGCCGCCCAGTAGCCGGTGCCGGAGGCCCCGCCCCGGTCGGTGGTCCGGCGCATCGGACGGCCGAGGAGCTGCCACACCAGCCAGTCGTGCGCCTGCAGCAGCACGGCGGTGCGCGCCGCGTTCTCGGGCTCGGTACGGGCCAGCCAGCGCAGCTTGGTCACCGGGTGCGCGGCCTGCGGCACACACCCCACCGCCTGCGCCCACGCCTCCCGGCCGCCCAGCGCGTCGATCAGATCGGCCGCGGCGACCTGGGTCCGCTTGTCGGCACCCACCATGGCGGGCCGCACGGTGTTGCCCTGGGAGTCCAGCGGCACCAGCGCGTTCGCCTGCGCGGACACCCCGATGGCCTGCACGCCCTCCAGCAGCCCGCCGCCCGCCGCCTCGCCCAGCGAGTACAGCCAGGCCTGCGGGTCGACGTCGGCCGGACGGCCCGTGCCCTGGGGGTTCTCCACCGGATGCGGCGCGTACCCCTGTTTGAGCACGGTTCCGGTGTCCGCGTCACAGACGACGATACGAGTGAAATCGGGCGCACTGTCCAACCCGGCGACTATCCCCATGGCCGAAATTCTGCCGTACCCGGCGACATCATGACTCAGGGCCCGTGTCGCACCGCGGACCCTAGGTGTTGCTGGTGCCCCAGTCGTCCTCGCCGGCGCTCTGCGCGGTGCGCTCGCGCAGGGTGCGCACCCGCTGCGCCACCGAGTCGGGCATCCGGTCCCCGACCTTGTCGCTCACCACGTGGTACGCCTTGCCCGCGAGGCCGCGGCCCTGCTGCGCCGCGGTCTCCGCGGTGTTGCGCACGGCGGGGTTCTGCGCGATCTGCCGCGCGGACTTCTTCAACTGCTCGTAGCGTTCGCGCCCGGCCCTCGTGCCCAGCACGTAACCCAGGACGACTCCGGCGACGAACGTGAGCCGGTAACGCATGGCGGCCACCCTTCCCTCGTGTAGGACTGTGTGCGGGACAGCACAGGTCTTCGGCGCGCCGATGACGCCGGGGAGTACCGATTGGCAAAGCACCCCCCTGCTTGCGCTAATGTATGTGTCGCAGCGAGCGCGCGCCCTCTGGCGGATACCCAGGGAGGTGCGTTCGATGCAACGAGGCATTCCTCCGTAGCTCAATTGGCAGAGCAGCCGGCTGTTAACCGGCAGGTTACTGGTTCGAGTCCAGTCGGGGGAGCTCGGTCCTCCGTAGCTCAATTGGCAGAGCAGCCGGCTGTTAACCGGCAGGTTACTGGTTCGAGTCCAGTCGGGGGAGCATGCTGAACGAGGACCCCTCCGGGGTCCTTTTTCATGCCTGTTCGCCGCCCGGGGGAACCGTGCGGGACCGGAAACGGTCCTCATGGTCACGAAGGCAGTGCGCAGCCGACCGTTGAGGCGGGAGATCGTATGACCGGATATGCTGCGGCAGACGGCGCGCACACCTGTACGCGACACGCCGCTCTGGGGCGGTAGCTCAGCCGGTTAGAGCAACGGACTCATAATCCGTCGGCCGTGGGTTCGAGTCCCACCCGCCCCACCACGCCCACCCCGGACAGGTCCCCCGGGGTCGCGTGCGTCCCCCCTCCCCGGTCCGGACGGCCCTGAGGTGAATGCCATGATGGGAATGCGGGACCGGGTTCCCGCGCCTCGGACGATGCCGGATCGACGGAACAGAGGACGCGACATGGCCACCGGAACCACCGAAAGCCCAGCCACGCTCTACGGGCCGGTCTCCCTCTTCTTCGGTGTGGCCGGACTCGTCCTCGCGTTCCTCCTCGGTTTCTTCGGCATCCTGGCCGGCGCGCTCGCCGTCACCTTCGGTGTCCTCGGCCTGGTCAGCGGGGCCGGGAAGCGGACCCAGTGCGCCCTCGGTCTGGCGACCGGCGCGGTCGCGGTGCTCTTCCCACTCGGCTACCTCTTCCTCTACACCGGCGGCCTGTGACGGCTGCCCGAGCCACCGGCTCCGGCGGGCACTGCCCTCAAGTGCCTTGTCCCTTTGGACACTTGTACCCCTTTCTTCCCGTCGCTAGGGTTCTGGCAGGTGCCTGACATGCAGGGCGCCCGGTGTCACGGCGGGTCCGTGGCGCCGACGGGGATGAAGGGATGTCTGTGCAACTCTCGCATTTCAGCAAGGTGGTGCCGCTGTCCGTGGCCCCGCTCGTACTCGTCGCGGGCGGATTCCAGGCGACGGCCCTCGCCGCCGACTCGACGGCCTCCCTCGACCGGGCGGGAGCGACGTTCGCCGCCGCGGGGCTGTCGGGCGCGTCCGGTGACGGACTGAAGGACGTGACCGGCTTCGGCGCCGACAGCGTCGAGGGCAGGCAACTCCAGGCGCAGGGCTTCAGCGTGGTGCGCGCCGCCTCCGGCGAGACCGCGGTCGTCGACTCCTCCTCCGCCCACGAGGGCATCACCGCCGCGGCGGGCAAGGACTTCGTCGAACTGTCCTGGAAGGGCTACGCCGACGACGCCGCCTACGTGGTGCTGCGCGACGGCAAGGAGCTGGCCCGGACGACCGCGGGCCAGGAGTCGTTCCGGGACACCTCCGTCGAGGCGGGTGCCGACTACGCCTACCAGGTCGCCCCCGTGGTGCCCGAGGAGGGCCACCCCGACGCCAAGGTCTGGGGCATGAACGTTTCGGTCCCCGGCACGGGCTCCCTCACGGGTCTGCGCGAGGAGGCGGTCCAGCAGGCCGGCGCCGCCGCGGCGGCCAAGACCACCACCCTCAGCTGGGTCGCGTTCCTCCCCTTCAAGAAGGTGGACGGCCCTCCGGCGGGCTGCGAGTACACCAAGGGCTACCAGTACGGCGGCGACGGCCGCAGCAAGTTCGACTGGAAGTCGGACAAGTACCGGGCCGCCCTGCACGCGACCGTCACCTGGAGCAGCAAGAAGGTCACCGGCAACAAGTCCGTCAAGCCGACCATCGTCTACAAGAAGTCCACCGGCAAGAAGGTCGCCGAGCGGACCGCGACGGACGAGCACATGTCCGCCAAGAAGCTGGGCTCCGGCAAGAACCACGTGGACGTCCGGATGGTCATGCACGCGACCAACCCGTTCTGCAAGGGCCTGGGCGGGGTCAAGGGAGCCATCAGCGGCGCCGCGACCGTCAACTTGACCAAGAGCGGCAACTGGACCATCCGCTCCGGCAAGCACCGCCTGATGCCGAACCACCACATCTACATCCACAACGGCGGCAAGGTCACCAACGTCTACACCCGCAAGTACGTGGGCCTGCCCTGCCTGATCGGCTCGGCCCTGTGCCAGGAGGCGGACCTGACCGGACTCTACGGAAAGTTCTGACCCCCCTCGCGCCGCTCGGGCGGCGCACTCCGGGAGCCCGCCGGCGCGCTGCCGGCGGGCTCCCGCGGGTCCGGGCGGGGCGGCCGGCGGGGCGGCGCCGGGCTGCCGACCGGCTCCTCGTCGTCGTCGCGCTCGCCCTCCGCCTGCGAGGGCGTGGGGTGTGGCGGTGACGCCTGGGGGCCGGGGCGGTCGTCGTCGCGTTCACCCTCGGCCTGGGACGGGGTGGGGGGCTCGCTCATGCTCATCGGTGCCTCCTGGTCACGGGTCGGGGGCCGCCGCCCACCGGGCGGGGTCTGCCCCCGCGGCGCGCACACCGAGTACCCCCGAGCGGCCCGGCGCACCCGCCGCCCCCGCTCGCCCCGGTCAGGAGCGGATAGGCAACTTCAAGGGCGGTGGGGGGCGAGCCCGCGCCGGCGACAGAGACGGCCGGCAGTGCCGCCGGCATGCCGGTGATCACGGACCGGGCCTTCCGATCGCCGGTGAGACGCGGGTGAGCACGCAGGAACTCAAGGTCCTCGGGCCACGTGGGAGCGACGAGCCACTGGCTCAGCAGGGCGGGCAGCGGCGTGGAACGCCCGGTGCTCGCTCAGAACCTGGTCGAGCCCGCGTTCCGAGGCATCCGCGAGGAGGTCGGAGAGCTCGCTGAGCGCGGCCGCTTCGGAACATACGGCGCGCACGATGCCGAGTGCGGCCACCTCGTCGGGGGTGAGGAGCAGGGTGTACGTCTGCCTCAGGAAATCCTCTCGCTCAGGCCGGGTCCGCGCGGACGACCAGTGGGTGAAGCGTTCGACGGACTGGTCTGCGAGCACGCTGGTGGCCCGGACGGGCAAGTCGGCCTGTACCTGGTCGAGGAGGGTTCGGGAGTCCGGGTCCCGTCGCAGCTCCTCGACGAGCCCGCGGACTGCGCGACGGGCGCGTCCGGCCGGTGGGGGGTTGTGGTCTCGTGTCTCCGCGTCCGCCGCCTCTGCGGCGAGCCACGCGAGCATGACCAGGTCGAGCGTGGTCCAGCGTCCTTCGGTCAGCGCTGAACCGTCCCAGCCGCCGAGGAGGCCGCCCACGGCATCAGCGCCGACGCGTTCGACGCCGTCGCCGCGAACGCGGGCGCCCTGCAGGAGCAGGTGGTGGCCGCGGGGCGGGACGCGTTCATGACCGCGTTCCACGGCGCCATGCCCCTCTGCGCGATCCCCGGGTCCGTCGCCGCGCTCATCGGCTTCCTGATGCTGCGGACGGAGGGCCTTCACGCGAGCGCGCCGTCGACGATCCCGCCGGACCTCGACGAGGACGGCGAGCTGCGGCCGGAGGTGCGGGTGGGCGCGTCCCCCTGATCCGTCACCGCCGCCGAAGGCCCGGCTCAGGGCCGGTGGTGGGCCAGGGCCGTGGCCAGGGCCTCCCGCACCTCCTCCGGAGGGCGGGGGGCCGTGCGGTCGGCGTCGGTGGTGATGACGGCCGTGGCGACCGTGCGGAGTCCGGTGCCGGACAGCCGGGCCGCCTCGCGCAGGACGCGCCAGGCGGTTTCCGAGCTGCACCCGTGGGAGGCCATGAGGATGCCGCGGGCCCGGTCGATCACCGGCCGGGCGGCGACGGCCTGCCGGAGCCGCTCGACCTCCGCCTCCGTCACGGGCGCCGGCGCGGGAGCGCCGACGCGGCGCGGGGGCCGCAGGGGGTCGGTAGTGTCCAGGCCGGCGAGTTCCAGGAGGCGGCGCGGCTGGCCGCTCCAGCGGGTGGCCGTGACCGGCACCGACCGCCGGCGGCCGTGGTCGCGCAGCACGTCCAGGAACCGCAGGCCCGCCGTGTCCATGAAGCGCACCCCGCTCATGTCCAGGTCGACCCGGGCCGTGCGGGCGGGCAGCCGGGCGAGCTTCTCGGCGAGGGTGTCCGCACAGCCCCGGACGAGTTCGCCGCGCGGGGTGAGCAGGGCCCGGTCGGCGTCCATGCGCCCACCGATGACCAGGGCCTCGTGCCGTCCGGAGGAAGGGGATGGTGCCGCGGAGGTCATGTCACCGCCTCGTCGGTACCCGTACGTGGCCGGGCGTCGGGTTCGGTCGCCGTGGACCGGGCGGCGGCGGGCAGTGCGGGGTCCGGGCTGCGCTCGCGGATGCGCCTGCCCGGTGTGCGGCGTCCTACACCCCCCGCTTCTCGAACCGGCGTGATTCCGGCGGCGCGGGGCGCGGAGCGGCGGGCCGGGGGCGGTTCAGGTGGCCAGGGGGTTCAGGGTCAGGGGGGCGATCTTGCCCTCGAGCATGGCGCCCAGGCCCTGGACGGCGCAGATGTCCGGCCGCTCGGCGATGTGCACGGGCATGCCCGTCGCCTGCCGCAGCATCTGGTCCAGGCCCGGCAGCAGGGCGCTCCCGCCGACCATCATGATCCCGCGGTCGGCGAGGTCGGCGACCAGGTCGGGCGGGCAGCCCCGCAGCACCTTGCCGATCCCGTCCAGCACCGCGGTCAGCGGGGTCTGGATGGCGTGCCGCACGGCGGCCGTGTCGACCTTGACCGAACGGGCCAGGCCGGTGGCGACGTCCCGGCCGTGGATCTCCGTGGACTCCGGGCCGTGCGGGGTGAGCCCGTTGCCCGACAGGGCCAGCTGCAGCGGCCGTACGGACTGGCTCGGCAGCATCAGTTCGTGCTGGTGGCGCAGGTGCTGGACGATGGCGTTGTCCACGGCGTCACCGCCGACCGGCATGCGCTCGGCCGTCACGATCGACCCGAGGGAGAGCACGGCCACCTGCGTGGTCGCCGCCCCGCACACCAGGATCATGGTCGCCTCGGGACGTTCCACCGGCAGCCCGCAGCCGACGGCGGCGGCGATGAGCGTGTCGACCAGCTCCACCCGGCGCGCGCCCAGTCCCACCAGGGTCTCGATCGCGGCGCGCTGGGCGAGCGGATCGGCGTCGTGCGGGGTGCAGGCGGCGGCGCGCAGGCCCGGTCTGCGGCGCAGCGTGCGGCGGATCCTGTCGCCGAGCAGATGCCGCAGCATCCGCTGCGCCATCTCGATGTCGACGACGGTGCCCCCGGAGACGGGCCGTACGACGCGGATGTAGCTCGGCGTCCGGCCCGTCATCCGCTCCGCCAGTTCCCCGACCGCGATCAGCGCGCCGCTGCGGGTGTTCACCGCGGCGGCGGACGGCTGGTCGACGACGAGACCGGCACCCTTGACGTAGACCCGGGTACGGGCCGCCCCCAGGTCGACGGCGAAGTGGCAGCGGCGCAACTGCTCCAGACTGGCGGTCACGGCAGATCCTCCCGAGTGCGCGGTCCTGCGGGGCCGCCGGGCGGCGGACCTCATGACCATCCTGCGCGGATTCGAGGGCGTCCGCTCGTTATGGCTCGTTATGGAGGGCCGGTCGGGGGGCCGCCGAACGGGGGATCTCGGGTGCGGTGGGGCTGCCGGTCAGCCGTCGTGCAGCGCCCGCTTCATGATCTTTCCCATGTCGTTGCGGGGGAGCGCGGCGAGGAGGTGCAGCACCCGGGGGCGTTTGTGCGGGGCCAGCCGGCGGGCGACGTGGCCGGCCAGCTCCTCGAGTCCGGGCGGGTTCCGGTGGTCGGCGGGGACGACCCACGCCACGATCCGCTCGCCCAGGTCGGCGTCCGGCTTCCCGGTCACCGCCGCCTCCCGGACCCCGGGGTGTTCCAGCAGCGCGTTCTCGATCTCCCCGGCGCCGATCTTGTACCCCCCGCTCTTGATCAGGTCGGTGGCCTTGCGGCCGACGATGCGGACGTAGCCGTCGGCGTCGCGCACCGCCATGTCACCGGTGCGGAACCAGCCGTCGGCGGTGAAGGCGGCCGCGGTGGCGTCCGGCCGGTTCAGGTACTCGGTGAACAGGTTCGGGCCGCGCACCTGGATCTCGCCCACGGTCTCCCCGTCGTACGCCGTCACCGGCGTCCCGTCCTGCGCGTCCTCCGCACCCTCTTCCACCAGCCGCAGCTCCACACCCGGCAGCGGCACGCCCACCGTGCCGGGGCGGGCCTCGCCGTCCGCGCGGACGCTGGTGTTCATCAGTGTCTCGGTCATGCCGTACCGCTCGACGACCCGGCGTCCGGTCGCCGCCGCGATCCGCTCGTGGTCGTGCACGGGCAGCGCCGCCGATCCCGAGACCAGCAGCCGCGCCCCGGCCAGGGCCTCGGCCAGCTTCGGCTCGGTGGGCAGGGCTTCCGCGACGCGGTGGTACATCGTCGGCACCCCGAACAGCATGGTCGCGCCGCCGCTCAGTTCACGGGCCACCCCCTCGGTGCTGAACCTGCCGAGGTGACGTACCGAGCCGCCGCGGCGCAGCGGGCCCAGGACGCCCAGGACCAGCCCGTGCACGTGGAACAGCGGCAGCCCGTGCACCAGGACGTCGTCGCCGGTCCACCGCCAGGCGTCGGCGAGCGCGTCCAGGGTCGAGGCGATCGCGCGGCGGGGGATGACGGCGCCCTTGGGCGGGCCGGTGGTGCCGGAGGTGTAGACGACCAGGGCCGGGTCCTCGTCCCGCCCCCGATCCTCGGGGAGGGGGCGGTCGCCCGGGGCCCGGTCGGCCGGGTCGACGTCCAGGCGGGCCAGGCCGTCCAGCGGGGCGGGGAGCTTCTCGCCGGGGGCGGCGAGCACCAGGTCCGGGGCGCTGTCGGACAGGATGTGGACGAGCTCCTTCTCGCCCGACCGGGGGTTCAGCGGCACCGCGGTCACCCCGGCGAGCAGCGCCGCGGTGACCGCGACCGCCGTCTCCAGGGTCGGGGTCGCCCAGACGGCGACCCGTCCCGCCTCCCGTACGCGGCCGGCCACCGCGCCGGCCGCGGCGGCGAGTTCCCCGTACGTCAGTGAGCGCTCGCCGAACCGGAGGGCGGGCCGGCCGGCGGCCGGGGCGTCGGACAGGGCCGGGAAGAGAGAGGGCACGCGTCGTACTCCTTAACCGTTCGGCTGTGCGGCCGTCGTTCCGGTTCTCGTTCCCCGGCACTACCGCGACCACGATCCCTCTGTACACCATCGCCCGGACCGGCGGCCGGGCGGGCACGCGCCGGGCGGATCCTAGGGGGACGTCCCGCGGAAGGTGCGGGAGTCGTCGTCGTTCGCCGGGGGCGCTCCGGGGCGGCGGCCGTCCGGGAGGAACAGCACCGAGTTGACGTAGCGCGGGCCCCGCAGCGGGCCGTAGGGCAGGACCCGGCGGAGCAGGCCGTGCGCGGCGACGTGGGCGACCCTGGCCTGGTGGGCCTCCAGCGGGAAGCGGGCCAGCGGGACCCAGGAGCCGGCGGGCAGCACCCAGCCGTCGTAGCCCAGCAGGGACAGGTACGTCACCACGGGCGCGATCGGCTGGATGCGCGCCTCCAGCTCCACGAACAGGGCCGGACGGTCGCGGGCCAGGAGGCCGGTGGCGCCGCGCAGCACCGCCGACTCGTTGCCGTCCACGTCGATCTTGATGAAGCCGACGTCCTTCAGGCCCAGTCCGTCCAGCGTGACGCAGGTGACGTCCAGGGCGTGGCCGTGGATCTCCCGGCGGACCAGGGACGACACGCCCCGGTCGCCCCCGTCGTCCGGGGGGAGCCACAGCCGGGCGACGCCGGAGCGGTCCGAGGCGGCGGCACGGACCACGCGCACGTTCGGCGGGGAGGACGCGGTGAGCAGCCGGGCCAGGTGGGGGACCGGTTCGACGGTCACCACGCGGCGGGCGCGCCGGGCCAGCCGGTGCGTCCAGGGGCCGTACCAGCCGCCGACGTCCACGGCGGTGCCGCAGTCCGGCGGGCACAGCTCGGCGAGCCGGGCCAGTTCGGGCTCGAAGCGGGGGTAGACGGCGCGGGCCGCGGCGGCCACCACCGGGGTGGGCAGGAACGGCGCCACGCGCGCCGCGAGCGTGGTCCGTGCGGTCCGTGCGGTCCGCGTGGTCCGCGTGGCAGGCGAACGGTCGTTCCGGCCGTTCGCGGGTGTCACGGGGTCGCCCCCGTGGAGCCGGGATCTCCGGTGCCGCCCTCGGACACACGGGCCAGCAGTCTCTCGTGCTCCTCCTCCGAGACCTGCTCGCCGGAGGACGGGAGCAGCTGCGGGATGCCGTCGAGGACCGGATAGCGGCGGCGCAGGCGCGGGTTGTAGAGCGCCTCCTCGAGATCGCCCTCCCCGTCCCCGTCCCCGGTGGCCGGGGTGGGGGTGAGCAGGTGCAGCGGGCCCTTGTCGAGCGGGCAGGCCAGGATCCTCAGCAGCGGGTCGTCGGGCTTCACGGTGGTGTCAACTCCTCGGTGGGGGTGGGAGATCCGGGGGCGGTGTCGTGCTTCGGCATGACCAGCAGTACGGCGACCGCGAGCACCGTGCCCGCCACCCGCAGGGCCAGCCGCAGCGGGTCGTCGGGCAGTTCCTCGCCGAACGACAGCGTGCCGAGCACCGCCGTGTACAGGCAGGTCACGGTCGTGCACACCGGAACGATCAGCGAGGCCCGGCAGCGCTGGAGCGCCGCCTGCGACAGCACCAGGCCGAACGCGCCGGTGAACAGCAGCAGATACGGGTAGGGGGAGCGCAGCAGACCGAGCAGCGCGTCGCCGATGCCGCTGGTCGTCAGATGGCTCGACACCCCCTTGATCGCGAGCGAGCTGACCCCGTAGAGCAGGCCGACGGCGACCCCGTACTCGACGCCGGTGGGCGGCATCCGGTGCGGGTGCCGGGCGCGGCGCTCGGCGGACCGGTAGAGCCACACCCCGGCCGCCAGCGACGGCACGCACACCAGAAGGATCAGCGGGTACGACGCGTCCCGGCCGACGGTGTCGGCGCCCGCGCCGCCCTCCTTCAGCGACAGCACCACCATCAGCAGCGCGAGCAGGACGCCGCCCAGCGCGTACCGCTCCCGCACGGTGGTCCGCTCGCCGAGCAGCCGCGCCGACAGCATCACCAGGAGCACCAGACCGGAGACGAACAGGCCCTGGGCGGCGGCGATCGGCAGGGTCCGGTACACGACGAGCTGGGCGCCGAAACCGGCGGCGAGACACAGCGCGCCGGCGATCCACAGCGGGCTGCCGAGCACCAGCCGCAGCAACCGCGCCGGCCGGCGCACCGTCACCTCGGGCAGGGCGGCGAGCGCCCGCTTCTCCAGGACGAACCCGCCGCTGTACAGGACGTTCGACACCAGGGCGGCGGCCACTCCCCACCACATCGTCCCCGGCCCCCTTACGACCGGCGGGCGTGCAGCAGCAGGATCGACGCGAGCGGTGGCCGGGCACAGGCCAGCCGGTCCAGCACCCGCAGCGGACGCGGCACCCCGTGGAACGGAGCGCCCTCGAGGCGTACGACGGTGAAACCGGAGGCGGCGACGAACTCCCGCAGCGCGCGGGCGGTGTAGAGCCGCAGGTGCCCCACCACCTCCGAGCCCGGCCGGCCGTGGATACCGCGCAGGCTGACCTCGGAGAAGACCGGCTGCACCCCGGCCAGCAGCAGCGCCCTGTTGTACCAGGCGGCCAGATTGGGGGTGGACAGCATCAGATGGCCCCCGGGACGCAGCACCCGGTGGATCTCCTCCAGGGCCGCGTCGGGGTCGACGAGATGCTCGAGCACCTCGCTGAACAGCACCGCGTCCGCCGATCCGGAGGCGAACGGCAGCCCGCCGTCGGTGAGTTCGCCGCGCACCGCGTACGGCAGCCGGGTACGGGCCCGGGTCAGGGCGTCCTGGGACCAGTCGACGCCGACGAGCCGGTGGCCGTGCAGGAGGGGCGCGGCGGTGGCCGCGGCGGAGCCGTCGCCGCAGCCGATGTCGAGGATCGTCCGCGCGTCCCCGGTGCCGGCCGGACCGAGCGCCCCGGCCAGCATCCGGGCCTGGCGGAGGCTGCGGGAGGGGCCCGAGGCCACCGGGACGGCGGGGTTCTCGTAGAAGTCGCGCAGATCGCGGGGCGGCGACGCGGTGGAGGCGGTGGACGCGCCGGTTGCGGTGGTCGAGGTGGTCGAGGTGGTCGCGCCGGTCGTCACGGGGTCGCCTCCGTGGAGTGCAGGTGGTGCGCGAAGAGGTCGTGGAGGTGGGCGCCGTCCGCCTGCCCCAGCAGCGCCCGGGACCAGCGCACGGACAGATGGAGCCGGCCCGCGGTGGAGGCGGTGGTGAAGGTGAGGCCGCGCGGCATCCGCGACGGCGCCGAGAACCACACCGCGCGGGCGCTGCCCGCCCCCTCGCCGAAGTCCAGCGGGTACGGGATGCGGCCGACGTTGCTGAGCAGCGTGGTCGACAGCAGGGGTGCCGCCGCCCTGCGCAGGGCGCGGGCGAGGACCCGGCGGGCGGCGACCGGAGCCCAGGGCGCGGTCAGCAGATCGGCCCCGTGGCCCAGTTGGGGACGGGAGAGGGACTTCAGCGCACGGGTGCGCAGAGCGGTGCGGTGCAGCAGACCGGACAGGTCGGGGGTGTCCAGCTCGGCGAGGGCGAAGGGGACCTCGACCAGCCGGGTGCCGTTGCCGATGGGCATCGTGGCGTCCCTGGGACGGTCGTCCACCGGCATGGTGATGCGCACCGGACGCGGGCGGGCGCCGCGCTCGCGGTTCCAGTGGGCGAGGGTCAGGGCGGTGGCCACCATGAGCTGGTCGTTGACGGTGTACGGGGCTCCCTCGGGCCGGTGCGGCAGCGGGAGTTCGGAGACGATCAGCCCGTTGCCGGTGCGGTGCTCCGGGTCCGGGGCGCCGCGAGCCACCCGGGCGGGCGGCGACCAGGAGGAGGGCGTGTCCGGTGCGGCGGCCCGCGCGGGCTCGGGCCGCCGCACGGGCGGTGCGGCGGCGGAGTTGTCCCTGCCGCCGTAGATCTCGGCGGCGGTGGCCAGGACGCGCAGGCAGGCGGGGCCGTCGAGCGCGGTGTGGTTGACGGTGAGGAGCAGCGCGGCGCCCGCCGCGCCGGACTCGGTGGTCCCCGGGGCGTTCACCACCTCCAGACGGACCGGCGGGGACGCGGTGAGCGGGGGCGCCTGGGTCAGGGTGCGGGTGCGGGCCTCGTGCAGGGCGCCCGGACCCGGCGGCGCGAAGCTCACCACCTCCACGTCGGGCTCGTCGGTCAGCTCCCATTCGTAGCGGCGCCGGTACCAGGGGCCGGGCGCCTCGCGCATGAGGATGCGCGGGTGCCGGCGCAGGGCCTCCAGGAACGCCTTGCGCAGACGGCCGGGCTCCAGTTCCCCGGGGAGGTGCACCTCGATGTGCACCGTCTCCGGTTCCTCGTCCTGGACGCAGTGCCGGGACACCTCGTCCACCACGGGGAACGGGATACGCGAAAGTACGGTCATCCGGCCGATCCCCCTTCCACCGGCCCGCCGCCCGCCGAGCCGTCCGAGCCGTCCGCCGCCTGCGCGCGGGGAAGCCGCCGGGTGGGCTCCTCGGGGCCGGGCGGTGACGCGTGCACCGGAACGCGAGGCGGCGCCGGAGGCGGCACGGCCGTGTCGTGCCCCGCAGGGGCGTGCCGCAGGCCGTCGGCGGCGCCGGGCCCGTACGCGGCCGTCCCGGCCCCGTCCGGCCGGCCGGCCTCCCAGCCGTCCTCCCGGAACGCGCGCCCGGAACCCGGTCCGCCGAGGCTCACCAGCGCCGCGAACAGACCGGTCAGCGCCAGCAGTTGGGCCAGGTGCCCGAAGGCGCCGGTGCCCGCGCCGGGCGGCTCCCCGGCTCCGAGGGCCGCCAGGACCCCCGCCCCCGCGAGGGCGGCCAGTGCCACCGGGGCCAGCAGGGCGGCCCTGCGCCAGGCGAGCAGCGCCAGCACCGGGACCAGCAGCGCCCACCAGCCCGCGATCACCACGCCGACCAGCGTCAGCGCCACCGCGCCCAGCCACGGCCCGGGCGCCGGCGGCGCGGGCTGCGGCGCGTGAGCGTTCCCGGCGTTCCCGGCGTTCCCGGGGTTCTCGGTGTTCTCGGGGTTCTCGGCCCTGCGGCGCCACAGCGCCAGTCCGATCAGCACCGCGATCCCGACGCCGCCGCCGATCAGCGCGGCGTCGTACAGCGTGGCGGGGCCGTAGGACAGCTTCACGGTGCCGCCCTCGCCCGCCGGGATCAGCCAGCCCTGCTGCCAGCCGTCCAGCCGCACCGGTGTCAGTTCCTCGCCGTTCAGGGTGGCCTTCCAGCCCTTGTTGTAGTTCTCGTACGTCGTGAGGTACGAGGCGGCGCCCGAACCGACCGACAGCTCGCGCCGGTCGCCCAGCCAGTCCTCGACGGTCAGCTCGCGCCCGGCCGACGAGACGTCCGGCACGGTGCCGCGGGTCAGGGTCAGGGCGGTGACGGTCAGCGGGCCCGCGTCACCGGCCTCGACCCGGTGCCGGCCGGCGGACAGCTCCAACGCCGTGTCGGCCTCGCCCTCCTGGCAGAGCGTCACCTCGACCGGACGCCGCTCCACCAGGTCCCCCACCGTCCCCTTGACGCCGGTCTCGTGCAGCCGGCCGTCGACGGCCAGCACCGGCCCCTCGCCGCACGCCAGGGTGAACTCCCGGTCGGCGGACGGCTGCGGGGTGCGGTACGCGTCGAGGGCCGGGACGTAGACCTCCGTCAGGCCCACCGGCAGGTCCAGGTCCTCGCCGACGACGGGGTTGTGCAGGGTGAGCGGCGCGGTGCGGGTGATCGTGATGTCGAGCCGGTCCGTGGTGATCGCCGGGAAGCGGACCATGCCGTTGTCGTCGACGCCCGCGATCGCCGCGCCGTCCGGGGAGCTGATGTGCACCTCGGTCGGCCTGGTGGACAGGCCCCCCGCGGCCGCCAGGACGATCTCGTCGACGGGCTGCTTGCCGTCCCAGCTCAGACGGACGACCGGCCGGTCGCCCGCGATCCAGGCGGTGGTCAGGTCGCCGTCGGTGAGGTTGCGCGCGGTCAGGCCCGCGCCGAGGCGGGCGGTGGAGTCGGCGGTGGCGGTGATCCGGGCCCGCTGCTCGGGCGCCACCTCGTACAGCAGGCGGTCCAGCGCCTCACCCGGCACGGCCACCGCGCTCGCCGCGACCTCGTAGGTGCCCGCCGTGCCCGCGGTGAACAGGCGGTGCAGTCCGTTCTCGGTGCCCGTGGGGGACAGCCCGGTCGGATCGGCCGAGCGGTGCAGCGAGACCACCTGCGCGGCCGCGGTCGACTCCTTCGAGTCCGTGGGCAGCCGCAGCAGCCTGGTCACCCGCACGTCCGGCAGGTCGATCTCGGAGAAGCCCGCACCGCCCAGACCGGTGCGCTGCGCGACCGAGTCGACGATCGTCAGCTTCATCCAACGCGTTTCGCCCGCGGGCGCCTTGATGTCCTGCTTGGCTCCGTTCGTCTGGAGGAAACTGGTCTTCGAACCCCGCTCCGTCTCCACCCGCACCCTGGTCGCCGCCGCCCGCACACCGTCCTGCGGCAGCGGGATGACGCCGATGGAGTCCGGCATCTCGTACCGGTCCTCGAAGGCGATCCGCAGCCACTGCCCGTCCGGCGAGCTCGCCGAGCCCTCCGCCCAGGCCGTGTCCGGGTTGCCGTCGAAGGCGTTCACCGGGTCGTACTGCGGCAGGTGGAACAGCCAGTTGCCGTAGGAGGACGCCGACACCGAACGGGCGCCGCGCAGTTCGGCCACCGTCTGGTGCTCCAGGCCCTCCTTGGGCAGGATCTGGTGCGGCCGCTCACCCGCGTCCTGCACGGCGTCGGGCGCGTTGCGCTCGTCAGGGGTGTACGTGTACGACGTGTTGGAGTTGACCAGGCCGAACCGGGTGTCCGCGTACCGCATCCCGTCGCCGGTCACCTGCACCGGCGGGGCGCCGAGCCCGGGGTGGCCGTCGCCGGTCAGCACGGCCGGCCGGCCGCGCAGCCCGTCGGCCAGCGGCAGCAGCGCCTCCGGTCCGCCGGAGACCACGGCGGTGTCGGCGACCGGGGCCAGCGAGGCCTGCCCCGGGCGCCGGACGTCCGCGCCGGTCGGGCGGTAGATCTCCACCGCCCGCTGCTGCGGGTACAGCCCCTCGACCTGGAGCGGGGTGCCGTTCGCGATCACTCCGCCGGTCGAGACCGGACCGAGTCCGGTGACCCGCTCGTACCCGGACTGCGTGAGGGTGCGCTTGACCGTCGTGGTCGGCACCTGCCCGACCTGGTCGGGGTCGAGGTCGTTGCGGACGACGACGTAGTACAGGCCCGCCCGGCTCAGGTAGTCGGCGAGTCCGGGGACCTCGGAGCCGGTCAGCAGGGCCTGCTCGACCGCGTCCAGGGCCCGCCGGTTGCCCGGGGTGCCGAACGGTACGTAGTCGCGCTGCGCCCAGCGGGAGCCGGCGACCACGTCCAGCGGCTGGTCGATGGTCGAGCCCCAGGTGTGGATGCCGTGCGCGGTCGCCGGCACCACGAGGGCCCGGGAGTCGGGGGAGTGCTCCTCCAGCCAGTCGGCCGTGGCCCGCCAGTAGGTGGGGATCTCCTGGAACGAACCCGGGGCGAGGATCGACCCGTTGAGGTACGGCCACATCAGACCCGGCAGGACCAGCACCGCGGCGACCAGCGGCGCGAAGCGCCGGCCGCGGCCCCGGCGGGACCCGTGCGCGCCCTCGGCCGTCCGGGACCGCGCGGCCGCGCCCACCAGGTGGGCCAGGCCCAGCACCAGGGCGAGCGCCAGGCCCGTCTGGAACTTGTAGATGTTGCGGAACGGCGCCAGCGGGCCGTCCAGCCAGTCCTGCACCACCGAGTGGAACGGGGAGCCGAACGCGCCGCCGTACCCGGCGAGCAGCACCAGCGCCGTCACCAGCACGGTCAGCACCAGCCAGCGCCGCTCCGGCAGGTCCCGCCGGGCCAGCCCGGCCAGGCCCAGACCGGCCGCGAGCGCCGAGCAGACGATCACGAGCACCGAGGAGGCGACCGTCCAGCCCGCGGGCAGCCACGCCTCACCGAAGTGCAGGTACCCCACCCAGTTCCCGGCCCCGCGCAGCGCCTCGGTGGCCGACATGGTGTCGGTCGTCGTCCGCGCGGTCTCGACGTAGGGCAGGAAGTTCTCGCCGTACACGCCGAGCAGCAGCAGCGGGATCCACCACCAGGCGGTCGCCACCGCGACCGCGGGCGCCCACCAGGCGATCAGCTTCCACCGGCGCGGCCCCGGCGGCCGGGACAGCAGGTACAGGCCCACGGGCAGCAGCGACGCCAGCGTCGAGGCCGCGTTGACCCCGCCCATGAACGGGACCAGCAGCGCCGAACGCAACGCCGCGACCCGGGGCGCGTACCGCTGGTCCGTCAGCGGCAGCAGCACCCACGGCAGCAGCGCGCCCGGCAGGGCGGCGGCCGACGTCGAGCCGATCACCGTCGTGAACAGCGGCCACAGCGCGTACGCCGTCGCCGCGAGCAGCCGGGAGGCCCCGTTGCCCACGCGCAGCCGTTCCGCGAGGCGCAGCGCGCCCCAGAACGCGACCGACACGATCAGCGACAGCCACAGCCGCTCCGCCAGCCACACCGGGAGCCGCACCAGGTCGGCCAGCCAGTAGAACGGCAGCATCGGCCACAGGTAGCCGACGTACTGGTTGTGGACCCCGCCGAAGGACCCCTGGTCCTGCCAGAGCTGGCCCAGGTCGGCCAGGAACCGGCCCGGGTCGACGGTGACACCCAGCTTGGTGTCGAAGGTCTGCCGTCCCGGCTGCACCGCCAGGAGGAGGGCGAAGACCACCGCCCAGAAGCCCAGCAGCCAGCGCCGCGACCGCGGGCCCTCGGGTGGGCCCGCGGCGGTCGCGGTGCGGGGGACGGCTGCCGGAGGGGGAGCCTGGACCGTGGTCGTCATTCGGGACACCGCCGGAGGATGAGGAGAAGGTTCCACGTAGCGAACTCACGCAGGCCGGGCACCTTGACCACGGCCTCGGTGAGGAACGGCCAGTAACGGGAGCGCGCCGAGACGATGCGTACGTCGGCGCGGCCGCGTGTCTGCCGCAGGGTGGTGCCGATGTGCACCGGGAAGAGGTTCTCGCCGAGCGTGTGCTTGGCGGGCCTGCCGGTACGGCGCCGGTAGCGGGCGCGGGCCCGCTCGGCGCCGAGGTAGTGCCACGGGGCCCATTCGTGCCCGCCCCACGGCGACAGCCAGTTGGTGAACGACACGTAGATGAGCCCGCCCGGCCGGGTCACCCGGACCAGCTCGCTGAGGAAGGTCTGCGGATCGGCCACGTGCTCCAGGACGTTGGACGAGAACGTCACGTCCGCGGCCCCGTCGCGCAGCGGCAGCAGATAGCCGTCCGCGAGGACGGTCCCCTCGGGCGGCTTCCGGGCCAGCTCCCGCGGATCCGGCTCGAACAGGAAGGCGTCCGCGCCGCGGCGGCGGAACTCCTCGGTGAAGTGCCCGCTGCCGCCGCCGACGTCGACCACGACACGGCCCGCGACGGGCCCGTCGTACGCCTCGACCTGGTCGGCGGCGTCCCGGGCGAGCAGCGCGTAGCAGGCGTCGGGGTCCTCCTGCTCCCGCATGAAGGCGCGGAACAGGGCGAGGGAACGGCGCGGAGAGGGGTCCTTCAGAGCGCCGGTGCCGCCTCTGCCGCTCATGTCCCCGCCGCCCCCGCGCCTGTCGCCCGGCCCTGTCTCGGTCATGCCCCTGTCAGTCATCTGTCTGTCGTTCATGGCCGGTGACTTCGCACCGCCTCCGCCGCCACCGCGCCGAACTGCCGCACCGTGCGGCCCCAGCGGAAACGTGCGGCGTGGTCCCTGGCCGCCCCGCCCATCAGTTCCCGGCGGGCGCCGGACAGGGCGAGCGTGCACCAGGCGGCGGCGAACGAGGACTCGCCGCGGGCCAGTACGCCGGTCTCGCCGTCCACCACGGAATCCCTCAGACCGGGCACGTCGAAGGCGACGGTCGGGGTCCCGCGGGTGGCCGCCTCCGTGACGACCAGCCCCCAGCCCTCCACCGCGGAGGGGTGCAGCAACAGCCAGGCTGCGCACAGCAGACGGTGCTTCTCCGCCTCGGAGACGTGTCCGGTGAACTCGACACCGGGACCGGCGAGGCGTTCGAGGCGTTCCCGCTCGGGGCCGTCGCCGACGATCACCAGCCGGCCGCCGGTGACCGGCCGCACCCGCTCCCACAGCCGGAGCAGCAGATCGATCCGCTTGTACTCGACGAGCCGGCCCACCGCCACGAAGAGCGGCTCCGGGGAACGCCCGGTGCGCGGACCGGGCTCCTCCACACCGTTGTGCACCACCCTGATCCGCTCGCGGGGCACACCGATCCCGTGCAGCGCGTCCGCGGTCGACGGGGAGACGGCGACCAGCAGCCCGTGCCGCCGGGCGCCGGTCAGCGCCCAGTGCTCGAGCCTGCGCCCGATCCGCGCGGCCGGGGCCAGCGGGCCGCCGAAACGCATCCGCCACAGATCGGTGTGCACATGGTTGACCAGGCACAGCGTCGGCCCGCGATGCCACATCGGCGCCAGGTACGGCATGCCGTTGCAGACCTCGACCAGCAGATCGCAGTCGCCGACCTGGCGGGCGAAGGCGGAACGGGCCCGCAGGAAGTGGCTGTAGGCGCCGCCCGCCGACACCACGCGGTAGTCGCGGACGGGGGTCGCCGGCCCCCCGCACAGCAGGGTGACCTGGTGGCCCATGCGGCTCAGGCCGTCGGCGAGCCGGTCGACCAGCAGCTCGGAGCCGCCGGCCGAGGGGTTGTCCAGGTCGCGGTGGGCGAGGAAGACGATCCGGCGGGGGCCGGGGAACACCTCCGCGAGCGCCTGCGGCACGCCGGGGAGCGCGGCGCGGTGGGGAGTCCCCCGTTCGAGAGGAGCCGGGAGCGGGGGAGAGGACGGTACGTGCTGGGGCATCGGTGCTCCAACTCGTCTTGGGGTCATGCGTGGGGTACGCGGGACACGGTGCGGGCCGGACCGGGATGCGCGGCGCGGGCGGTGCTGCCGGGCGCGGGCGGTGCCGGAGGGGCGGGAGTTCGGAGGTACGGGGAGTCGGAGACAGGGGAGTCGGAGGTACGGGGAGCCGGAGACAGGGGAGTCAGAGGTACGGGGAGTCGGAGGTGCGGGGAGGGTCACGAGGCGCAGGGGGTGCGGAACGTGGTGGCGTGAGAACGTGGCGAGGGAAGGAATTCGGACGGGCGGGGTGGTGTCGGAAGGAACGCGAATGCCTCGGGGGAGCACGCGTGCTCCCCCTGGGCACTGACTGTGCGTGGCTTGTGCACGGGGTGGGGATGGACAGTTTTCGCCCAGACGTCCCCCAGGGCTACTCACCGGGATGACAATTTCGGGTCCGGTCGACTCGGAAGTCACTTCGGTTCGTGAGTGGTTACCGGTCGGTACCGGGCAAACCGGGGCGTTCGTCTTCCTTCCGTCCACGTGCCACCAGAATCCCGCCGGTCACCGCGAGCACGAATCCCGCCACGCCCGCGCCGACCGGAAGGGTCTCCCCCACCATGCGCAGCTGCCCGCTGTCGCGCTTCGCCTGCCGCACGGCCTCCTTCTGCGTCCCGGTCGTGAACGCGAGCTTCTCCGCGTCCAGCAGGACCGCCGCGTCCTCGTCCCCGCCCGGCGCCCGCAGCGTGCGCCGCGGGCCGGTCTGCGCGTAGATCACCCGGCCGGTGGCCTGGTCCACGACCAGCTCGAGGCCGTGGTTGGCGTACCACTCCTCGGCCAGCACCTGCGGGCGGTCCGGCTCGTCCACGAGGGTGCCCGGCACCAGCCGGGTGCCGGTCTTCGTCGCCGGCACCGAGGCGGTGAACCGGTAACCGGTGTACCCCTGGACCTTCTCGGTGCCCCGGTAGCGCATCACGACCGTGTCGCCGAGGGTGTTGTCCCACCACCGGTAGGAGCGCTTCTGCACGTCGAAGGGGAACTTGAGGTACGCCTCGCCCTCGATGTGGGGCTTCTCCTCGCAGCAGTGGACCGGCTTCGTGGTCCGGCGGTCCAGCACCCAGCGGTGCGGGGAGAAGTCCAGCGCGTCGTGCGGATCGGCGGCCGGCAGCGAGGCGTCGGTGTCCACCGTGGTGATCACGTCCCACACGGCGTTCCCGCTGTCCACGCTCTCCTCGACGTTCCCGCGCACCCGCTGGGTGACGGTGATCGCCTGACCCGGCACGGTCTCGACCCGGTCGAGGTCGAACACGCTGCCCCGGCCGGTGTAGACGGCGGTGGTGTCGATGTCGATCGGGTTCACCGCGGCACGTGGCTGCACGTACCAGGCCAACAGGGGGGCCAGTACCAGCAGAAACGTTCCGAGACCGAGCACGGCCAGGGAAAGGGGGGAGGCTGTACGGCGCATCCGGGCACTCCAGAGGCTTGGGACGGATCGGCGCTGAGCAGGCCGGGTCCGTAGAGGAAAACGCGCGTGCGGGAGGGGCGGAGCCATCCGGCACCCCCTGCGGGCCGGGACCGAACTCCCTCTGGGCCGGGAACCGTAAACGCCCCTTGACGGAGTGTCAATGCACACTCGACACTGGGGCGCGACGGACAAGGGTGGCGGAACGCGCTTTCGGGGGGTGGGGAATCCTCCGACCAGAGAGGCTTGCCCTGAGATGTCCAGACTGCTCGCCGCCGCACTGACGGTCGTGTTCGCCGCGGCCCTCGCCGTGGGCGCCGCCCTGGGTGTGGTCGCGCTGCTCGAGGCCACCCCCGACCAGCCGAACACGCCGTTGATCACCTATGAGCACGCCGGTCAGGGGGCCGACGGGTGACGGCGGCCACCACCGTCCCGGCCCGCTCCGCCTGGCGCGACGTCCCGCGCTCCCAGGTGCACCGGTTCGCCGAGATCGCCCTGGCCGAGGCGCCGGCGCTCGCCGAGGAGATCATGGGCGAGATCCAGCGCGAGTACCCCGAACTCCCCGTCGTGCTCGACGAGTCCGGCGAGCCGATGGCCCTCATCGGCATCCGCCGCGCCATCGAGGTGTTCGTGCGGCACCTGGAGCACGCCGACTACTCGGCGGGCCGTCCCACGGTGCCGCCCGGCCTGTTCCACGACTTCGGGCGCGGTGAGGGCCTGCACGGGCGGTCGCTGGACTCGCTCCAGGCGATCTACCGGCTCGGGGTCCGCATGGCCTGGCGGCGGCTCGCCGAGATCGGCCAGCGCATCGACATCCCGCCGCCCGCGATGTACGAACTCGCCGACGCGGGCTACGCGTACCTGGACGGACTGGTCGACCAGTCCGTCCGCGGCTACGCCGAGGCCGCCGCCCGGCAGGCGGGCGAACGGCTGCGGCTGCAGCGCCGGCTGATGGAACTCCTGCTCACCGAACACCACCGGGGCGATCCGGTCGAGGCGCTCGCCGAACGGGCCGCCCGCATCGGCTGGCCGCTGCCCGAGAAGGTCGCGGTGGGCGTCCTCAGGCGCCCCGCCCGGGAGGCGGTGGCGCCCGCCGTGGGGCCGGAGGTGCTGCTCGACATGGAGTCCGAGCAGCCCCGCATGATCGTCCCGGAACCGGACGCCGCAGGCCGCCCCGAACTGCTGCACCGCGCGCTCACCGGCTGGTCCGGCGCGATCGGGCCGCCGGTGCCGCCGGCCGACGCGGCGAAGTCGCTGCGCTGGGCCGAGGCCGCCCTGCTCCTGATGGAGCGCGGGCTGCTGCCCGCCGACGAGGTGCTGCACTGCACCCGGCACACCCAGGCGCTGGTGCTGCTCCAGCCCGAGGAACTCATCGACGACCTCGCGCTCAAGTGCCTCGCCCCGCTGGCCCACTGCACCCCCGCGAACGGACGGCGGCTCGCGGAGACGCTGCTGGCGTGGCTGGAGACCCGGGGCGGCGCGCCCGAGGTGGCGGCCCGGCTCGGTGTGCACCCGCAGACCGTCCGCTACCGGCTGCGGCAGATCCGCGAACTGTGGGGCGACGAGATCGACGACCCGGACCGCCGCTTCGAACTGGAACTGGTGCTGCGCGCCCAGCGGCTCCGCGGCGACCTGGGCGAACCCCGCCCCCGGGGATGACCGACGGCGTCCGACGGTGCCCAGGAATTCCCGGCAGTGCCTGATGGTCCCCGGGGTGTCCGGGGACGCCCGGCAGCCCCGGAAATGTCCGGCTGTGTCCGGCGGTGCCCAGGAGGGCCCGGTGTCTGACCATGCCCAGGGAGGACCAGTGGTGTGCGACGGTGCCCGGGGATGCCCGGGGATGCCCGGTGGCCCCCGGGATGACCGGCGGGGACCGAGGGGGCCTGGTGGGGCCACCTCCCTGGCGGGCGCCGCGGGCCATTGCCCGGGGTAGTCCGGATGGCTAGCCTGTGTTCGTCATTCCGGTCGCCTGTTGATATCTCGAACAGGCCGAGACAGACAGGGAGGGGGCCGGCCGTGGGACGCCTCGTACCAGCCGTGACCCGGGCTCTGGACATCCTCGAGCTCTTCCTCGAGGGGGACGGGACGCTCTCCGCCCCCGACATCGTGCGCAGGCTCCAGCTGCCGCGCACCACCGTGCACGAACTGGTGACCACGCTCGCCGCGCGGAAGTACATCGTCCCGGTGACCGGCCGGCCCGGCCGCTACCGGCTCGGCGTACGGCCGTACCAGCTCGGCGCCCGCTACGCCGAGCACCTCGACCTCGCCGCCGAGGGCCAGCAGGTGGCCCGGTCCGTCGCCGAGACCTGCGACGAGACGGTGCACGTGGCGATCCTGGAGGACACCGACGTCATCTACATCGCCAAGGTGGACTCCACCCACGCGGTGCGGATGGTGTCGGCGGCCGGCCGCCGGCTGCCCGCCCACTGCACCTCCGTGGGCAAGATGCTGCTGGCCTCCCTCCCCGAGCGGGAACTCGCCGCGCGCCTGCCCGCCGACGCCGAGCTGGCCGCGATGACGCCCAACAGCATCACCGACCCGGCCGCCCTGCGCGAGGCCCTCGCACAGATCCGCGCCCGGGGCGTCGCCGTGGAGAACCGCGAGTCCAACCCGGACGTCAGCTGCGTGGCCGCACCGGTCCGCGACCGCACCGGGCAGGTGGTCGCCGCGCTGTCCATCTCCGTGCCGATGATCCGCTGGGGCGAGGAGCGCCGCACCGAACTGGAACAGCTCGCCGTCAAGGGCGCCGACGACCTGTCCGAGCGGCTCGGCCACCGGGGGACCTCATGACCGGCGGCGCCTCCTACGAGGTCGCGGTCCGCGCGGAGTCCCTCCTGGGCGAGGGCCCCACCTGGGACCCGGCGACCGGCCGACTGCTGTGGATCGACATCCTGAACTCCCGCGTCCACAGCTACGATCCGGCCACCGGCCGGCGCACCCTGCGCCGCACCGAACAGCACGTGGGCGCCGTCAAGCCCCGCGCGGGCGGCGGCCTGGTCCTCAATCTGCGCGACGGGATCGGCCTGCTCGACCCCGACGACACCTTCCGCTGGCTGCGTCACGAGCCCGTCCCCGGCCGCCGCGGCAACGACGCCGCCGTCGCCCCCGACGGCACGCTGTGGGCCGGCACCATGCGCTACGACGAGGCCACCGGCGGCGGCACCCTGACCCGCATCAGCGGCGACGGCACGGCCGAGACCGTCCTCGACGACGTGACGGTGAGCAACGGCACCGGCTGGAGCCCCGACGGCCGCCTGATGTACTACATCGACACCCCCACCCGCCGTATCGACGTCTTCGACGTCGACGCCGCCTCCGGCTCGGTCACCGGTCGCCGTCCGCTGGCCGTGGTCGAGGACGGCGCGGGCTTCCCCGACGGCCTCACCGTGGACGCCGAGGGCTGTGTGTGGGTGGCGCTGTGGGACGGTGCCGCGGTCCGCCGCTACACCCCGTCCGGCGCCCTGGACCGGGTGGTGGAGCTGCCGGTGCCCCGCGTCACGGCCTGTGCCTTCGGCGGCCCCGGCCTGAGCGACCTGTACGTCACCACGGCCCGCGTGGGCCTGGCCTCCCCGCCCCCGCTCGCCGGCTCCCTCCTGGTGGTCCCGGACGCGGGCAGGGGGCTCGCCCCACCCGCCTTCGCGGGCTGACGAGGCGGCGGGGCACGGGCGGCCCGAGGGCCGGGGCGGCCACCGGCACGGCGCCGGGAGCCCGGGAGTTCGGGAGCCCGGGAGTTCGGGAGTTCGGAGAACGAGGTCCGGGTTCATCGACGACCTCCCCGCGCGAAGTGGCGTGCCGTCAGCGGGCGGGACGAGGGCAGCCGGTCGGGCGCCGACCCGTGCTGGACATGCCGTCGTGCCCCGGCGGTCCGTCACGGGCGGAAGCGGTCACCCGGACGCGTCACGCCGGCCGCCGGCCGCCGTCCTCAGCTCCTTTGCGGTCAGCGGCGGCGAGGTCAGGGGTTCCCTGCCCGGGCCGCGCAGAGCTCCCACCACGACGTCCGGGTGCGCCCACGACGCGGGGGAGTCGGACAGCGTGATGACGTCGAGGAAGGCCTGGGTGATCCGGGCGCGGCCCGTCGCGGCGTGGACCAGCCGGTTGACGTAGCGGTTCATGAGCGCGCTCCCGGACCGCGGCTGTCGGCCCACCGCACCGGGATAGAGGATGTCCTGGGAGGTGGCCAGTTCCCAGGCGATGCCCGCGGGACGGGCGATGGCGCGCTGGACCTCGCGTGCGAGTCCGGGGGCACGGAGCCCGCTCCGGCCCACCGCGGCGCCGAGCTCGACGAGCCCCTGCGCGGCCACCGTCATCCCCTGGCCGTAGAGCGGGTTGTACGTGGCCACCGAGTCGCCGACCACGACGAACCCGTCCGGCCAGGCGGGTGCCTGCTCGAAGTAGCGGCGCCGGTTGACCGTGCTGCGGGAGACGGTGACCTCCTCCGTGAGCGGTGTGGTCAGCGAGAGCAGCTCGCCCACCACGGGGTGCCGGACCGAGCGGGCGAAGGACTCGAACCGGTCGGGCTCGCGGGACGGCTCGCCTCCCCGCGTGCCCGAGAGGGTCACCAGCCAGCGGCCCCCCTCGACGGGGACGATGGTCGCCGTCCGGCCCGGCACCGGCTCGCCGGGGTCGGACTGGACGTTGACGATGGGGAAGTCGTCGCCGCCCGCGGGCGCCCGGTAGAAGCGACTGGCGTACACCAGCCCGGAATCGACCTCGGCCTCCTCGACGCCGTCCACGCCCAGAGCCCGCAGCCACTGCGTGGCGCGCGACCCGCGGCCGCCGGCGTCCACGACGAGATCGGCGTCGAGGGTCGGCTCCCGCCCCTCCGGCGTCCGTACGCGCACGCCGGTCACACGGGCGGCCGTCCCCTCCAGGGCCCGTGTCTCGTGTCCCTGCAGCAGTCTCACCGTCGGCATCCGCAGCACCTGTTCGCGCACCACCCAGTCCAGCAGGTCACGGGTGCACGCGATCATGTACTGCATCTCGGGCCAGCGTCTGAGCCAGCCCTGAGCGGTCATCGACACCAGGCCGGTCGGCAGGGGGATGCGCCGGGCCCCGGCCGCCAGCCAGCGGTCCGTGATGCCCGGCATGATCCGCTCGAACGCCCGGGCGCCGCCGGACCACAGCACGTGCACGTGGCGTGCCTGGGGAAGCGACCTGCGCGGCTCGGGCCCCGCGGGCAGGACGTCGCGCTCGACGACGGTGACCTCGTCCGCGGCGTCGGCCAGGGCGGCGGCCGCGAGCATGCCGGCCATTCCGCCGCCGATGACCACGGCACGGCGGGGTGCGGCACTGCGGGCGGTCCGGTCAGGGGGTGTCATGACGAACTGCTCTCTGGAGAGGCTGCGAGGTGGCGCGCAGCGGCGACTAGGGGGGACTCCACGGCGCGCGACAGGTGCACGAGCCGCTCACGTTCTGAACTGAGGACCGAGGTCAGCGCCAGGGCTCCGGCGGCACTGGCCTCCTCGGACCCCCGCAGCGGACCTCTGGAGCGCGAGTCCACCGCGGCGACCACCATGGCGGCCGCCCCCACGACATCGGCTTCTTCCTCCGGCAGCCGGCTCTCGATCGCTCTGGCGTAGGCGCGTTGCCGGACGAGTTCGTCGAAGTACGGCTGGAGATCGAGCAGTTCGTCGTGGATGGCGGTCTCCCGCACGGCCAGGCGCATGTCGGGATCGGACCACCACGGGATGCGCGGAAGCGCACGCCGCTTCCCCGGCGTGCGCAGGAGCCGCCACAGCGTGCCCAGGCGCGCGTAGTTGACCCAGCACCGGACCAGGTCGCCGATCTGCGGGCCCAGCAGCGGCAACAGGAACCCGAAGGTCACGATCAGACCGCCCGCCGCGACGATCGGCGGTGCCACCGTCGTGCTGAGGGCGTCCCAGTCGCGGCCGCTCCACCGCGCGACGACCGCGGACAGCTTGGCGAGACCGAACGCCAGGTTGAGCACGAACCCGATGACCAGGACGACCAGGCCCACGCGCAGCCACCGCCGCACCTGCCGCGCCCAGCTCAGGCACAGCGCCGTCGTGACGGCGGCGGAGGTGATGTGGGCGACGAGGTAGGCGACGATCATCTCGCGGATGAAGGGCGTGGTCGCGTAGTGGGTGTCCAGGTCGCGGAGCCGCTCCACGGGAGCCTCCCCCAGCGCGAAGAGCACGGGCAGGGCGACGATGACCGCCGTGTAGCCGACGATCCACCGCCGGGAGTGGCGCCGGATCGTCTCCGGCGGCCCGCCGCGCCAGTTGACGATCAGCACCAGGCAGGCACAGCTGAAGGCGCACATGATGGAGTAGACCAGTGGGCCGGAGAAGTTCGGGACGCCCGTGAGCGCGTTGACCGCGACGATGGTGGGCGGGGCGGCGAAGAAGAAGCAGATGCCCGCGGTGAAGATCAGGAAGTGGGCGGAGCGCACCAGCGGATCGCGCCAACCCCGCCGCAGGGCGGGGAGTTTGACGACGAAGGCGACACCGAGGGCGATGGCGGGAAGGTAGTAGTCGGAGTTCCGCACGCATCAGCCCCGGCGGTGTCCGAGCGACGCCTGGATGCGCCGCGCCAGCTCGCTGTGCGGCGTCACCGTGTCCGCGCCCTCCAGCCAGCCGCGCAGGCGGCCCGCGAGGGTCAGGCCGAACAACTCGGCGTCGGACTCCTCGTTCCGGTCGAAGTCGGTGCGTGCCGCCACCTGGAGAGCGGCCGTCAGGTCGGCCTCGTCCGCCAGCAGACGCGCGGCGACCGCGGGGCCGGGCTCGTGCCGGCCGGCGTGACCGGCGACCATGTGCCAGGCCTCGTGCCCGAAGATGACCACCTGGTGCCAGGGGCTGGTGTTCTCCTGCACGCAGATCAGGTCCCGGTCCGCCATGTCCAGGTACAGCCCGCTGGCCGTGCCCGGCGGGAACGTCACCAGGCGGTACTCCACCGGTCTGCCGCGACGCCTCGTGAGCCGGGCGCACAGGGCGTCGAACAGCTCCCCGGGGGTCGACGGCCTGGCCAGACCCTCGAGAGCCTCCACCAGATCGTTGCGGAGCCTGCGCATGGCGCCCTTCGTGCTCACTTCTCTCCCCGGGTGGCTGGTGACGTCGGACTGGTCGGCGGCGGGACGGTGCGCGCCACGACGCGGCCGGCGGCGCGCTTCACCCTCCCGCCCCCGGCACCGGTGCTCCACGCGCGTCAACCCCTGTACCGCGTGAATCGCTGAATTGTACGAGTCCCCCTCACCTTAGGGCCGTACAGCGCCCCTTGGTCGGGTGATGCGAGAAGCCGACGCCCTCCCGGGCCCGTTCTCGTCCGAACCATTGACGTGCCCCCGCCCGGCCCTTACGGTCCGTTCGAAGTTACGTGCCTCATCCGACATGTCGAACAATCTGTTATCCCGAACGAGCGGTGCGGGGTACGGCCCGCACGGGCCCGACCCCGCCGGCCACGAGAACCCGACAGATGGGGCAGGGCATGGGACGACCAGGCCTGAAACGCAGGCACTTACCGGCCGCGGCGGGCGGCCTGACGGTCGCGGGCAGCTTCGGCTTCGCGGCCCTCGGCACCGGCGCGGACGTCCTGGCCTGCGACGCCGGCACGCGGGTGCGGTACTGGAACCTCTTCAGCGGCGGCGACGGCTACGACATGATCGCGATGCCGGACGCCTTCCGGGAGGACCGCCCCGGCATCGACGTGGAGGACTCCACCCTCCGGTGGGGCAGCCCCTTCCGCGCCGAACTCGCCGTGGCCGCGGCGGGCAGCAGGGCGCCCGACCCGGGCGTCATGCACCTCGGCAGGGTCCCCGGCTTCTCGCCGGGCCGCCTCCTGGACCCGTGGGACCTCGGCCTGCTCGCCGAACACGGCGTGCGGGAGGAGGACTTCGACCCCGAGCTGTGGAAGCGGGCCGTCGCCGACGGCGAGCTCTACGACCTGCCCCTCGACGTTCATGTACAGCTCTGCTTCCACCGCAAGGACGTGCTGGGGAAGGCGGGCCCGCTCGGCGCCGACGGGCGCATGGTGCCCGTGACGCCGGCCGAGGAGTGGTCCGACGTGCTGGAGGAGGCCGGGAAGGCCACCGGGAAAGGGCCGCAGACCATCGGCCTGTGGGTCGACGACCAGAACTTCCAGTGGGCCCGGCCGAGGGCCGGCGGCCTCCCGGCGAGCCTGCCGCTGACCGTCGTCTTCGTCTTCTTGCAGCGCCAGATCGTGGCGGGCGTCGCGCACACCGGCCCCGCCGGCCGGTGGCCTCCTCCGCCGCACCGGCATCCGCACCCGCACCGGTATCCGCACCCGCACCGGCGAACCCCCGAAAGGAAAAGATGCGTACCGCCCGCTTCACCCTCGACCCCGCCTTCACCGTCGGCCCGGTCGACCCCCGCCTCTTCGGCTCCTTCGTCGAACACCTCGGCCGCTGCGTCTACACCGGCATTTACGAGCCCGGCCACCCCGCCGCCGACGCCGACGGCCTGCGCACCGACGTCCTGGACCTGGTCCGCGAACTCGGCGTCACCGCGATCCGCTACCCCGGCGGCAACTTCGTCTCCGGCTACAAGTGGGAGGACTCCGTCGGCCCGGTCGAGGACCGCCCGCGCCGCCTCGACCTCGCCTGGCACTCCACCGAGACCAACCGCTTCGGTCTGTCCGAGTACCTCTCCTTCCTGCGGAAGATCGGCCCGCAGGCCGAGCCCGTGATGGCCGTCAACCTCGGCACCCGGGGCGTCGCCGAGGCGCTCGAACTCCAGGAGTACGCCAACCACCCCGCCGGCACGGCCCTGTCCGACCTGCGCGTCGCGCACGGCGACAAGGACCCCTTCGGCATCCGGATGTGGTGCCTCGGCAACGAGATGGACGGCCCCTGGCAGACCGGCCACAAGACCGCCGAGGAGTACGGCCGCCTCGCCGCCGAGACCGCCCGCGCCATGCGCCAGCAGGACCCCGGCGTCGAACTGGTCGCCTGCGGCTCCTCGAGCCGGTCCATGCCCACCTTCGCCGCCTGGGAGGCGACGGTCCTCACCGAGGCATACGACCTCGTCGACCACATCTCCCTGCACGCCTACTACGAGCCGCACGACGGCGACCTCGACTCCTTCCTCGCCTCCGCCGTCGACGTGGAGTCCTTCATCGAGGACACCGTCGCCACCTGCGACCACGTCGGCGCGAAGCTCAAGTCCCCGAAGAAGATCAACCTCTCCTTCGACGAGTGGAACGTCTGGTACATGTCCCGCTGGCAGGAGCGGGCGACGACCCTCGCGCAGGACGACTGGCCCGAGGCGCCGCGCCTGCTGGAGGACAGCTACAGCGTCACCGACGCCGTCGTGTTCGGCTCGCTCCTCATCGCCCTGCTCCGGCACGCCGACCGGGTCAGGATCGCCTGCCTCGCCCAGCTCGTCAACGTCATCGCGCCGATCATGACCGAGCCGGGCGGCCCCGCCTGGCGCCAGACGACGTTCCACCCGTTCGCGCAGGCCTCCCGGTACGGCAGGGGCGAGGTCCTCGACGTCCGGGTGGACTCACCGACGTACGAGACGGCCCGGTACGGCACCGCCGACCTGCTGCACGCCACCGCCGTACGCGCCGAGGACGGCACGGTCACCGTGTTCGCCGTCAACCGGAGCCGCACCGGGGCGCTGCCGCTGGAGATCGCCCTCGGCGGCCTCGGTCTCACCACGGTCGTGGAGCACAGCGTCCTCGCGGACGCCGACCCCGACGCCCGCAACACCCTCGACGAACCCGAGCGGGTCACCCCGCACCCGGCCGAGGGCACGGGGCTGACGGACGGGCGGCTCACCGCCGTACTGGAACCGCTGTCCTGGAACGTGATCCGGCTGGCCTGAGCCCGACGGCGTGACGAACGTGATGACCATGGCGAAGGGGGGCTGCCGGAGGGGCCGCCGGGGCGGTGGGTCACCGTCCCGGGGATTCCACCGGCTCCACCGGCACCCCGCCGCGCACCGCGCCCAGCAGCGTCAGCCGCACCTCGCCCGGGCCGGCGGGTGTGGTCCCGTCGGACAGCACCGCCAGGGCCAGGGTGTTGGGCCCGCGGGTGCGGAGGATTCCGTTCGGCAGCACGAAGGTGTGCTGCGGGCCCACATCGTTGACGTACTGGCCCATGTTCCAGCCGTTCAGGAAGATCTGGACGCGGTAGGCGCGCTCCGGCTCGTCCTCGAGGACGAGACCGATCGACGCGTCCACGTCCGGATCGACGTCCAGCCGGAACTCCGTCCGGTACCAGGCCACCCCCTGCCGCCGGTCCCCGCGCGGAAGGTCCACGGTCTCCCAGTCCCGGTCCTCGTGGCCGGGCAGGTGCCAGCCCTCGCGCTCCCCGTACAGCCCGCCGTTGTTCAGCGCCCCCCGCACCCGGTCCGGCGCCCCCGCCCCCTGGATCCGCCAGCCGATCTCCGGGGAGGCGCCCTCGAAGGCGACGGAGGTCAGCCCACGTCCGCGCCCGGCCCCGGACGCCCGGGACGCGCCGTCCGCCTCCCCGCCCCCGCTCCCGGGCCCGCCGCTGTCGCCGTCGCTCTCCTGCCCGGCCTGCTGCATCGGCCGTACCAGCACGGACAGCACCCGCCCGCCCCGCTCGCGCAGACGCTCGGGCACGGGGAAGGCGGCCGTGGCGGTCCAGGAGCCCCGGCCCACCGTGTCCTCGTCCGGCGCCGGCATCCGGTGCGTGCCCAGTGGCTGCCCGTCCAGCCAGGCCATCAGCAGCCCCTGCGTCCCCGTGCGGTACGACAGGGACACCGAGGTGATGCCGCGCGCGTCCTCGAAGCGTCCCCGGTACCAGACGTCGCCGTAGTGGAAGCCGTAGTCGTCCGCGGACAGCACGGGCCGTCCCCCGGGCGCGGGAGCGCCGCCGCGGGAGGCGGTGCGGTCGGCGGCCGTCCACCGCGCGTCGTCGAAGTCCGGCTCGGCTTCCGGGTTCTCCGTCCGCCGCCGCCAGCCGCCGAGCGCGGGCAGGGACGGCGCGGGCGTGGCCGGCAGCAGCCCCTCCATCACCAGGCTCCCGGCCCGGCTGACCGTGGTGCGCACCGGCTGCCCGTTCCAGGTCACGGCGGTGACCCCGCGCGGCGCCCACACCTCCAGGCCGGTCTCACCGGCGACGTCGCCGGTGAGGTGGACGGTGGCGCCCCGCAGCGTGGCCGAGCGCAGCAGCGCCGGACCGTGGACCAGCAGCGGGCCGGACGGGGTCTCGTGGGGCCACAGCCGCAGCGCGGTCGCGTCGTCGGCGAACAGCAGCAGCATGGGCGTCCTCGAGTCGCCGTTCTCGACCAGCACCCGGTTCAGTCCGCCCACCCCCAGCGGCGCCACCACGTTCAGCCGGCCCTGGGCGTAGGACCAGGCGGGCTCGGTGTCCAGCCGGTTGGTGAGCGGCTGGGTGTCGCAGGCGAGGGAGACCTGCGCCGTCTCACCGGCCCGGCCCACGAACGCGGCGATGTCCTGCCGTCCGACGGTCAGTCGGAACAGCGGCTGCGCGGTGGAGAACGCCAGCTTCCGCCGTCCTAGCCGCAGCCCGGTGACGAGCAGTCTGGCGTCCCGTGCCCCGACCGTCACGGGCACCTCGATCCCGGTGCCCGGCAGCGCGGAGGTGACCTGTTCGGCGGAGTCGTTGTGCAGGACGTACACCTGGGCGCCGGTGTCCGGGTTGGCCAGGTGGTGGACCTTCAGCCGGTCGTCCTTCGCCCGCACCTCGCCGGCCGGCTCCAGCCGGGCGAGGTCCGGCACGGTCCGCAGCAGGTGCCCGAGCTGCTGCGACGGGGCCAGCTTGGAGGTGGGCCGGCGGGCCTGGCTGATCGGGGCCCCGTAGTCGTACGAGGTGTACACGTCGGGTGAGGAGAGCCACCCCCAGGACGTCCCGCCGGCCGCCATGCGCACGGTGTGCGCGGTGATCCCGGTGGCGAGCCGGGTGAGAAGGCCGCTCCGCACGTGGGCCGGGTCCCACTTCTCGCGCACTCCGACGTATCCCCGGCCGCCGGAGGAGACCCCGCCCCAGGGATCGGAGGCGCCCACGGCGGTCTCGGCGGCGAACCCGGGTCTCCGGGACCCGCCCGCGCGGCCGTCGTCGTGGAACAGCGGTACGTCGATCCCGTCGGCGCGCACCTTCCGGCGGAGGCGGGACAGGTGGGCGCCGCCGTCCGCTCCGCCGTACCGGTCCTCGAACCGGTACAGCAGCACCGTGCCACCGCCGCCGGTGAACAGATGCCGGACGGCGATGGCGTCCACCGCGCCCAGCCACTCCTCCACGTGCCGCGGATACGCCGGGTCCGTATCCGGGTTCCGGCCGGCCGGACCCTCGGCGGCCCTCAGCCAGCCGGGAAGGCCACCGGCGTCCAGATCGGCGGACCCCAGGTACGGCCCCGGGCGCAGGACGACGTACAGCTGCTCCTCGGCGGCCATGGTGAGGAACAGATCCAGGTCCCGCACACCGGTGAAGTCGTACCGGCCGGGAGCGGGGGAGTGCAGGTTCCAGGGGACGGGGACGCTGACCGCGTTGTGCCCGTGGGCGCGCAGCTTCTGCAGCACGTCCCGCCACAGCGACGGGCTCGGCAGCCGGAAGGGGTGCATCTCGCCCGACCACAGCACCAGCCGCCGGCCGTCGACCAGCAGCGAGTACCGGTCGAAGCCGACCTGGTGCCGCTTGCCGTCCGCGCGCGGCGCAGCGGGCGGCGGGCCCGTCGGCACGGTCTGCGCCGGGTACGTGCCGGTCGCAGCCTTGCTGCCGGCCAGCGCGAGGCCGAGCGCCGCCGTTCCGGTCAGCGCGGTGAAGGTACGCCTGCTGAGCTCCAAGGGAGCCGCCTCCTGGTGTGCTGCGTGTGCTCCTGGTGGGCCATTGTCTACGGATCGGCCCGCCGGTGTTCACACGAGGTTCCCGGTACGCCGGTTTCGCCCGGTGCGAATGGCCGGAGTTCGTCCTGCCCGCCGGCGGCCGTGCTGCGTACGATGCGAGCGCTCCCGGCCTTCACGCCACCTTCATGCCTCCTTCACGAGGGCCGGGGGCGCATGCATCCACATTGTTGTCAGGTGCATGACGCTTCAACGAAAAAGAAGGCGACACGAGTACGACGTCGCATCCACCCCCCACTGACCGGATTGGGAGAACCATGGCTGGTGGACTGCTTCTCGGCGGCGCGGTGGCCGCGCTGCTCGCCGCGGCGATACCCGCGCACAACCCGTCCTCCGCGTTCGACGACCCGCCCCCGGACAAGATCGTCATCGACATCGCCACGGTGAACGGCTCCGGCTGCCCCAAGGGCACGGCCGCGGTCGCCGTCTCCGAGGACAACACCGCGTTCACCGTGACCTACAGCGACTACCTCGCCCAGGCGGGCGGCAACTCCGACCCCACGGCATCCCGCAAGAACTGCCAGCTCAGCCTCGTCGTCCACGTCCCCCAGGGCTTCACCTACGCCATCGCCAGCGCCGACTACCGCGGCTTCGCCGCCCTCCAGCCCGGCGCGAGGGGCACCCAGCGGGCGTCGTACTACTTCCAGGGCTCCCCGAACACGGAGTACCGCACCCACGTCTACGACGGCCCCCACGACGACAACTGGCAGGCCACGGACACCACCGACTGGGCCCAGCTCGTCTACGCCCCCTGCGGCGTCCTGCGCAACTTCAACATCAACACCGAACTGCGCGTCAGCGCGGGCACCAAAACCCCCGACAAGGTCAGCTTCATGACCATGGACTCCACCGACGGGGACATCAGCACCACCTACCACATGGCCTGGAAGGAGTGCCCGGCCTCCTGACCTGCGAGGCTCGCACGGGCACCGGGGGAGACCGGCCCGCCGTCCCGCCGATCCAGCAGGGCACGGCCCGGCTCCTCCGGTGAACGGGCGTACGCAGTGGGTCGCCCGAGATGCCAAACCGCCGGTGCGGTACTAGGCTCAATTGCTGAATGCCGCACGCACGGCACGCCCGGCCGACCGGTTCCCGGTAGAGCGGACCAAGGCCACAGTGACCGCCCGTGAGAGGCGACCTGGAGGCGTCGGCGGTCGAGTTCGTGCTCAAGACGACATGCGGTGACATCAGAAGACCCTGCCGCAATTCCGATGTGCGGCTGCGGCCGTCCGTTCCCGCGCTTCCTGTCGGAGACGCGGGAGATGATGGAGCGAGAGGTATTCCCATGCGAGCACAACGCGCGAAGCGTCTGGCCGCGGTGTCCGCCGCCGGGCTGGTGATAGCCGGTGGCGTCGCGGTGGGCACGGCAGGCACTGCTTCGGCGTCCGTCGCGTCCTCGTCCTACAGCCACAGCCAGGGCGACCACGACGGCTACGGCCGCGGTGGTCATGGCGACCACGACGGCTACGGCCGTGGTGGTTACGGCGACCACCACAACGGCTACGACCGTGGTGGTTATGGCGACCACCACAACTACAACCGCGGCGGCCACTACAACGACTACAACCGGGTCGGCGGCGACCACGACGGCTACGGCCGCGGTGGTTACGGCGACCACCACAACGGCTACGACCGTGGCGGTTACGGCGACCGCTACGACAACGGCTACTACCACCGCTACGACCGCGGTGATTACGGCGACCACTACAACCACTACAACCGCTACGACCGTGGTGGTTACGGCGACCGTTACGACAACGGCTACTACAACCGCGGCGGCCACTACAACGACTACAACCGGGTCGGTGGCGACCACGACGGCCACGGCCGCGGTGGTTACGGCGACCACCACAACGGCTACGACCGTGGCGGTTACGGCGACCACCACAACGGCTACGACCGTGGCGGTTACGGCAACCACCACTAGGGAGACGAGGACTGACACGACACCGGCAACGGTTCGATGTGCGGCCCCGGACGGGGCCGCACATCGAGTTCTCCCGGTCGGGCCCGGCCCGACCGGCGGGCCTGTTCAGAGCACCTGGCCCATGCCCGCCGCCTCCGGCCAGTTCTGCGCCTGCCCTCCGGACCAGCCGCCCGCGGGGGCCGGGGAGAGGCCGTCGGTGCCTCTGACCTGGGCCGCCGTGAGGCCGCCACGGGCGGGGACGCCGGGCGGGGTGGGGCCGGTGGGCATCTGCATCTGGGCCGGTACCGGAGCCGGGGCGGGCGCCTGCGGGGGCGGGTAGGGGGCCGCGGCGGACATGGGCGCCGGAGCCGGTACCCGAGCCGGCGCCGCCAGGGGGTGCGGCATCAGCTGCGGGTCGGGCTGCTGCGGCACCGGAGGCTGCTGCATGGGCTGTTGCACAGGCTGCTGCACGGGTTGCGGCATCTGCTGCGGCACCGGCGGGGGCATCTGCTGCGCGCCCTGCGAGGACGCCGCCGGCATCGGCATCCCGCCGTCCGCGCCCACCGGGACGGGGGACGGGGCGGCGGGGAGCGGCATGCCGATGCCGGCGGCCGGAGCGGCGGGGAGGCCCGGGGCGTGTGCACCGGCGCCGGCGCCGATGGCCTGAGCGGCGAGGCCCTGGGTGCCTGCGCCGTTGGTCTCGCTGACCAGGCGGTCTATCGCCGCCGTGCCCGAGCTGTAGCCGGTCCCTGTGGCCTGCTCGGGCACGGCGGTTCCCCTCCTGGAGGTCCCGTAGAGCACCTGTTCCAGGCCGGACACCAGGCGGCGTACGTCCACCTGGGGACGTACCACGAGACGCAGGAAGCGGCTGGAGGAGCCGATCTTGTTGCCGCACTCGCGGACCAGGAGCCGGTGCTCGGTGAGCATGCGGTCCCGGACCACGGTGCCCTCGGCGCCCACGGGGAGGCGCACGAAGAGGAAGTTGCCCTGGGACGGGTAGACCGTCAGGCCGGGCAGTGAGGAGAGCTGGCCGGACATGTCCATCCGGTCGCGGCGTACCTGGTGGAGGCTCTGCTGGTACTCGGCGCCGTGCTCCTTCAGCATGAACACCACGTGCTCGGCGAAGGAGTTGAGGTTCCACTTCGGCAGCATCGAGCGGATGCGGCCCGCGAGCGAGGGGTTGGCGACGAGGTAGCCGAAGCGGATACCGTGCAGGCCGAAGTTCTTGCCGAGGCTGCGCAGGACGATGACGTTGGGGCGGAGCATCGCCTCCTGCACCACCGACGGTTCCACCTCGGCGTCGGCGAACTCCAGGAACGACTCGTCGATCACCACCAGGTCCAGGTCGGCCATCGCGTCCATGAACTGCACGAGCGCGTGCTTGTGCAGGAAGCCGCCGTCGGGGTTGTTGGGGTTGCAGATCACCGCGACCTTCGTGCCCCGGGCCCGGATGAACTCGGCGTACTGGGCGAGGTCGAGGGCGAAGCCGCCGGATTCCTGGAGCGGGAACATGTCGACCCGCTTGCCGGTCTCCATGGGCTGGTCGGTCCAGCGGCCGAAGGTGGGGACGGGGACGGCGAGGGACTCGCGGACCAGCAGGTGGTCGATCCAGGTGATGAGTTCGGTGGATCCGTTGCCCATGGCCACGCACTGCGGCGGGAGTTGGAGCAGGTCGCACAGCTCGGCCGTGATGGTGTCGGCGCTGCTCGGGTAGTACGTGATGATGTCGCGCAGCCGGGCCGCCATGTCCTCGAACATGGCGGGGGTGGGGAAGTACGGGTTGCACGGGATGCAGAAGTCCACCAGGCCGGCCCCGTCGCTCTCGCGCGCCAGCGCAGCCATCGACGGGCTGTGCGCCGCGTTGCTGCGGAACAGCGAGGTGACGTCGGCCATGGAACCTCCGGGGACGGCGGGCCCGCCGGGGAGGTCGTGAGCCCGTCATGCGTGGGTGGCCCGCGCGGGGGGAGCACGGACCACCCGTACATACGAAGGTGAGTGTGGCGCTGTTCAACCGGTGTGAAAAAACTGTGACGGAATGAACCCGGGGCACGTGAGGTGCGTCGCGCCCCGCGCCGGGGTCAGACGCCGAACGAGTGGACCGTCGTCGTCCGGTACGTCTCACCCGGCCGCAGGACGGTCGAGGGGAACGACGGCTGGTTCGGCGAGTCGGGGAAGTGCTGGGTCTCCAGGCACAGTCCGTCCCCCTGGCGGTAGACCCGTCCGCCGGTGCCGACGAGGGTGCCGTCGAGGAAGTTGCCGGAGTAGAACTGCAGGCCCGGCTCGGTGGTGGCGATCCGCAGGGTGCGGCCGGAGGCCGGGTCGCGGAGCGTGGCGGCGGGTCCGGGGCGGGCGGTGACGCCCTTGTCGAGCACCCAGTTGTGGTCGAAACCCTGCCCGTACAGCATCTGCCGGTGGGCGACGCGCAGGTCCCGGCCGACCGGCTTGGCGCGGCGGAAGTCGAACGGGGTGCCGCCGACCCGGGCGAGTTCGCCGGTGGGGATCAGTCCCGCGTCGACCGGTGTGTAGCGGGCGGCGGCGATGGACAGGTCGTGGTCCTGGATCGAGCCGCCGCTCTCGCCGGCGAGGTTCCAGTAGACGTGGCTGGTGAGGTTGACGACGGTGGCCCGGTCGGTGGTGGCCGCGTAGTCGACGCGCCAGTCGCCGTGCCGGGTGAGGGTGTACGTCACCCTCACCCGCAGTGTGCCCGGGTAGCCCATCTCGCCGTCGACGGAGACGTGGTGCAGGCGCAGTCCGACGTCGGACCCCTCGGTGAACGGCTCGACGTCCCAGACCCGCTTGTCGAAGCCCTGCGCGCCGCCGTGCAGGCTGTTGGCGCCGTCGTTGACGGAGAGCTGGTGCTCCTTGCCGTCGAGGGTGAAGCGGCCCTTGCCGATCCGGTTGCCGTAGCGGCCGATCAGGGCGCCGAAGTAGGGGCTGGAGGCGACGTACTCCTCGAGGGTGCGAAAGCCGAGGGAGACGTTCGCGTAGCGGCCCCGGCGGTCGGGGATCTCCAGCGACCGGACGATGCCGCCGTAGGACAGGACCGCCATCCGGGTCCCGCCGTTCTCCAGCGACCAGCTGTGGACCCTGGTGCCGTCCGCGAGCGTGCCGAAGAGCGTCCGCACCGGCTTCCCCCGGCCGCCACCGCCCCCGGCCGGCGAGGCGTGTGCCGTGCCGCCGCCGACCGCGGTGGCGGCGACCCCGGCGGCCGCGGCCGCCGCACCCGTCATGACCGTGCGTCTGTTCAGTTCCATACGTTGCAGCTCCTCATGGAGAGGGCCCCGCCGTCCGGCGGGGCCCGAGCCGACCTACGAACCGACCTTGCGCTTGTTCCACACGTCGAAGCCGACCGCCGCCAGGAGCACCAGGCCCTTGATGACCTGCTGCCAGTCGGTGCCGATGCCGACGAGGTTCATACCGTTGTTCAGCACGCCCAGGACCAGACCGCCGATGATCGCGCCGAGCACGGTGCCGACACCGCCGCTCATCGACGCGCCGCCGATGAACGCGGCCGCGATCGCCTCGAGTTCGAAGTTGAGGCCGGCCTTGGGAGAGGCCGCGTTGAAGCGGGCGGCGAAGACCAGGCCCGCCAGGGCCGCGAGCATGCCCATGTTCAGGAAGACCAGGAAGGTGACCTTCTTGTCCCGCACGCCGGACAGCTTGGCCGCCGGCAGGTTGCCGCCGATGGCGTAGATGTGGCGGCCGATGACGGCGTTGCGCATCACGTAGCCGAAGCCGACGAGCAGCGCGCCGAGGATCAGCAGCACGATCGGGGCGCCCTTGTAGCTGGCGAGCAGCAGCGTGACGGTGAGGATGGCGGCGGTGAGCGCCACCAGCTTCAGCAGGAACAGCTTGGCGGGCAGGACGTCGAGGGCGAACTCCTGCTGGCGGCGCCGGTCACGGACCTCCTGGAGCACCACGAGCGCGATCAGTCCGAGGCCGAGCAGCAGGGTGAGGTTGTGGTAGTTCGTCTCCGGGCCGACCTCGGGCAGGAAGCCGTTGGCGACCTTCTGCAGTCCGCGCGGGAACGGGCCGAGGGTCTGGCCCTCCAGGAAGATCTCGGTCAGACCGCGGAAGGTGAGCATGCCCGCCAGGGTCACGATGAACGACGGTATGCCGCCGTACGCGATGAACCACCCCTGCACGGCGCCCGCGACGGCGCCCACGGCCAGGCACAGCACCACCGCCATCGGCCAGGGGATGTCGTTGCGGACCATGAACACCGCGGCCATCGACCCGACGAACGCCGTCAGCGAGCCGACCGACAGGTCGATGTGGCCCGAGATGATGACCAGCATCATGCCGATCGCGAGGATCAGGATGTAGCTGTTCTGCAGCACCAGGTTGGACACGTTGCGCGGCAGGATCAGGTCACCGTCGGTCCACACCGCGAACAGCGCCACGATCAGGCCGAGGGCGAACAGCATGCCGTACTGGCGCATGTTGCGGCGCATGCCGTCCAGCATCAGCCGGAGCAGGCCGTCACCGGTGCCCGCCCCGTTCCTGCCCGGCGGCGCGGCGGCCGGGGTCTTGTCGGTGACATCCGTGCTCATTGGGTTACCTCTTCGTCCTTCTGGTTCTTCTCGCCCTGCGTGTCCCGTGTGTCCCGTGCGTCCCGCGCGTCCTGCCTGTCCTTCGTCATGCGGCGCATCAGCGATTCCTGGGAGGCCTCGGCCCGTGAGAACTCCCCGGTCAGCCGTCCCGCGGCCATCGTGTAGATGCGGTCGCACATGCCGAGCAGTTCGGGCAGCTCGGAGGAGATGAAGACGACCGCCTTGCCCTGGGCGGCCAGCCGGTCGATGACCGTGTAGATCTCGTACTTGGCGCCGACGTCGATGCCGCGGGTCGGTTCGTCCAGGATCAGCACCTCGGGCCCCGCGAAGATCCACTTGCTGAGGACGACCTTCTGCTGGTTGCCGCCGGACAGCTTGCCCACCGGTTCGAAGACGGTCGGCGCCTTGATGTTCATGGACGTGCGGAAACCCTCGGCCACCTGGCGTTCCTCGTGTTCGTCCACGACGCCCCGCCGGGCGACCTTGCCCAGCGCGCTGAGCGAGATGTTGCGGTTGATGGTGTCGATGAGGTTCAGGCCGTAGTGCTTGCGGTCCTCGGTGACGTACGCGATGCCGTGGCGTACCGCCTCGGGGACGGTCTTCGTCCGGACCTCCCGGCCGTCCCGGAGGACCGTGCCGGCCGCGTGCCGGCCGTAGGTGCGGCCGAAGACGCTCATCGCCAGCTCGGTGCGGCCGGCGCCCATCAGACCGGCGATGCCGACGATCTCGCCGCGCCGGACCTCCAGGGAGACGTCGTCGACGACCTTGCGCTGCTGGTCGATGGGGTGGTGCACGGTCCAGTTGCGGATCTCGAGCGCCGGGGCCGTGCCCTCCTCCGGGTGGTGCGGGGTCCGCTCGGGGAAGCGGTGTTCCAGGTCGCGGCCGACCATGCCGCTGATGATCCGGTCCTCGGTGGTCCCGGCCGCCTTCACGTCGAGCGTCTCGATGGTCTGCCCGTCCCGCAGGATCGTCACCGAGTCGGCGACCTTGCGGATCTCGTTCAGCTTGTGGGAGATGATGATCGAGGTGATGCCCTGTTCCTTCAACTGGAGTATCAGGTCGAGCAGTTTGCCGCTGTCCTCGTCGTTGAGCGCCGCGGTCGGCTCGTCGAGGATGAGCAGCTTCACCTCCTTCGACAACGCCTTGGCGATCTCCACCAACTGCTGCTTGCCCACGCCGATGTCGGCGACCCGGGTCTCGGGGTGGTCCTCGAGCCCGACCCGGCGCAGCAGTTCGGTGGCGTGCCGCAGCGTCTCGTGCCAGTCGATGCGGCCGTGCCGGGCGTGCTCGTTGCCGAGGAAGATGTTCTCCGCGAGGGAGAGGTAGGGCACCAGGGCCAGTTCCTGGTGGATGATGACGATACCGCGCTGCTCGCTGGCCCTGATGTCCTTGAACCGGCAGGTCTCCCCCTCGAAGAGGATCTCCCCTTCGTAACTGCCGTGCGGGTGGACGCCGGAGAGGACCTTCATCAGGGTCGACTTGCCGGCGCCGTTCTCGCCGCAGATGGCGTGGACCTCGCCCCGCCGGACGGTCAGTGTGACGTCCGACAGCGCCTTGACGCCGGGAAAGGTCTTGACGATCGAGCGCATTTCCAGGACGGGTCCCGCCATGGTCGTGCCTTCCAGTCAGTGGTGGATCGGTCGGTGGCGGCGGTTACTTGAGGTCGCTCTCCTTGATGTAGCCGGAGTCGACGACGACCTCCCGGTAGTTCTCCTTGTCCACGGCGACCGGCTCCAGCAGGTAGGCCGGCACGACCTTCGCCCCGTTGTCGTAGGTCTTGGTGTCGTTGACCTCGGGCTCCTTGTCGTTGAGCAGCGCGTCGACCATGTTGGTGGCGACCTTGGCCAGCTCGCGGGTGTCCTTGTAGACGGTCATCGACTGCTGGTCGGCGATGATCGACTTCACCGAGGCGACCTCGGCGTCCTGGCCGGTGACGATCGGCAGCGGCTTGCTCTTGGAGCCGTAGTCGTCCGACTTCAGGGCGGACAGGATGCCGATGGAGATGCCGTCGTAGGGGGAGAGGACCGCGTCGACCCGCCCGCTCTTGTAGGACGAGGTCAGGATGTCGTCCATGCGCTTCTGGGCGGTGCCGCCGTCCCAGCGCAGGGTGGTGACCTGGTTGAGTTCGGTCTGGCCGGAGCGGACGACGAGCTGCTTCTTGTCGATGTACGGCTTCAGGACGTTCATCGCGCCCTGGAAGAAGTAGCGGGTGTTGTTGTCGTCGTTGGAGCCGGCGAACAGCTCGATGTTGAACGGCCCCTTCTCGCTGCCGTCCTTCAGGCCGAGCTTGTCCAGGATGTAGGTGCCCTGGAGCTCGCCCACCTTCTCGTTGTCGAACGAGGCGTAGTAGCCGACGTTCTCGGTGCCGAGGATCAGGCGGTCGTAGGAGATCACCGGGATGTCGGCGTCCTTGGCCTGCTGCAGCACGTTGTTCAGCGACTTGTTGTCGATGGCCGCGACGATCAGCGCCTTCACGCCCTGCGTGATCAGGTTCTCGACCTGCGCGACCTGCTGGTCCGGGTCGTCCTCGCCGTAGACCAGCTTGGTCTTGTAGCCCTTGGACTGCAGGTCCTTCTCGACGTTTTTGCCGTCGGCGATCCAGCGCTCGGAGGACTTGGTCGGCATCGCGATGCCGATGGTCGCCCCCTCGGATCCTCCCTTGTCCTCCTCGCTGCCGCCCTCGCTGTTCTGGCCGCAGGCGGACAGGGTGAGGGCGAGCGAGGCGGCGGTGGCCACGGCGGCGAGGGCGGCTCTGCGGTTACGCATGATCATCATCCTTGAGGTGTGTGCCGGGGCGGTGACGTGCGGGCCGGTACAGAGGTGCGACGTCGCTTCCGGGGCAGGGTGTCTGACGAGAACCGAGAAAGGGGTGTGTGGGATTGTGCGCGACTGTGTCTACTTCTGTGAAGTCGAGTTTCCGGAACGTTATGACGGGGCGTCAAACCGGCGCAGAGCGCCCGGAAGCCGCGAACCGAGGGGCGCCATGTCGCCGTCCGCGCCGTGACGGGCGAGCAGATCCAGGGCGAGCCGGCCGCGCCGCACCCGCTCCTTCGCGGTGGCCAGGGTGAGTTCCCGCATGTGGTGCCCGTACGGATAGATCCCGGGGGCCTTGGCCAGGCCGAACTTCAGGTACAGCGGCGCGCCGCGCCGGATCAGCTCCGCGACCTCGTACATCCGCACATAGCCGCCGAGGTCGTCGGGGGCCTCGATGTACATGTCCATCGGAGTGGCCGAAACTCGCCGTATCTCGGTGAGGTGATCGAGCGTCAGGTCGCTCGGCACGTTGATCGAGTCGGCGCCGAGCTGCTCGTACACCGCGTACGAGGCCGGGTTCACCGGCCCGACGAGTGCCGAGACCTTCAGCGTGGTGTCGGCCGGGATGATGCCGGCCGCCCGCGCCCGGTGCAGCGTCCACAGCACGCCCTCGTCGGCGACGAGCAGGCACTTGACGCCCGCCTCCGTTGCCCGGACGGCGTCCTCGACGCACCCGGCGACCGCGTCGTGGCCCCGGGCGCGCAGTCCGGCGCCCTGCGAGTCGGTACGGGTGGAGCCGCCGATGTCCCAGGTGCCGCGCGGACCGGTGAACAGGCAGAGCTCGATGCCCCGTTCGGCGGTGGCGTCGACCATCTCGGTGAGTTCGGCGTCGGTCAGCATCCACACGCCGCTGCCCTGGCTGATCCGGTGGATCGGCACGTCCAGCCGGGAGGCCTCCTTCAGGACCACCGCCAGCGCCTCGGGTCCCTCGCAGGAGGGGACCTCGGTGCGCCAGCGGCCCCCGCCCGGGAAGGAGTGCGGCGAGGCGTCGGCGGGGTCGGGGGCGGGGGCGCCGAGGCCGAGCGCGGTGAGCGCCTGCTCACCCGGCCTGCGGGGTGCCTTGGCGGAAGCGTCGGTCACAAGATGTCCTTTTGTTCGGTAGGCCGGACGAGGTTCGCGGCCCGGGGTGGGGCGGGTTTCTGCGGTGACGAGGGGAGGGACGAGGAGGACGACAAGGGTGGGAGGAAGGGAAGGGAGGGAGGGGAGGGAAGGGAGGGAGGGGAGGGAGGGACGAGAGGGGCGGAGGAGGGGCGGGCCGGGTGAGGGGCCGTCAGGTCGCCCCCTCGCCCGGCCCGTCCCCGGCGGCTGTCGGGCTCACGGGCGCAGCAGGACCTTGCCCACCGCGGGGTCGCCCGACCCCACCAGCTCGATGGCCCGGGAGAACTCGGCCAGCGGCAGTTCGTGGGTGACCAGGGGCAGCGGATCGAGCAGCCCGGCGGCGAACACCCGCACCGTGTGCGCCCAGGCGTCCGGCGCCGCCCCGAAGACGGTGTGCACCTCCAGCTGCCGTACCACCAGGTCCGTCGGGTCCAGACCGTCCGCACCCGGAGCCGGGATGCCCGTCAGGACGAGCCGCCCGCCGCGCCTCAGCAGCGCGGCCGCCGTGCGGGCCGCGTCGGCGGACCCGGCGGTCTCGATCACCACGTCGAAGTCGTCCGGGAGTTCCCGGTCCTTCGTGCGGAAGTCGGTGGCGCCGTACCGCCGGGACAGCGCCTCACGGTCGCCCCGGCTGCCGACGACGAGCAGTGCGGCCGGGGAGTGCGCGCGCAGGAACTGCACCGCGAACATGCCGAGGGTGCCCGTACCGACCACGGCGACCCGCTCACCGGGCACGGCGTTCGCCTTGAGCGCGGCGGCGGCGATACAGGCCGCCGGCTCCAGCAGCGCCGCCGCGGTGAGGTCGGCCTCGTCCGGCAGGACGTGCAGCAGGCGGGCCGGGAGGGTCAGCGTGGCGGCCATCGCCCCGGGCCGGGTGAACCCGGTCTCCTCGTACCCCGCCGAGCACAGCGTCGTCTCACCGGCGTGACAGCGGTCGCACACCTGGCAGTTGCGGAAGCCCTCCCCGACGACCTTGCGGCCGGTGAGCGAGGCCGGCACCCCCGCGCCCACCCGCAGCACGGTCCCGGACCACTCGTGGCCCGGGGTGAGCGGGTACCGCACGTACCCCTCGGGCCGGTTGCCCTGGTACACCTCGCGGTCGCTGCCGCAGATGCCGGTCGCGTGCACGCCGACCAGCGCCTCGCCGGGGCCGGGTTCGCGCGGCTCGTGCGCGACGAGGCGGTGCGCGCCGGGGCCCTCGACGACGACGGCGAGCGAGCCGGCGGCTGCGGGGGCGGCCGCGGCGGGCCCGCCCGGGTGCGCGGTCACTTCGTGCCCTTGGGCCTGCGCTGCTCCCAGCCCTCGGCCCACAGGTCGAACCGGGCCTGCTGCTGCGGGAACTCGGCCGCCGCGTCGACGTCCAGCTCCACCCCGAGCCCGGGGGCGTCGGAGAGGTGGAAGCAGCCGTCCTGGGGGTCCACCTGCGGGGCGCCCTTGACGACCTTCTTGATCTCCGCGTCCGCGAAGTCGTTGAAGTGCTCCAGGACCTTGAAGTTCGGCGAGGTGAAACCGACCTGGAGGGAGGCGGCGGTGAGCACCGGACCGCCGACGTTGTGCGGCGCGACCAGCATGTAGTGCGTCTCGGCGGTCGCCGCGAGCTTGCGCGTCTCCCAGATGCCGCCGATGTGGCCGACGTCCGGCTGGAGGATGTCGACGGCCTGGCTCTCGAACAGCTCACGGAACTCGATGCGGTCGTGGATGCGTTCACCCGTGGCGAGCGGGATGTCGACCTTGGCGGCGACCTTCTCCAGCGCCTTGAGGTTCTCCGGCGGCACCGGCTCCTCCAGCCAGGCCGGGTCGAACGGGGCGAGTTCCCTGGCGAGACGGACGGCGGTGGCGGGGGAGAAGCGGCCGTGCATCTCCAGCATCAGCTCGGTCTCGGGACCGATGGCGTCGCGCACCGCCTCGATCAGGGAGACCGCGTACAGGCTCTGCCGGTGGTCGAGTTCGAAGTGACCGGTGCCGAACGGGTCGATCTTCAGGGCCCGGTAGCCGCGCTCCACCACCGCCTGCGCCGCCTTGTGGTACGCCTCCGGGGTGCGCTCGGTGGTGTACCAGCCGTTGGCGTAGGCCTTGACCCTGTCGGTCACCTTTCCGCCGAGCAGCTGCCACACGGGCACGCCGAGGGCCTTGCCCTTGATGTCCCAGCAGGCCATCTCGACGACGGCGATGCCGGACATCACGATCTCGCCGGCGCGGCCGAAGTCGCCGTACTTCATGCGGCGGACCAGGTCCTCCACGGCGAAGGGGTCGCTGCCGAGGATGTGGTTGGCCTCCGCCTCCCTCAAGTAGCCCAGCAGGGCGTCGGTGTGACCCAGCATCCGGGTCTCGCCGATCCCCGTGAGCCCCTCGTCGGTGTGCACCTGGACGTACGTCAGGTTGCGCCACGGAGTCCCGACCACGTGTGTGCTGATTCCGGTGATACGCACGGCGGTTGCCCCTCGCTGCGTTGTGGACCCTGTTCTCGCCAGTGTCGTCGGTTTCGTTGATGGGTGTTCGATATTTCGACACGCGTTCGAAATGGTGGCGTGACAGTAAGGACGGGGTGGCGGGGGTGTCAATGGGTCGCGCGCACAACGGTTTCTGCGCTTTCGAAACCATTGGGCAAAGGTCCCTACCAAACCTTCACACCTCGCCCTATCGACCGGACGCGAGCGGAACCTAGTCTTCCCCCGTCATGGACTATTGCCACCCGTGCCGACGGCACCTCAACGGCGCCCTCGCCTGCCCGGGGTGCGGCACCCCTGTCGAGACCCTCCGCGCCCGCCCGGAAGCCTCCGCCGCCCCGCCGGCGGCGTACGAGGAGGACGTACCGGAGCCGGAATCAGAACCGGAACCGGAGCCGCCCGCGGAGCCGGAACCCGCCGAAGGTGCGCGGCGGTCGGCCGCCGACCCCGGCGACGGACCCGATGCCGACACCGACGACCCCGCGAGTCCGGAGGCGGACGCCGAGGGGCCCGGGGCGGGGGAGAGCCGACGGGACCGCAAGGCCGCGGCGTACCGCAGGCGACGGCGCAGCGCGGTGCTGATCGCGGCCGGACTCGTCCTGGCCGCGGGCGCGTTGAGCCTCGCGGGGCTGGGAACGGACGGGTCGGGATCGAAGCCCGAGCCGGCGGTGGCCGGGGACGAGACGCCGCACGGCGGATCGGCGCAGGCCGAGTCGGCGCCGCCGTCCGGCGGCGTCCCGGGCGCGGGCACGCCCGGGGACTCCCCGTCCCCCAGCGCCTCCGGCTCACCGTCGGCCTCGGAGTCGCCGACGGGCGAGGAGTCGGCGGAGGCGGAAGCGGAGGCTGAGGAGGGGACGGAGACCGGGGCGGAAGCAGGCGGGGAGCCCGAGGAGGCCACCCGGCCGGCGCCCGCGGGCACGGGACCGGCCGCCCCGACCACGGCGCCGCCGCGGCAGTCCCCGCCGCAGCCGGACGCCCCGGAGCCCGCCCCGACCACCGCGGAGGCCGAACCGGAACCGGAACCCGAACCCTCGGAGACCTGCGACCGCTTCCTGTGGTGGTGCACCTGACGGGCGCGGGCCCGAAGCCGGTGCGGCCGCCGGCTACGCCCCGGGCGCACCCGGCGCCTCGGAGGCGCCGGCGTCCCGGCCGGCCTCCAGCATCGTCCGCAGCGTGTCCCGCAGGGCCAGGCGTTCCTGCTCCGTGAGGGCCGCCAGGGGCTCGCGGGCGAAGCGCAGCGACTCCCGCATGCTGCGGGCCACCCTGCGCCCCTCCGCCGTCGCCGCCGCCAGCTTCACCCGGCGGTCGGCGGGGTCCGGGCGGCGCTCCGCCAGCCCGCGCGACTCCAGGCGGTCGACGATCCCGGTGACGTTCGACGGCTCGCACTTCAGGCGGTGGGCGAGCTTCCGCATCGGCAGGGGCTCCAGGGAGAGCAGGCTCAGCAGCCGGGCCTGCGCGCCGGTGAGCGCGTGCCCGGCCGCCGCCTGCTCGTACTCCTCGTGGTAGCGGGCCACGACCGAGCCGATGAGTTCGACGACCTCCAGGGTCAGGGCGTCGGGGCGGCTGGGGGAACCGGATGCGGCGGACATGCCCCCAGAGTACCCACATGCTTGACATCCTGAAATATTCAGCGGCATGGTTGTTTCAGGTACTGAAACATTTCGAGGAGGCCCCACCCCATGTCCGACACCCCCACGCTCCCCGCCACCGGCCGCGAGTGGCAGCTGCTCAGCCGGCCCGTCGGATGGCCGAAGCCCGAGGACTTCGCCCTGGTCGAGACCGAGATCCCGGCGCCCGGTCCGGGCCGGGTGCTGGTGCGGAACAGGTACCTCTCCGTCGACCCGTACATGCGGGGAAGGATGTCGTCCGCCAAGTCCTACGTGGCGCCCTACGAGCTGGGCAAGGCCATGCAGGGCGGCGCCGTCGGCGAGGTCGTCGCCTCGGAGGCCGAGGGGATCGCCGTCGGCGACCACGTCCTGCACTTCTTCGGCTGGCGCGAGTATGCCGTCGTGGCCGCGGAGAACGCCGTCAAGGTGGACCCCGACGCCGCGCCGCTCTCGGCCTACCTGGGTGTGCTGGGGATGACCGGGCTCACCGCCTACGCGGGCCTGCTGCGCACCGCGGCCTTCAAGGAGGGCGACTCCGTCTTCGTCTCCGGCGCCGCGGGCGCCGTCGGCAGCCAGGTCGGGCAGATCGCCAAGCTCAAGGGCGCCTCCCGGGTCGTCGGCTCCGCCGGATCCGACGAGAAGGTCAAGCTGCTCGTCGAGGAGTACGGCTTCGACGCCGCCTTCAACTACCGGAACGGCCCCGTGAGCGAGCAGCTGCGCGCCGCCGCCCCGGACGGGATCGACGTCTACTTCGACAACGTGGGCGGCGACCACCTGGAGGCGGCGATCGGATCGCTCAACCGGGGCGGCCGGATCGCGATCTGCGGAGCGATCTCCGTCTACAACAACACCGAGCCCGCGCCCGGCCCGAAGAACCTCGCCCGGCTCATCCAGACCCGCGGCCGCATCGAGGGCTTCCTGGTCAACGACCACAACGACCTCCAGCCGCAGTTCGTCCAGGAGGTCGGGGCCTGGGTGCGCTCCGGCGAGCTCAAGCACCGGGAGACCGTCGTCGAGGGCATCGAGAACAACCTCGAGGCGTTCCTCGGAGTGCTGCGCGGCGACAACACCGGGAAGATGATCGTCAGGCTCTGACGGCGGCCGGCCCACGACACGCCGTCGAAGGGCACCTATAGTGCCCCCATGCGCGATCTTGGGGTGGGTTTCCGGTATCTCCTGAAGGGCCAGCGCTGGGTGGCCCGGCACGGCAAGCAGTACGGCTTCGGTCTGCTGCCGGGACTGATCACGCTGGTGCTGTACGCGGCGGCACTGGTGGCGCTGGCCCTGTGGGGAGCCGGTTTCGTCGGCTGGGCGACACCGTTCGCCGACGACTGGTCGAGCCCCTGGCTCGGCCTGTTCCGCGGGTTCCTCACCGTCGTCCTGTTCGCGCTCGGACTGCTGCTGTCCGTCATCACCTTCACCGCGGTGACGCTCCTCATCGGCCAGCCCTTCTACGAGAGCCTCTCCGAGAAGGTCGACCGGGACGTCTCGCCCGACGGCACCGCCCCCGAGTCCGGGCTGCCGCTGGGGCGGGAGCTGTGGATCTCCGGCCGGGACAGCCTCCGCATCGTCGTACGCGCCCTGCTCTGGGCGGTGCTGCTCTTCGCCCTCGGGTTCGTCCCCTTCCTCGGGCAGACCGCCGTACCGGTGATCGGCTTCATGGTCACCGGGTTCTTCCTCACCGAGGAGCTGACGGCGGTGGCCCTCCAGCGGCGCGAGGTCGAACTGCGGGAGCGGCTGGCCCTGCTGAGGGCTCGCAAGACCCTGGTCTGGGGCTTCGGGACGCCGCTCGGGCTGGCCTTCCTCGTCCCGTTCGTCGCGGTGTTCCTGATGCCGGGCGCGGTCGCCGGCGCCACCCTCATGGCCCGGGACCTGCTCGGCGAGGAGACCGCCGAGGGCGGCACCGCCGGGGACGGCGCCGACGAGGGCGGCGCCGACGAGGGCGGCGCCGACGAGGGCGGCGCCGACGAGGGCGGCGCCGACGAGCCCGTGGCGCCGGCGCACTGAGGCCGACGCCCACCGAGGCCGACACCGAACTGCTCAGCGTGCTGTCAGGGGCCGGTGCGAAGTGATCACGCCGTGTCCCTTTGTGAAGGGTTCGTACGCATTCCGGGCCGAGTGCTCGATCACGGGCCGCTGGGTCACCGCGACGATTAACGTCTGACGCGGGGTATCACCCGCCGGTCGGGGTAGTCCTCGTACGAGCAGCCCCGGTCCGGGACCCTGACCCCGGACCGGGGCTCACGTACGCCGCCGCGGATCCGGACCTACCGCGTGGAGAAGCCGTACACCGTCTCCGAGCGGAACGCCTCGCCCGGCCGCAGCACCGTGCTCGGGAAGTCGGGCCGGTTCGGGGAGTCGGGGAAGTGCTGGGTCTCCAGCGCGACGCCGGCCCCGGGAACGAAGGGCTCCCCGATGAGGTCGGCGGTGTAGAGCTGCATCCCGGGCTCGGTGGTCGCCACCGTCAGCACCCGCCCGGACGACGGGGCGTACAGCTCGGCCACCTCCACCGGCGCCGGCGTCACCCCCTTGTCGAGCACGAGATTGTGGTCGTACCCGGGGCCCGTCCCGCGCCCCTCGCGGAAGTCGAAACGGGTGCCGGTGACGTCCCGGAGCTCGCCGGTCGGTATCAGCTCCGCGTCGACCGGGGTGAACCGGGAGGCGGCGCACCGCAGTTCGTGCCCGGCCGCACTGCCGGCAGCGGAGGCCGAGCCGGGCTCGGAGCCGGTCAGGTTCCAGTACGAGTGGTTCGTCGGGTTCAGGATCGTCGGCGCGTCCGTGACCGCCTCGTACACGATCCCCAGCGCGCCCCGCTCGTCCAGCGTGTACGTCACCGCCATCTCCAGACGGCCCGGGAAGCCCTCCTCGCCGTCCGCGGAGACCCGGTCGAGACGCAGCCCGTGCGGTACGGGCGTCACGTCCCACACCCGCTTGTCGAAGCCCCGCTCACCGCCGTGCAGCGAGTTCGGCCCGTCGTTCGGGGCGAGCGTGTGGACGCGTCCGTCCAGCGGGAAGCGGGCGCCCGCGATGCGGTTGGCGTAGCGCCCGATCAGGGCGCCCAGGTAGGGCTCCGGACGAGCGACGTAGCCGGTCAGGCCGGGGAAGCCCAGCACCACGTTCCCGGACCGCCCCTCCCGGTCCGGCACCTCCACGGCCTGCACGATCCCGCCGTACGACAGCACCCGCACCCGGGTGCCGGCCCGTTCCAGAGTCCAGCGGTGCACCGGGGTGCCGTCGGGAAGTGTGCCGAAGAGTTCGTTCATGTTCGGAACGATAAGTCACGGCTGCTTCGCCGTGACCGTGCGGTAGGCGATCTCCGCCAGTCTCGCCTGACCGTCGATGCTCGGGTGGAACCAGTCCCAGCGGCTCAACTGCGCGGCGCCGAACTCGTACTCGTACACCGCGCCGCCGTCGAACCGGCACCGGAGGTCCGCGGCGCAGACCTCCTCCAGCACCTCGTTGTACTCCTCCACCCGGCTCCGCACCGTCTCGCGCCGCTCCGTCGCCGCCGCGTCCAGCACATCCGGGTCGGCCAGCATCGACGGGCAGATGCCGAGCTGCCACACCTGCTTGCCCAGCTCGCTGGTCCGGCCCTGCGACCACAGCCGCATGAGGTCCGGCACGCTCGCCACGTACACCTGGGCCTCGGGCAGCGCCTTGCGCAGGGTGTGCATCGCGTCCTCGAAGTCCGCGCGGAAGTCGGCCACCGGCGTCATCGCCGACGTGGTCGCCCGGCAGGCGTCGTTGGCCCCGGCCATCACCGCCACCAGCTGCGGCTCGCGCCGCACCGCCCGGGCCATCTGACCCGGCAGGTCCGCCATCCGCGCCCCGGTGACCGCGTAGTTCCAGCTCCGCTCGGCCGCCCCGGCCGGCCCCAGCAGCCGCACCGCGAGACTGTCGACCTGCTCACTGCTGCCCGTGGCCCACGACACCTCGGGGCAGTCCGCCAGCACCGCGCACGCGTCGAAACCGCGGGTGATGGAATCGCCCACGGCGGCCACGGAGGCGGGACCGGTGTCCCAGACGGGGGTGGGCGACGGGGACGGCGCGGCCTTCTTTGCCGGACCGGCGGACGGAGCGGACGCGTCACCGCCGACGGCGTCGCAGCCGGCGACACCCAGCACGCCCCCCAACACGGCCGCCGCCACGGCGAGCACGGCCCGCGAGCGCCCGCCCCGCCCCAGCCGGGCCCGTCGTGTCCCCTGCCCCATCCCGCCGCCTCCCGCGCATCATGGTCACCGTCCCCCATGCATAACAACGCACGGGAGTTCCCGCTCGCTCGAACGGACCGGCTCGCACCACCCGGGGCCGCATACGGCCATCCGGGAGCGGCACACCCGGGAAGCTGTCGTCCTGCCGGGTGAATGGCGGAAGTTTCCGGGCACCAGGACGGACGGTACGTCACACTCCATCCCCCACCACACGGTAGCCTCGCCATCAACGTGGCTCGCCCGGCCACCCGCTGATCGGCCCGTTCCGTCCTGTCCCGCTCTGCCCGGAGGTTCCGGTGACGACACGTGGAGTCCTGTACGTGCACTCCGCGCCGCGTGCGCTGTGCCCACACGTCGAGTGGGCCGTCGCGGGGGTGCTCGGCGTGCGCGTCAGCCTGGACTGGACCCGCCAGCCCGCCGCGCCGGGCACCTGGCGCTCGGAGTTCTCCTGGAAGGGCCAGGTCGGCACGGCCTCCAAACTCGCCTCCGCGCTGCGCGGCTGGCAGCTGCTGCGCTTCGAGGTCACCTCGGAGCCCTGCCCCACCGCCGAGGGCGAGCGCTACAGCTGCACCCCCGACCTCGGCATCTTCCACGCCGTCACCGGCATGCACGGCGACATCATGATCCCCGAGGACCGGCTGCGCGCCGCCCTGGTCCGCTCCCGGCAGGGCGAGACCGACCTGGAGGCGGAGATCGCCAAGCTCCTCGGCAAGCCCTGGGACGACGAACTGGAACCCTTCCGCTACGCAGGCGAGGGCGCCCCGGTCCGCTGGCTCCACCAGGTGGTCTGAGAACACCCGTCACCGCAGCGCCCCGACAGGGGCGCGGGGCTGTACCGATATGCGGCTCCGCCGCGTGGGCGCGACCAGCCGCACACCGCCCGCACCCGGCGCACCACACAAGACCGACGACGATGGCCCGGACCCTTTCTCAGGGTCCGGGCCGTTCACCGTTCACGGCAGAAGGATCACACCGACCGGAACGCCAGCACCACGTTGTGACCACCGAACCCGAACGAGTCGTTCAGCGCGGCGATCCGTCCCTCGACGGGCAGCTTGCGGGCCTCGCCCCGGACGATGTCCGCGGTCGCCTCGGCCTCCGGGTCGATGGTGTCGATGTTGATGGTCGGCGGAGCCACCCGGTGGTACAGCGCGAGCACCGCCGCCACCGACTCCACGCCGCCGGCGCCACCGAGCAGGTGCCCGGTCATCGACTTGGTCGCGGAGACCGCCATGTGGTCGACGTCGTCGCCGAAGACCTTGCGCAGCGCCTTCAGTTCGGCGACGTCACCGGCCGGGGTCGAGGTGGCGTGCGCGTTGACGTGCACGATCTCGGCCGGGTCCAGGTCGGTGTTGTCCAGCAGGTTCTGCAGGGCGTGCGAGATGCCGCGGCCCTCCGGCTCCGGCTGCACGATGTCGTGGCCGTCGGCCGAGATGCCCTGGCCGAGCGCCTCCGCGTAGACGCGGGCGCCGCGCGCGGCGGCGTGCTCGGCGGACTCCAGGACGACGACGCCCGCGCCCTCACCGAGGACGAAACCGTCCCGGGCGACGTCGTAGGGGCGCGAGGCGCCCTCGGGGTCGTCGTTGTTCTTGGACATCGCCATCATGTTGCCGAACGCGGCGATGGGCAGCGGGTGGATCGCCGCCTCGGTGCCCCCCGCGACGACGACGTCGGCGCGGCCGGAGCGGATCATCTCGATGGCGTAGCCGATGGCCTCCGCGCCCGAGGCGCACGCCGAGACGGGGGTGTGCACACCCGCCTGGGCGCCCACGAGCAGGCCCACGTTGGCCGACGGGCCGTTCGGCATCAGCATGGGGACGGTGTGCGGGGAGACGCGGCGGACGCCCTTCTCCTTCAGCACGTCGTACTGGTCCAGCAGGGTCGTCACGCCGCCGATGCCGGAGGCGATGACCGCGCCGAGCCGCTCCGGGGCGACGTTCGGGTCCTCGCCCGCCCTGCTCTCGAAGCCGGCGTCGGCCCACGCCTCCTTGGCCGCCACCAGCGCGAACTGCGCGGAGCGGTCCAGGCGGCGGGCCTGCGGACGGGGAATGGTCTCGGTGGGCTCCACGGCCACGGGAGCCGCGATACGGACCGCCTGGTCGGCGGCCCACTCCTGGTCCAGGGGCTTGACCCCGGAACGGCCGGCGAGCAGGCCCTCCCAGGTAGAGGCCGCGTCGCCACCCAGCGGTGTGGTTGCGCCGATACCGGTGACGACCACGGTGCGATTGGTCGAGCTCATCGGAATTCTTTCTCCAACGGATACGAGGATTCGTACGGCGCCACCGCCGGGTGGCGGAGCCGGAGCCCCGGCCCCCGGGCCTCCCCTCGGGACGGGGGAAGGCCCGGCAGTGCTCAGGCCTGGTGCTTGAGGATGTACTCGGTCGCGTCGCCGACGGTCTTGAGGTTCTTGACGTCGTCGTCCGGGATCTTGACGTCGAAGCGCTCTTCGGCGGCGACGACGACCTCGACCATGGACAGCGAGTCGACGTCCAGGTCGTCGGTGAAGGACTTGTCCAGCTGGACGTCCTCAACCGGGATGCCGGCGATCTCGTTCACGATCTCCGCGAGACCGGCGACGATCTCTTCCTGAGTGGCGGCCATGATGGCGCTCCTTCGCTGTGATTCCAGAGGGTGTGGCGCCCGCCGCGTCAACGGCGGGTACTGCGGTACCCGTGCCGGATCCGATGATCCGGCACGGGGTGCCTAGGGGAGGGTAACGACCGTAGCGGCGTAGACGAGACCCGCCCCGAAGCCGATGACGAGCGCGGTGTCGCCGCTCTTCGCCTCGCCGGTCGCCAGAAGCCGCTCCATCGCGAGCGGAATCGAGGCGGCCGAGGTGTTGCCGGTGGTGCGGATGTCACGGGCGACCGTGACGTGCTCCGGCAGTTTCAGGGTCTTCACCATCGAGTCGATGATCCGCACATTGGCCTGGTGCGGGATGAAGACGTCCAGATCGTCCGGCGAAAGCCCGGAGGCCTCCAGTGCCTCCCTGGCGACCTTCGCCATCTCGAACACGGCCCAGCGGAACACCGCCTGGCCTTCCTGCGTGATCGCGGGGAACTTCTCGACCTCGCCGTCGCGGTAGTCCGTCCACGGCACGGTCTGCTTGATGACCTCGGACTTGTCGCCCTCCGAGCCCCACACCGTCGGGCCGATCGCGGGCTCCTGGGACGGGCCGACGACGACCGCGCCCGCGCCGTCACCGAACAGGAAGGCGGTGGCCCGGTCCTCCAGATCGGTCAGATCGCTCAGCCGCTCCACGCCGATGACCAGCACGTACTCGGCCGAGCCCTCCACGACCATGCCCTTGGCCAGCGTCAGGCCGTAACCGAAGCCCGCGCAGCCCGCCGAGATGTCGAAGGCGGCGGCCTTGTCCGTGCCCAGCCTGTCGGCGATCTCGGTGGCGATGGCCGGGGTCTGGCTGAAGTGCGAGACGGTCGAGACGACGACGGCGCCGATCTGCGAGGCGTCGATCCCGGCGTCCGCGATCGCCTTCCCGGACGCCTCGACCGACATCGCCGCGACCGTCTCCTCCGGCGACGCCCAGTGCCGCGTCTCGATGCCGGAACGCGAGCGGATCCACTCGTCGGACGAGTCGATCGTCTCGAGGATCACCTCGTTCGGCACGACCCGGGTGGGCCGGTAGCCGCCCACACCCAGGATGCGCGCGTACGGGGCACCCTTACTGGGCTTGATCTTCGCCATGCGGCATCTGCTCCTAAGGGCGTCAGGCGTGCTCTGCGACGAGCTCGCGGGCGGCGTCGAGGTCTGCGGGGGTCTTCAGCGCCAGCGTCTTGACGCCGGGCAGCGAACGCTTGGCGAGACCGGTCAGGGTCCCCCCGGGGCACACCTCGATCAGCGCGGTCACCCCGAGCTCCTTGAACGTCTCCATGCACAGGTCCCAGCGGACCGGGTTCGCGACCTGGCCGACCAGGCGCTGCAGCACCTCGGCGCCGGTCGCGACCGCCGCGCCGTCCTTGTTCGACACGTAGGTGACCTTCGGGTCGCCCGGAGCGAGGTCCTCGGCGGCCTTGGCCAGCGTGTCCACCGCGGGACCCATGTGGTGCGTGTGGAAGGCGCCGGCGACCTTGAGCGGGACCACCCGGCGCACGCCCTCGGGCTTGTCCGCCTCCAGCGCGGCCAGCTGCTCCTTGGTGCCGGCCGCCACGATCTGGCCCGCGCCGTTGATGTTCGCCGGGGTCAGCCCCAGCTTCTCCAGGTGCGCCACGGTGACGTCCGGGTCGCCGCCGAGCAGCGCCGACATACCGGTCTCGGTGATCGCGGCGGCGTCGGCCATGGCCAGACCCCGCTTGCGGACCAGGCGCAGCGCGGCGGAGTCGTCGAGGACACCCGCGAACGCGGCGGCGGTGATCTCACCGACACTGTGACCGGCCACCGCGCCGGGCGCGAGGTCCGCGATGTCACCGAGTGCCGAGGCGGACAGCAGCCCGGCCGCGACCAGCAACGGCTGGGCGACGGCCGTGTCACGGATGGCGTCCGCGTCGGCCTCGGTGCCGTAGTGGGCGAGGTCGAGTCCGATGGCCTCGGACCAGGCGGCGACGCGGTCCGCGGCGCCGGGCAGGTCGAGCCATTCGGTCAGGAAGCCGGGCGTCTGAGCGCCCTGGCCGGGAGCGACGAGTACGAGCACTCTCACACTCTCTCTTGACGACGGCCGAAGCCGCCCGTGAGGACAGGGACGAAGAACACGAGGGGGTTTTGTGGGACCCCGACAAGAGGCTAGAGCTGAAGATCACCGTCGGCCAGACGCCCCAGGATCAACGCGATCCTCAGCGTGAAGGCAGAGCGTACATCGGAGGGTGACCAACCGGTGACGTCTGTCACACGTCGCAGCCGGTAACGAACGGTATTGGGGTGAACGAACAGCATCCGGGCGGCCCCCTCCAGACTGCTCGCCTGCTCCAGGTAGACGCTGAGCGTCTCCAGCAGCGCGGCCCCGGCCTCCTCCAGCGGTCTGTAGATCTCCTCCACCAACTGTTCGCGGGCCGAGGGATCACCGGCGATCGCCCGCTCCGGCAGCAGATCGTCGGCCAGTACCGGACGCGGTGCGTCCTGCCAGGCCGTACACGCCTTGAGGCCCGCGGCGGCGGCCTGCGCGGACCGGGTCGCCGCCAGCAGGTCCGGCACCACCGGCCCCGCCACCACCGGCCCCTGCGCATACGGGCCGATCAGCGACTTCGCCACCCCCAGCGGGTTGTCGCTGCCGCCCGCGATCACCACCAGCCGGTCCCCGAGCACCCCCGTCAGCACCTGCAGCTTGGCGTGCCGGGCGGCCCGCCGGATCGCCTCCACGGTCAGCTCGGAGTCACCGTCGGGTGCGGTACCCAGCACCACGCACACGTGCTCCGGCGAGTTCCACCCCAGGGCGGCGGCCCGCGAGACGGCACCCTCGTCGGCCTCGCCGCTGAGCACCGCGTTCACCACCAGCGACTCCAGCCGCGCGTCCCAGGCACCCCGTGCCTCGGCGGCCTGCGCGTACACCTGGGCGGTGGCGAAGGCGATCTCCCGCGCGTACACGAGGAGCGCCTCGCGCAGCACCGCCTCGTCGCCCGGCGCCGCCACCTCGTCGATGGCGGACTCCATGACCTCGATGGTGGTGCGCACCATCTCCACGGTCTGCCGCAGCGTGATGGCCCGGGTCAGCTCGCGCGGCGCGGTGCCGAAGACGTCGGTGGAGATGGCCTGCGGGGCGTCGGGGCGCCGGAACCACTCGGTGAAGGCGGCGATGCCCGCCTGCGCGACCAGCCCGATCCAGGAACGGTTCTCCGGGGGCATGGCCCGGTACCAGGGCAGCGTCTCGTCCATCCGCGTGATCGCCTGCGCCGCCAGGCTGCCGGACGACTGCTCCAGCCTCTTCAGCGTCGCGGCGTGCGCGTGGACGGGGCGTGCTACGGCGTCGTGGGTACTGGTCTCGGGTTCGGGCACGTGGACAAGACTGCCTTATCCGGACGGGTGAACGGGCCGGGGGTCCACGGGGCAGGTCTACGGTGGACCGGTGATATACGTACGGCGTGCGCACGAGCGCTACCGGGGCGGCGATCCGGCGGCCGGGATCGAGACCCGGCACGCCTTCTCCTTCGGCCCCCACTACGACCCCGACCACCTCCGCTTCGGCCAGGTCATCGCCTGCAACGAGGAGCACCTGGCCCCCGGCGCCGGCTTCGACGAGCACCCGCACAGCCACACCGAGATCGTCACCTGGGTCGTCTCCGGCGAGCTGACCCACCGCGACTCCACCGGCCGCGAGAGCGTGGTCCGCCCCGGCGACCTGCAACGCCTGAGCGCCGCCTCCGGCGTCCGCCACGTGGAACGCAACGCCGGCCCCGAACCCCTGACCTTCCTCCAGATGTGGCTGACCCCGCTGGAGCCCGGCGGCGACCCCTTCTACGAGATCGTCCCCGGCATGACCGACTCCACCCCGTACGCCCTCCCGGAGGCCGGCGCCACGTTCCACGTCCGCCGCCTCGCGGCAGGCGGGCGAACCGCGATCCCGGACGCCGCGTACGTGTACGCCCACGTCGTACGCGGCGAGGTGACCCTGAACGGCGAACCCCTCACCCCGGGCGACGCGGCCCGCATCACGGACGCGGAAGGCATCGAAGCGGTCGCGGAGACCGCATCGGAACTCCTGCTGTGGGAGATGCGCCCGACGTGACCGCCCCGACGCTCACCGAAGCGCAGAGAAAGTCACACACCCCTCGAGGGTGAGCAGAGTTAGTTACACCTAGGCGTAACTAACTCTGCGAAACCGCGTGATCATCTCCGCACGGATCCGACTGAACAGCTTGCCGTGCTCTCGGACGCGGAGCCTCGTGCCCTGGAGCCGATCCGGCCCCAGAGGGCACCTCGGCCTCCGAGGTGCTGGGCCTGCCGGTGTGGTGTGGTTGAAAGCGTGAGCAGTTGGCGGGCAACTGTCACTTGAGCGCTCAAATGAGCGGGGTGTGGACAGTTAGGGTCGAAGTGCTCACGCTTTTCGAGTTGCTCCATGCAGTCGGCGGGGGCCCGCTGATGGGGAGTGACGAATGCTGCGCGTCAGTTCGAACTCTCCTGCCGTCTGTTGATCCGAAACTCAAAGAGTTCCATCCGAGGTTGTAGTGAACGTGCGGGCCGCCGAGGTGGCCAGCGAGCGGGTTGCCCGTGCGGCTCGCGATGGGGGTGCACCGCTTGGCGCTCCAGGTGCGGCCGGTGTCCTGGTCGGAGCGGATGCCGACCTGGTCGGTGGCTTGGGTGGCGATGGCGAGGTGGGTCTGCTCGTAGTCCTCGCGGCGTCCGGTGTAGCGCTGAAGCGGACGCCACTGCTTGTACTCGGCACGTGCAGGGCCGGCGCGCGGGCCGCCGCCCAGGGCGGGGCGAGTTCTTCGAGGAACTCCCCGAAATGTGCGCGGGAGACACGGGACAGGGCAGGATGGGTACGAGCCGTACGGTCCCAGGTCAGCTTCACAACTCGCCCAGCCTGTAAAGCCCTTTGCATGTCACGGCCGACTCACTCCCGTCCTTCCCCCCCCAGGTCGTTAGGGTCGGGTTCATGGCTTCCACAGATATCTCCCTGCGTCCCGTGCACCCCAGCGATCTGCCTGTGTTCTTCCGGCACATGAGCGACCCCGAGTCGAATCGGATGGCCGCCTTCACCGCCGAGGACCCGACGGACCGGGCCCACTTCGACGCACATTGGAAGCGCATCCTCGCCTCGCCCGACGTCGTCACCCGTACCGTGCTCGCGGACGGCGATGTGGTCGGGCACGCGGCCGTGTACGGCGAGCCGGGCGAGCGGGAGGTCACATATTTCATCGATCGCTACTACTGGGGGCGGGGCATCGCGACCGCGGCACTGCGGGGGCTGCTCGCCGAGGTCTCCGAACGCCCGCTGTTCGCCCGGGCGGCGGCGGACAACACCGGATCGGTGCGGGTCCTGGAGAAGTGCGGCTTCGAGGTCGTCGGCGAGGACCGGGGCTTCGCGAACGCGCGGGGAGCGGAGATCGACGAGCTGGTGCTGCGGTTGGATGGATAATTTTCCCCACCCCCGTAAACGTGTTGGTCGAATTAGCGATATAGCCAAGTGGACAGTTGGTATGGGATGAATCAGGTCGACCTGATTGAACTCGCGGGGCGTGTCTCTTCCGAGATGCACGTGGGGAGTGTTGTTTTCTCCGGGATCATGTTCCCTGTGGGGCTCGTTATCGCCTGCAACATCGCGCAGATGGCGGATCGAGTGTTCCTGTTCCTGGCGGGCGTGCTACCCGGTCCTGTGGAGAGGGCTACTCCGGGGTCGCTCCGGTTCGCCGCCGGTAGTGTGGCATTCCTGTCTCTGATCGGTTTGGTGGTCGAGATTCGTATGGGTCTCACCTGACGCGGGGCACAGGACGGCCCATCGACAAGAAGGTGTTCCTCAATCGCTCTTGGAACGTGCGGGTCGAACAGGGGTCCTGAGCGGGCGATCTTCTGGTGGCGCGGGCATGAAGGCAAGGCTTCTCGGTAGCTCGGAGGTGCGAATCAAACCGAGCAGCACGGGGGAGGCCCTGTTGTCCTTGTTGTGCGCGTCCACGCCCGCTGGCTTCAACCTGGATCCACAGCCCGACCGTCACGCGGTGGATCCAGGCTGAGGTGGGTGGCGGAGCTGGCATCGAGGGGGGAGTGGAAACGGGCATCAAATACACCTGGGGATGCTCGCTGCGGCTCCGTTGCAGCTGAGGAAGAACCTTGTGCCGCCGGGCCAGGACTAATTTCCTCTCGGGCCGACGGCCTCCGATTCAGGCGCAGAAAGGTAGTTTTTCATGTTTATTGTTCCCCTGCTCCTTGGACTTGCTTGTCTTGCCTTTGGCCTGGCGCTGGCCAAAAACCATCGTGGGTTCCGGGACCGACTGGTGGCATCGCCCGTCAACTTGGCCTTGGGTGATGACAAGGTTCCAGGAACGTTCAAGGCTGTCGGTGTGATGGCGGCCATCCTGGGGGTCTTCATGACGACCTTCGGAGTGATCTTTGCAATCTTCTCGTAGGCCTATTTGTCCATTGAGCCGCTCGTGAACGGAGATGGGTGAGCACATGGAAGTATTGAGCCGGAACTGATGGGTTTCCTGCCCGGCACAGCGCCGACCGTCACGAGCACCACGGCGATCACCATGATGCCGAGCCCGATGAACAGCAGGTGCGAGGCGTGCCGCCGGTGCGCAGCCAGGACGTGGCGAGTGGTCCCGAAGTCCACCGCCACTGCAGGGACCTTCGGGACCCGTACCTCGGACGTCACAACCCCTCCCTGGAGAAGCGACCGCACAGCGTGGCGCTGCCCGGCCACGCTTCAGAAGAGATGGATGTTCAGGCGTGCCGTGTCGGTCGACGCAGGCCGCCGACGAACGCCTGCCAGGCAAGGGCGCCGACCGTGACGATCGGACCGGCCGGGTTCTTGCTGTCACGCACCGGGACGGCACCGTCGAGGCAGCCGTCGGCCACCTCAACGCACTCGCCACCGGTGTTGCCGCTGTAGCTGGACTTACGCCACTGGCTGTTCCTCGGGCTGGGAGCGGTGTCCATAGCGTTCCTCCATCAGGCGGGCGATCAGTTCCGCCGAATCCTCCAGCGAGAGGGCGGCGGCCTGAACGCGAGCGTAACGGAGGGCTGCTTCCTTGACAGTCTCGGGATTGGCCGTCATATGGCCGGAGATAAGGTCTTCGGTGTAGACGATGTCGGGGTCGTCCTCGAAGCGCATGGCGGTGAACGAACCAGCCAAGCTAGCGTGTTCACCAACCTTGTTCGGTAGCACCTGCACATGCATCCACCGGTGGCCGGTGAACTCCAACAGGTGGGCCAGTTGCTGACGCATGACCTCCTGGCCGCCGATCGGCCGGAGCAGCACTGCCTCGTCCAGTACCAGCCAGGTGAGCGGTGGCTGTTCACGCTCCAGAATCCGCTGGCGTTCCACGCGGGCCGCCACGAGGCCTTCCAGGTCGTCCGCCATGCCGGTAGCGAGTACTGCTCGTGCGTAGTCCTCTGTTTGCAACAGGCCATGGACCAACTGCGCCTGGTATGTGGAGATGTACGCCGCCTTCGCCTCCATTTCCGCGTACGGCTGGAACCACGTGGGCAGTTGGCTGCGCAGGACCAGACCGATCAGGCGGGAGAACAACCCGTCCGTGCCGAGGGCGGCGTCCACGCGTTCGGAGAAGTCGCGGGTGGGGATCTTCTTCGTGGTCTCGATCTGGCAGATCAACGAGCCCGTGCAAAAGATGATCTCGCCGAGTTGACCCTGCTTGAGGCCGTGGGCCTCGCGCTGGCGGCGCAGTTCCCAGCCGTAGTAGTCGAGCGGGGACGCGGTGGGATCGAGCGTCTGGATGTTGGCCACGGTGGTGCCTCCGGCCTGAAACGCCTCTCGGCGTTGATTTCGGTGCGTAGTCGAGCGTATGCAGTAAGTCGCAATCTGGTGGGGTGAATCAGACAACTGGTCCGCGTGCAGCGGACTTCGAGACGCACTACCGGGCCGAGTTCGCGTTGGGTGAGCACTCGGTCCGGCATCTGCGCCGCATCCTGCGGCTCTACCTCAAGGGCTCGGGCCTGCTGGAGGTGGCCGACGCGGCCGAACTCGCGGTGTCGGAACTCCTCGCCAACGTCATCCGGCACGTACCCGGCCGCCGTTGCGGCATCTGCTTCCTTCTGCAGCCCGGCGGCGTGCGGGTGGAGGTCTCCGACAGGTGTCCGAGACTGCCTGTTCCGGGAGCGGGGGACACGCTTGCCGAGGGCGGGCGCGGACTGCTGCTCGTCGGGGCGGTGACCGATCGGTGGGGTGTGACGCCGCATCCCGCCGACGGCGGCAAGACCGTGTGGTTCGAGTGCGGTCGCAGTCCCGCACCCCGACCGACACCGCGCCCGTGAAGGGGTGTGGCGGTGGTGCAGGAGGCCTCGCAGCGAGGTCTTCCAGCCGGGGGTGCCGATCCGGGAGCGGTGAGCCTGCTTCGGTGAGGGGTGTCCGGCGCGGGTTCCGGCGTCGGCGGTCGGGCGCTTGGTGGGCGCGTAACTCAAAGAAAACTTTAGTTCTGTGCGTAGCTGTGGCAGGTAACTGAAGTGCTCTGTGCAGTTTCATGATCGACCAAGGCTGCCCCGCCGTAACGTGTCAGAACCCCGCCATGGACTTGTCGAGCACTCCACCCAGCGCACCGTAGATACTGCATCGGGCAGAGTGTCCTGCTCTGCGGCGGAGGCCGAACCCCAGGGCGAACGAGCACGCGAAGAGTCCGCCGAGGACCGCGGTCATGGCCGGGTCGTAGACGAAGTGCACGAAGCATGCGATGCCGACCCAGAGCAGGATCGGCAGGAGCGAGCCACGCAGCACCGCCCGGAACCTGAGCTGTACCGCACCCGGGGGCAGTACGCGTTCGTTCCACACCTCGATGTGGTTCCTGGTCCCGCAGTGCTCAGGCTGCATGCCGGTCAGGCTAATCGGGCGTGGACCCGGTCGCGGTTCTCACGTACGACGGTGAATCCGGCCGATCGGTGGCTGAGGTGTACGGCGTCATCTCGGGCAGACAGAGGCCCCGCCCCCGGCGCGGTGGACCGTGCCGGGGGCGGGGCGGGAGGGCTGGGAGGTCAGAACGTCAGGCCCCAGCTGTTGATGTAGCCGGTGTCGCCGGAGTAGCTGTCCGTGACCCGGAGCTTCCACGTGCCGTTGGCCGTCTCCGAGGAGGCGTTCACGGTGTAGGTGGTGTTGATGTTGTCCGTGGAGCCGCCGGTGCCGGACGACTTGAGGGTGTAGACCGAGCCGTCGGGCGCGACCAGCTGGACCGTCAGGTCACCTATGTAGGTGTGGACGATGTTCACCGGCACCTGCAGGGCCGACGGGGCGTTGCCGGAGACACCGGTGACGGTGATCGGGGACTCGACGGTCGACCGGTCGCTGATCGTGTAGTCCGTGGAGTTGGTGAAGGTCTTGCCGGACGGCGGAGGGGTGGTGTCGCCGCTGCCGACGTACAGCAGGCGGTTCGGGGAACCGGTGCCCGGGTTCGTGACGGCGCCGGAGACGGAGCCCGCGACCAGCGCGGAGGCGACCTGCGCGGGGGTGGCGGACCGGTTGGCCGCGAGGTACAGCGCCGCGGCGCCCGCGACGTGCGGGGTGGCCATCGAGGTGCCGGAGATGGAGTTGGTGGCGCTGTCGCCGGTGTGCCAGGCGGAGGTGATGGACGAGCCCGGGGCGAAGATGTCCAGGTTCGAGCCGTAGTTGGAGTAACTGGCGCGGGCGTCCGTGCTGGTGGTGGCGCCGACGGTGATCGCCTCGGCCACCCGGGCCGGCGAGCCGGTCGCGGTGGTGGACTCGTTGCCCGCGGCGACGGCGAAGGTGACGCCGGCGGAGATGGCGTTGCGCACCGCGTTGTCCAGCGTGGTGCTGGCACCACCGCCGAGCGACATGTTGGCGACGGCCGGGAGGACCGCGTTGGCGGCGACCCAGTCGACGCCCTTGATCACACCGGCGGTGGTGCCGGAGCCGTTGTTGTCGAGGACCCGGACGCCGACGATGGAGGCCTTCTTGGCGACACCGTAGGCACTGCCCGCGACGGTGCCCGCGACATGGGTGCCGTGGCCGTTGCCGTCCTGGGCGACGTTGTCGTTGTCGACGGCGTCGTAGCCGTTGCGGGCGCGGCCGCCGAAGTCGCTGTGGGAGATGCGGACGCCGGTGTCGATGATGTAGGCGGTGACGCCCTGGCCGGCCGAGTCCGGGTAGGTGTACGAGCTGTTCAGCGGCAGTGCGGTCTGGTCGATCCGGTCCAGGCCCCAGGACGGCGGGTTGGTCTGCGTCGCCTGGGTGGTGACGGTGCGGTTCTGCTCGACCAGCGCGACCGACGGGTCGGCGGCCAGCTTGGCGGCCTCGGCCTCGGTGGCCTCGACGGTGTAGCCGTTGACGGCCTCGCGGAAGGTGTGCTCGACCTCGGCGCCGTACTTCTTCGCGACGCCCTTGCCCTGGGCGGAGCCGGCCTCGGTGCTCGGCTTGAGGGTGACGATGTAGCTGTCCTCGACCGCGTTCGGCGCGTCCGCGTAGGCGATCGTCCCGACGGGCTCGGCGGCGCTCGCGGGGAGAGCGGTGAAGAGGCCGCCGGTGAGCGCGGCCGCGGTGACGGAGCAGATTCCGACGAGCGTTCTCCGCTTGGTGTTTCGCATCACTGCCATCTGGGGGGTTCCTTCTCGACAGGTGGGGAGTGGGGTGGGGGGAGGTGCGCCGGGTGGGGCACACGAAGCGAACGCCTGTGCCGGTTCTTCCTCCGGACAGGAATAGGTCAGGTTCATGCCAAACGCGGACGCTGTGGCCGTGTCTGCTTTTCCCTGTCGCCAGCCGAAAGATTGAACGCTCTACGCGGATTGCACAAGAGGTTCCAGCACGCCTTAACTTCCGTGCCACAAACGGGGAGTGACACAAGGTCACCAAACACCCCAGATGCGTTGGGTAAACGAGATCACTGTCACACCGGGCCTCGCGGAATCGTGCCGATGTCTTCCGGCGGCCTCTCCGAAGGTGCCTGCCGTTCGCCCTCGTGCCTTGGAGACCTGCTGTTCGACACCACGTGGGGGAGGGCCGAGCTGCGTTTGAGCCATTCCGGTTCACCCGGAGCCCGTGCGTGGAACTGGCGCTGTCATGTTGCACAGGGTGTTCCCATGGGCCGTGCCCCCGGGAGCCCTCTGCCCAGGCCGGTGATACGACCCGCGGGGCACGTTCGCCTCCGGCCTCCACGCGTTACGGCCCGGACCGGCGACTTTCGGCCGTGTGCCGACCGGACGGCTCGTCTCCCCCGCTGCGGCTACCGCTTCCGAGCTCACGCCGGCCCCTTGGGCCGTCCCGGCCTCGTCCGCCGCGAGCCCCGTCGAGGGTGAGCGCGGGCTGTTGCTCGTCGAGGCGGTGACCGATCGGTGGGGTGTGACGCCGTCTCCCACCGGTGGTGGCAAGACCGTGTGGTTCGAGTGCGACGTGAAGCCCGGCCGCCGCCCTCGTCGAACCGTCGCGCGAGGCCGAGGACGCCTGGCTCGCCGCCCTGGCGAAGGACGCCCCCGACCACGAGTGGTTCCCCGCCGAGTGCACCCCCGGTCACTGCAACCGCGCAGGCCGCGGCCGCCCCAACGAACCCGCCGCCCACCCCCACGGCGCCCACGCCTTCCACCGGCTCCTGAGGCGCTGGCGCGAGGACTCGATGAGCGAGATCCTCCAGCCGAGGACACCGGCTCGGGACCGGTAGGCCGGCTCCGGTGAGGGGTGCCCGGCGCGGATTCCGGCGCCGACAGCCGGGCCCTTGGCGGTCGCGCGACTCAAAGAAACCTTGGTTCTGTGCTGAGTCCCGTAGCAAACCCGAAGGAGGCCGTCCAACAGACCGTCGGAGGGCTCGAGCAGTGCCGCGGTATCGGCCGCGAGCGCGGCGGTCACGCGCAGCACACTCAATGCCTGGCTCTCACCCCATGTGCGCCGGAGGTGCGGTGCTGTCGCCGGACACGTGTCACAGAGTGGACCCGCAAGTCCTCGGACAAGTGTGATCTGCGCAGACGCCGACTGCGCAGCAGCCTGCGCCAGTCCGCCCGGGTGTCGTGCATCAGTTGCAAGTGGAAGTAGTTGACGTACTCGGCCAGAGCCAGCGCATACAGGACCAGGCCCGGTATCCATGCCGCTCCGGGCTGTCCTGCCACGGAGGTGGCGATCACCACGAGTCCGACGGCCAGACCCGCCGCACACACCGGACGCAGCCGACGGAACACAGCGATCAGCGGCGGCCGGGGCAGCGCGTCACGCAGTTGACGCAGTTTCACCGCCCAGTATCCGGCACCCACGACCAGATGCCCGGTCACCAGCACGTACCCGGCTGTGTTCGCCGCGCTGGCCGGGGCGTCGAGGGACACGAACACGACCCAGCCGATCAGAGCCGTGTTCACCAGTTCCAGGGTGGCCAGGGTGCGCAGCCGGGTCGTGAGCGCCGCCCGGGAGCGGATCATGGACGTCATGTCCCCCAGGATGGCGTACGCACCCGGCCGGAGGATCGACGATCTTGACGGCTCGGTCACGTACGAGCTGCCGTCCATGAACGGGAAGGCGCCTTGCGTGCCTGCCGCGGATCACGGGGTGGTCGTTCGAGGTGTCTGGCGTCCAGCGATGTTCAGCCGCGCAGCTCCGCCAGCACCGCGTCCGTGAAGGGCGGCCAGGCCTCCACCGCCCAGGGGCCGAAGGCGCGGTCGGTGAGGGCGGCGCAGGCCACCCCCGCCGCCGGGTCGATCCACAGGAACGTGCCCGACTGGCCGAAGTGGCCGAAGGTGCCCGGTGAAGACGAAGCGCCCGTCCAGTGGGGGGACTTGGAGTCGCGAATCTCGAAGCCGAGGCCCCAGTCGTTGGGGTTCTGGTGGCCGTAGCCCGGCAGGACGCCCTTGGTGCCCGGGTACTGGACGGTCATCGCCTCGGCGACGGTGCGCGGGTCCAGGAGGCGCGGGGTCTGGGTCTCGGCGGCGAAGCGCAGGAGGTCGTCCACCGTGGAGACGGCGTCCTTCGCCGGGGAGCCCTCCAGCGACGTCGACGTCATCCCCAGCGGCTCCAGCACGGCCTGCCGCAGGTACTCGGCGAACGGGATCTCCGTCGCCTTCGTGACGTGGTCGCCGAGCTGCTCGAACCCGGCGTTCGAGTACAGGCGGCGCTCGCCGGGGGCGGAGGTCACCCGGTGCTCGTCGAAGGCGAGGCCCGAGGTGTGGGCGAGGAGGTGGCGGACCGTGGAGCCGGAGGGGCCTGCCGGCTCGTCCAGCTCGATCGCGCCCTCCTCGTACGCCACGAGCACCGCGTAGGCGGCGAGCGGCTTGGTGACCGAGGCGAGCGGGAAGCGGTGTCCGGCCGGTCCGTGGGTGCCCAGGACGGTGCCGTCCGCCCGGACGACACCCGCCGCGGCGGTGGGAACCGGCCAGTTCTCGATCAACGCGAGGCTCTTCAACGACATGCGTCGAGCCTAAGCGCTCAGAGCCGCAGCTCCAGCAACGGGTCCGGCCTGCGCATGAAGCCCAGGGAGGCGTACAGCGGCTCGGCCTGCGCGGACGCGGTGAGGCGGATGCGGCGGGCGCCCCGCTCGCGGAACCACTGGAGCAGCGCCTCCATGCAGGCGCGCGCGTGGCCCCGGCGGCGGGCGTCCGGGTCGGTGGCGACGCTGAACACGTAGCCGTCGATGCCGTGCGGGTTGTGCGCGCCGCCGATGCGGTAGTCGATCGTGCCGGCCGCCAGCGTCGCCAGCCCGGGCCGGTCCGGGTGGTCCACCACGAAGGCCGCGAAGGTGCCGTCCGTCTCGGCCAGCCTGGCGCGCAGCACGGGCAGGGAGTCGGCGTGCCAGTCCGTGGAGGGGGAGGCCTGGGGCATCGAGTCGATCATCACCTGGCGCAACCGCAGTACCTCTTCCGCGTCCCCGGGCACCGCGCGGCGTACGAGAGTCATGCCGCCATGCTATTCAGCGGGTGCGCCCGCCCTCACGCCGTTTCGCACCGGCCACGGTTGCCTGGAGTGCGCTCCAGGGATCTAGCGTGGGGTGCATGACGGTGACGGAGACCATGGGCGAGGGCACGGGGGCCAGGGCCGACATCTGTGCCGGTCCGGCGCGGGGCGAGCGGCGGGCGGACGGCCGGGACACGTACACGATCAGCGAGGTCGCCGCCCTGACCGGGCTGTCGGCCCACACCCTGCGCTGGTACGAGCGCATCGGCCTGATGCCGCACATCGACCGGTCGCACACCGGTCAGCGCCGCTACAGCAACCGCGACCTCGACTGGCTGGCCCTCGTCGGCAAGCTCCGCCTGACCGGTATGCCGGTCGCGGACATGGTCCGGTACGCGGAACTGGTGCGGGAGGGCGACCACACCTACGGCGACCGCCTCGCACTGCTCACGACGACCCGCGAGGACGTGCTCGCCCGGATCGCGGAACTCCAGGGCACCCTCGCCGTACTCGACCGGAAGATCAGCTTCTACGCGGACGCCGGACGGGAGTAGCCCTTCCGGGGGCCTGTACCCCGCCGCCCCCGCGCCCCGCCGGCCCCGTGAAGTGCTGGTGAAAAAGCCGTGGAAGCGATGTCGGTGGGGCCGTTTATGCTGCACCGATTGATCACGCGGGGCCAGGGAGGGCGCGGCATGTTCGGCAAGCTGTTCGGCAGGGGCGGGGAGAGACCGGCGGGGGCGGGTCCGTACGCCCTTCCGGTCCCGCGCAAGAAGAACGGGATGTACACGCTGCGCGCGCTCGGGGACACCCGTGTACTCGCGCTGGTGGAGGCGGCCGACGCGGGTGAGTGGGAGGCGGTGAAGGAGGCGCTGGCCCCCTTCGACCTCGGCCGCGACCACCACGTCCTCGGTGAACTGGCCGAGCTGGACGGTGTGGAGGAGTGGATCGGCCGCGCCGTCGAGGAGGACAAGGAGCACCGGGCGGAGGCGCTGCTGATATCCGGGGCGCGCCACGTCGTCTGGGGCTGGGAGGCGCGTACCTCAGCGCGTGCCGTGGACGTCTCGCGGGAGCAGTGGCAGGTCTTCCACGAGCGGCTCCGTGTCGCCGAGGAGCAGCTGTTCGAGGCCGCGGAGCTGCGGCCGGAGTGGGTCGCACCGTGGCGTCGCCTCCTCACCTCCGGTCGCGGTATGTCGCTGGGCGACGCCGTCAACGAGACCCGGTTCGACGCCGCCCTGCGTCGCGAGCCGCTGGACCTGGAGATCCACCTCGAGCGGCTGTCGCAGTTGCAGCCCCGCTGGGGCGGCGAGCAGGGGCAGGCCCTGGCGTTCGCCCGCGAGGCGTTCGCCCGTGCGCCCGAGGGGCATCGCCTCGGCTGTGTGATCGCCATGGCGCACATCGAGGACTGGGTCGAGTCGGACGACGGGGACTGCCTCGAGACCCCGGAGATCCAGGCGGAGTTGCGGGAGGCGGCCGACCGCAGCATCCTGCATCCCGCCTACACCTGGCGTCCGGGCTGGCAGCACGACTTCAACATGTTCGCCATGGCCCTGTCGCTGGCCGGTGAGAGCCACACGGTCCGGCGCGTCTTCCTGACGCTCGACGGCGCCTACACCAGCTGGCCCTGGACCTACTTCGCGGAGCCCGAGAAGCAGTTCGCCCGCCGTCAGCGCCGCGCCTGAGCCCGCACCCGCCCCTCTCGAACTCCTCACCCGGGACTGCCCGATGACTCTGCACGACACTGACACCGCCACCGGCCCGGCCGGCGCTGACCGCACCTTCCAGGTGGATCTGCGCGGCCTCGTCGATCTCCTCTCCCATCACCTCTACTCCAGCCCCCGCGTCTACCTGCGCGAACTGATGCAGAACGCGGTGGATGCGCTGACCGCTCGGCACGGCCTCGAACCCGCCGCCCCCGACGAGGCCTTCGGCATCCGCCTGTACGCCGACGGTTCGGTGGTACGCGTCGAGGACGACGGCGTCGGTCTCACCGAGGCCGACGTGCACACCTTCCTCGCCACGATCGGCCGCAGCAGCAAGCGCGCCGAGCAACTCGTCGAGCAACGCGGTGACTTCATCGGCCAGTTCGGCATCGGTCTGCTCTCCTGCTTCCTGGTCGCGGACGAGATCCACGTGCTGAGCCGGTCCGCCCGCACCCCCGACGCGCCCGCCGTGGAGTGGCGGGGGCGCGGCGACGGCAGCTACACCGTCCGTACCCTGCCCGCCTCCGCCCGGCCCCGGCCCGGCACCACCGTCACGCTGACGCCGCGCGCCGACGCGGCCGAGTGGACCCGTCCGGCCCGAGTGCAGTCCCTCGCCCGGCACTTCGGCTCGCTACTGCGCCACCCGGTGACCTTCGACGACGGCACAGGCGGCATAAACGGCCCGGGCACGCCGGTCAACCCCGAGGCGGCGCCCTGGGCGCGTACGTACCCGACGCCGGGCGCCCGTGCCCGCGCGCTGGCCGCGTACGGCGAGGAGGTCTTCGGGTTCACCCCGCTGGACACCATCGAGCTGGACCTGCCGGCCGTGGGCCTGAAGGGCATCGCGTGCGTGCTGCCCGAGGCGGTGCCGGCCGGGCGGCGCCACGGCCACCGGGTGCACGTCAAGGGCATGCTGCTGTCCGAGCAGGCCGAGGAGATCCTGCCCGAGTGGGCGTTCTTCGTCCGCTGCGTCGTCGACGCCGAGAGCCTGCGCCCGACCGCGTCCCGCGAGTCCCTGTACGAGGACGACACCCTCACCGCGGTCCGCGACGCCCTCGCCGAACGGCTGCGCGCGTGGATCGCCCGGGCCGCCGCCAGCGACCCGGAGCTGCTCGGCCGGTTCCTCCAGACCCATCACCTGGCCGTGAAGTCGCTCGCGGTGCACGACGACGAGATCCTGCGGATGCTGCTGCCCTGGCTGCCGTTCGAGACCACCGACGGGCACTCCACCCTCGACGAGTTCGCGCGCACCCACCGCACCGTGCTGGTGACGTCGAGCGTGGAGGAGTTCCGGCAGGTCGCTGCGATCGCCTCGGCGGCCGGGCTCGGCGTCGTCAACGGCGGCTACACCTACGACCGCGAACTGGTGCACCGGCTGCCCGAGATCAGGCCCGAGGTCACCGTCGCCGACCTCGACCCGGCGACCCTCACCGCCCACCTCGACCCCGTCGACCGGGAGACGGAGCTGGCCGCCGCGGCCTACCTCGCCCTGGCCCGCGACGCCCTCGCCGTCTTCGACTGCGACGTGGCGCTGCGCACCTTCCAGCCCGCCTCCGCCCCCGCCCTCCTCGTCGACAGCCGTGAGGCCCGGCACGAGCGCACCCGCTCCCAGCTCGCCCGCGAGCAGGAGGGCGGCCTGTGGGGCGACATCCTCGGCGCCCTGCGCCAGGAGGCGCCGCGGGCCCAGCTGATCCTCAACCAGCTCAACCCGCTGGTGCGCACCGCCGTCGCCATCGACGAGCCCGAGCTGGCCCGCACCAGCGCCGAAGCCCTCTACGGGCAGGCCGCGCTGCTGTCCCGGCGTCCGCTCCGGCCCGCCGAATCGAGCCTCATCAACCGCTCCTTCCTCGACCTCCTCGCCCACGCCCTCCGCAAGGACAGCTGACGATGCCGATCACATCCCCTCCCCAGAACACGGACGAGCTGTACCAGGCGCTCCGGGAGAACGACCGGCGCCCCTATGGCCGCACCCGCACCGTCACCGCCGAGGAACTCGTCGACGCGGCCGAGCAGTTCGCGGAGCCCGTCCCGCTGATCGATGCGCTGCTCGAACTGCACGAGGCCTACACCTACGGCTCCGAACCCCGTAAGTCGCCCGTCGTCTTCGCCCGGCTGCTCACCCTCTTCGACGAGCAGCCGGACGTCTTCGACGAACGCCTGCGCCACCAGCTTTTCTGGCGGTTCAAGTGGGTCGCGGGCGCCCTGCGCGCGCTGCCCGAGATACCGCTGGCCAGCCTGCGCCAGTGGCTGACGGAGATGCGCGACCGGTACGAGAAGGCCGGCCTGGACCTCCAGCCCTACTACGGGCAGGCCTACCGGCTGGCCGCCCACGTCGGTGAGGACACCGCCCTCGCCTACGAGTTGTGGGCGGGCCGCTCCCGCTCCCGGCTCAGCGACTGCGAGGCCTGCGAGATCTGCGACCGCGCCCTGTACCACCTGGCGGCGGGCGACGACGAGCGGGCGCTGAGCACCTGGGAGCCCGTCCTGGCCGGCCAGGAGTCCTGCCAGGAGGAACCGGCCCGCTCCGCCTCCTACGCCCTGCTGCCCCTGCTGCGCACCGGCCGCACCGACGAGGCGCGCGGACTCCACCTCGCCGGCTACCGCGGCTGCCGCCGCAACCCCTCGATGGCCGGGGTGGTCGGCCGGCACCTGGAGTTCTGCGCGCTGACCGGCAACGAGGCGCGCGGCCTGGAGCTGCTCGCCGAGAACCGGAACCTCTTCGACGAGGTGGACTCGCCGTACGACCAGCTCGACTTCCTCACCGGCGTGGAGGTCCTCCTCCAGCGCGTCGAGGCCCTCGGCCACGGCGAGCTGCCCGCCGCCGGGTTCCCGGGCCGCACCTGGACCGTGACCGGCCTGCGTGCCGAGGTGCGTGGCCGCGCCGCCGACCTCGCCGCCCGCTTCGACGACCGCAACGGCACCAGCGCCCACACCGACGGCCGGAACGCCCGCCTCGACCGGGCCCCGCTGATCGACGCGCTGGAACTGACCCTGCGCACCCGCAGCCTCGACGACGTGACCCCGGCCACGTCGGTCGCCACCCCGGTCACCCCGGCCGCCGTGTCGGCGTCCACCGCCCGCACGACCGCCGCCGTGCCCGAGTCGCTGACCGAACTCATCCTTCAGGCACGGTCGTTGGAAGAGGAGGCACATCCGGACGCACAGGCCTGCTGGGCGCGGCTGCGCACGCTCGTCGCCTCCCGCGACTACACCCACCCCGACGACCCGGCCGTGGGTCCGCTCCTGCGGCTGCGCGCGGACCTGCTGGCCGACGAGGCGAACTGGGCGGGGGACCGGGACGAGTCCGCCGACGCCGCCGCCCTCCACGAGGAGGCCGCGGGTCTGTACGACGACGCCGGGCTGCCGGGGCATGCGGCACTCTCCCGCGCCTGCGCCCTGCTCGCCACCGCCGAGATCCCCACGAAGGACGCCGACGGTCCCGAGGCGAAGGCCCGGGCGAAGACCGAGGCGCTGACCACCGCCCACACCTCCCTGGTGCGCCTGCACGAGGAGACGTCCGGTCTCACCCCGCACCAGGAGGCCCGCCTGCTGCGGCTGCGGGCGACCGCGCTCGGCCTGCGCCTGCAGACGTCGGGGAACTCCGGGAACTCCGGGAACTCCGGGAACGAGGAGCACGTCGCGCCGCTCCTCGCCGAGGTGGACCTGCTGCACGCCTTCGCCACCCGGCATGAGATCACCGGGCAGATCGCCCGGGCCCTGCTGCTGCGGGCCACCACCCACGCCCTGACCGGCGACCTGCCCGCCGCACTCACCGAGACCGACGGCCTCCTCGACCGGCTGAAGGAGCACGGCCCGGCCTGGCACCTGCCCCGCGTGCTGGCCCTGAGGAGCAGGCTCCACCTCGGTCTCCAGGACGCGCAGGCCGCGCACGCGGACCTGTCCGAGGCCCTGCGGCTGGCCGCCGACTGGCCGGCCGACGCGGTCGACACCCCCCGCCTGCACGCCGAACTGGCCGAGGTCTGCATGCACCTGGGCCGCCCCGAGGAGGCGCTGCGGCACCTGACGCGCTCCGCGGAACTGGACCTGCGCCGCGGCAGACGGGTCGACGCGTTCTGCACCTACAGCAACGCCGCCCAGCTCAGCCTCGACCTGGGCCGGGTCGAGGACGCCATCGCGCTGCTCGACTCCCTGCTGGCCGAACCGGACGTCGTCGCACGGGAGCTGGACGACCGGCTCACCGCCCAGCTGCGCCTGACCCGCGCCCGCGCACTGCACGCGGGGGACGACCTCAAGGCCGCCACGGCGGAGTTCGCCGCCCTCGCGGCCGAGTCGGCCGGCTGGGACGACGACCCGGGAAGCCACGCCATGATCGCCGCGGAGACGGCCGTCCTCCTCGGCGAGTCCGGCGAGTTCGGCCCGGCCCGCAAGGCCGCCGACCAGGCACTCGCCGCCCACGCCCGGGCCCCGCGCCACGAGCACCTCAGCAACACCCTGCGCGAACTCGCCCGCCTCCAGGCCCAGCAGCAGGGCCCCGACGGCCTGGCCGGCGCCCGCGCCTTCCTCACCGACGCCGGCCGGGTCGCCGACGAGGCCCGCGCCGCCGGGTACGAGGCCCACGGCCGCTCCCTGGACACCGCCCTGGCCTACGAGCACGGACGGGTCAACGCCTACGCCGGTGCGTACGACGAAGCCCTGACCGCCCTGGAGCAGGCCCTCACCCTGCTCGGCGAACCGGGACCGGAGCGGCACCGGGCCGGCGAGTGGGCCGAGTGCGTCCGCCTCGCCGCCGCCGTGGAGGGCATCTACCTGGAACGCCCCGCCCCCGCCCTCACCCGCCTCGACGCGGCGGTCGCCCGCCTGACCGCGGCGGGCCACACCGAGGAGACCGAGCAGCTGACGGCCTTGGCGGCGAGACTGCGCGACGAGGAGTGACCCGGCGCTCCCGGCGCCCGGGGCCCCTACGGGTCGACGCGACCCACAGGGCCCCGGGCACCGGGAGCACCGCACTCGCCCTCACGACCCCGCCGCCTCCAAGGGGGCTCAGTCGAGACAGAACTCGTTGCCCTCGACGTCCTGCATCACGAGGCACGACTCGTTGAAGCCGTCGGCGCGCAGCAGTCGTACCCGTACCGCGCCGAGCGCGACCAGCCGTGCGCACTCGGCCTCGAGAGCGGCCAGGCGCTCTTCACCCACGAGCCCGGTGCCGACCCGCACGTCGAGATGCACCCGGTTCTTGACGGCCTTGCCTTCGGGAACACGCTGGAAGAACAGTCGCGGGCCCACCCCCGAGGGGTCGACGCACGCGAACGCCGAACCCTGACGCTCAGGCGGCAGCGCGCGGTCGAAATCGTCCCACGTGGCGAACCCCTCCGGCGGCGGCGGTACGACGTACCCCAGCACCTCGCACCAGAAACGAGCGACGCGCTCAGGATCCGCGCAGTCGAAGGTGACCTGGAACTGCTTGACCGATGATGACATCGGCCCACCGTAACGGGAGCGACGAGCAGGCGGGGCCTGTCCGGCAGGATCCGCCGGACAGGCCCCGAAGCTCCGCCAGGCCCTAGAGCTCCGCCAGGCCCTAGAGCTCCGCCAGGCCCTAGAGCTCCGCCAGCAGCTCCGCTTTCTTGGAGGAGAACTCCTCGTCCGTCACCAGGCCCGCCTGGTGCAGCTCGCCGAGGTGGCGGATGCGGTCGGCGATGTCGGCGGGGTCGCGGCGCACGGCCGCCGCGACCACCGCGGGCACCGGCTCGCAGGTCCGTACCGCCGCCAGCACCGCCGCCGCGAACGGCAGCGACTCGTGCACCGGCCCGTAGCCCAGCCCGAACACCACGGCCGCCGGGTCCTGGTCGGCCTGGGGCGGCGACGCCGGCTCGTCCCGGCGCAGCAGCCGCAGATGCCCCTCGAACACCTCGGGCGACCGCCACTCCACACCGCTCAGCTCACCCACCGGGAAGCGCTGGTCACCGGCTTTCCACTTCGCCGACGAGGCGCCCGTCCAGAACCAGTGGAAGGAGACCGTCGTCCCGTCGAAGGAGGCCCTGCCGTCGTACGCCTTGAACCGCAGCGGCACCTCGGGGGCCGGCACCAGGTGGCGTTCGGCGGGGCCGGACTCGGTGAGGCGGGCGAGGAGTTCGTCGGCGTAGTACTCGGCGAGCGTCTCGCGCTCGGCGGGCAGCACCAGCCGGTAGGGGTCGGAGCTCTCCTTCAACTGCCCGGACGCCGCCTCCATCAGTGGATCGGCCCCGGGCCGGGGCTCGAGGCGCAGCACGACACTGCCGCGCCTGCCGGGGGTCAGCGTCACCCCGGCGACGGCCTCCAGGGGGATGCGCCGTTCCCCGAGTGCCTGGAACAACTTGGGTGTTCGAATGCCCCTTTCGTAGCGGATGAGCACGGAGTCGGAATCGAACTCCCAGGCAGCGTGAAATCCGGCCAGTACGTCACCCATGCGGCTCATCGTATGCGGCACGAGCTTTTTCGTCCCCTCCCCGTGCATACCGTGGTTCCTCCCTTCTCTACGCGCGTCCCGGTGACCGGGTACAGGACAAACCCGCCCGGCATACGCCGTTCTCGTGTGCGCAGGCCACCGCCCGGTACGAGCCAACGCCGATCTCGGCGAAGTTACGCAGACTGTCCGTGCCCGGTTCGAAATACCCGCTGTGTCCCCGGGCCTCACGGGCCGACAGGACCCGCGCCCCGAAAGCGGGGGAGACCGGGTCGGCGCCGTGGCCCAGTCCGCCGACCTCCAGATAGGGCACGTCCTGGATCCAGTCGTCGGCGTCCCGCATGGCCCACACGCGCGCGCGGGTGCGCAGCGCGGAGGCCGTCTCGGCCCGCATGCCGGGACTGCCGGCCACCGCGATGTCGGACACCCGGCCGGGCAGGGTGCGCGCGGCGAGCCCGCACACCACGGAACCGTAGCTGTGGCAGAACAGCGCGACCGGGGCCGTGCCGGGCAGCGCGCGCAGCAGCGCGGCGAGCCGTACCGCGCCGTCCTCGGCGCGCCCGGCCATGGCCGCCTCCATGCCGACTCCGCCGGGCGAGGTGTAGTCGGCCCAGGCGATCACGGCGGTACGGGTGGAGGGGTCCGCCTCGTGCTCGGCCGCGTGCAGCGCCTCGGCCATGCCGACGGGGGCCGAGTAGCGGCGGTAGGTGCGCTGGAAGGTGAGCAGATCCGTGTCGACGCCGGGGACGACGACCGAGATGCGTTCGGCCTCCTCCAGGTCGCCGAAGACCTCGGCCACGCGGCCCGGCCCCGACGGGTCGAAGGCGAGGATCTGGCGTCCCGGTTTCAGCAGTGCCCCGAGGCGGTTCATCCGGCGGCCCGCCTGATGCTGCCCCGCGGGCGTGAGCCGTGCGTCGCGCATCCGTTCCCGCTCGATCTCGCGGGCCTGCTCCATCGCGATGCGGTTGGCGCGGTACCGCAGACCGGCCGGGGCGCCGTTCATGTTGCCGACCGCGAGGGGGAAGCGGTGGGCGAGGTCCGTGCGCTGCGCCTCGGTGAGGGAGGCGAAGAACCGGGCCAGCCTGCCGGGCGCGGACCGCGGGTCCGGCAGCTCGCGGCCCGCCGCGCGGCCGTGCTCCCAGGCGGTGAGCGAGGCGGACAGGGGCGCCGCCTCCCGCTGCTGGCGCAGTGCCGACCAGCCGGTGGTCGCCAGCATCACGAAGACGACGGCGAGTGCGAGGAGCGCGCGCCCGGCGTTCAGATGGGGAGAGGAGTCGAAGGAAGTCACTGCCGGGACACATTAGGAGAACGAGAGGGTCTCGCGTCGGCCGAGTGACAGGTATCACGTTTCGATGCGCCGGATTGTGAGCAATGGTCACCCCACCAGGGCGTGGGCCGTGCGGATCTCCGCCGGAGACGGCCGCATCCGGCGGGCCCCCGGAGCGAGTTCGCTCATCAGGGTGAACACATGGGGTGAACCCTCCCTTCCGGTGGGCGCCGCAGGTCACAGTGGGTCAAGTCCTCCGTAGGGCATGGAGGCTGTGGCTGCGGCGCGCTGCTGGAGGGGGGCAGCGCGCGGGCAGCGCCCCCTCCAGTCGTCCGCGCAGCCTGAATTCACCGCCGAAGCGGGGGTACCCGTCTCTCGAAGAACCCCGAATACCTCCCCAACCAGACAAAGCCTCCAGGGAGTTGACGATGGCGAGCTTCGGACACGGTACGCGCGGGCACTCCCGGTCGGGTGGCCGCGGATGGTCGGCGACGAGGCAGGATCGCGCGACGCTCGGAATCATCGGGGTCGTCTGTGCGGTCGCCGGATTCTTCGTGCTGGGGATCGTCCTCGGCCCCGCGGCGATCGTCTGCGGCTGGCTCGCCATGGGCCGCAGCTGGGCGGGGTCCCGCCCGGCGCCGGCCCTGGTCGCCCTCGTCCTGGGCGCCGTCGACACGCTCCTGGCCGTCGTCTGGCTGGCCGGGGCGGCCACCCCGGGCCTCGGAATGTTCTGACGGACCCGGGACCGGACGCGAGGAGGGCCTCCGGCGACTCGCCGGAGGCCCTCCTCGCCTCTTCGGGGCTCCGTCACGCCGCCCGGCGCGACGTCACGCGTCGCCGCCCGCCGGGCCCGGGTCGGCCGCGGTGACGTCGAGCAGCTGGTAGCGGTCGATGGCCTGCTTCAGCACCGACCGGTCGAGGTGGCCCTCGCGGACCAGCTCCGTCAGCACCGCCACCACGATCGACTGCGCGTCGATGTGGAAGAACCGACGGGCCGCCCCGCGGGTGTCCGCGAAGCCGAAGCCGTCCGCGCCCAGCGACTGGTACGTCCCCGGCACCCAGCGCGAGATCTGGTCCGGCACCGACCGCATCCAGTCCGACACCGCCACGACCGGACCCTGCGCCGAGGCCAGCTTCCGCGTCACGTACGGGACGCGCTGCTCCTCCTCCGGGTGCAGCAGGTTGTGCCGCTCGCAGTCCACCGCCTCGCGCCGCAGCTCGTTCCAGGAGGTCGCCGACCAGACGTCGGCCCTGACGTTCCACTCCTCGGCGAGGATCCTCTGCGCCTCGGCCGCCCACGGCACCGCCACCCCGGACGCCAGGATCTGCGCCGGAAGGGAACCCGCCGTGCCCTCGCTGAAGCGGTACAGGCCCTTCACGATGCCCTCCGCGTCCACGTCCGCGGGCTCGGCCGGGTGCTGGATGGGCTCGTTGTAGACGGTCAGGTAGTAGAAGACGTCCTCGCCGTGCGGGTGCTGCTCGTCGCCGCCGTACATCCGGCGCAGGCCGTCCTGCACGATGTGCGCGATCTCGTAGCCGAAGGCCGGGTCGTAGGCGACGCACGCCGGGTTCGTGGACGCCAGCAGCTGCGAGTGCCCGTCCGCGTGCTGGAGGCCCTCACCGGTCAGGGTCGTACGCCCCGCGGTCGCGCCCAGGACGAAACCGCGCGACAGCTGGTCGGCCATCTGCCAGAACTGGTCACCGGTGCGCTGGAAACCGAACATCGAGTAGAAGACGTACACCGGGATGAGCGGCTCGCCGTGCGTGGCGTACGCCGAGCCGGCCGCGATCAGCGAGGCCGTGCAGCCGGCCTCGGAGATGCCGTCGTGCAGCATCTGCCCGTTCGGCGCCTCCTTGTACGCGAGCAGCAGCTCCCGGTCCACCGACTCGTACTGCTGGCCCAGCGGGTTGTAGATCTTCGCGCTCGGGAAGAACGAGTCCATGCCGAACGTGCGGTACTCGTCCGGCGCGATCAGCACGAACCGTTTGCCGATCTCCTTGTCCCGCATGAGCTCCTTGAGGAGCCGGACGAAGGCCATGGTCGTCGCGATGGACTGCTGGCCCGAGCCCTTCTTCACACTCGCGTACGTCTTGTCGCCGGGCAGTGCGAGCGGCTTGGAGCGCACCACGCGCGTGGGCACGTATCCACCGCAGGACTTGCGGCGGTCGTGCATGTACTGGATCTCCTCCGAGTCGCGGCCCGGGTGGTAGTACGGCGGCAGGCCGGACTCCAGGTCCTTGTCGGCGATCGGGAGGTGCAGGCGGTCCCGGAAGCCCTTGAGGTCGTCGACCGTCAGCTTCTTCATCTGGTGCGTGGCGTTGCGGCCCTCGAAGTTCGGGCCCAGCGTCCAGCCCTTGACCGTCTTGGCGAGGATCACCGTCGGCTGGCCCTTGTGCTCCAGGGCCGCCTTGTAGGCCGCGTAGATCTTCCGGTGGTCGTGACCGCCGCGGCCCAGGTACAGGATCTGGTCGTCGGTCATGCCCTCGACCATGGCGCGCAGCCGGTGGTCGTCGCCGAAGAAGTGGTCGCGGATGTACGCCCCGGACTCGGTGGCGTACGTCTGGTACTGGCCGTCCGGAGTGGTGTTCATCCGGTTGACCAGCACCCCGTCCCGGTCCTGGGCGAGCAGCGGGTCCCAGGAGCGGTCCCAGACCAGCTTGATCACGTTCCAGCCGGCGCCCCGGAAGATGGACTCCAGCTCCTGGATGATCTTGCCGTTGCCGCGCACCGGCCCGTCGAGGCGCTGCAGGTTGCAGTTGACGACGAAGGTCAGGTTGTCCAGGTTCTCCCGGGCGGCGATGGACAGCTGCCCCAGCGACTCGGGCTCGTCCATCTCGCCGTCGCCGAGGAACGCCCACACGTGCGACTTCGAGGTGTCGGCGATGCCGCGCGCCTGCATGTAGCGGTTCATCCGGGCCTGGTAGATCGCGCCGATCGGGCCGAGGCCCATCGACACCGTCGGGAACTCCCAGAAGTCCGGCATCGACCGCGGGTGCGGATACGACGACAGCGCCTCGGGCGCCTTCGACTTCTCCTGCCGGAAGCCGTCCAGCTGCCGCTCGGAGAGCCGGTCCAGCAGGTAGGCGCGCGCGTAGATGCCCGGCGAGGCGTGGCCCTGGAAGAAGACCTGGTCACCGCCGTCGCCCGCGTCCTTGCCGCGGAAGAAGTGGTTGAAGCCCACGTCGTACAGCGAGGCCGAGGAGGCGAACGTGGCGATGTGGCCGCCGACGCCGATCCCGGGCCGCTGCGCGCGCGAGACCATCACCGCGGCGTTCCACCGGGTCGCGTTGAGGATCTTGCGCTCGATCTCCTCGTTGCCCGGGAAGAACGGCTCCGCGCGGGTGGGGATCGTGTTGACGTAGTCCGTGCTGCGCATCTCGGGCACGGCCACGCGCCGCTCGCGCGCGCGCTCGATCAGCCGCAGCATCAGATAGCGGGCCCGTTCCCGGCCGCGTTCGTCGACCGCGGCGTCGAGGGAGTCGAGCCACTCCTGTGTCTCTTCGGGATCGAAGTCAGGAACCTGACTCGGAAGGCCACCAATGATGATCGGGTTGCGATCGGATGCGGAAGCCACGCTGTTCCTTACCTGTCAGAGGGCCGTGAGGGCCACTGCTTCACTGATTTAGCCGTCTGCGCGCTCCCATCGTCCACCCGGGGGCCGCGCGCGTCATCTCTACCGATAGGTAACCCGACCGCGACCCCGGTACGGTGGCATACGGAACGGGCCACGGGCTCGTGCGAGTCTCGTACTCGTATACGGTTCCCAAACGCCCATAGAGGGCACAAGGGTGTGGTGTGTATCACTGTGGGCCAGGATGATGTGCCTGGAGTTGCGGTGACCCGGCCAGGATCGTCACCGTTTCGACGGTCCCTGCGGCCGGGTACTTGCGCGAACCGCCCCGCCCGTGTGGACTACGGCCACAACCGCGCGCCCGCGCGCGGTTGTGACAACTGCGAGATTCCCAAACCATGATCAGGAGGCAAACCGTGAGCGCGACCGCGGACCACGCGGAGGAGCGGACGAACCCTGCCGCCAGGCTGGGGTTCCAGCCCGGGCAGGTGGTCCAGGAGATCGGCTACGACGACGACGTCGACCAGGAGCTCCGCGAGGCCATCGAGGGCGTCATCGAGAACGACCTGGTCGACGAGGACTACGACGACGTGGCTGACGCCGTTGTGCTGTGGTTCCGCGACGACGACGGCGACCTGACGGACGCGCTGGTGGACGCCGGCACGTACATCGAAGAGGGCGGTGCCATCCTGCTCCTCACGCCGAAGACAGGCCGTCCGGGCTACGTCGAGCCGAGCGACGTCTCGGAGGCAGCCACCACGGCGGGCCTGACGGCGGCCAAGAGCGTCAGCGTGGGCAAGGACTGGAGCGGCAGCCGGCTGGCCACGCCGAAGGCCGCCAAGTCCAGGAGGTAGAGCCACGGCGGAGGCGGTCCCGGCGGCATCCCCGCCGCCGGGACCGCACCCCGTCCGAACCCGGACGGGTCGACTGGATCGGCCCGCCCGGCTCACTGTCGTACCCCGTGCGTAGGGTGGTCCCCGGGAACGAACCGGGAACAGCACCCCCGAAGGGACGAACGAGGCGATGGCGATCCAGGTCGGCGACAAGGCCCCCGACTTCGAGCTCAAGGACAACCACGGCGCGCCCGTACGACTGTCCGACCACCTCGGACAGCGGAACGTGGTGCTCGTCTTCTATCCCTTCGCCTTCACCGGCGTGTGCACCGGTGAGCTGCGCGAGCTCCGCGACAACCTGTCGCTCCTCGCCGACCGCGACACCCGGCTGCTCGCCGTCTCCAACGACTCCATCCACACCCTGCGCGTCTTCGCCGAGCAGGAGGGCCTGGAGTACCCCCTGCTGTCGGACTTCTGGCCGCACGGCGAGGTCTCGCGCGCGTACGGCGTCTTCGACGAGGGCAAGGGCTGCGCCGTGCGGGGGACCTTCGTCATCGACCGGGAGGGCATCGTGCGCTGGACGGTCGTCAACGCGCTGCCCGACGCACGTGACCTGAACGAGTACGTCGAGGCGCTCGACGCGCTGTGATCAGGTCCGACACCCCGTGATCCTCCGCCCCGGGGCCTGCGGCGGCCGGGAACCCATCACTAGGATCGACACGTTGATCGGACATCCAACGCACGACGGGGCTTCCCGCCCCCGGACATCAATGGAGGACTCGTGGGAGTCAGCCTCAGCAAGGGCGGCAACGTATCGCTGACCAAGGAGGCGCCGGGCCTGACCGCGGTCATCGTCGGACTGGGGTGGGACGTCCGCACCACGACCGGCACCGACTTCGACCTGGACGCCAGCGCGCTGCTGGTGAACAACACCGGCAAGGTCGCCAGCGACGCCAACTTCGTCTTCTTCAACAACCTCAAGAGCCCCGACGGCTCGGTCGAGCACACCGGCGACAACCTCACCGGTGAGGGCGAGGGCGACGACGAGCAGATCAAGGTCAACCTCGCCGGTGTCCCGGCGGAGGTCGAGAAGATCGTCTTCCCGGTCTCGATCTACGACGCCGAGAACCGCCAGCAGTCCTTCGGCCAGGTGCGCAACGCCTTCATCCGTGTCGTCAACCAGGCCGGCGGCGCCGAGATCGCCCGCTACGACCTGTCGGAGGACGCCTCCACGGAGACCGCCATGGTCTTCGGCGAGCTGTACCGGCACGGCGCCGAGTGGAAGTTCCGCGCCATCGGCCAGGGCTATGCGTCGGGCCTGCGCGGCATCGCGCAGGACTTCGGAGTGAACGTCTGAGACGGTCACGCCCCGGGCGCCGCCCGGGGCCGACAGCCTCGCACGGCCGTTCCGTCCGGCGCCACACGGTTTACGTGTGGCGCCGGACGCGCAGGACCACCTGAGAAACAGCATTCGGGGAGGGATCAGCATCATGGGTGTCACGCTTGCCAAGGGAGGCAACGTCTCCCTGTCCAAGGCCGCACCGAACCTCACACAGGTGATGATCGGGCTCGGCTGGGACGCGCGCTCCACCACCGGAGCCCCCTTCGACCTCGACGCCAGCGCACTGGTGTGCAGTGACGGCCGGGTCATGGGGGACGAGTGGTTCGTCTTCTACAACCAGCTCACGAGCCCGGACGGCTCGGTGCAGCACACCGGGGACAACCTCACCGGCGAGGGCGACGGCGACGACGAGTCCCTGCTGGTCGACCTCTCCAAGGTGCCGGCCCGGTGCGACAAGATCGTCTTCCCGGTCTCCATTCATCTGGCCGACGACCGCGGCCAGGCTTTCGGCCAGGTCAGCAACGCCTTCATCCGTGTCGTCAACCAGGCGGACGGGCAGGAACTCGCCCGGTACGACTTGTCGGAGGACGCCTCCACCGAAACCGCGATGATCTTCGGCGAACTCTACCGCTATCAGGGCGAGTGGAAGTTCAGGGCGGTGGGACAGGGGTACGCGTCCGGGTTGCGGGGCATCGCTCTAGACTTCGGAGTCAATGTTTCGTAAAGCCGACTTCGGCAGCGGGGAGAGTCTCCTCCGGAGATCGTCCGGGGGGAGCCCCCCACACATGATGGGGTAGCCAGTGGTTCTGAAAACCTTCGGCTGGTCGTTCGCGGTCACCGCGCTCGGTCTGGTCGCAGCGATCCTTTTCGGGGGGTGGACCGCCTTCGGCATCGTGGCGATCCTGTCGATCCTCGAGATCTCGCTGTCCTTCGACAACGCGGTGGTCAACGCCGGGATCCTGAAGAAGATGAATGCCTTCTGGCAGAAGATCTTCCTCACCATCGGCATTCTGATCGCCGTCTTCGGTATGCGGCTGGTCTTCCCCGTCGTGATCGTCGCCCTCAGTGCCCAGCTCGGTCCGATCGAGGCGGTCAAGCTCGCCTTCGACGACAAGGACCAGTACCAGCAGCTCGTCACCGACGCCCACCCGTCGATCGCCGCGTTCGGTGGCATGTTCCTGCTGATGATCTTCCTGGACTTCGTGTTCGAGGAACGGGAGATCAAGTGGCTGACCTGGATCGAACGCCCCCTCTCCAAGCTCGGCAAGGTCGACATGCTGTCGGTCTGCGTCGCGCTGATCGTCCTGCTGATCGCCTCCGTGACCGTCGGGGCCAACGCCTACCAGCACGGCGGCATGCACGTCGACAAGGCGGAGACCGTCCTCCTCGCCGGTATCGGGGGTCTGATCACCTACATGATCGTGGGCGGGCTCTCCGGCTACTTCGAGGACAAGCTCGAAGAGGAGGAGGAGCGCGAGCACGAGGCGGAGGAGAAGGCCGCGCGCGAAGGGAAGCCCCGCACCGCGGTCGCGATGGCCGGCAAGGCCGCGTTCTTCATGTTCCTCTACCTCGAGGTCCTGGACGCCTCCTTCTCCTTCGACGGCGTGATCGGCGCCTTCGCCATCACCAACGACATCGTGCTGATGGCCCTGGGCCTCGGCATCGGCGCCATGTACGTCCGTTCGCTGACGGTCTACCTGGTCCGCCAGGGCACCCTCGACGAGTACGTCTACCTGGAGCACGGCGCGCACTACGCCATCGGCGCGCTCGCCGCCCTGCTGCTCATCACGATCCAGTACGAGATCAACGAGATCATCACCGGCCTGATCGGTGTCGTCCTGATCGGTGCCTCCTTCTGGTCCTCCGTGCGCCGCAACAAGGCGATCGCGGCGGCCGGGGGGACTCCGGAGAAGACCGAGGTCTCGTCCGGGGTGTGACAGCCCTCCGGGTGAGGAACGCTCTGTTCGGGGCGGTCGTCGAGGAACCACTCCTCGGGGCCGCCCCGTCGGCCGTTGCGGGGACGGCGCGGCAGCGGGACGGCACGGCAAGCGGGGCCGGGCGGGGGCACACGAGCGGACTTGGGGCGGGAATGGGCTTTCTGGACGGACTGTGGCGCGGGAAAGAGACGGCCTTCGACTCGGGCAACGCGGCCACCAACGCCATCGAGCTGACCAAACGGTATGCGCGGGTGTCCCTGACCAAACAGGGCGCGGCCAACGGCCACCTGCGGATCAACCTGAGCTGGCGGATGCGGACCTCCGACCTGGGCGGCTCCCAGCGGGAGAGCCTGCTGCGGCACCCGCTCAAGGCGCTCAAACCCCCGGAGGTCGTCGCCCACAGCCAGAGCATGGTCAACGTCGACCTGGACCTGGGCTGCCTGTACGAACTCCAGGACGGCACCAAGGGCGTGGTCCAGCCGCTCGGCGGCCTCCTCGGCGACGTCAACGCGCCGCCGTACGTCAAGCTCAGCGGCGACGACCGGTTCGGCTCGGGATCCGGTGAGACGATCTACGTCAACCTGGACCAGCGTGAGCACATCAAACGCCTGCTGGTCTTCGCGTACATCTACGACCAGACGCCCGCCTTCGACCGCACGCACGCCGTCGTCACGCTGTTCCCGAGCAGCGGCCCGCGGATCGAGATCGGCCTGGACGAGCGCCATCCGCAGGCCCGCTCCTGCGCGGTGGTGATGATCGAGAACGTCAAGGGCGAGATCGTGGTCCACCGCGAGGTGAAGTTCGTCTACGGCTTCCAGGCGGAGCTCGACCGGCTGTACGGGTGGGGCCTGCAGTGGGGCCGCGGCTTCAAGTCGAAGGCGGACCGCTAGGGCCCCGCCCGGACCGGGGCCCGAGTCCCGGGCCGGGGCCTACCGCCCGATGAACTGCGGCCCCTGCGGGGGCAGGCGGAAGTCGGGGTCGGGGACGCCGGGAGCGGGCGGCGGGTAGCCGTAGCCGGACGGCGCCCCCGCCGCGGCCGCGGGCGAGGTCTGCGGGTAGCCGTAGGCGGGCCGACCGGTCGTCTGCGGGTAGCCGTACGCCGGCTGTGCGGCCGGGGGCTGCTGCGGCGGATACCCGTACGCGGGCTGGGCCGGCACCCCCGCCGGCTGCTCGGGCGGCAGCGGCCCGGACAGGTCCGCCGCGGCCGGGGCCTGCGGCTGGGTCAGCGCGTCGGGAGGGGCCGGGGCGCCGGTCGAGGCGGACGTGTCCGGCCGGTCGGGGTCGGCGGCCGAGGGGTCCTGCGCCGCCTCCGACTCGTCCACCGAGATGCCGAAGTCCGTCGCCAGGCCCTTCAGCCCGTTCGAGTAGCCCTCACCGAGCGCCCGGAACTTCCAGCCCTCCCCGCGCCGGTACAGCTCACCGCAGATCAGCGCCGTCTCCTGGCCCGTCTCCGGTTTGACGTCGAAGTACGCCAGCGGCTCCGCGTCGGGCGCCTGTGCGTCGAACAGCAGGATGCGCAGCGTGTGCACCTGGTCGAAGGCGACGCCGTCCGCCGACGCCACCAGCAGGATCCGCCCCACGTCCTCCTCGACCCCGTCGAGGTCTGTCTGGATCGTGTCGGTCAGACCCTCGGCGACCGGCTTCTTGCCGAGCCGCCACACCGTGCCGGACGGGTGCCGGGGCTGGTTGTAGAAGACGAAGTCCTCGTCCGAGCGCACCCGGTCGTCGGGCCCCAGGAGCAGCGCGGACGCGTCCACGTCCGGTACACCCTGCCCCGGGGACCAGCGCAGGACGGCGCGTACCGTGGTGGCTTGGAGCGGGACGTTCGACCCCTTCAGCATGGCGTGCGTCATGCGGTCATCCTGCCCTCTCCGTCCTGGCCACGACAATGCGGGGGTAGCGAGACGGCATGGGAACGACACGGCCGGGACACCCGGAGTTCACACCGGGCGGGAACCGCCGACATCGTTCCGTACGTACTATTACCGGCCACCTTCCGACATTCCACAGCACGCCCAACGGCCACGGGGGAGTTCAATGCGTCACTTCGGACAGATCGCCCCGGCGGTGAGGAAACGTCTCTTCCACCGGGAGCCGGGCGTGTTCACGCAGGAGTCACCGGCCCACCTGCTCTCCACGGCCCTCGGCGCCACGCTGTACAGCCCCGCGACCCGCCCCCGGCTCGCCGACGACGTGGTCAAGCAGGCGGGACGCGGCGTGGTCTCGATGGTGCTGTGCCTGGAGGACTCCATCGGCGACGAGGACGTGATCGCCGGCGAGGGGAACCTCGTCCGCCAGTTCGCCGACCTGGCGACCCGGCCGGCGGCCGATCTGCCGCTGCTGTTCGTCCGGGTCCGGACCCCCGAGCAGATACCGGACCTGGTCCGGCGTCTCGGCCCCGCCCTCCCGCTGCTGTCCGGATTCGTCCTGCCGAAGTTCACCGAGGAACGCGGCGTGCCCTTCCTGGAGGCCCTCGCCCTCGCCGAGGCCGAGAGCGGGCACCGCCTCTTCGCCATGCCGGTACTGGAGTCGCCGGAACTGCTCTACCGCGAGACACGCGTGGAGACCCTCGAAGGCATCCTCCGCGCGGTCGACAAGTACCGCGACCGGGTCCTGGCCCTGCGTCTCGGCGTGACCGACTTCTGCTCCCCGTACGGGCTGCGCCGCGCCCCCGACATGACCGCCTACGACATCCAGATCGTCGCCTCCGTGATCGCCGACGTGGTGAACATGCTCGGCCGCGCCGACGGCACCGGATTCACCGTGACGGGACCGGTCTGGGAGTACTTCCGGGCCCAGGAGCGCATGTTCAAGCCACAACTGCGGCAGAGCCCCTTCCTGGAGGTACAGGCCGTGGAACTGCGCGCGACACTGATCGAGCACGCCATGGACGGCCTGCTGCGGGAGATCTCCCTCGACCGGGCCAACGGACTGCAGGGCAAGACCTGCATCCACCCTTCGCACGTGCTGCCCGTGCACGCGCTGTCCGTGGTCAGCCACGAGGAGTACAGCGACGCGCAGGACATCCTCCGGCCGGAACGCGACGGCGGGGGCGTCCTGAGGTCGGCGTACACGAACAAGATGAACGAGGTGAAGCCGCACCGCGCCTGGGCCGAGCGGACCCTGCTGCGCGCCGAGGTCTTCGGCGTGGCCAACGAGGACATCGGGTTCGTGGAGCTGCTCGCGGCCGGCCTGGCGGAGTGACGTACCGGAGCGACGTACCGCGGCGACCCACCGCAGCGACGGCAAGAGTTCCCTCGTAGCGAAGGCAGTGAGAAGGCAGTGAGAAGGCAGTGAACGAGGCAGTGCGCCGTGAGGCGCGCGACGGGGCGCCGGCCGGCGAGGACGTCTGGTCCGGGAGCTGGGTCGCGGAGCGGCTCGGCGTCGAACTGGCCGGCGACGACCGGCTGACCGGGCTGCTCGGTCTGGCCCTGCGCCGCAACCCCAAACGGGCCCACCTGCTGGTGTCCAACGTCCTCGGCAAGCACGTACCCAGCCCGCCGTCCGTCGTGTACGGCCACGGTGTCGCCCTCGGCCGCCGGGTACGCGACCTGCTGGGCGGCCAGGCCCACCGGGCCGTGGTCCTCGGGTACGCGGAGACCGCGACCGGCCTCGGCCACTCGGTCGCCGACGGTCTGGGCGTCGCCCCCTGCCTGCACTCCACCCGCCGCCCGGTCGCGGGGACGGCCACGGCCGGGGGCTTCGAGGAGTCCCACTCGCACGCGACCTCCCACCTGCTGCTCCCCGAGGACCCCGGGCTGCTGGCCGGGGACGGGCCGCTGGTCCTGGTCGACGACGAGTTCTCCACGGGCAACACGGTGCTGAACACCGTGCGCGCTCTGCAGGCGCGGTACCCGCGGACGCGGTACGTCGTGGTCGCCCTGGTCGACATGCGCTCGCCCGCCGACGCCGGGCGGCTGGACGAGTTCGCCCGCGAGATCGGGGCGCGCATCGACCTGGTGACGACCGCCTCGGGCACGGTGCGGTTGCCAAAGGGCGTCCTGGAGAAGGGCCAGGAGCTGGTGGCGCGCCACGGGAGTGCCACGGGGGGCGGTCGGTCGACCGCGGCGCCGTCGGGAACCGGGCGATCGCCCCAGGGCGGTCCGCACCCGGGCCACGCGCCCACGCGGGTGGAGCTGGGCTGGCCTTCCGGCCTCCCCGACGGCGGACGCCACGGCTTCACCCCCGCGCACCGCGCCCGCCTGGAGAGCGCACTGCCCGACATGGCGGCCCGCCTCGCAGCGGCGCTCCCCGACGGCGCGCACCGCGTGCTCGTCCTCGGCTTCGAGGAGCTGATGTACGCCCCGCTCCGCCTCGCCCACGCGCTGGAACAGAGGGGCGTCGAGGTGCGCTTCTCGACCACCACCCGCTCACCCGTCCTCGCCGTCGACGACCCCGGCTACGCGATACGCACCCGGCTGGTCTTCCCCGCCCACGACGACCCCGCCGACGGCCCCGGCGAGCGCTACGCCTACAACGTCGCGGGCGCCGGCTTCGACACCGTGGTCGCGGTCGTCGACTCGGCCGCCGACACCCCCGCGCTGCACGCGCCCGGCGGTCTGCTGGCCGAGCTCGCCGCACACACCCCGCAGGTCCTCCTCGCGGTCATACCGTCGTACGTCCCCGCGCCCTCCCACGGACCCGCCGGACCCGCCGGACCCGACACACCCGCCGGACCCGACGCCCTCGAAAGGCCCGCCTCCATGCTGCCCGAGCCCCTCCGCGGCCCCGCCTTCTCCTCATACGCGCCCGAGGAGGTCGGCTGGCTGCTCCAGGACCTCTCGGACGTCACCCTGGAGGCGCCGACCGAGGAGCGCGAGGAGGCCATCCAGAGCGGCGGCGCGCACTACGCCGAGTCGCTGCCCGTCGAGTACCAGCCGAGCGAGCAGTACCAGCAGCTGTTCCACGCGGCCCTCAAGACCTCGGCGGCCCGCCTCGCCCACGCGGTCGGCGTGGTCACCGAGACGGTGCTCGCCGAGAGGTCCCCCCGCCCGGTCCTGGTCTCCCTGGCCCGCGCCGGCACCCCCGTCGGCATCCTGATGCGCCGCTGGGCCCGGCACCGGCACCAGCTCGACCTCCCGCACTACGCCGTCTCCATCGTCCGCGGCCGCGGCATCGACGCCAACGCGCTGCGCTGGCTGGCCGACCACCACGACCCCCGGGACGTCGTCTTCGTCGACGGCTGGACCGGCAAGGGCGCCATCACCCGTGAACTCGCCCAGGCCGTCGAGAAGTTCGAGGAGACCCACGGCGTCACCGGCTTCGACCCGGAGATCGCGGTGCTGGCCGACCCCGGCTCCTGCGTACGGACCTACGGCACCCGCGAGGACTACCTGATCCCCTCCGCCTGCCTCAACTCGACCGTCTCCGGCCTCGTCTCACGCACCGTGCTCCGCGCCGACCTGGTCGGCCCGGACGACTTCCACGGCGCCAAGTTCTACCGCGAGCTCGCCGGCGCGGACGCCTCGGCGGCCTTCCTGGACGCCGTCTCCGCCCGCTTCCCCGAGGTCACGGACGCCGCCTGCGCCCAGGCCAAGGAACTGCTCGCCACCGACCGCACCCCCACCTGGGAGGGCTGGGCCGCCGTCGAACGCATCAGCGAGGAGTACGGCATCCACGACGTGAACCTGGTCAAGCCCGGCGTCGGCGAGACCACCCGGGTGCTGCTGCGCCGGGTGCCCTGGAAGATACTGGCGCGGGCCGGGGCGGGCAGCGACCTCGACCACGTCCGGCTGCTGGCCGAACAGCGGGGCGTCCCCGTCGAGGAGGTCGACGGGCTCCCGTACACCTGCGTCGGGCTGATCCACCCCCGCTACACGCGCGGCGCGACCGGCGCCGACGGCAAGGCGGTGACCCGCTGATGTCCGTCCTCGTCGCCAGTGACCTCGACCGCACGCTCATCTACTCCAACGGCGCCCTCGCCCTGGCCGGGCCCGACGCCGAGGCGCCCCGCCTGCTGTGCGTGGAGGTCTACGAGAGCCGCCCGCTGTCCTTCATGACGGAGACGGCGGCCGGACTGCTCACCGAACTCGGTGGCAGCGCGGTGTTCGTGCCGACGACCACCCGCACCCGCGAGCAGTACGGGCGCATCAGCCTCCCCGGCCCCCCGCCGGCCTACGCCATCTGCGCCAACGGCGGCCACCTCCTGGTCGACGGCGTCTCCGACCCCGACTGGCACGCCCGGGTGACCACCCGCCTCGCCGCCGAGTGCGCCCCGCTCTCCGAGGTGCAGGACCACCTGCTGCGGACCGCCGAACCGGCCTGGACCCTCAAGCACCGGGTCGCCGAGGACCTCTTCGCCTACCTCGTCGTCGAGCGCCGGCTGCTGGACGAGGGGTGGGTGAAGGAACTCGCCGTGTGGGCGGAGAACCGGGGCTGGACGGTCTCCCTGCAGGGCCGCAAGATCTACGCCGTGCCGAAGCCGCTCACCAAGAGCGCGGCCGTGCGCGAGGTCGCCCGCCGCACCGGCGCCGAGCTCACCCTCACGGCCGGCGACTCCCTCCTCGACGCCGACCTGCTGCTCGCCGCCGACCGGGGCTGGCGACCCGGCCACGGCGAACTGGCCGACGTCGGCTGGACGGCCCCCGGGATCACGGCACTGCCCGAGCGCGGGGTGCTGGCCGGCGAACGCATCCTGCGGGAGTTCCTGCACACGGCCCGCACACCGCGCTGACGGCACCGGCGGGGACCCCGCCGAGGACGGGGTCCCCGCCGGTGACCGGGGAGCGGCCGGGGCAGTCAGCCGCAGCAGCCCCCGCCGCAGCAGCCTCCGCCCCCGCCGCCCCCGCCCGCGCGGGGCGCGGCGGCCGGGGCGGAGGCGGTGCCTCCCACGGCGACCGTGGACAGGAGCTTCACCGTGTCGTCGTGTCCCGACGGACAGTCGGCCGGGGCGGCGGACTCCGCCATGGGACGGCTCAGTTCGAAGGTGTCGCCGCAGGTCCGGCAGCGGTACTCATAACGAGGCATGCGCACAGGCTAACCGGCCGCCCCGGTTCGTGGCGGGGGAGCGGGCCGCCGGAGCGACGTGCCGGTCAGCCGGCGGAGCCGCCGCGCTCCTCGCGGATCAGGGCCACCACCTGTGCCACCGACTCGCGGACCGCCTCCGTCTCCGTCAGGAAGTGCCAGTAGTCGGGGTGACGGCCCTCGAGGGAGTCGACGGCCCGGTCCAGGCGGGCCACGGCGGCGTCCAGCGGGTGGGCGTGGCGCGGGTCCGGGGTGTGGCGGCCGGCCATGGCCAGGCGCTGGGCGTCCCGGATGGCGAAACGGGTGCGTTCGATCTCCTGCTCGGGGTCCTTCTGCACGGCGTTCAGCCGGTGCAGCCGGTCACCGGCGGCGGACACCGCCTCGTCGGTCGTGTTCAACAGCGCCCGCACCGTCGACAGCAGGGCGGTCGCGTCCGCCCAGCGCTGCTCCTCGCGCGCGGTTCTCGCCTCGGCGAGCCTGCCCTCGGCCTGGCGCAGGTTCTCCGCGGCCACCTCGGGGACGCGCTGCAGGTCCTGCCAGCAGGCGATGGTGAAGCGGCGGCGCAGCTCGCTGAGGACCGGTTCCACCTGCGCGGACCGGGTGGTGAGGGCTTGGGCGCGGGTCCGCAGGGAGACCAGCCGGCGGTCGGTCTCGGCGGCCCGCTCCGGCAGCCGCTCGGCCTCCGCGCGGACGGCCTCGGCCCGGCGGGTGACCTGCTCGGCCCGCTCCAGGGTCCCCGGCACACCGTGCTGCCCGGCGCCCTGGTTCAGCTTGGTCAGCTCCGGGGAGAGCGCGGCGAGCCGGGCGGCGAGGTCGTCGGCCCGCAGCCCCGACCCGCGGGCGGTGTCCAGCGCGTTCGACGCGGCGAGCAGGGCCTGCCGGGCCCGCTCCACGGCGGGCGCGAGCCGGGCCAGCTGGGTCTCGGCCTTGCCGAGGAGGGGACCCAGCCCGTCGGTGAAGCGGTCCAGTTCCCGCTTGACCCGGTCGAGCTCGTCCTTGGCGGCGGTCAGCTCGGCGCGGGCCCGGGAGGCGGCCGAGGCCTCCAGGTCGTCGCAGTCCAGGTCATGGGCGTCGACGGCGTCGATGTACTGGTGGCTGGCCTCGTCGATACGGCGGCCGAGCGCCTCGAAGTCGGCGACGGCCCGCCGGGCGGCGGGGGAGCTGTCGACGGCGGTGATCGTCTCGATGGAGATCCGCAGGTCCCGCTGGGCGGTGTCGAGCTCGTAGAACGCGGCCGCCGCCGCGTCCTTGGCGGCCTGCGCCTCGGCCCGCTGGTTCTCGGCCCGCCCGCCGAACCAGCGCCGGGTGCCGCCGCCGGCGAACGCGGCGGCCAGCACCGGCGCCGCCACCAGCGGCAGGGTCATCAGGGCGAACGTGTCCCGGAGCGGACCGGTCGCCCGGCGGAGGCGCACCGTGCGAGGGCGTGGCCACGAGGGAGGAGACAGAACACCACGCGTGCGGTGCACGCGTGGTCCCGACGGCGAGTACGGCTGCCCTGGTGTCGCCGTCACATCCCTCTCCCGTACTGTCGTTCGCCCTGCCGGTGCCATTGTCCCACCGGTGGAGAGCGAACACACGGGTCGGTCGGTTCGTCGTACGGACCGTGGAGCTTCCGTCGCCGGAGCAGGGGTGTGCCGGACCGCGCCCCGGGCCATGTAGGCTGTCGGTTCGGCCTGGGCGGTGCGTCCGGGTCCCGGGTGCGTAGCTCAGGGGTAGAGCGCCTGCCTTACAAGCAGGATGTCGGCGGTTCGAAACCGTCCGCGCCCACCGCATGGCGATCAAGGGCCTCCGGAGACGTTCCGGAGGCCCTTCTCGCTGTGCTGCGGACGGCGGCGCCCTCACGGGGACCCCGTTCGATGCCCTCCGGCGGTCCGCCCTCGTAGCCCGCAGGGGCCCGGCGGGGAGAGACTGGGGGCATGTGCCGGAGTATCAAGACCCTGCGTCCGCCCGCCCTGCCCGAGGAGGCCACCGAGGACGAGATCCGGGCCGCCGCCCTGCAGTACGTGCGGAAGGTGTCCGGCTTCCGGGCGCCGGCCGCCCACAACCGCGAGGTCTTCGACCGGGCCGTGGAGGCGATCGCCGAGGCCACGGCCGAACTGCTGGACGGCCTGGAGGTGCGCGGCGCGGGCGCGGCGCGAGAGGCGGGGTGAGCGGGCGGCTCCGGCCCACCGCGACGCCCCGGCCGCTCCGCCCCTACGAGGCCTCCACCGGTACCGGGTGCCGGCGCACCAGGTAGGTCGCTCCCGCGCCCGCCGCGAACAGCGCGGCGACCGACACCGCGGTGCCGAGCCAGGACGCGCCCAGCCAGTGGGCGCCGAAGTAGCCGAGGGCCACGCTGTAGGCGGCCCAGGACAGGCCCGCCAGTGCCGACCAGGGCAGGAAGTCGCGGGCCCGGCGGCGGGCGGCGCCGGCGCCGAGCGAGACCAGCGAGCGGCCCGCCGGGGCGAAACGGGCGAGGACGACCAGGCCGCCGCCGCCCCGGGCCAGCGCCGAACCGAGACGTTCCTGCGCGCCGGTCAGCCGGCGCGACCGGGCGATCGCCCGGTCCAGACGGGCGCCGCCGCGCCAGGCGAGACGCCAGGCGACCAGGTCGCCCAGGACTGAGGCGGTGGCGGCGCAGAGGATCAGCGCCAGGATGTCGGGCACGTCGGTCGCGGTGCCCGCGGCGGCGGCCGTGGCCGCCGTGATCACCAGGACCCCGCTCGGCAGCACCGGCAGGAACACGTCGAGCAGCACCGAGAGGGCCACCACCGCATAGACCCATGGACTGCCGACCAGCGACCCGAAACTCTCCACCCGAACTCCCCTGGCTCCCCCGTGGGCCAGACCGTGCCGCGTTGGCGCGGGGGAGCGGCAGGGGTGGCCTTGACAGCCTACGAGCCTACGCCGGGGATGTGACGGAAAGGTCACGGGAGGTTCATGTGCCCGGTGCCCGGAGTCGGTGTTCCGGACTGCCGGACCGTCAGGCGGCGACCGGGACCTGCTCCGTCGGCTTCCGCCCCGGCTGCCGCCGACGAGTTCGATCAGGTTCGCGTCACGGTCGTCCCGCAGTGAACTCGCAGTCACATCACTGGAGCTGACGAGGCGTCACCTGACTGCTTTCCCCCGCTGATCGCTCAGCCGGACCTCCGTCACCGTCCTCAGCCGCGCCCCCGTCCGCCGTCCGCTTCCGGTCTCCGGCCTTGTCTCCCGCGGCTTCTCCGTGTGGGCCTGGTCCAGTCGCAGCACCGCCGAACGTCCCCGCATGGTCAGCGTCATGAGCTGGTTGCCGAACCACGGCCCGCCCGTCCTGCGCCACGCGACCGGCGGCCTCCCCGCTCCCCCGTGCCGGGCGAAGACGCGGCCCAGGGCGCGGGCGGCGGCGCTCCAGCCGAAGCGGAAACCCCACCGGATCGACGGGGGAATGGAGTTGTGCACGGGGGAACAGGTCAGCTGCGTCACCCGGGCGTCCGGCTCCCGCCCCGGCCAGCTCGGCTCGGCCGTGTAGGCGTGGTGCACATCGCCGGAGAGCACGGACACCGTCGCCGGGGCGTCCGGCCCCGTGCCGGCCTCGGCGATCAGCTCCGCCAGCTCCCCGAAGGACTCCGGGAACGCCGCCCAGTGCTCCAGGTCCGCCGCGCGCCGCAGCCGTTCCCCGAACCGTGCCCACCGGGGGCCCTTGTCGCCCCGGCACAGCACGGAACTCCACGCCTCGACGTCGTGCACCAGGTGCGGCAGCAGCCAGGGCAGGGAGGTGCCGATGAGGAGGTGGTCGTACGAACCGCGCCCGTCCCGTACCCGGTCGCGCAGCCATGCGGCCTCGCCCGGGTCGAGCATCGAGCGCTCGCCCTCCGTCAGGACGCGGGCCGCCCTGCTGTCCACCATCAGCAGCCGCACCCGGCCGAAGTCGCGCCGGTAGCTCCAGCGGGTGGAGGCCGGGTCCGCCTCGGCCTCGGCGGCGAAGGCCCGCAGCGCCTCCGTACCGTCGGGGTTCTCCCGGACGGACGCGTACAGGGGGTCCGCCGCCAGCTCACGCGGGGAGAGGTTGCCCAGGTGCTGGTACACCCAGTACGACATCAGGCCGCTGCGCACCCGCTCCCCCCACCAGGAGGTGGCGCGCATGTCGGCGACCCAGGAGGCGGAGGTGTTCCAGTCGTCGGCGATGTCGTGGTCGTCGAAGATCATGCAGGTGGGGACGGTGGACAGCAGCCAGCGCACCGGGGGGTCGAGCCAGGACTCGTCGTAGAGGTGGGTGTACTCCTCGTAGTCCGCCACCTCGGCGCCCGGGGGGGCGTCGAGGCCGCGGCGGGCGGCGAGGTACGCGCGGGTCGCCTCGGAGGTCTCGTCGGCGTACACCTGGTCGCCCAGGAGGAGCAGTACGTCGGGCCGCTCCCCGGCCGGGTCGGCCGCGACGCGGGTGGCCAGGGCGTGCAGCGCGTCGGGGCCGACGGGGTCGTGCTCGCCGGTGGGCGGGGCCGCCCAGTGGCAGGAGCCGAAGGCGACGCGCAGGCCGGGGCCGGTGTCGGCTGTGGGGTCGGAGGCGGGAGCGGGGGTGGCGATGACGGAGGGCGGGAGGGACCGGAAGGGCTCCTCCCCGGGCAGCGGCCACACCCGTCCGTCGTCGAGGAACACCTCGTACGGCGTCGCCGTGCCCGGGGTCAGGCCGGTCACCTCGACCAGCGCGTAGTGGTGGCCCGCGACCTGGAAGGTGCGGGCCGTCCCGCCGGACCCGTCCGCGCAGCGCACCTCGGCGGTACCCGGCCGGCTCGTCTCGACCCAGACGGTCGCGGACGAGCCGTCGACGTACCTCAGCAGCGGTCCGAGGCGCAGTGCGGTCATGGCGTCACCTTCCTCCGTCGCCCCGTACGGTACGCAGCGACGGAGGCCGGTGGGGGAAACCGGTGCTCAGCAGCTCGCGAGGTACCCCTGGAGGGCGGACTTCTCGGTCGAGTCGACCGACAGGCCGTAGTAGTACTTCACCTGGACCCAGGCGCGCGCATAGGTGCAGCGGTAGGCGGTGCGGGACGGCATCCACTCCGCGGGGTCCTTGTCGCCCTTGGACTGGTTGACGTTGTCCGTGACCGCGAGCAGCTGCGGACGGGTCAGGTCGTTGGCGAAGGCCTGGCGCTGGGCGGTGGTCCAGTTCCGGGCGCCGGAGTCCCAGGCCTCGGCGAGCGGGACGAGGTGGTCGATGTCGACGTCGGAGGCGGCGGTCCAGGTGGCGCCGTCGTACGGGGAGTACCAACTGCCGCTGGTGGCCGCGCAGGAGGAGTCGGTGACGACGTTGGCGCCGTCGCGCTTGAGGACCGTCTCGCGGGTGTTGCAGGTGCCGCTGACGGTGATCCAGTGGGGGAAGAGGTCGCGGTTGTAGCCGGTGCGGACCTCCGCGGCGACGGGCAGCGAGGCGAGGTAGGTGCGGGCGGTGGAGGCGCTGACCGGGGTGGGGAGGGCGGCGGAGGCGCTCGTCGCGTTGAGCATCCCGGCGGAGGCGATGAGTCCGGTGAGCGCCGCGACTATGCTCAGCCGTCGACGCGCGTAGAGCTTCGGCATGTGCGAACTCCTCTGTGGGGCGGGTCCGTTGAAGTGCGAGCAGGGGAATGCTCGGCCCGCGGTGTTACGGGGAGGGGTGGGTCGGGTGAGAAGTTAATGACGCGACCATGACATGTCCAGGGTCGGGGCGGTGCGGATGTGGTGCGGGTGTGATGTGTCCGCGCCCACAGACGGTCCGCGGAGCCTCGCGTACCATGGACGGCGCAGAGGGGGAGTAGCCCTTCGCCGGACCGTCGACATACTGCTCAGAACCGTCTGAGCCGGCGCCCGGAGGCAGGTCCCGCAGGGGCCGGCCGGCGAGACCTTCGGCAAGCAGTGCACCACCCGTGCCCCTCGGCGCGGGCACCACGTGTGCTGCCGCGCCGAGGTGTCCGCGAACGCACAGCACTCTCGGTGGGGCAGCCCCGACCGATCGAGGAACCGTTGATCAACCTGACCGTCACGGCCGTCGTCTTCGGCGTCGTCTTCCTGGCCGAACTGCCGGACAAGACCGCGCTCGCCGGCCTCGTCCTCGGCACCCGTTACCGGGCCTCCTACGTCTTCGCCGGCGTCGCCGCCGCCTTCGCGGTGCACGTCGCGCTCGCGGTGGCGGCGGGGAGCGTGCTCACCCTGCTGCCGCAGCAGGTCGTGAGCGCGATCACGGGCGCGCTCTTCCTGGGCGGTGCGGCGGTGCTGCTGTTCAGGAAGGACGAGGACGAGGAGGAGATCCGCAAGCCGGAGAACCAGTCCTTCTGGAAGGTCTCCGGGGCGGGCTTCATGCTCATCCTGGTCGCCGAGTTCGGCGATCTCACCCAGATCATGACGGCCAACCTCGCCGCCCGGTACGACGACCCGCTCTCCGTCGGCCTGGGCGCGGTGCTCGCGCTGTGGGCGGTGGCCGGACTGGGCATCGTCGGCGGGAAGGCACTGATGAAGCGGGTGCCGCTGAAGCTGATCACGCGGATCGCGGCGCTGCTGATGCTGGGGCTCGGGGTGTGGAGCCTGTGGGAGGCGGTCACCGGCTGACGACCGGTCCGAGGGCCGCCCGGGGTCCGGGTGCGGGGCGCCCGGACCCCGTGAACGTGAAGGGGCGCGGGAGCGACGGCGGGGCCAACGAATTGTGAACGGTTGGGGGAGGGGGTGGCGGGATGCCGGACGGGTTTTGTACCGTGGATGAACAAAGTGGCTCCCGCTCGTTCTCCCTGACCGGCGGGCGGGGCCGCCTTGTCTCCGCCGGTCCCCGCTCCCGGCCCGCACCCGGGCCCGGTCCCACCCCCGCGCTCTGGAGCTGCCGATGACGGCCACCGCCGTACTCACCGCCCGCGCCCTCCTGCTGGACATGGACGGCACCCTCGTCAACTCGGACGCCTCGGTCGAGCGCGTCTGGCGGCGCTGGGCCGAGCGGCACGGGCTCGACGGGGACGAGGTCATGAAGGTCGTGCACGGCCGGCAGGGCTACGCCTCGATGGCGCTGCTGCTGCCGAACAGGCCGATGGCGCAGAACCACGCCGACAACGCGCGCATGCTCGCCGAGGAGACCTCGGACACCGAGGGCGTCGTCGAGATACCGGGCGCCCGTGACTTCCTCGCCTCGCTCGACGGCCTGCCGCACGCGCTGGTGACCTCGGCCGACGTCGGCCTCTCCACGGCCCGGATGGCCGCCGCCGGACTGGCGCTGCCCGAGGTGCGGGTGACCGCCGAGTCCGTCGGCGCGAGCAAGCCCGACCCCGAGGGCTTCCTCAAGGGCGCGGCGGAACTGGGCGTCGACCCCGCCGACTGCGTGGTCTTCGAGGACTCCGGGGCGGGCATCGCCGCGGGGCGCGCGGCCGGGATGCGGGTGGTCGGGATCGGCCCCCGCGCCGGATTCCACGCCCCGGACGTGGCGGTACGGGACCTGACCCAGGTACGGGTCGAGCGCGAGACGGACGGGACGCTGCTGCTGCACGTCACCGGAGCCGTAGGCGCGTGACGCTCGCGCCCGGCCCGCCGGGCTACGGTTGCCGGGTCTCCGACTCCAGTCGGCTCCGGGTCTCCGGTCCGTACACGCCCAGCTCGTCGCCTCTGATGCCCCGGGACCACTGGTAGGTGCGCAGGGCGTCCTCCACCCGGCGGTTGAACCGGCCGTGGATCTCGCTGTTGTACAGGCGCAACTGGCGCAGGCGCTGCTGGAGTTCGATCACCTCCGGCCCGCGGTCGCCGCGGCGCAGCACGGCGCCGGGGACTTCGGGCTCCGCCTCGTCCGCCCCCTCCTCGAGGGTGTCGGCCGGGGCGGTGGTGGGCGCGGCGGACGACGGCTCCGCCGTGTCCGACGGGGTCGCCGAAGCGTCGGCCTCCGACGCCGAGTCCGAGGGCGAGGCCGACGCCGAGGGGCTCGCGCTCTCGGACGCCGAGGCCGAGGACGACACCAGGAGTGACGGTGAGGCCGTCGGGCCCGTGCCCTCGGACGGCGAGGCCGAGGCCGAGGACGAGGCCGCCGGGGCGTCCGGCACGCTCACCCGCACGTCGTCCGGCAGCGCGCCGTCCCGGGACGGCGCCTCGTACGCGAACAGCCCGCTCGCCCACCCGGCGGCCCCCGCCACCGCCACGACGGCCCCGGCGGCCGCGAGCAGCGCGGTACGGCGACGGCGGCGGTTCCGGGGGGTGGGCCCCCCGGCGTCCGCGACCGGGCCCGCGGCCGGACCTGCCGCGGCGGGCACCGCCCGGAGCGGGCGGGTGGTCTCGAACAGGTGGAGGTCGGTGGCGTTCGGCTCGGTCGTGGGCGGAGCGAGCGGCGAGGTGAGCGGTGTGGGGCCGGGCGCGGACGAGGGTTCGGGCCCGGGCTCGGGCGCGGCGGAGGGGGGCGCGGATGCCGCGTCCGGTGGGAGGGCGCGCAGTTGCACGGTCGCGTCGGCGGCCGGCGGCGCGACCGGTCGGCCCTCGGCCGGGGCGGAGGGCGCGGTCCCTTGTCCAGCTTCCGGCTCGGGGGCGTGCTCGACCCCGGCGTCGGGCCCGGGCGCGGCGCCGTGCCCCGGTGTGGCATCCGGCGCAGTCGCCGGCGTTTCCTCGTCGAACTCCACGTATGGGCGTATGCGGAGCGGATGGAAGTCCTCCACCGCCGCCGCCTGGGCGGTGCGGGCGTCGCGGAGGGCGTCGGACGCCCGCGGACCGCAGGCGCAGGCGGGAGTGTTGTCCCTGTTCCTGGGCGTACCGCACTCCGGGCACGGGGTTCCCGTCGGATGATCCACGCGTTGTCCCTCCCCTCGCGATCTCCAGAGATTATGCAGATCTTCTCCACGCCCCGGTGCACAAGCCCCCGGAACGTGGGCTTCCGGGGATGCCCAACGGGCCGCTCGACAGGAGAAAAACGGTCATACCGATCACGATGGACCCGGAAACCAGAACCTGTGGAGGTCGCCATGGCCGGGGACGCGCACGGCAGGACGGAGCGGGCGGGCGGGACACGGCCCTCACCCGGTGCCGGCTCCGGACCGCCGCCGCCCGCCGCCGGGCCGCCGCCCTCCGCCGCGGGCCCCCCGGAGCAGGCGCCCAAGAACCTCGTCGTCTCGATCAGCGCCCTGCTCCTCGGTCTGCTCCTCGCCGCCCTCGACCAGACCATCGTGGCCACCGCGCTGCCCACCATCGTCAGCGAACTGGGCGGTCTGGAGCACCTGTCCTGGGTGGTCACCGCGTATCTGCTGGCCTCGACCGCGGCCACCCCGTTGTGGGGCAAGCTCGGCGACCAGTACGGCCGCAAGCGGCTGTTCCAACTCGCCATCCTCATCTTCCTGCTGGGCTCCGCGCTGTGCGGCGCGGCGCAGGACATGTCCCAGCTGATCGCCTTCCGCGCGCTGCAGGGACTGGGCGGCGGCGGACTGGTCGTGCTGTCCATGGCGATCGTCGGCGACCTCGTCCCGCCCCGTGAACGCGGCAAGTACCAGGGCATGTTCGGCGCGGTATTCGGCACGACGAGTGTCCTCGGGCCGCTCCTCGGCGGACTGTTCACCGAACATCTGAGCTGGCGCTGGGTGTTCTACGTCAACCTGCCCCTCGGGGTCGTCGCGCTCGCCGTGATCGCGACGGTGCTGCACATCCCGCGCAGATCCACCCGGCACGTCATCGACTACCTCGGCACCCTCCTCATCGCCTCCGTGGCCACCTGCCTGGTCCTGGTCGCCTCCCTCGGCGGCACCACCTGGGGCTGGGGCTCGCCGCAGGTCGTCGTCCTCGCGGTGCTGGGCGTCGTCCTCGCCGTCGTCTTCGTCGCGGTGGAACGGCGGGCGGCCGAACCCGTACTGCCGCTGAAGCTGTTCCGGATCCGCACCTTCACGCTCTCCGTCGTGATCAGCTTCATCATCGGTTTCGCCATGTTCGGCGCGCTGACCTATCTGCCGGCGTTCCTCCAGATGGTCCACGGGGTGAGCCCGACCATGTCCGGCGTGTACATGCTGCCGATGGTGTTCGGCACGCTGTCGGCCTCGACCGTCTCCGGACAGATCGTCAGCCGCACCGGCCGCTGGAAGGTGTTCCCCATCGCGGGCACCGCCGTCACCACCGTCGGCCTGCTGCTGCTCCACCAGCTCGACGAGCACAGCTCCACCGCCGTGATGAGCGCCTTCTTCCTCGTCTTCGGCCTCGGGCTCGGGCTGGTCATGCAGGTCCTGGTGCTGATCGTGCAGAACGCCGTCTCCTACCAGGACCTGGGCGTCGCCACCTCCGGCTCGACCTTCTTCCGCTCCATCGGCGCCTCCTTCGGCGTCGCCGTCTACGGCACGATCTTCGCGAGCGGCCTCGGTGACCGGCTCACCGACGCCTTCCGCGGCGAGCGGCTCCCGCCCGGCGTCTCCGTCGACGCGCTGCAGGCCGACCCGCGCGGCATGGCGGACCTGCCGGCCGCCCTGCGCCCCGAGGCCGTCCACGCGTACGCCGCCGCCATCACGGACGTCTTCCTGTACGCCGTCCCCCTCGCCCTCCTCGGCTTCGTCCTGGCCTGGCTGCTCAAGGAGGACAAGCTGCGTTCCTCGGTCCCCGCGCCCGACGGCGCCGGGCCGCAGGGCGACCGGCCGGCGGAACGGCCCTCCCCCGACGAGGCGGGCCGCGCGCTGTCGCTGCTCGGCACCCACGAGGGACGGCGCGAGATCTACCGGACGACCACCGTCCGCGCGGGCTGCGACCTGCTGCCCGCGACGAGCTGGCTGCTGCTGGGGATCAGGGAGCGCGGCCCGGTGCAACCCGCCCTGCTCGCCGGAGGCAGCACCCTCCCGCCCGCCGTCGTCCTGGAGGCCGCCCGCCAGGCCGAGGCGCGGCACCTCGTCACACGCGAGGGCCCCGGCCTGGTCCTGACCGACGACGGGTGCGCGGTCGTGGAGCGGCTGGCGCGGGCGCAGGAGGAGTTCCTGGCCGAACTGCTCGGTGACCGGTGGGGGCCGGACCGGCCGACCGACCTGGTGCGGCTGGCGCACGAGCTGACGGAGGAACTGGGCGCACCACGAACCGGAGACCCGCACGACGACAGCCCGGAAGGCCCGCACGACGAGCGACCGGAGACACCCGTCGGCTGAGCCGGGTGGTTCCGGCCGGGTGGTCCGGACGGGACAGGAGGGCGGGACAGGCGGGCGGAGCAGGCGGGTGGGCTCATACGAGGTGCTTGGCGAACCAGTGCTCGGCGTACAGCCCCGCGTTGTGCGGCTCGGTCTCGGTGAAACCGAGCCGGGCGTACAGGGCACGGGCCTCCACGAGGTCCGCACGCGTGTCGAGGATCAGCTGGGTGGCCCCCGACGCGCGGGCCGCTTCCTCGGCGGCGCCCACCAGGAGCGCCGCACCACCCCTGCCGCGCATCGCCTCGTGGACGAAGACCCGGGTGAGTTCGGCGGTCGCGGCGTCCAGCAGCCGGACCCCCGCGCTGCCCGCCGGTTCGCCCGCGTACCGCGCGACCAGCAGGTGTCCCCGCGGCGGCACGAGGTCGGCACCCGACTGGGCGGCGACCTCGCGCTCCAGCTCCGCCGGGTCGGTCCGGCGTCCCTCGTGCAGCAGGTACCAGCGGTCGCTGAGCTCGGTGTAGTACGCCCGCCAGAGCGCGGCAGCGGCGGGGGAGTCGGGGAGTTCGGGGCGGACGGTCCACGTCATGGCCGCATTCTGCTTTCCTCCGCAACCGGATGCGCAACTCTGTTTGCGGGCGGGGTTTTCGGCTACCCGTTCGGTGAACCGGCGCGTGAGGAGCGCCGGTTGGCCGACACACGGGAAGGCATCCATGTCCACTGGCCTGATCATTGCCGTGATCGTGATCGTGGCGGTCGTTGTCGTCGCGGTGGCACTACTGACCCTGCGCGCCCGCGGTCCGTACCACGGCGCGCACCTGAAGCGGCGCTTCGGACCCGAGTACGACCGGGCCCTCGCCCGGCACGACGGGGACGCCGAAGCCGCCGAACGCGAACTGGCCGAGCGGGTACGGCTCCACGGCGACCTGCGGACACGACCGCTGGAGCACGCCGAACGGGAGAGGTACGAGGCGAGCTGGACGGCCGCGCAGGAGCGGTTCGTCGACTCGCCGAGGGACGCGGTCGCCGAGGCGGACCGGCTGCTCGCCGACCTCGCCGCCGCCCGGGGCTTCCCCGGCGGCGGACAGTACGAGGAGCAGCTCGCCGCGCTCTCCGTGCACCACGCCCGGCACGTCGACGGCTACCGGCGGGTGCACCGGGTGGCGCAGGCCCGCACCGACGGCACGCACGGCGCCCACGGCACGCACGAAGGCGGTGCGGACACCGAGGAGATGCGTGAGGCGATGGTCGAGGCGCGCGCCCTCTTCGACGACCTGGTGCGGCCGTCCCGCCACGACGGCGGAGACCACCGCGCCGGCCCGCACGGCGCCCGCGGGAAGACGGCCGCACCCGGCCGCTCCCCCCACATGCCGTCGTTGCTCCACCGGCGACAGGCGAAGGAGAGCTGAGCGAGATGAGCGAGACGACCGACACGACCCGGCGCCCCGGCAACGCACCGACGGGCGAGGCGCCCCCCACCACGACCATCGGCCCGGTCGGCCGAACGACCGCTCCCGGAACCCACGACGGCCTTCCCGAGGACGTGCACGGCGCCGGTCTCCTCCGGGACGACCACCGGCGCGAGCTCTCCGAGCAGTTGCAGCACGCCGTGGCCGGGTTCGTGGACGCCCCGCGGGACTCCGTGGAGCAGGCCGACCACGTGCTGGAGGAACTCGCCGCCCGCCTCACCGACGCGGTGACCGAGCGGCGCCGCACCCTGAGCCGGTCCTGGCGGACCGCGGACGGGGGCGAGGGCCCGGACACCGCCGCGACCGGCGCCGGGACCGCGACCGGTGCCGGAACCGACACCGAGCAGCTGCGTCTGGCCCTGCGGGACTACCGCGGGCTGGCGGAACGGCTGCTGCGCACCTGACCGAACCAGACCGAACCAGACCGAACCGGACCGGGCCGGACCGGGCCGGTTCCGAGGAACCGGCGGGCCGTCAGGCGGGCGGGCCCTGCGGCCCGTCCCCCGCCCTCCCCGCCCGGCGCTCCCGCCACTGCCGTACGACGTCCTCGACGTCGTACGGCTTCTTGCCCAGCGGGGGGCCGGGCGGGGGCTTGAACATCATGTCGCGGATCTTGACGTTGACATCCGTGATGATCTTCCGGACGAGCCGTTCGGAAGGGGCCGCGTAGGCCGCCGCCAGGGCGTCCTCGGCCTCCTTGCGCAGGGCCAGCGTCGGCGGCAGCACGGAGTGGCCCTCGCGGGCCAGCTTCCGCCTGACCCACCACAGCTCGTCGTACGGGGACTCCATGTCGGCGGGCAGCGGCTTGCCCGCCCCCGGCAGCCGTTCGAACTCCCCGCGCGCCTCGGCGTCACGGATCTGCCTGTCCACCCAGGATTCGAAGTCGACGCCCGGCGGCTTTCGCTCGGTCATACGGCCATTGTGCCCACCAGGCAGACGCGGTGGAACCGGGCGTTTTATCATTCGGCGGCAGCGAGCGCGTCGTACGGTCGCCGCACCGGTCCGTCGTGGCCACCGGGGGCGGCCCCGGCCCGCCAGAACGTCTCAGGAGGAGCGCACGTGCTCGAACTCACCATGGCCGCCGTGTCCGCGGAGGAATCGGGGGCCACGGCCGGCATGCTCATGGCCGAAGCGCCGAGCGAGCCGGGCGCCGTGCTGCGGGTGGGACGGGACAGGTCGGTGTGCCGGCTCTCCACGCCGGACGACTGGCTGTTCGTGTCCAGGGTCCATCTGGAGTTCCAGTGCGCCCAGGACGGCACCTGGTACCTGAGCTGGCTGCGCGGCTCGCTGCCCGAGCCGTCCTCCGAGGTCCGGCTGACCGTCGGCGAGCAGGTCCACCCGGTCGCCTACGGCGGCAGCGTCGCGCTGCCCCGGGGCGGCAACGGCGAGGTCGTCATCCTGGACCGCTCCGCCCCGCGCAGCGTCAACGTGGGCTTCTACCACGAGGTGTGAGGCCGGCGGGCACCGCGAGGGCCCACCCGCCCGCTCCACCACCCGCGCCGGCGCGAAGCCCTCGTAGCCCTCGCCGCCGACCGTCCGGACCGCCGTAGCGGTCAGCCGCGGGTGGTCGGCGATCAGGTCGAGGGCGGCGCGGATGCCAGCACGTCCGGCGCAGCGACTCCAGCGCCGGGCCACCCGCACCTCGACGGTCCCGTCCAGGCCCGCCCGGCCGGTGTCCCGGGTGGCCGCCGCCTCGGCGTGGCGCGGCTCGTGCTCCGGCGTGATCGGCCGCCCGTCGGCCGGGAGGGCGCGGGCGGCCCGGCCCTCCGGCCGAAGGCAGGGCCGAAGCCGGACCACAGCGGGACGGACGTCAGGTGAAGCGGGGGTTGCCTGCGTCTCCTTCCGGGGGCGGCGCGAGCCTCATAAGGTTTGCGGAGGTACCCCCACGCGCGGGACGTGTGGGACCTACGGGGCGGGAGGCCGACGAGGCGTGGCGAACGCGGAACACAAGGGGCGACCGGCGAAGGCGTTCGGAGCCACGACCGTCGACGGTGCCCGGACACGTCTGCACACGGTGCGCCTCGGACTGTGGCTGCTCGCCGCCGTCCTGGCCGTACGACAGGTCGCCGCCGTCCTGGCCACCCCGCGCGGGGAGCGGCTCACGGACCTCGAGACCTGGTTCGGGCACGACGGGGTGCTGCAGGTCGGCGGCCCGCTCTACGAGTCGACCCGCTTCACCGGCACCCCCTTCGGCGGGCTCGTCCTCAAACCGCTCAGCAGAGCCGCCGAACAGGCCCTGGGCTGGGGGTGGACCTTCGGCACGCTGCTGCTGGTCGTCGCCCTCGGTCTGGTCGCCGTCCGCGCCCTGCCGCACCCGGTCGGCCGGCGCACCGCCCTGCTGGCCGCGCCGGTCGCGATCAGCCTGCTCATGCTGTCGCTGCCCGTGCGCAACACGCTGTGGCTCGGCCAGACCAGCATCATCCCCGTCCTGCTCGTCCTGCTCGGCTGCTTCGTCGCCCACGGGCAGCGGACCGGCGGGGCGCTGATCGGTGTCGCCGCCGCCCTCCAGCCCACCCTGCTGCTCTTCGCCCCGCTGCTGTGGTTCACCGGCCGCCGCCGGGCCGCCGCGGCCTCCGGCACCGCCTTCGCCGCGAGCACCGCGCTCGCCTGGGCCGCGATGCCGCAGGACTCGTACACCTACTGGGTGCACCACATGGCGGGGGTGGGCCTGGGCGGCCGGGCCGACGACCTCGCCAACCAGTCCCTGCACGGCGCCCTGCTCCGCCTCGGCCTCGAAGGCCCCCTCGAGATCGGGCTCTTCCTGCTGCTCGGCGCGGCCGTCGCGACCCTCGGTCTGCGCCGCGCCGTCCGCTACGCCCACGACGGCCAGCTGCTGCTCGCGGTCGCGATCACCGGCTGCGCCGCCATCGCCGTCTCCCCGACCGCGTGGCAGCACCAGCTGCTGTGGGTGCTGCTCGCCCTCGTCGGCATCGTCGGGAAACGTGCTTCCGACCGGCTGCTGTGGCCGGTGGCGGTCGTCCTGGTGATGACGCTGCCCGCCCGGATGATCCTGCCGAACCTGGCGGTCCTGCACCCCGTCCGCGACAACGCGGTGCTGCTCGCCGCGCTCGCCGCCGCCACCGCGATCCCGTTCCTGTCGCGGACCTCGCCGTACTTCGACTCACCCGTCCCGACCCGGTACGCGCCGCCGGTGCCGACCCGCTTCCGGTACGTCCCGCTGCTGCCGTTCCTGCGCCGGGTCCTGAGCCGCCCCAACCTGCTGCTGGAACTGCTGCTGATCCGGGTCACCTACGCCGCCTACTCCCAGGTGCGGCTCGCGGCGACCGGCGGCAGGGAGCGCGCGGAGGAGCACGCCCGGCAGATCCTCGACCTCGAGCGCGTGCTCCACCTGGACATCGAGCACGCGGTCAACCACGCCGTCGTGGGGGTCGGCTGGCTGCGGCACTTCTTCGACTTCTACTACACGTCGTTCCACTTCCTCGTCCCGCTCACGGTCCTCGGGCTGCTGTACTGGCGCCGCCCGGTCGACTACCGCTGGGCCCGCGCGAGCCTGGGCTTCGCCACCCTGCTCGCCCTGCTCGGCTTCTGGCTCTACCCGCTGGCCCCGCCGCGCCTGATGCCGAACCTCGGGATCATCGACACCGTGCACGGCGTCCAGGACTTCTCCAAGCCGGACTACGGCACCCTCACCGCCCTCACCAACCAGTACGCGGCGATGCCGTCCCTGCACTTCGGCTGGTCCCTGTGGTGCGGCGTGGTCATAGCGATCATCGCCCCGAAGCTGTGGATGAAGGCGCTCGGCCTGCTGCACCCCCTGTTCACGGCCGCCGCGATCGTCGCCACCGGCAACCACTGGATCCTGGACGCGGCCGGCGGCGCGCTCGTCGTCGCCGCAGGCTTCGGCCTGACCCACCTCCTCCAGGGCCCCCGCGCCCGCACGACCACACCCCCGCCGCCCGGGGCCGAGGGCCCCCCGGCGGTACCGCACCAGGCGGCGAGCCCGGAGCGGTCGGAGAGCCCACACCATGCGGAGAGCCCGGAACGGCCGGAGAAGGAGCGCGCCTGACCGGCCCGACCTCGTCTGTGAGGGCTGCAGGAGTGCATACGTGGGCGCATACTCCTCCCCATGGCCGATGCGACGATTCGGGTGCCCGCCGAGGTGCGGGACCGGTTGGCGGTGATCGCGGAGTCCCGGGGGACATCGATCCGAGCACTTGTCCAGGAGTACGCGGAGTCGACGCTGACCGAGGACGAGCGCCGGGAACGGGCCGGGCGGGCGCGGGCCCACCTCGCCGAGCACTTCGGCGTCGAGGTGACGGACGACGAGAGCGCGGCGATGGGACGCAGGCTCCGGGAGGCGTTCGCCCCGCAGGGCGAGCGCCCTCGTCGCCGCCTTTGATGCGAAGGCATGCAAGGGGCGTGGTGTGCCGGTGCTCGATCTCGAGCGCTGAGTGCGCCGAGGTCATGGAGCGAACGGCGAAGGCGGCGGCCCCGGGGATCGGGGGCCGCCGCCTTCGGTATGGGGGCTGGTGCCGGGTGGGTCAGTACCAGTTGTTGGACTGCCAGAAGTCCCAGGCGTCGCAGGGGCTGCCGTAGCGCTCGTTCATGTAGCCGAGGCCCCACTGGATCTGGGTGGTGGGGTTGGTCTTCCAGTCGGAACCGGCCGAGGCCATCTTGGTGGCGGGCAGGGCCTGGACCAGGCCGTAGGCGCCGCTGGAAGGGTTGGTGGCGGTCGGGTTCCAGCCGCTCTCCCGCTGGACGATGTTGGAGAAGCACTGGTACTGCGCCGAGTCACCGATCATCTGCTGCGCGGTCGCCTGGGCCGAGGCCGCGGCCGTGGGGGCCGCCTGTGCGGGGGTGGCGGCGATCAGCGTGCCGCAGGTCGCGGCGGCGAGGGCGGCACCGGCGAGGGCCTTCTTCGGGGTGGCGACGCTGCGGAGGATGGAAACGGCGGACACGTGGGGCCTTTCTTCGGGTACGGGGCGGTCGCCGTGAGCCCGGTGCCGGACCGCATGAGGTGCGGGGCGGGGCATACGTCGGCGCCGCGGCCCGTGGGGGCTCGTCGGCGCCTGGCGACTGCTCCACAGAAACAGCCCGGGGGTTCGTCGCGCAATGTCCGTGTTTACTAGCTGTGGTCGCATTTCGTGCGCATTGCCGGAATGTGGTCCACGGGCGGGCGCGCAGGTCGGGGCTGGTGGGGGACGGGGGGCGGAGGCGGGCCGAGGACTACGACGCCGCTTCGTATGTGATCCGGACCATGTGGGGTGGTTCACCGTGGCGGGCCGTCGCCGTCACCCTGGGCGTGCGGTGCGGTTACTCAGGGGTGCCCCGTGAAGGTGACCGGCGTCTCGAAAGCCGCCCGGCGGGTGGCGCGGCGCAGGGCGCGGAGGACCGGGGCGCCCAGCGTCAGGGCCAGGACGACGGTGAGCAGGGCCCGGCCCAGGTCCCAGCCGAGGGACGTGGCCAGGCAGTACGCCACGAAGCGGGCCAGGTTGGCGGGGACCGACGCGTCCGGGTCGAAGGAGATGTTCGAGGCGAGGGCGGCCATGAAGGGCCAGCCCGCCATGTTCATCACCGTGCCGTAGGCGAAGGCCGCCAGGAAGCCGTAGGCGGCGAGCATCCACAGCTCGGCGCGGCCCCGGAGGCGGTCCGGGCCCGGGAGCAGGCCCGCGCCCATCGTGAACCAGCCCATCGCCAGCATCTGGAACGGAAGCCACGGGCCGACCCCGCCCGTGAGCAGCGCGGACGCGAACATCGTCACCGAGCCGAGCACGAAGCCGAAGCCGGGACCGAGGACCCGGCCGCTCAGCACCATCAGGAAGAACATGGGTTCCAGACCGGCCGTCCCCGCGCCGATGGGGCGCAGGGCCGCGCCCGTCGCCGCCAGGACGCCCAGCATCGCGACCGCCTTCGGGCCGAGACCCGACTCCGAGATCGTCGCCGCCACCACCGCGACCAGAAGCACCAGCAGCCCCGCGAAGAGCCACGGCGCGTCCTGCGCGTGGGCGTTGAGGGTGGAGGCGGGCGGGGCCAGGAAGGGCCAGCCGAAGGCGGCCACGCCCACCGCGCTCACCAGGCCCAGCGCCAGCAGCGAACGCGGTCCCAGCCGGACGGCCCGCACCTGGCGCTGCGCGCCGGTGACGGTGCTCGGGGTGCGTGCGGGGGTCATGACAGGGCCGCCCGCACCTGGGAGACCGTGAGCCACTGCTGCGGGGCCAGGATCTTCGCCACCTGGGGGGCGAAGGACGGTGACGCGACGACCACCTCGGCCGCCGGACCGTCGGCGATGACCTCGCCCTCGGCGAGCAGCACCACCCGGTGGGCGAGTTCCGCCGCCAGTTCCACGTCGTGCGTGGCCAGGACGATGGCGTGCCCCTCGGCGGCCAGCCCCCGCAACACGGAGACCAGGCGGGCCTTCGCCGCGTAGTCCAGGCCGCGGGTCGGCTCGTCGAGCAGGAGCAGGGGCGGGCGGGCGGTGAGGACGACGGCCAGGGCGAGGGTCAGGCGCTGGCCCTCGGACAGGTCACGGGGGTGCGTGTCGTCGGTGATTCCGGGGAGCAGCTCCGACAGCAGGGCACGGCAGGTGCCCGCCTCCGCCTCCGCGTCCCGGTCCGCGGCGGCGCACTCCGCGCCGACCGTGTCCGCGTACAGCAGGTCGCGCGGCTCCTGCGGGACGAGTCCCACCCGGCGGACCAGGTCGCGCGGGCGGGCGCGGTGGGGTACGGCACCACCGGTGCGGACCGAACCGGCCGACGGTTCCACCAGACCGACCAGGGCGCCGAGCAGCGTCGACTTCCCGGCGCCGTTGCGGCCCATCAGGGCGACCGTCTCGCCGGGGGCGACCGTCAGGTCGATGTGGCGCAGGGCCCGGACGCGGTCACGGCGGACGGCCAGGGAGCGGACTTCCGCCACCGGGGCGGGAGCCGAACCGTCGGCCTCGGCGCGTGTGAACAGGCGCCGGCCGGAGGGCACGGGCGCCGGAGCCTTCGGAGCGGGCTCCTGCCGCGCCGCCGCCTCGGCCAGCCGCTCCCGCAGCCCGGCCGCCCGACGGCGCGCGTCCCGCACGGTCAGCGGCAGCGGGGACCACCCCGCGAACCGGCCCAGCGCCACCACCGGCGGGAACACCGGGGAGACGGCCATCACCTCCGCCGGCGTGCCGAGCAGCGGGGGCTCGCCCCGCCCCGGCAGCAGCGCCACCCGGTCGGCGTACTGGATGACGCGTTCCAGCCGGTGCTCGGCCATGAGGACGGTGGTGCCGAGGTCGTGGACCAGGCGTTGGAGGACCGCGAGGACCTCCTCGGCCGCCGCGGGGTCCAGCGCGGACGTCGGTTCGTCCAGGACCAGCACCCGCGGGTGCGGGGTGAGCACCGAGCCGATGGCGACCCGCTGCCGCTGGCCGCCGGAGAGCGTCGAGATGGGGCGGTCGCGCAGGCCGGCCAGGCCCAGCAGGTCCAGGGTCTCCTCGACGCGGCGCCGCATCACCGCCGGGGGCAGTCCCAACGACTCCATGCCGTAGGCGAGTTCGTCCTCGACGACGTCCGTCACGAAATGGGACAGCGGGTCCTGGCCCACCGTGCCCACGACGTCGGCGAGTTCGCGCGGCTTGTGGGTGCGGGTGTCGCGGCCGGCCACCGTGACCCTGCCGTGCAGGGTGCCGCCGGTGAAGTGCGGGACGAGGCCGCTGACCGCGCCCAGCACGGTGGACTTGCCGACCCCCGACGGACCGGCGAGCAGGACGAGTTCGCCCTCCGGCACCTCGAAGTCGACGCCCCGCACGGAGGGTTCGGGCAGGCCGTCGTACGTCACGGAGACGTTCTCGAAACGGATCACGACGGCTCCTCGCCGGTGTCCTCGGGGGCGGGTGCGACGAAGGCGGGGAGCAGGCCGATCAGTACGGCCGCCGCCGGCCACAGGGGGAGCGTGGGCGCGACCAGCGGCACCACACCGGGGTGCAGGGCCGCCGGATCGCGCGCGGCGGCGAGCGCCAGCAGCGCCGCGACCGCCGCGCCGGAGCCGGCGACCAGCCAGGCGCGGGCGTCCCAGCGGTCCGGGCGGTACCGGGTGCGCAGGGAACGCCGGCCGCCCAGCCACAGGCCCGCGAGCGCGGCGGCGAGACCGGCCAGGAGCACGGGCAGGCCGTGGACGGCGCCCTCGGCGGTGAGCAGCCCGTACGTTCCGGCGCAGACGCCGAGCAGCCCGCCGAGGGTGAGGGCGGCGGTGGTGCGGCGGATCCCGGCCGGGACCTGCGCGCTGCGGCCGTAACCGCGGGCGTCCATCGCGGCGGCGAGCGCGACCGAACGCTCCAACGCGCCCTCCAGGACAGGAAGTCCGACCTGCAGCAGTCCCCGGACACCCCGGTCGGGACGGCCCCGCAGCCGGCGGGCGGCGCGCAGCCGCTGGACGTCCGCGATCAGGTTCGGCGCGAACGTCAGCGCCACGACGACGGCCACCCCCGTCTCGTACAGGGCGCCGGGCAGGGACTTCAGCAGGCGGGAGGGGTTGGCGAGGGCGTTCGCGGCGCCGACGCAGATGAGCAGCGTGGCCAGTTTCAGGCCGTCGTACAGGGCGAACGTGAGGGCCTCGGCCGTGACCTCGCCGCCCAGGCGGATGCCCTGCGCCCAGTCGGGGAGCGGGACTTCGGGCAGATCGACGAGCACACGCGTGCCGGGCACGGGGGAGCCGAGGACGATCGCGAAGAGCAGGCGGACGGCGAGCACGAGGAGCGCCAGCTTGACGAACGCGCCGTAGGAACGGGCCCAGGGCGCGTTCGGACGGCGGGTGGCCACGACGTACGCGGAGACGGTGACGAGGAGGGCGAGCAGCAGCGGGTTGGTGGTACGGGTGGCGGCGACACCGAGCGCCAGGGCCCACAGCCACCAGGCGCCGGGGTGCAGGGAGTCGCCCCGCCGGCGGCGCGGGACGGGGGCGGCCGTCGGCACCGGACGTTCGGCGCCGGTGCCGACGTGCCCCCGTGGCCGGGCGCCGCTAGCCACGGCGGCGTACCTGCCGGACCGCCGCCGCCCCCAGCAACGCCACCACGGCGATCCCGGCGACCAGACCGAGCGAGGGGCCGCCGTCGCCCTTCTCGGTTTCCCCGGTTTTCCCGGGCTTCTCGGCCTTCTCGGCCGCCGGTGCGCCGCCGCCCGACGACACCTGCTCCCCGCAGCCCTTCTCCGGGTAGCCCGCGATCGCGCACAGCAGGGCGCTGCTGTCGTAGCGCAGGGGTTTGGCGACGGAGGCCAGGGCCTCGGCCGTCGTGGCGTCCGCGGGGACCCGGGCGCAGGCGGTGCGGCCCTCCGGCGGGGTCTCGCCGGAGGGGGCGTCGGCGGCCGTACCGAAGTCGATGACCAGGGCCACCCGCTTCTCGCCGTCCTCCGCCGGGGTCTTCGCGCAGATCGCGGCGAAGTCGGCGGCGCCCCGGGGCCGCGTCGCGTCGGCGGAGTCCTCGCTGACGGCGAACCGGAAGCCCTGGACGTCGCCGTCGGCGGGACGGGCCGTGGCGGGTCCCTGGGTGGCGTACGTCCACGCGTCGCCGTCCAGCTCCCAGAACGACCAGTACCGGTAGCCGGCGGCCTGCGCCTGGCCCACGCCCGCCAGCAGCGGCAGGAGCGCGGCCAGGAACAGCACGGTGGCCCGGCGGATCACGACTGCTGCCTCCTGCTCCGGCCGCGCAGCAGGAAGCCGGCGCCGACGGCGGCGACGAGGCAGACACCGACGATCGAGAGGGTCCACCAGAGGCCGGACCCGGAGTCCGACCCGTCCTTCGCCTCGTCCTTCTCGTCCTGCCCGGCCTTGCCGTCGGCCGCCGTCGGCGAGGACTTCTCGGCGGCCGGGCCGGTCGCCGAGAGCTGCTTCACCAGGTCGGTGCCGCCGAAGGCGCGCGGGTCGGTGCCGGTCGCGTGGGCGGCGAAGATCAGCTGGGCGTAGGCGGCGGGACCGCTCTGGGCCGCCCATTCGGCGGCGTTCTCCTCCAGCCAGGCCGCGGACTTCGCGGCCTGCCCGGTGACGCCCTGCGCGGCGAGCGCGACCACCGCGTCGGCGGTGTTGCCGTAGTCGGGCTGGTCCTCGGAGCCGGGGAGGGCGGAGACGAGGTGGTCGTCCTCGGCGAGCACGCCGGCGAGGTGGGCGGCGCCGTTGGCGGCGGCCTGCTCGGGCGTGTCCGCCTTCTTGCAACCGGCGTCCTTCGACCCGCCCTTGCCGGGCTCGACCACCAGGCCCGCGCCGAGGGAGCCGAGCACGCCCGCCGCCGTGGCGTCGGCGTTGGCGACCAACTCGCCCTTCTTGTCCGGCTGGAAGGCGAACGCGCCCGCACCGTCCCCCTCGGCGTCGCACGGCAGCGCCAGCTCCAGCAGGGCGTCGTAGGGGGACTTGCCGCCCTTGACCACCTCGGCCGGCTCCTCGCCCGCCGCGGCGAGCGCGCCGATGACCACGGAGGTGGAGTTGGCGTCGCTGTCCCCGCCCGCCGTGTAACCCCAGCCGCCGTCCTTGTTCTGCACGGACTTCAGCCAGTCGACGGCCTTGCCGGTGACGGCGTCGTGCCCGCCGAGAGCGGCGAGGGCCTGGACGGCGGCGGCGGTCTGGTTGGTGTCGACCATGGTCTCGGCGGCGCACGCCGTGCCGGTGTCCGCACGGTACGGGGCGAACGAGCCGTCGGCGCACTGCTGCCCCGCCAGCCAGTCGACGGACGACTTCGGCGGCTCGACGCCCGCCGTGTGCTGCGCGAGCAGGGCGAGCGACTGCCGCCACACGCCGTCGTACTGCGGATCGCCGTCGCCGTACAGGGCGGTCGGCAGGGCCTGCTGGGACGGCGAGGGGGACGGGGACGAGTCGGCGGCGGCCGGTACGGCGGCGCCCATCACGACGGCGACGGCGGCCAGCACCGCTGCGCTGTTACGGACGTTCATGATCGGCGGATGCCTCTCTCCCAGGGGGAGCCAGGCAGCACGGGACATCCCGGCGGCTCGGCTCCGTATACCTCGACGGTGCCGCGCCCCGGCAGGCCGCCGGGCGCGTGAGCCGGTCACGAACCGTTCGGGGCGTTCCGGCTCGCTGTCCCGGGGGACGGCTCACGGTTGCGGGTCAGCGCCGGAATTGCACCGGCTTTCCCCCGTACGGGTGATGACGACGCCGTCACTCTACCCGTACGTAAGAAAGTGGTCGGAAGCGGCGTGAACCGAGGCGGCCGAGGTCACGTCACCGCGGACCGGTCCGCGGCCGGTGGTGCGGGAGCGGGGTGGTGAGGGCGCGGTGCAGGCGCCGACGCTCGGGGGCGCCGTGCCGCCGTTCGTCATCACGGTGAATCCGAAGCCGGTCGACGCCCCGGCCGCCGGTGAGCCGTTGCCGTTCGGCCGCATCGTCATCACGTTGCCGCTGCCGTCCCAGGCGGGAAGCCGTTCCAGGCGGCCGAGATCTTCTGCGGGGGCGTCACCGTGACGGTCGCCGACCAGTTGCCGACCGCCGAACTGCCCGCGGTGACGGTCCCCTTGCCGTTGAATCGGTCACCCCACAACTCCGCCCTGCTGTAGAAGGCGGCGCGGGCCGCGCCGGGCGTGCCCGGGCCGCCGGGGCCGCCGGGGCCGCCGGGATCAGGGGAGCCGCCGAGTGCGCTCAGCGCCGCGTGGCAGGCGGGCTGCTCGGTGTGGTTGCCGTCGAACAGCAGGGGCGTGCCGCCCGGCCGTCACGAGCGCTGGTCCGGGATGCCCCACACCGTCGCTCTCACGGCGCTTCGCTCCCCGGAGCCGCCCAGTCGATCAGGCGGCACGCCGTCTCGATGTCGATCCTGACCTGGGCGATCGAGGCACGCCCGGACAGCCAGGTGATCAGGGCCGAGTGCCAGGTGTGCTCGATGACGCGGACCACCGAGAGCTGGTCCGGCGTGGGGTCCCCGAGGCCCATGGCGTCCAGGATGATCATCGTGGTCCGGCGGGAGACCTGGTCGACCTCCGGGCTCACGCTGCGGTCCGCGAAGGTCAGCGCGCGCACCATCGCGTCGGCCAGCTGCGGCTCGCGCTGGAGCGCGCGGAAGGCCAGCATCAGGGTCCCGGTGACCCGTTCCGCGGCCGTGTCGCCCGCCGGGGGCTTCTTCCGCAGGGTGCGGTGCATGCGCTCCAGCTGGTCCTGCATCGTGGCCACCAGCAGGTGGACCTTGGACGGGAAGTAGCGGTACAGCGTGCCCAGCGCCACCTGCGAGGACTCCGCCACCTCCCGCATCTGCACCGCGTCGAAGCCGCCCCGGCCGGCCAGTCGGGCGCTCGCGTCCAGGATGCGGCGCCTGCGCGCCTCCTGCCGCTCGGTCAGGGGCGACGTGGGGGAGGCCCCGGTGGGGCCGGTGTCCACGAGCGCCACCCTGCCCGCCCCGTCGGCGCCGCCGGCCTTGTCGGTCCTGTCGGCCTTGTTCGGCTCGGGCGGCATCGCCGTCCTGGCCGTCTTGGCCGCCTTCTCGGTGTGGGCTTCCGCGGGCATGGGCCCCGTTCCGTGACCGTCGGTGAGGGTGGGTGATCGGACAGCATGGCACGCGTCCCGTCGTGGCGTGAATCACCTGATCCACTGCTTCCGGCGTCCTTACCTGCCGGTAGATTCGGAGCTGCGGAACGATCAACTCTGAAACTTGTTCCAGGTTAACGTCCCGACGTAGAGTCGCGGGACCGTGCAGGGAGATAGGGGGCCCAGGGTGACCGCTGAGGCCAGTCAGGCCGGGCCCTCACGGGGTCCCTCCGCCGCCGACGGCTTGCGACCGCTCCGCATCGCACTCCTCACCTACAAGGGGAACCCGTTCTGCGGCGGGCAGGGCGTCTACGTACGCCACCTCTCCCGCGAACTCGCCCGCCTCGGACACCAGGTCGAGGTCATCGGCGCCCAGCCCTACCCCGTCCTCGACGAGGGCCACGACGGGCTGAGCCTCACCGAGCTGCCCAGCCTCGACCTCTACCGCCAGCCCGACCCCTTCCGCACCCCGGGCCGCGACGAGTACCGCGACTGGATCGACGCGCTCGAGGTCGGCACGATGTGGACCGGCGGCTTCCCCGAACCGCTGACCTTCTCCCTGCGGGCCCGCCGCCACCTGCGGGCCCGGCGCGGCGACTTCGACGTTGTGCACGACAACCAGACGCTCGGCTACGGCCTGCTCGGCGACCTCGGCGCGCCCCTGGTGACCACGATCCACCACCCCATCACCGTCGACCGGCAGCTGGAGCTGGACGCCGCCGGGAGCAGGCGGCGCCGCGCCTCGGTGCGCCGCTGGTACGCCTTCACCAGGATGCAGAAGCGGGTGGCCCGCCGGCTGCCCTCCGTGCTCACCGTCTCCGGCACCTCCCGCGAGGAGATCGTCGACCACCTGGGCGTACGGCAGGACCGGATCCACGTCGTCCACATCGGCGCCGACACCGACCTGTTCTCGCCGGACGCCTCGGTGCCCGTCGTGCCGGGCCGGATCGTGACCACGTCCAGCGCGGACGTGCCGCTCAAGGGCCTGGTCTTCCTCGTCGAGGCGCTGGCGAAGGTCCGCGTCGAGCAGCCCGAGGCCCACCTCGTCGTGGTCGGCAAGCGCCCCGCCAAGGGGCCCGTCGCCGACGCCGTGGAGCGCTACGGGCTCGAGGGCGCCGTCGAGTTCGTCAAGGGCATCTCGGACGCGGAACTGGTCGACCTCGTGCGCTCCGCCCAGGTCGCCTGCGTGCCGTCGCTGTACGAGGGCTTCTCGCTCCCGGCCGCCGAGGCCATGGCCACGGGCACCCCGCTGCTCGCCACGACCGGCGGCGCGATCCCGGAGGTGGCCGGCCGCGACGGCGAGACCTGTCTGGCCGTCCCGCCCGGCGACGCGGGCGCGCTGGCCGCCGGACTGAACCGGCTGCTCGGCGACCCCGAGCTGCGCGCGCGGCTCGGCGCGGCCGGCCGGGAACGGGTGCTGCGGCACTTCACCTGGGCCCGCGCGGCCGAGGGCACGGTGGCCCGCTACCGCGAGGCGATGGCCCGCGCGGGGACCGCCGGGACCACGGAGGCCGCAGAAGCCGCCGGGACCGCAGCGACCACGGCGACCGCAGCGACCACGGCGACCGCAGGGGCCGATCCCGTCGGCGCCGGTCCTGCGGAAGCCGCGGCACTCGTCGCAGAAGAACCCGTCACCTCCCACCGCGAAAGCAGGGCCACGTGCTGACCGTCGACTTCTCCCGGTTCCCGCTCGCCCCGGGCGACCGTGTCCTGGACCTCGGTTGCGGAGCCGGTCGGCACGCCTTCGAGTGCTACCGGCGCGGCGCGCGGGTCGTGGCACTGGACCAGAACGGCGAGGAGATCCGCGAGGTCGCCAAGTGGTTCGCGGCGATGAAGGAGGCCGGGGAGGCGCCCGCCGGGGCCACCGCCACCGCGATGGAGGGCGACGCCCTCGCACTGCCCTTCCCCGACGCGTCCTTCGACGTCGTGATCATCTCCGAGGTGATGGAGCACATCCCCGACGACAAGGGCGTCCTCGCCGAGATGGTCCGCGTGCTCAAGCCCGGCGGCCGCATCGCGGTCACCGTCCCGCGCTACGGGCCCGAGAAGGTGTGCTGGACCCTGTCCGACGCCTACCACGAGGTCGAGGGCGGCCACATCCGCATCTACAAGGCCGACGAGCTGCTGGCCAGGATGCGCGAGGCCGGCCTGCGCCCCTACGGCACCCACCACGCGCACGCGCTGCACTCGCCGTACTGGTGGCTGAAGTGCGCCTTCGGCGTGGACAACGACAAGGCGCTGCCGGTGCGGGCGTACCACAAGCTGCTGGTCTGGGACATCATGAAGAAGCCGCTGGCCACCCGCATCGCGGAGCGGACCCTGAACCCGGTGATGGGCAAGAGCTTCGTGGCGTACGCGACCAAACCGCATCTGCCGCGCACCGAGGCCGGGGCGGGAGCCGATGCCGACACGGGGGCGGGCACCGAGGCCGGGGCGGCCGCCAAGTGACCACCCCCCGGACAGAACACCTCGTCCTGCCCGGGGTCCTCACCGCCGGGCAGGCCGCCGCGACCGTCGCGGGCATCCTCGCCGTGCAGCGTGAGGACGGGGCGATCCCGTGGTTCCGCGGACACCACCTCGACCCGTGGGACCACGTCGAGGCCGCCATGGCGCTGGACGCCGCGGGCGCCCACGAGGCCGCCGAGCGGGCCTACCTGTGGCTGGCCAGGCACCAGTTGGCGGACGGCTCCTGGTACGCGGCGTACGCCGACGGCGACCCGCTCGACGTCACCGACCGGGGCCGGGAGACCAACTTCGTCGCCTACATCGCCGTCGGCGTCTGGCACCACTACCTCTCCACCGGCGACGACACCTTCCTGGACCGCCTGTGGCCCACCGTGTACGCGGCGGTGGAGTACGTCCTGCAACTGCAGCAGCCCGGCGGGCAGATCGGCTGGCGGCGCGACGACGACGGCACGCCCACCACCGACGCGCTGCTCACCGGCTGCTCCTCCGTCCACCACGCGTTGCGCTGCGCGCTGGCCATCGCCGAGCAGCGGGAAGAGCCGCAGCCGGACTGGGAGTTGGCGGCGGGCGCACTCCGGCACGCGATCCGGCACCACCCGGAGCGGTTCCTCGACAAGGACCGCTACTCGATGGACTGGTACTACCCCGTACTGGGTGGCGCCCTCACCGACACGGAGGCCAAGGCCCGGATCGCGGAGGGCTGGGACCGTTTCGTCGTCCCCGGACTCGGGGTGCGCTGCGTGATCCCCAACCCGTGGGTGACCGGCGGCGAATCGGCCGAACTCGCCCTGGCCCTGTGGGCGATGGGCGAGTCCGACTGGGCGCTGGAGATCCTCCAGTCCATCCAGCACCTGCGCGATCCGGAGAGCGGCCTGTACTGGACGGGGTACGTCTACGACGACGAGGCGATCTGGCCGGTCGAGCTGACCACCTGGACGGCCGGCTCACTGCTGCTGGCCGTCGCCGCGCTCGGCGGCCACGAGGCCACCTGCGCGGTCTTCGGCGGCGACCGCCTCCCCCGGGGCCTCGCCCCGGACTGCTGCGCCCTGGACTGAGCGGCTCGGACGCCGGGAAGGGACGGGGGGACGCCCCCGGACCCCCCTGGTCACGCGACCAGCCGCTCGGGCGGTCGGGGCGTGGGCCGGAGGGGCGTGGGGGCGTGGATCAGCGTCGGTGGAGGCGGTCGGCGATGGCGTGGCCGATGAACAGGTAGACGACCGCGGCCAGTCCGTATCCGGCGACCACCCGCGCCCACTCCGCGTCGAACGTGCTGTGTTCTCCGGGGGACACCCCCGGACCCCCCTGGTCACGTGACCAGCCGGCCAGCCAGGAGGCCGCGTCATGGACGAACCGCACCAGGTCGTTGGCCCGGTCGGCGTCCAACAGGTACATCAGGATCCACAAACCGAGAACGACGGCCATGATGTCCGCGATCACCGCGACGACCGTCCCCGCGGAGGTGGAACCCGTGCGATGTCGAGGGGACATGATGTCCGTCTGGCCCCGGAATCCCGATGCGAACCCGGACGACGGCCGACACCGCGAATTCCGCGGGGATCCAGTCGCACGACAACGGCCCCCCGCCCGGCAGGGCGAGGGGCCGTACGGCAGGGAGCGGGGTCAGCCGCGCTGGATGCCGGAGGTGTCCTGGAGCACCCCGCGGCGGCCGTCCTGCGTCTGGGCGACGAGAGCCGCTCCGCGCTGCTCGACGGCCAGGTACCAGGTGCCGGGGGCCAGTTCGGCGATCGGCGTCTGCGAGCCGTCCTCCGGGAACAGCGGCCGGGGCACCGGCACCGCGAACCAGAACGGCGAGAAGTCGGCGGCGGGCGGCGCGGCCGGCTGACCGCCGAACGGCTGACCGGGCTGGCCCGGCTGCGGCTGACCGCCGAAACCGGACTGCTGCGCACCCGGGTAGCCGTAACCGGCGGGCGGCTGGGCGCCGTAGGGCTGCGGGGCGGCGGGACGGGGCGCCGGCACGAGGGGGCCCTTGAGGGCGGGGACCAGGGGGGTGGCGACGGCGGCGGCGGCCAGGAGGAGGGCGGCGATCAGGCCGAGGATCAGGCCCGCGCCGGTGTCGGGCTCCTTGCCACCGAAACTGGAGAAGACCTCGTCGAACGCCCCCGACGGGTCGATGATCGTCCAGAAGGACGTCCACGCGGCGAAGATCGTCAGAGCCACACCGAACTGACCCAGGTCGAGACCGGCGACCTTGGGCGGCTGGGGCAGCATGCGGGCCATGACGACGAGAGCCGCACCGGCGATGCCGGCGATGTACAGGCTCATCACCATGCCCAGGTTGTCCCAGGCGTTGGGGATGTTGTCCTCGTCGCCGCCGAACGTGTCGAGGAACGACGCGATGAACAGCAATACCGCTGCTCCGATCACCACGCCGTCGCCTCGAGTGAGGGAGCGGATATTCACTTCAGGTCCTTCTGGGTCGTCTCGTCGTCGGTAGAGGCGTCGCTGTCACCACCCCGCCCTTCGGGGCCCGGTGTGAAGCGCGGGGGTGACCCCTCGTCGTGGAACGACACTATCGTCCGCACGATCGGGCTGTCCGCCTGGATCAGCGCGCCGGTCCCTGCCCGCGCAGGAAACCCACGATTCCCTCGGAGATCCCCTGCGCCGCTTTCTGCCGCCAGGCACCGCTGGTCAGAAGTGCCGCGTCCTTGCTATCGCGCATGTTGCCGCACTCGACGAACACCTTGGGAACCGTTGACAGATTGAGACCGCCCAAGTCCTTACGCGTGACGAGACCGGTGCCGTCGCCCACGTAGTTGGAGGGCGCGTTGCCGGTGACGCGTACGAAGTTGCCCGCGATGCGCTCCCCGAGTTCACGGGAGGGCTCGACGATGGCCCGGGTGTCGGCGGCGCCGGAGTTCACGGAGCCGGGCAGGATCACGTGGAACCCGCGGTTCCCGGCGCCCGAACCGTCCGCGTGGATCGACACCACGGCATCGGCCTTCGCCTTGTTGCCGATCTCGGCCCGCTCGTCGATGCACGGCCCGAACGGGCGGTCGGCGTCCTGGGTCAGCTTCACCGTGGCGCCCTGCTCCTCCAGGAGATCGCGCATCCGGTGGGCGACGTCCAGGGTGAACTTCGCCTCGGCGTAACCGTCGTCGGTGGAGGTGCCGGTGGTGTCGCACTCCTTGGAGTTCGTCCCGATGTCCACCTGGCGGTTGATCTCGGCGGTGTGCCGGAAGTTGCCCGGATTGTGCCCGGGGTCGATGACGACGACCTTCCCCTTGAGCGGCCCGGACCCGGCGGGCGCGGAGGAGGACGCGGGACCGGAGGGGGCCCCGGAGGTGGCGGAGCCGCCCGGCTTTCCGCCGTCCGGGTCACCGGACCCGTCCGACGGGGAGGCGCCGGCGGAGGACGGCGCACGCGACGAGGCGGATGTCGAGGACCCCGCGGCCCCCGGGGCGGCGCTCCCGCCGCCCGACCCGCCCACGGTCGTGTAGACGGCCCATCCGAGCAGCGCCCCCGGCACGAGCGCGGCCAGCGCCACGGTCAGGAGCCTCCTCCGGGAGCGGCGGGCGGGGGGCGGTTCGAAGCCGGGTCCGGTGTACGACACCCGGCCACCCTAGCGGCCGCCGCGCACCGCCATCGTCCCCGTGGGACGGCCTCCGGACCTCCGCGCCTCAGATGCCGTGCCCGGTACGGCGCAGGACGCGCAGCGAGCCCGTGGCCGAGACCTCCGTGAAGGCGCCGGAGGCCAGGGCGCGGAGGTGGACGCGGTGGGGGGCCTGGCCGGTGAACTCGTCGACCGGGTCGGGGAAGACGTCGTGGATGACGAGCAGACCGCCCTCGGCGACGTGCGGGGCCCAGCCCTCGTAGTCGGCCGTGGCGTGCTCGTCGGTGTGGCCGCCGTCGACGAAGACCAGGGCGAGGGGGGAGCTCCACAGGGCCGCGATCACCGGGGAGCGGCCGACCAGGGCGACCACGTGGTCCTCCAGGCCCGCCCGGTGCAGCGTGCGGCGGAAGGCGGGGAGGGTGTCCATCACCCCCAGCTCGGGGTCGACCGTCTCCGGGTCGTGGTACTCCCAGCCCGGTTGCTGCTCCTCGCTGCCCCGGTGGTGGTCCACGGTGAGCGCGGTGACGCCGGCCGCGCGGGCCGCGTCGGCCAGCAGGATCGTCGACCGGCCGCAGTAGGTGCCGACCTCCAGCAGGGGCAGGCCGAGCCGTCCCGCCTCGGCCGCCGCCGCGTACAGGGCCAGGCCCTCGTCCGCGGGCATGAAGCCCTTCGCCGCCTCGAACGCGGCCAGGATCTCGGGCTCGGGTGCCGGGGGCATCGGCGTCGGCATCGGTTCCGGCGTCCTCTCGCTCGCACGCGTCCGGTCGTACGCGTCTGGGGGTGCCCATGGTGCCGTACCCGTCGGGAGCGTCGGACGGGGGGCTCGTGGCGCCTGCTGCGGGCGGCTCCGGGGCGTCCTAGGCCGGAAGGACCAGGACCCGTCCCGGCGAATTCCCGATGCAAGGGGTGCCCGCCGGTTGAGACCATGACGTCCATGCTCAAAGTCCCGGACACCACCGTCACCCGTACTCCCCGCCGCAACGCGCCTCCTCCGTGGCTGGCGGTGGCGCTCGCGTGTGCCGGGCAGTTCCTCGTCGTGCTCGACATCTCCGTGGTCAACGTCGCGCTGCCGTCGATGCGGACCGGTCTCGGGCTCAGCGGGCAGGGACTGCAGTGGGTGGTGAACGCGTACGCCATCGCCTTCGCCGGTTTCATGCTGCTCGGCGGACGCGCCGGTGACCTCTACGGACGCAAGCGGATGTTCCTCGTCGGCCTCGGCCTGTTCACGCTGGCCTCACTGGCCGGCGGACTGGCCCAGGAGGGCTGGCAGCTGCTGCTGGCGCGGGCGGCGCAGGGGCTCGGGGCGGCCGTCCTGGCGCCCTCCACCCTGACCATCGTCACCTCGGCGGTCTCCGAGGGCGCCGCCCGCGCCCGCGCCATCGCGACCTGGACCGCCGTCGGGGCGGGCGGCGGCGCGGCCGGCGGCTTCGTCGGCGGGGTGCTCACGGACGCCCTGTCCTGGCGGTGGGTGCTGCTGATCAACGTGCCGATCGGGGTGGTGGTGCTGGCCGGAGCCGCCTGGTGGCTGGCGGAGGGCCGGGCCGGGGACGGACGGCGGCTCGACCTGCCCGGCGCGCTGCTCGTGACGGCCGGCCTCGCCACCCTCGCCTACGGCATCTCCCAGACCGAGGCCGAGGGCTGGACGGCGACGCCCACCCTGGTGCCGCTGCTCGCCGGGCTCGCCCTCATCGCGCTGTTCCTCCTCGTCGAGGCGCGGGCCAAGGCCCCGCTGATGCCGCTGGGACTGTTCCGGGTGCGGTCGGTGTCGTCGGCGAACGCGGCGATGTTCCTGAGCGGCGCCGCGATGTTCTCCATGTGGTTCTTCATGATCCTCTACGCGCAGAACGTCCTCGGCTACACCCCGCTGGAGGCCGGGCTCGCCCTGGTGCCGAGCTCGCTCGCCGTGGTCGTCGGCTCCAAGGTCGCGCCCCGGCTGATGCGGGTGACCGGGGCGCGCACCGTGGCCGTGCTCGGCACCTTCGTCGCGATGACCGGCTTCGCCTGGCAGTCGACCATGACGGCCGACGGGACGTATCTGACGGCGATCATGTTCCCCGGCATCCTGATGATGCTGGGCGGGGGCCTCGCGGGCACCCCGCTCGCCGCCCTCGCGACCTCCGGCGCGGCCCCCGAGGAGGCCGGCCTGGTCTCCGGACTGATCAACACCTCCCGCACGATGGGCGGTTCGCTCGGTCTGGCCGTCCTGTCGACGATCGCGGCGGCCCGCACGGGAGGCAGCACCACTCCGGAGGCCCTCACCGAGGGGTACGCCCTGTCGTTCCGTACGGGGGCGGTGGTGCTGGCCGCCGGGATGGTGCTGATGTGGCTCTGGCTGCCCCGGAGAACCACGGCGGCGCACTGAGGGAGCAGTGGGGGGAGACCGGGCGGAGAAAGCGGGCGCCGGGCCGGTCGGAGAGGCGCCGTGACGGCCCGCGGAGGGGGCCGGCACGGATGTTCCTCCCCACCCCCGAACGGCCCCTCGGCGCCGGTCGCGCCAGCCCCTCCCAGGGGCCGCCGGAGCCTTCACGAAATCCCCAACAAGCCCTGCTGACCTGGGACTTCACGCCTCCGGCGGATACGGTCGACGCATACGGAAGGGGGCCCGGATGGACCGGAGCACACGCACCGTGGACGACGTACTCGACCTGCTGGACGGCCTGTTCGCACCGGAGGCCGACCGGTGGACGGAGCAGGGCGCCGACTGGTGGAGCGGCTTCTACGCCGACCGCTCCCGGCCGGTGCCGTTCTTCGCGGCGAAGCCGGACGAGAACCTGGTGTCGTACGTCGAACGGGGCCTGCTCACCGGGGGCAGGGCGCTGGAGGTGGGCTGCGGCCCCGGCCGCAACGCGCTGTATCTGGCCGCCCGCGGCTTCGAGGTCGACGCGGTCGACCTCTCCCCGGCCGCCGTCGACTGGGCGCGGGAACGGGCCCGCGAGACGGATGCGCACGGCGTACGGTTCCACTGCGGCGACGCCTTCACCCTCACCCGGGACGGCGGCGAACTCGCCGGACCGTACGACCTGGTGTACGACTCCGGCTGCTTCCACCACCTGCCCCCGCACCGCCGGATCAGCTACCTCGCGCTGCTCGACCGGGTCCTCGCCCCGGGCGGCCGGTTCGCGCTCGCCTGCTTCGCGGCGGGCGCCATGGGCTCGGAGCTGTCCGACGCGGAGTTCTACCGGGGGCAGGGCGGCCTCCGGGGCGGGCTCGCCTACACGGACGAGTCGCTGCGCCGGATCTTCTCGGACCTGACCGGGATCGAACTGCGCCGCATGCGGAAGGAGCCGGAGGACTCACCGCTCTTCGGGGAGGACTTCCTCTGGACGGCACTGTTCCAGCGGAACGCATGACGGCGGGACCGGGGCGGAGCCGTGGGCCGTGAGCGGTGGCGGCGGAACGCTGGTGGTGGCGGCGGCGGCGGTGGTGTCGGTGGCGGTGGTGTCGGCCGCCGCCACCGCGGCGAGTGCGGGGTCGATCACCGTCTCCCCGGCCAGCACCCGGCGGATCGCGGAGGCCAGCTCCCGCACCGACCCGTCCTTGACGAGGAAGCCGGCGGCCCCCGCCGCCATGGCCCGCCGCAACCGGTCGGGCCCGCCGGCCGTGGCGAGGATCAGCACCCGGCAGTCGGGCACCTGGTCGCGCAGCGCGGCGGCGGTCTCCAGACCGCCCGGACCGTTCGGACCGGCCGGCCCGAGGTCGAGGAGGGCGACGTCGGGGCGGTGGGTGAGCGCCGCCTCCACGACCGAGCCCCCCGCCGCCACCTGGGCCACGACCTCGATGCCCTGCTCCATCCGGAGCAGTAAGGCGAGCGCCCCGTGCTTCGCACCGGGATCCTCCGCGAGCAGGACCCGGACGGAGGTGGCGGGCCGGTGGTCCCGGGGCATCTCGTTCACGGACGAAGCCTAGGACGAACGGGCGGAACGTGCCGCTTCACGACCTCACGTCCTGACCCGAACGCGTTCCAGAACCGGGAGGCCCCCTGCCCGTCGACGCAGCCGGGGCGCTCGCCGCCGCACCCCGGACCGGCGAGCCCACCCGGGGGCGCGAGGACGTCCAGCTCCACCACCTCGGCATCGACGTCGACCTCGCCCGCGTCCGTCGCCACGACACCCGGGTCGCCGGGATCGTCCATCCGGGCGAGACGCCGCGGATCCGCATGGGGTGGGGTCCGGCGGGGTGCGGGCGGCCGTGAGCACCCCGGACAGGGGCGACGCGCCCGTGCTCGCCGACACCGTCGTCGCACACCTCTGAACCGGCCCGCGGCCGAAGGGGACATGCCGGAACAGGAACGGCCCCTCCCGTCGTGCGACGGAAGGGGCCGGTCACCGATCCACCTGATGTCCGACTGACACCTGACGTGCCGTCAGGCAGCCTGCCCCGACTGCTCGTTCTCCTCGGCGGGCCTGCGGTGACGGCCCCGGGGGGCCACCGTGGAGTCCTGCTGGGAAACCGGTCCGCGGTGCCTGCCCCGCCCGGCAGCGATCTGCCCGCCGTCGGCGGTCTGCGGCTGGTTCGTGCTGGCATCGTTCATGGAAGGAACTCACCCCGTAAAACTGATCTTCCTGCAACCGGGTGAGTCTAACCGGCGGGTCACGGTGCGCATCCAGGCGACCACGCCGACCGCCGCTACTTCGTTACAAGCGCTCCCAGCGGCGCCTGTTGCAAGGGAACGGGGCGGGGCGCGGACACGGTCGTCCGCATCGCGGGGCCGACCGCGGACACGGGCGCCGGGGACTCCGCCTCCGACGGGACGTACGGGCCGCTCTCCCCGTGCTGTCGCTCCGGTGCCGGCGGGTACAGCAGGGCCACCGCGCACGGCACCGCCGGTGTGGCGCACGGCAGCCGCAGCACCCCGTCCGCCGTCCACAGCCCGGTGCCGGCCAACCACCCCTCGGGCGCCGGGAGATGGCGCAGCTGCCGCAGCCCCGGCCGCCACACCCCGACCCAGCTGCCGAGCACGCCGTCCGCGTCGTCCGCGCTGTCGACGCGCAACGCCACCGAGCAGCTCTCCGGCGCCGGCGCCCGGCCGGACCGGATCGCGAACGGGGTGACCGTGCAGTCCGGCAGCCGCAGGCACTCCGGGAAGCGCACCGGCAGCGTGCTGCCCAGCACCCCCCAGCCCAGCCGGGCCCGGCCCGGTGAGGGCGCGTCCGAGCGGATCAGCAGCAGCCCGCTGTCCGGGTCGGCGAGCAGGACCCGGTCGTCGCTCTCCGGGGTGAGCTGCAACAGGGGCGACACCTCGCCCCCGCGGCCCAGGTCCACCACGACCGACTTGGTGCGCCCGCCGGCCTCCCGGTCCAGGGCCAGCATCCGGCCGGCGCGGTCCAGCCACGCCCCGCCCGAGCAGCGGCCCGGGATCTCGGCCAGCTGCTCGGGCCCGGAGGCGCCGCCCGCCACCAGCCACAGGGCCGTCGACCGCGGGCCCACGGCCACGGCGTACGCCCGCCGCCCGCACGGGGCGGGCGGCAGCAGCCGCAGCCGGGTCCCCTCGTCCGGGCACGCGATCGCGCCGAGCGCCAGTTCGCCGGTCCCGGAGCCGGCCGGGTACAGGAGGGAGAAGGTGTGCCTCCCGGGGCGCCCCCCGCCGTGCGGCCCGTCCGCCGGCCGGTGGACGAGGACCCGCCCGTCGCCCAGCGGCTGCACCTCGGTCCCGGGCACCTCGGGCCGGCCGCCGGGCAGCGGCACCGCGCAGGGCTCGGGGCCGTCCAGGGTCCAGCGCTCCGGGACCAGGGAGCCGTCGACGGGGGCGAGGCGTGCGGCGTAGGAACCGTCGGAGGTGAGGACACAGCCCGGCGCGGGTCTCCCGTCCCCGTGCTCCGTACCGCCCTCGCCCTCCGTACGGGACCTGCGCTCCGTGTCCGCGTGCCCGGCGTCCGCTTGCCCGGTGTCCGCGTGGCCCGTCGAAGGCTCGATCGCACACATCGTCATCGTTCGGTCACCTCCGGCGACGAACGTAGTTTTCGTACGCGCGGCCGGAGGACCCGGTGGCCCCCGCTTCACACATAAGGGTGTTCCAGGAACGATTCACCTGAGGAAAGGGGGGCTTATGTGCTCGCCGGCGTCGGGTCCGTCCCAGGTGCCCGCACCGGTACTGCAGCGCCAAAGGGGCAGGTAGCCTTGCGCTTGTGCCCCGTCTGTCTGAAGTCATCACCGCGCTGGAGACCCTGTGGCCCGCCGAGCGGGCCGAGTCCTGGGACGCGGTCGGCACCGTCGCGGGCGACCCCGACCAGGAGGTCACCCGGGTCCTGTTCGCGGTCGACCCCGTCCTGGAGGTCGTCGACGAGGCGGTGAAGCTGAACGCCGACCTGCTGGTCACCCACCACCCGCTCTATCTGCGCGGGACGACCACCGTCGCGGCCTCCACCGCCAAGGGCCGCGTGGTGCACCGGCTCATCAAGAACGACATCGCGCTGCACGTCGCCCACACCAACGCCGACACGGCCGACCCCGGGGTGAGCGACGCCCTGGCCGGCGCGCTCGACCTGCGCGTCGTACGGCCGCTCGTGCCGGACACCACCGACCCCGAGGGCCGCCGCGGGCTCGGCCGGGTCTGCGAACTGGACCACCCGCTGACCGTCCGCGAGTTCGCCGCCCGCGCCGCCGAACGCCTCCCCGCCACCGCGCAGGGCATCCGCGTCGCCGGCGATCCCGAGGCGATCGTCCGCCGGGTCGCCGTCAGCGGCGGCTCCGGCGACAGCCTCTTCGCCCACGTCCGGGCGGCCGAGGTGGACGCGTACCTCACCGCGGACCTGCGCCACCACCCGGCGTCGGAGTTCGCGGCGGACCACGCCGCCCACCGTCCCCTCGCGCTGCTCGACGCGGCGCACTGGGCCACCGAGTGGCCCTGGTGCGAGCTGGCCGCAGCCCAGCTCGACGAGATCTCCGACCGCCACGGATGGGGCCTTCGGGTCCACGTCTCCGCCACGGTCACCGACCCCTGGACCGCCCACGCGGCGTCCTTCGTCCACCCGTCGTCCACCACCCCTGCGGGGAGCGCTCCGAGCGTCCCCTCCCACTCCGATACATCTGGAGCCCCCAACTGAACGCCGCGTCCGCCGACCAGATCCGACTCCTCGACGTCCAGGACCTCGACGTCCGCCTCCAGCAACTCGCGCACAAGCGGAAGTCGCTCCCCGAGCACGCCGAGCTCGAGTCGCTGACCCGGGACCTCGCCCAGCTGCGCGACCTGCACGTGGCCGCGCAGACCGAGGAGAGCGACTGCGCCCGCGAGCAGACCAAGGCCGAGCAGGACGTGGACCAGGTGCGCCAGCGCGCCGCCCGCGACCAGCAGCGCCTCGACTCCGGCGCCGTCTCCTCGCCCAGGGACCTGGAGAACCTCCAGCGCGAGATCGCCTCCCTCGCCAAGCGTCAGGGCGACCTCGAGGACGTCGTCCTGGAGGTCATGGAGCGCCGTGAGTCCGCGCAGGAGCGGGCCGCCGAGCTGGCCGAGCGGGTCACCTCCGTCCAGTCGCGGATCGACGACGCGACCGGCCGCCGGGACGCGGCCTGCGCGGAGATCGACGGCGAGGCCGCGACGGTCACCAAGGAGCGCGCCGTCGTCGCCGGAGCCGTTCCCGCGGACCTGCTCAAGCTGTACGAGAAGCTGCGCGAGCAGCACGGCGGCATCGGCGCGGCGAAGCTGTACGCGCGCAGCTGCCAGGGCTGCCGCCAGGAGCTCGCCATCACCGAGCTGAACGAGATCCGCCAGGCCGCGCCCGGCACGGTGGTGCGCTGCGAGAACTGCCGCCGCATCCTGGTCCGCACCGCCGAGTCGGGGCTGTAGGGGTTGCTTCCGGTGCGGGAGTTCATCGTCGAGGCCGACGGTGGGTCACGGGGCAACCCCGGGCCCGCGGGCTACGGGGCCGTGGTGAGCGACGCGGCGACGGGGGAGACGCTGCGGGAGGCGGCCGAGTACCTCGGCGTCGTCACCAACAACGTCGCCGAGTACTCGGGCCTGCTGGCCGGCCTGCGGGCCGCCCGTGAGCTGGACCCGGAGGCCACGGTCCACGTCCGGATGGACTCCAAGCTCGTCGTCGAGCAGATGTCGGGCCGCTGGAAGATCAAGCACCCCGGCATCAAGCCGCTGGCCGCCGAAGCGGCGCGGATCCTCCCGCCCGGCCGGGTCACCTACGAGTGGATCCCGCGCGAGCAGAACAAGCACGCGGACCGCCTGGCCAACGAGGCGATGGACGCGGGGGCGCGGGGTGAGGCGTGGAGCGCGTCGGACTCGCGCGCCGCACTGGACACACCGGCGGCACGGCCCGTGACGCCGGAGCCGCTGGAGCCGTCGGGGCCGTCCGAGCGGCCAGGACCGTCCGGGGGCGCGGACGCGGCCGCCGCCGACGTCCGGGCCGCGCAGGCCGTGGCAGCCCCCGGCACCGAGACGGCCGCCGCTCCCGTCGGCACCGAGACGGCCGCCGCCCGAGGTCCGGCGTCGGCCGCCACTCCCTCCTCCACCCCCTCATCGGGCTGGGCGCCCGCCGACATGGGCCCGCCGGCCACCTTCGTGCTCCTCCGGCACGGCGAGACCCCGCTGACCCCCCAGAAACGGTTCTCCGGCAGCGGCGGCAGCGACCCCTCCCTCTCCGACATCGGCAGGGAGCAGGCCGAGAAGACCGCCGCCCACCTCGCCCGGCGCGGCACCGTCCAGGCGATCGTCACCTCGCCCCTGGCCCGCACCCGCGAGACCGCCGGCGTCATCGCCGCCCGCCTGGGCCTCGACGTCACCGTCGACGACGGGCTGCGCGAGACCGACTTCGGCGCGTGGGAGGGCCTCACCTTCGCCGAGGTGCGCGAACGCCACCCCGACGACCTGAACGCCTGGCTCTCCTCCCCGGACGCCGAACCCACCGGCGGCGGGGAGAGCTTCGCGGCCACCGCGAACCGGGTGGCGGCCGCCCGGGACCGGCTGACCGCCGCGTACGCGGGCCGCACGGTCCTGCTCGTCACCCACGTGACCCCGATCAAGACCTTCGTACGCCTCGCCCTGGGCGCCCCGCCCGAGGCCCTGTTCCGGATGGAACTGTCGGCGGCCTCGCTGTCGGCGGTGGCGTACTACGCCGACGGCAACGCCAGCGTCCGGCTGTTCAACGAGACGTCCCACCTGCGCTGAGGCCACCTGCGCCGAGGTCCGCCGCCGCGCGGGCCAGTCGTTCGATCCGGGCCCAGTCGCGAGCCGCCACGGCGTCCGGCGGGAGCATCCAACTGCCGCCCACACAGGCGACGTTGGGCAGCGCGAGATAGTCCGGCGCGGACTCCGGGCCGATCCCGCCGGTCGGACAGAAGCGGGCCTGGGGGAGCGGCCCGGCGATCGCCTTCAGATACGCCGTGCCGCCCGCGGCCTGCGCCGGGAAGAACTTCATCTCCCGCACCCCGCGCTCCAGCAGCGCCACCACCTCCGAGACCGTCGACACTCCCGGCAGGAACGGCACCCCGGACGCCCGCATCGACTCCAGCAGTACGTCCGTCCAGCCCGGACTGACCAGGAACCGCGCCCCGGCAGCGACGACCTCGCCCACCTGCCCCGGTGTGATCACCGTGCCGGCCCCGACCACCGCGTCCGGCACCTCGGCGGCGATCGCGCGGACGGCGTCCAGGGCGGCGGGCGTCCGCAGGGTCACCTCGATCGCGGTCAGCCCCCCGGCGACCAGCGCCCGCGCCAGCGGTACGGCGTCGACGGCGTCCTCCACCACGACGACGGGCACGACGGGCGCGAGGTCCAGTACGGAGACGGAGGGGGCCGGCGAGGGCAGGGGTGAACTCATGAGCGTCATCCTGCCTTCACTGAAGCGCCCTGCGCAAAAGGCGTTGCGATGTGCGCAACGCGACCGATGTCGTCAGTGGATCTCCTCCACCAGCACATCCAGCGCCCAGGGCGTCCCCGCCCGCTCCGGCGCCTGTGCCTCCACCACGTACCCGAGATCCCGCAACGCCTCCACCAGGGAGGCGGGGTCCTCGGGCGCGGTCCCGGCCGTCAGCAGGCTGCGGACGATCCGCCCCTTGGTCGCCTTGTTGAAGTGACTGACCACCTTCCGGGTCGGCGCGTGCAGCACCCGTACCGTCGCCGTACGCGCGGCCACCTCGCCCTTCGGCTTCCACGCCGCCGCGTACGCGGCCGACCGCAGGTCCAGCACCAGACCGCCGCCGGCCGCCTTCGGCAGCACCGAGGCCATCGGCGCACGCCAGTACGCCCCCAGCGCCCCGAGCCCCGGCAGCCGTACGCCCATCGAGCAGCGGTAGGACGGAATCCGGTCGGTGACCCGGACCGCACCCCACAGCCCCGAGAACACCAACAGCGAACGGGCGGCCCTGCGTTTGGCGGCCGGGTCGAGCGAGGCCAGGTCCAGGGCGTCGTAGAGCACCCCGGTGTAGATCTCCCCGGCGGGCCGGGCCCCGGCGGTGCGCAGCTCCACGTTCTTCGCGACCTCGCCCCGCAGCCCCTCGCTCAGCCCCAGCACCTCGCGCGCCTTGTCCTCGTCACCGGCGCACAGGTCCACCAGCTCGGCGAGGACGGCCTCCCGGGCCTCGGCCAGCCCCGGCAGCGACAGGGACTCCGGCTTCAGCGGGGCGCCGCGGCCGGAAGCGGCCTTCCCTTCGGACGGCGGCAGCAGGACAAGCACGCGTTGCTCCTCACGGTAGAACCCAGCCGACAGCGTACGGTGCCGGGCCCTACGCCTGAGGGGCCCACCGCCCCGCCGCCAGCGCCCGGACCAGGGCGTCGGGCTCGTCGGCGTGGAACCGTACGATCCGCACCTCCCGGAGCCGCCCGAAGAACGTGACATGGGTGACCGGCTCCGTGAGTTCCAGCGTGACCGTGGTCTGCGAGCCGACCTCGACGTTCAGCTCACCGTCGGCCCGCTCGTGGCTCATCCGCAGCTCATGCCGGACGGAGGCGATCCGCTCCAGCGGTATCCGCAGGTCGACGTGGACGGCCCCGCGGATCCGCAGCGTCCCGGAGCCCGGGTCCAGTACATGAGGGCGTACGACGTTGGCGGCGTGCAGCGCCACGACGATGACGACCGTGTACACGTCCAGGAACAGCACCACCGCGTGGACCGTCGGCCAGTCGAGCAGCAGCACGGACATCACCACCGTCTCGACCACGCACACGAACGCGAACCCGAACATCACCGCGCCGTGCCCCCGCGCGTACCCGAAGGCCGTCCCGCCCCCGACACCGTGCGTCCGCCGCGCCAGCCACAGCACCAGGCTCACCATCAGCCGCAGCTCGTGCCGGACGAGAATCCCGACGCCCCTGACGGCTCTCATGACCGCCCGCCCTCCACGACGATCCGCATCATCCGGCGGATCGCCTCCGCCTGGGCGGGGGCGAAGTCGGCGTAGAAGGCACGCAGGAAGCTGTGGTCCTGGTCGACGGCGACGTCGTCCGGCAGCAGCCCGGGCGGCAGGCACGCGGCGAGGGCACGGGCGGCCTCGTCCACCCGGGGATCGTCCGGCGCGGCGTCGACGAGCGCGTCGAGCAGCGCGTACGCGGCGAGCGCCCGCTCCATCCCGCCCGGAGCCCCCATCACACCGCTGAACAGTTCCATGAACCGCGCCCGTTCCTCCGGGTCCGCCGTCGTCTCGATCAGTGCGAGCATCTCCCGGTCCTTGACGGCCATGGGGGAGCCGGACACGTCCGGCATCTCCCGGAAGAGTGTGGCCAGTTCGGGGGAGACCGGCCCCTCGGCGGTCAGCCCGCCCTCCGTCTCCAGCAGGGCCCGCAGCCGCGCCCGGCGGTCCCGGAGCGCGGCCTCCTGCCGGGCCAGGTCCTCGTCCAGCTCGGTCAGCACCTCGGCGAGGTCCTTCCCGGCGTCGTCCGCGAGCACGTCCCGCACCTCGGCCAGCCCGAGCCCCAGCTCGGTCAGCCGCCTGATCCGCGCCAGCACGACGGCGTGCCGCAGCGTGTAGTCCCGGTACCCGTTGGCCCGCCGCTCCGGCTCCGGGAGCAGCCCCAGATGGTGGTAGTGCCGCACGGTCCGCGTGGTGACACCGACGGCCGTGGCGAGTTCTCCGATCCGCATGCCCTCAGTAGAAACGTTGACGCCGCGACAGGGTCAAGCGAACGCCTGTGGCGTCTGACGTGGGACGCGTTCCTGTGCCACGATCGAGGGAACGGTTCCCGATCTCATGGACAGGTGATCAGCCGATGTCCCAGTCTGGCGAGCGACCGAAGGGGGGACGTGACATGACTGCCATGGCCCATGAACCGCTCACGCGGGAAGAGGTCCTGCTGGAGGGCTTCCTCGCCCTGGACACGCCAGAAGGCTTCCGGGCCGAGCTGATCGAGGGGGAGATCGTTGTGACGCCGCCGCCGGACGGGGATCACGAGGACTACATCGGACTGATCGTGGAGCAGGTGCTGGAGCGTTCCCGGATCAGGATGCAGTTCTCCGGGAACAAGGGGCTGAAGCTGCGGAGCGGCGGTGGCTGCCCGAAGGACCGCGTGATCCCGGACGGCACTTTTGCCCCGAGGGAGCTGCGGCTCTACCGGGGAGCCGATTCCTGGATGCCCTGTGACGGAGTCGCCCTGGTCCTTGAGGTGACCTCCTCCAAGCCGAAGGCCGACCGAGAGGCCAAGCGCCGCTGCTACGCCCGCGGCGGTATCCCTCTCTACCTCCTCCTCGACCGCGAAGCCTCCTCGATCACCCTGTTCAGCACCCCGGAAGGCGACGAATACCGCGAGCAGTGCACCCGCCCCTTGGGCAAGTCGCTGCCCCTCCCAGACCCGCTCGACTTCGACCTGGACACGGCCGACTTCCTCTGACCGGCGACCACCAGCCAGGAGCAGCTTCGTAGCATTTCGTAGTCGAGCGCGCGCAAGAAGGCGTCATAGGTTGGGCTCAGCATCAGAACAAGGCTGCGCCCAGCGCAGCAACCCCTATGGCCGCCCTTCAGGATTCTGGGGCGGTTCAGTGCGTGCCGTGCCGATCGCGATGCGGTCCGTGGTCAAGGGATCGCAATTGACCAGTGCACCGCGTTACAGCAGCCGGGCCGTCGTCGCCGCGAGGACATCGGCCACCTCCGGGTCCTGGTCGAGGATGTGGCGGGCGGGGAGCTCCAGGCGGCCCCAGCCGGAGTCGGCGGCCTGGGCGAGGACGCCGTCCAGGGGACCGGAGCCGCGGGACAGGCCGGCGTACGACAGCACGCACTCCGGTGCGGTCGTACCGGAATGAACTGCCAGAGAGGTCTCACAACAGCCCGTTCTTCCTCGCCCACTCGAGGAAACCTCCGTGTCCGCACGGGTAGCGTGCACCCGTCGCGAGCAGCGCGTCGACCAGGGTGGACGCCACATATTCCGTTGCGCGGCCGTCCCGCACCCCCTCCGCGATCACCCGGAGCGTCCCCCACACGGTGAGGCCTCCGGCGCGCGCCGCCTTGCGCGCGTCCAGGTCGTCGACCACCGCGACCGCTCCGTGCACGTCGGCCCAGGCGAGCACGGTCGCCTCACCGTGGTTGGACTTCTGCCCGGAGACGCGTTCCATCCACCGCACCAGCGCGGTGAGCTCGGCGAGGCCGTCCACGTGCTGGACTTCGAGCCAGCCCAGGCTCGAGATGTCCAGGTCGTAGTGGCGCAGTTCCTCGATGACCGCGGCCGTGGTGACATTGCGGCGGGGTAATCCCCGGCATTCGGTGGCGAGGTCCGCCAGGGTGTCCACGCGTCCGGCTTTGATCGCGTGATGCAGTGGCGACGTGTCCCATACGAGGAGCTGTCCGGCCGAACTTGTTCCCTCCCTTTGGATGTTCACGGCCCGACGTCCTCCAAGCCCTGCTCCGGCAGCTCGTTTTCCTGCAGGGCGCCGTACAGCAACTCGACCGTGCGTGCCGCCGACACCGCCCCGGCCTTCCAGGCGGCCAGGACCGCCTGTCGCCAAGCCGTTCCGGTAGCCCCCGTTTCGAGATCCGGTACAGGCTCGGCACCACGGACTGCCAGGAAGTCGCCGCGTACCGGCGTATCGGCCTTGAGGCGGTGAGCCGCACCCTTGTCCACCAGCCCGAGCCACCGTGCCCTCGACACGGTGGACGACCAGGAGATCCTGTAGTCGGCGGCGATACCGATCAGGGCTTCCCGGGGGGAGACGCCTCGGCCGACTGCTTGCTTCCAGGCGGAGTCGAATTCGTCCCCGGGGAGCAGGAACTCCCCGGCGAAGTCGTCGATGGCCTGTTCCCGCTCGTCCCGGCTCGCGGAGACCCCCGCATCGCTGTGGTACTCGTCCCGCAACAGATGGTGCCCGAGCTCGTGGGCGGCAGTCCAGCGTCGGCGACCAGGGGCTGAGTGGCCACTGATCACACTGACCCCGTAGGCGTCCAGCAGGAGCGAAGCGCCCTCGGCGGGTTCCGGGGCGACGGTGAGATACAGGCCGAAGCGTTCGACCACTGATGCCATCGGTCCCAGCGGCCCTTGAGGAATGCCGGCCACTCGTCGTGCTTCACGTGCCAGCGTGGTCGGATCGGCCTCGGTGCAGCCGTCGAGAGCGTCCGGGCGGGGCGGGGTGAGGAACCCCTGCGTCACCAGCCACTCCGCGTTGCGTGCGTGTTCCTCCAACCGGATGTCCAGCCGGTAGCTGTCACGCGTGGCCGCGTCGGCAGGGGAATCGAGCGTCTTGCGGCGGGAGACGAGGGCCGTGGGTGGCCGAGTGAGGAAGTGCGCGGGTGGCGCGTCCAGGGTTTCGGCGATCCGGAAGAGCTCGAGCGCGGACACCTTGCGCTCGCCCTGTTCCATGCGTACCACCGCAGTGCGGTCGACCCCTATGCGTGAGGCCAACTCGCCCTGGCTCAAACCGGCTGACTCCCGGGTCTGGGCGATACGGTCGCCGATCTCTGCCCAGCTCTGCACGCTCTCCATGTGTGCAATTTTCGCACACCTGGGATCGTGTCGAGCCGGTTGCGGCCGCCTGGGCGCGAAGGAGTGAGTGGGGAGGGCGTCAACAGGGCCGCCGGTCGGGGGTGCGCGCTGCGGTGGTGGCCGGCTCGGCCGAAGCGGGTGATGCTGGACACCGCCGACTTCCTCTGGTCCCCTGTGGCCGGAGGTGCGGGGTGACGAACGTACGGGAGCAGGCCAGCTGGGCCAGGGCGAGGCTCGGGAGGTGCGGGCCCTCCGTCGACCTGCTCACCGCCTGCTTCGACCGGCACGAGTACGCCCCGCACGCCCACGACGAGTTCACGGTCGGCGTGACCACCGGCGGCCTGGAGGCCATCGCGTACCGCGGTGGGCGCATCGTCTCCGGACCCGGCTCCCTCGTCGTCCTCGAACCCGGCGAGATGCACACCGGCGGCCCCGCCGCCCCCGAGGGCTACGCCTACCGCGCCCTGTACGCCGTGCCCGCCCTGCTCACCGACGGGACCCGCGGCACCGGCCTCCCGCACTTCCGCGAGCCGGTCCTCCACGACCCCGAACTGGCCGGCGCCCTGCGCCGTGCGCACACCGAGGTCAGCGCCTGCCCCGACCCCCTGGAGGCGGAGTCGAGGCTGCCCTGGCTGCTCACCGCCCTCGCACACCGCCACTCCACCGCCCGCGCGGACACCGGCGCGGTCCCCGGCGCCGGACGCATCGCCCTGGCCGTCCGCGAGCGCCTCGCCGACGAACTGCTCGCCCCGCCCTCCCTCGCGGCCCTCGCCACCGACCTCGGCCTGTCCCGCTACCAACTGCTGCGCGCCTTCCGCACGACGATGGGGATACCGCCCTACGCCTGGCTCGCCCAGTACCGGGTCACCAGGGCCCGCGGCCTGCTGGAGGCCGGGCTGCGCCCCGCCGAAGTGGCCGGGCTCGTGGGCTTCGCCGACCAGGCGCACCTGACCCGCTGGTTCCGCCGCGTCCTCGGGGTGACCCCGGCGGCGTACCGCAACAGCGTTCAAGACCCGGGGCGCTGACCCGGCCGAGACTCGCCGCATGACTGCACGCGGCTGGTTCCTGTTCTCCCTGATGGGAGTGGTCTGGGGCATCCCCTACCTGATGATCAAGGTGGCGGTGGAGGAGGTGTCCCCGTCCGGGGTCGTCTTCACCCGCTGCGCCCTCGGCGCCCTGCTCCTGCTGCCCTTCGCCCTGCGGCAGGGAGGCCTCACCGGGACCGTCCGCGCCCACTGGCGCCCCCTGCTCGCCTTCGCGGTCATCGAGATCATCGGCCCCTGGTACACCCTGACCTCCGCGGAACGCCACCTCTCCAGCTCCACCGCCGGCCTGCTGATCGCGGGCGTCCCCATCGTGGGCGTGGCGCTCGCCAGGTTCTTCGGCGACACGGAGCGCCTCGGTGCACGCCGTCTCACCGGCCTGGGGCTCGGCCTGGTGGGCGTCGGCGTCCTCACCGTTCCGCACCTGACCGGCGGCGACGCCCGTTCGCTCGCCGAGGTGCTGGTGACGGTACTGGGCTACGCCATCGCCCCGCTGATCGCCGCCCGCCATCTGAAGCAGGTCCCGTCCCTCCAGCTCACCGCAATCTGCCTGACCCTGGCGGCGCTCGTCTACGCCCCGGCCGCCGTGCTCACCCGGCCGGCCGAGCTGCCCTCCGCCGGGGCGCTGACTGCCCTCGCGGGCCTGGGCGCCGTCTGCACGGCGATCGCGTTCGTCGCCTTCCTGGAGCTGATCAAGGAGGCGGGGCCGACCCGGGCGACCGTCATCACGTACGTCAACCCGGCGGTCGCCGTGACGGCCGGGGTGCTCCTCCTGGGCGAGCCCCTGACCGCGACGGTCCTGGCGGCCTTCGCCCTGATCCTCGCCGGCTCGGTCCTGGCGACGGCCGCGGCACCGGGGCCCCGCTCGCGCCCGGTACCATGGTCGGCACGGCAGACGAGCCGGGCGGGCGGCCGCGTGGAGTCCCTTGCGGGGCTTCCCGAGGAACGTCCGGGCTCCACAGGGCAGGGTGGTGGCTAACGGCCACCCGGGGTGACCCGCGGGACAGTGCCACAGAAAGCAGACCGCCGGGGATCTCGGTCCTCGGTAAGGGTGAAACGGTGGTGTAAGAGACCACCAGCGCCTGGGGTGACTCAGGCGGCTAGGTAAACCCCACCCGGAGCAAGGTCAAGAGGAGCGCCGTGAAAAGCGCTCTGCGCGGACGTTCGAGGGCTGCCCGCCCGAGTCCGCGGGTAGACCGCACGAGGCCGGCGGCAACGCCGGCCCTAGATGGATGGCCGTCACCGGAGGGCCCGCGAGGACCCACCGGAACAGAACCCGGCGTACAGCCCGACTCGTCTGCCGCCCCAGGTCGCTGACCTGCGAGAGCACCCTGCTCCGCGGCGGCTCCGGTCCCGTTCTTCGGCCGCCTCCCTCTCCCGTGGGCGGTGCCGGCGGCCCGCGGGGTGCTTCCCGCTCGGCCGTCAGGGTGCGTCGGGGCGGGACTCGTAGTGCAGGGTGTGGAAACGGCCGGCCTCCTCGCGCCCCGCGGGGTCGCCGCCCAGTGCCCGTACCGCCGCGATCGCGTACCGCCGTTCCTGCTCGTCGGTGAAGAGGCGCTGCGGATAGGTGCGGGAGACGTCGACGGTGGTGCTCAGACCGTGGACGGCCAAGGCCCGGACGATCGGTCGGTACGACACCGTCCGCAGCACGAACGCGCTGACCCACACCGGTCTCCGGACGCCGTCCAGCAGCGCCGTGAACGTTCGGGCGGTGACGTAGCTGCCGCCGCCGGTCAGCGTGATGAGGCCGACCTCGGCGAGCGCGCGGCTCAGCCCGGGACCGGGCGGGCCCTGTTCGAGGTCGTCGGTGAAGGCGGCGTCCAGGAGCCCCGCTTCGAGCGCGTAGTGCACGGCGGGCGCCGAGACGTCCAGGCCGAAGACCGGCACCGCGTCCGGTCGACGCCGCTCAGCGTAGAACTCCTTGTCCCGTGCCGCCAGTTCCGCCGTCGACACCGTCCGGTGAGCGGGGGAGGTGTAGCGCTCGTACATCTCCGCCAGCGTCACGTCGTGGTTGAGCAGCGCGGCGTTGATCCCGTACGAGCAGCACACGTCCAGCACCGCCGGGCTGTGCGGCCGGCCGTCGTCGAGCGCGGCCCGTTCGGCGGCGACCTGCCGGAAGACCGGCTGGGCGTGGTGCGGGATCTCGTACTCCAGCGGGGCCAGCCGACCGAAGTACGCGCGCGGATCCGGCCGGTCGTAGATGTCGTCGAACCGCGCCTTGCCTTCCCCTGCGCCCTCGGTGCCGCCAGAGCCTGACCCGGCCATGCCGTACTCCTCCTCACGGAACACGTCTGTACTTCACGTCCATCATGTCCCGCTTCCGACGGCCCGGGACGTCTGCCGCACCCGGGGCTCGCGAGGGCACCCGATCGCTCCGGCACGGAAGCCGAACGTCCTCACGGAGGCCCGGAGGGCGGCGGGGGCGCCGACGAGAGCCGAGAGTGCCGGCGGAACCGGTCGATGTCGTGCGCGGTGATGATTCCGCTCAGCCGGCCGCCGTCCATCACGAGGATCGGCAGGAGGACCCCGGTGGTGCCGAGGCGCTCCAGGACGGAGTTCAGCAGCTCGTCCGGTGCGGCGAGCGTGCATCGGGACAGCGGGGTCGCGAAGTCGCGTACCCGCAGCGACGCCCGCTTCTCGAACGGCAGGCCGGCCAGTCGGCGCAGTGGTACGACGCCGCTGGGGTGGCCCTCGAAGTCGAGCAGCGGCAGCACCGAGTGCCCCGCCTGCGCGGTCACCTCGGAGAGGAAGCGGTCCACGGTCAGCCAGTCGGGGCCGGTGACCACCGGAGTGGTCATCGCCTGCCCGACCCGTACGCCCCGCAGGGCCGTGACCAGCTCGGCCCACCGGCGTTCGGCCGCCGCGGCGCCCGCCACGAACAGGCCGACGACGATCAGCCACAGTCCCGCCGTCAGTCCCCGCGCGAACGCCAGCCAGCCCAGGACGGCGAGCGCCATGCCGACGACCTGGCCACCGCGTCCTGCCGCCCGCTGAGCCCGCTCGCGATCCCCCGTACGCCACCACAGCAGGGCCTGCGTCAGCCGGCCTCCGTCCAGGGGCGCGGCGGGCAGCAGGTTGAAGACGCCCAGCAACAGGTTCGTGCCACCGAGCCAGCCCAGGACGGCGACCGGGATCCGCCAGTCCAGCGTCGCCGCGACCGCGGCAGCCGCGCCGATACCGACGGCGCCGAGCAGCAGGCTGGCGAGCGGCCCGCTGGCGGCGACCAGGAAGGCCGTCCGTGGTGTCGTCGGCTGGTCCATCCGAGTGACCCCGCCCAGCGCCCACAGGGTCATGTCCTGTACGGGGATCCCCGCCCTGCGAGCCGTCAGCGCGTGCGCGGCCTCGTGCACCACCAGACTCGCCAGCAGCAGCACGGCTCCGGCCACTCCGGCGACCGCGTACACCACCGGCGCCAGGCCCGGCACGTAACCGGGCAGTGTCCGGGCCGCCAGGCCGTACGCGAGGAGCAGCATGAGCAACGGCACGCTCCAGTGCGCCCGCAGCGCCAGGCCCCGGATACTTCCGAGCCGGATCGAACCCTTCATCGCCCTCACCGCCGACGACTCCCGCCCCCGACTGCACTGCCTTCTGCCCTTCTCCCTTCTCTCCCTTTCCATGGTCTGCCGTCGGCCCCCGTAATGGGAAACGGTCCGTGCGACCGGGCCTGCGAGCCGAGATCGGCGGCGCCGGTGTCCCAGGCAGCAGAGATCGTGCCGCGGGCCTACGGTGGTTGAAGAGCTCGGCGAGCCGACCGGTGTTGCGGAGGAGGCTGCGATGGAAGAGCACTTCGTCTGGGTGACGACGCGGCGCATTCGGCCGGGCACCCTGGAGGACTTCGAGACGGCGTGGCAGCCGGAACCCGCCCCGCAGGGGCTCCGCCGCGCCTACGCCTACTGGTCCGAGGACGGACAGGAGATCACCGGGGTGTCGTTCTGGGACTCCCGGGAGACCTGCGACGCGTGGCGGTCCTCCGAGGCGGAGGGGCGACGGCGTGCGGCCATGGCCCCGTACGTCGCCGAGGAACGGGAAGGTTTCTACCGCGGCCGCGAACTCGGCATCCCCCAGCGGTAGCACTGCGTCGAGCCGCTCCGGCGGCATGACGCGGCCGGCCTTCGTGACCCCGACGCGTAGTGCAGTGAGGACCGGTACCTCTCGCTGTCGTCTGCGGCAGGCCTCATGACGCGGCAGTGGATCAGGCGGGCTGTCCGCGAGAGACGACGGCGGGCGCGGCCGGTCTCGTCCCTCGTGCCGCCACCCCGGCCGGAGCGAGCATGGAGAAGAGGGGACATGGCACGGATCCTGGTGCAGGGCGACGACCTCGTGATGCGCCTGGCGTGGTGGGAAAAGGCTGCCGCGCGCCGCGGAGGTGTGCGCGTGCCGCTGACGGCCGTCCGCCGGGTGACGGTGGAGCCCAGCTGGTGGCGGGCCCTGCGCGGAGTGGTCCTGCACGGCGTCTGGATTCCCGGCGTGCTGTGCGTCGGCAGGCGGAGCCACCCCGGTGGGCAGGACTTCGTGGCGGTACGGCCCGGCAGGCCCGTGGTGTGCGTCGAACTGCGGCCCACGGCTCCCTTCAGCCTCCTGGCCGTCTCGGTGCGGGACGACGCGGAGGCCGTGGCGGAACGGCTGCGGCGTTGCACGCCGGACAACGACGCCTCCACCCCTTGGCGGCAGCCCCTTCCGGCAGCCGAGGAGACGGAGAACTCCTGGAGGGCACTGGCCAGGGAGCCACGCCGACGACGGAGGTCGTCAGTTCATGGCCGAATTTCCCTTCCCGCTGAGTCTTGTCGTTCGATTTCGGCCCGCCGGGCCATTGCGCTGAGACAGACCTCCAGGGCAGGAGGAACTTGTCGTTCGGCAGCCCGAACCAGCCGGCGAGCGCCGGTGAATCGGGCACAGGGTCCCATCCCTCACCGAGTGGGGCTCCAGGAGACGACGCCCGCGGGCCGACAATCGAAGAGGAGGCGCGGACGGCATACTCGGTGAGTACCGAAGGAATCAAGGTGAAGAATGCCGGGAACAGGCTCATCTTCATCTGTCGCGGCACAGGCTCGATCCGCCTGCCGGCCGGCCGTTGATTCGTACGCCGGATGGACATTTCTCGGAGTCAGTTCCTCGGCTGATTAATCGCAGGCTCTCGTCCGTGGGGGGCTTCCGGATCGGGCGGATTTCCGTCGACGCGGAAGTGTTTCCGGGAGCAGGCCGTCGTGAGGTGAAGAGCCCCGCGCGCGGCAGCGGACGGACCGCCGCGAATGTGCTCGTCAGGTGCCCCGGCAAGCCTGCGAACCACCGTCGGACGAGTAGTGCCGGAAAACTGTCGGAAATCGGCATACTGGGTTTATTTCGCGGACTGTCTGGGATATCATTTCCGACATGGCGCATGCTAGCCGAGGTGAAACTGGCGGTGTCGCGCGTCATCGGGCAGTGACTTCGCCGTGATCGGGGAAATACTGGTCCTGGGTTTCGTACTCAGTCTCGACAATTTCCGGGTGGCGATCGCGCTCGGCACCGTCCCCTTCGGTCTGAAGCGCGCGGTGCAGGTCGCGCTGACCTTCGGGCTGTGGGACGCGGTCATGCCCCTGATCGGGCTGTTGGTCGGTCACCGGATCGGGGAGTCCGTCGGGGATGTCGCCGAGCTGATGGGCGCGGCCGCGCTCGGCGGATACGGTCTCTACCTCGTCATCTCGGCCCTTCGGAACCCCGAGCCGGAGGAGCTGGACCAGCCGTGGGCGCTGTTCGGCATCCCGTTGACGCTGAGCCTGGACAACCTGTTCGCCGGAGCGAGCCTGGGGCTCCTGGGGCTCTCGCCGTGGTTCTCGGCCGCCGTCTTCGGCGCCGTGACGGTGGTGATGTCGCTGGTCGGGCTGCGGCTCGGGCGGGCCGCGGCGCGCCTCATCCGGATCCGCTCCGACCTGCTGAGCGGGATCACCCTGATCATCGCCGCTGTGGCGCTGCCGCTGGTGTTCGGCGGTTAGCCCGGTGGATGCGGGGGATCAGTGGAAGATCGTCGGCCCGCGAGTCGGCGTTGGCGGCCTCGACCGCCCGGGCGACCAGGGCGTGGTCGGGCGACAGGTGGCAGACCGGGTCGGTGCGGGCGGCGTCGCCGGTGAGCAGGAACGCCTGGCAGCGGCACCCTCCGAAGTCCAGCTCCCGCCGGGGGCAGCTCCGGCAGGGCTCCGGCATCCAGTCCGTCCCCCGGAACGCTTTCATCACCGGGGAATCGGCCCAGATCCGCTCCAGCGAGTCCTCCCGCACGCTGGCCCGCGGCAGCGGCAGGGAGTGGGCGGCCGGGCAGGGCAGTACGTCGCCGTTCGGCGTCACGGTCAGCTGCCGGGAGGCCCAGCCGCCCATGCAGGGCTTCGGGTAGCGGCTGTAGTAGTCGGGAATGACGTAGATGATGTCCATGCGGTCCCGCAACCGCTCGCGGGCGGCCCGCACGACGACCTCGGCCGCCTCGAGCTGGGCCCGGCTCGGCAGCAGCGCGTCACGGTTCCGCCAGGCCCAGCCGTAGTACTGGGTGTTGGCCAGCTCCACCCGGTCGGCGCCCACCTCCTCGGCAAGCTCGAGCACGTCGGCGACGCGGTCGATGTTGAGCCGGTGCAGCACCACGTTCACGGTGAGCGGCCAGCCCAGCTCCTTGACCACGCCCATCGCCTCGATCTTGCGTCGGAAGGACGGGGTCCCGGCGATCCGGTCGGACACGGCCGGATCGTCGGACTGGACGCTGATCTGCACGTGGTCCAGGCCGGCGGCCCGCAGCTGCTCGGCCCTCGGACGCGAAAGCCCGAGAGCGCTGGTGATGAGGTTGGTGTAGAGGCCCAGGTCGTGGGCGTCCGCCACGATCTCCACCAGGTCGCGCCGCAGCAGCGGTTCCCCGCCGGACAGGTGGCACTGCAGAACCCCCAGGTCACCGGCCTCGGCCAGCACCCGACGCCACTCGTCGGTGGCCAGCTCGTCCTGGTAGCCGGCCAGGTTCAGCGGGTTGGAACAGTACGGGCAGGCCAGCGGGCAGCGGTAGGTGAGCTCGGCGAGCAATCCGAACGGGCTGTCCAACGGGCTATCCATCGGCGATCTCCACGTAGCGCCGGGCGACGAGCCGGGTCAGGAACTGCCGCACCTCGTCGTCGGGGACGGTCCGGTAGCGCGCGCCCAGCTCGGCCACGATCTCGGCCACGGTGTGCCGACCGTCGCACAGTTCGAGGATGTCCGCGCCGCTGCCGTTCAGAACCACCACCGTCTCGGGGAGCTGCAGGGTCTGACGCTGCCTGGTCCGGCAGAAGGTCAGGCGGACATGGCGCGCCAACCGGGGCCGGTCCGAGCCGGACACCCCGAGGCCGGGCCGGGTGCCGCTTCCGGTCCGGGTCGTTCCGGTCTGGGTCGGGTCCATGACGGTCACTCCGGGTAGGCCTGGTCGATGGCGTCCATCAGGCTCCACAGGACGTCGCACTTGAACGACAGCGCGTCGACGGCGCGCGCCCGGGACTCCGCGGAGAGGCAGTGCGCGGTGACCACCTCCAGGGCGTGCTCGCAGTCGCGGGGAGCCTGCTCCAGGCGGGCGCGGAAGTAGGCGAGGCCCCCGGGGTCGATCCACGGGTACCACCGCTCGAACGCGGCCAGCCGCGCCGCCATCAGGTCGGGCGCGAACAGCTCGGTGAGCGAGGACGCCACCGCCTCCACCCACGGGCGGGTCCGGGCGAAGTTCACGTAGGCGTCGACGGCGAACCGCACCCCGGGCACCAGGTGCCGGTGGTCCCGGACCTCCTCGCGGGTCAGCCCGGCGGCCTCGCCGAGGCGCAGCCACGCCTCGATGCCGCCCTCGCCGGCGGCGGTGCCGTCGTGCTCGACGATCCGCCGGATCCAGCGGCGGCGGACCTCGGGGTCGGGGCAGGCGGAGAGGATCGCGGCGTCCTTGCGGGGGATGTTCTCCTGGTAGTAGAAGCGGTTGGCCACCCAGCCCCGGATCTGCTGGCGGCTCAGTCGGCCGGCGTTCATCCGGACGTGGAACGGGTGCTGGTCGTGGTACCGCCGCGAGTGGGCCCGCAACGTCTCGACGAAGGCGTCGGCACCGGTTCCCGTAGTTGTTCCCGTGGTTGCTGTCGTCACGGCTCTACACCTGGACCTCGAGGCCGTCCATGGCCACTTCCATGCCGCTGTCCTCCACGATACGCCGCTCGGGCGCGTCCTCCAGGAGGACCGGGTTGGTGTTGTTCATGTGCACGAGGACCGTCCGCCCCACGTCCAGCGACGGGAGCTGCGCCAGGCTGCCGTCCGGGCCGTCGATGGGCAGGTGACCCATTTCCCGGGACGTTCTGCCGGACAGGCCGAGCCGTACGAGCTCGTCGTCGCTCCAGCAGGTCCCGTCGATCAGCAGGCATGCGCAGCCCTTGATCTCCACACGCAGCGCCGACGTCAGCGACTGCACTCCTGGCAGGTACACCAGCGTCCCCCCGCTGCGCTCGTCGGTCAGCCGGTAGCCCACGACGCGGCCGTGGTCCACCCCGGCTCCGAACCGATCGCGCTTGACGGTGGGCACGTCGAACGCCCGGCAGGACAGCCCGTCCGCCAGGGCGAGGTCGGCGCCGGGGCTCACCGCCCGCCACTCGACCGGACAGTAGCGCTCGAGCGTGCGCAGGATCCCCGAGCCGACACACAGGGTCTCGCGCACCGCAGGTGTCGCGTACAGCCGCAGGGCGCGTGCCTCGCGCAGCAGGAGCAGGCCCAGCGTGTGGTCCAGCTCGGCGTCGGTGAGCAGCACCGCCTCCAGCGGCGTCGTCCGGTCCGCGTGCGGGTGCAGGCCGGAGAAGGCCTCGAACTGGGTGCGGACGTCGGGCGAGGCGTTGAGGAGGAACCACCGGCGGCCGTCGGCGCTGACCGCGACCGAGGACTGGGTGCGCGAGAGGCCGGCCCCGGAGCGGACCGCGGCGCACACCGGGCAGCCGCAGTTCCACTGCGGGGAGCCGCCCCCCGCCGCCGAGCCCAGCACCCGCAGCAACACGCCGGCACTCCGTTCGTCGAAGATCCGGGTCCGTCCTCGGCCCGGCCGTCCGTCGCCGACCCGAGCCCTCGAGCGGCGCCGGACCGGGTCCGGCGCCGCCCCGCGTCACTCGTCCTCCAACCGAGCGACATACATGGTCACCTCGGCCGCGACTCCGATCTCGTCGAACTCGGGGGTTTCCCACACAGCGAGCTGGGACTCCATCGATTCACCTCCTCACTGCCCGAATTGCGGCAGGCTCCGGTCACGCACTACGACGATTCCGGAAGGGCGAAGGCGATCAGGGCGCTTCCGTGCCCCGCGCCGAGCATGCCGGGGAGGAACCCCTCGGCCCATCCGCCCCAACCGACCGGCACGACGACGTACTGCCTGCCGTCGACCATGTAGGTGGTCGGGTTGCTGTGGTGGCCGCTCCCGCACTGGAACTGCCACAACTGCTCCCCGGTGCGGGCGTCGAGTGCGTTGAACTCCCCGGAGGGTTCACCGGCGAACACCAGGTCACCGCCGGTGGCCAGCACCGAGGCGCACATCGGGAGGTCGTTGCGCCAGCGCCACTTCTCCTCGCCGCCCGCGTCGAACGCGCTGATGGACCCCGCCATGTCCTCGATGTCCACCTGAACGCCCGCGCCCCAGTACGGAATGCTCTCCTTGAACTCCCGGCGCCGCCGGGTGGCCGTGGCGCCGGTGTCCTGGACCGGGACGTAGAAGAGCTCGGTCTTCGGGCTGTAGGCCGCGTGGGTCCATTCCTTGGCGCCGGCCGGACCCGGGTAGAAGTGGACCGGGTCCCCCTCCTTGTCCGGGTACACCTTGGCCGTCACCTGGCCGTCCCTCGTGATCGCCCCCCAGGTGATGCGGTCCACGAAGGGGGTGATCCGGACCCTCTCGCCGTTCGTGCGGTCGAGGACGAAGAAGTAGCCGTTCTTGTCGAAGTGCCCGAGCAGTTTGCGCCCGTCCTGCTCGAACAGGATGCACTCGGCGATGCTGTCGTAGTCCCACACGTCGTGCGGGGTGCACTGGTAGTGCCAGCGGATCTGACCGCTGTCCACGTCCACGGCGATGACGCTGTCGGTGAAGAGGTTGTCGCCCTCGCGGACGTCTCCGTCGAAGTCGGGCGCCGGGTTGCCGGTGCCGACGTACAGCAGGTTCGTCTCCGGGTCGAAGGTGCCGGTGACCCAGCAGTTCGCCCCGCCCCGCGCCCAGGCCTCGCCCTCGGCGGGCCAGGTCTCCGAGCCGGGCTCCCCGGGCTTCGGCACCGTGTAGCAGCGCCACTGGTGCTCGCCGGTCTCGAGGTCGAACGCGTCGAGGTGGCCGCGTACGCCGAACTCGCCGCCGGAACTCCCGACGATGACCATGTTCTTCACGACCAGCGGGGCGACCGTGGCGCTCTCCGCGGCCCGGACGTCTCCGTAGGTCTTCTCCCAGACCCGCTTGCCGGTGGTGGCGTCGAGCGCGAGCACACGGGCGTTCGCCGTGACGAAGAAGACCTTCCCCTGAGCCACGGCGACCCCGCGGTTCACGTTCCCGCAGCACAAGGAGACGTCGAAGGGGACCGCGTGCTTGTACCGCCAGATCTCCACACCCGTCTTCGCGTCGATGGCCCAGAGCCAGCCGTCCCAGCCGGAGACGAACATGATCCCGTCGACGACGACCGGGGCGGCCTCGAACGAGTAGGTCGACGCGCCCGCGATCAGGCCGGTCGTGCCGGCCTGGAAGACCCATGCCGGGGCGAGGCGCTTGACGTTCTCCGTGTTGATCTGGTCCAGCGGGCTGTACCGCTGCCCGTCGTAGGCGCCGTAGTAGGTGAGCCAGTTCTGGGGTTCCTCGCGGGCGTTGAGGATGCGCTCGTAGGTGACGTCGGCCACCACCGGTGGCGCGACGTCCGCCCCCGGGGTCTTGTAGTTCAGGGTTCCCTGGTCGACAGCCTCACCCGCGTCCACGTATGCGACAGTCATTGCCTCCTCCTTCTACGGCCGCGGCTGTTCGGGACGGTCGAGGCGGGCCTCCGGCGGGGCGTCCCCCAGGACGACGATGGCCCCGGTCAGCCCCCGGCCCTCGTCATTGCCCGTGGGCGAGCTGAACCAGTAGTAGCCCGGCCCGTCGAGGTTGAGGGTGGCCCGTCCTCGCGAATGGTTCACCAACCAGATGAACTTCCGGTCGCCATTGCTCGGCAGGAGCGCGCAGTGCGTGTTCAGGTCGTCATTGACGAGTTCGAGTTCGATATCGCCTCCATGGGGCATGACCAGAATGGAGGGATCCCAGATCAGTTCATCCGGATTGATGCGGACGGTGGCCTGCATGCGGCCGTCCGATCCCTCAGTGGCCTGCCCGATGTTCCCGGTTGCCAGCACTTGACCCAGCGCTGCTTTGTTCTGTGCGGCCAACCCGATCTTGTCCAGCAGGTCGGCTCGCTCCTGCGCGGTCGTCATCGGGGCTTCACTCTCCTCGTCCCGAATCTCTGTGTCCACTTCGCACCGGCTGCGCTGAGGGCGGCACGCCGCGGCCGGTTGCACACCTCCGTCCGAAAAGAATTCTCCGAATGGGGCTCGAAATTTCTTTTTCTTTTCGCTCGGCGCCCGACTGCAATTGTGGCCGAGGGGCGTGCTGTTCCGGATGAATCACACCGAAAAGGGTGTGGAATCCTTATTCAATAAGCACGTTACGCCGGACGGATCACACCGACAAGGGTGAGCTCCGTTCCGGGCCGGCTCATGCCGTTCGTCCGCGAACAGCCACCGTTCGTACCGGATGTGCCACCGTCGGGAGGAGCCGGGCCGCATGGCGCCGCGTCGCGCCGGGACCGGTGGCAGCCCCGGTCGATCGTCGCCCGTCGGCACCGGCTGACCGGTCACGACGCCTCCTCCGGTGTCCGGTCCCCGGTGGAGGATCGAGCGAGGTCGTACCGATCGAGGTTCATGACCTTGTTCCACGCGGCGACGAAGTCCCGCACGAACTTCTCCCGTGCGTCGTCGCTCGCGTAGACCTCCGCGACGGCGCGCAGTTCGGAGTTCGAACCGAAGACGAGGTCGACGCGGCTACCGGTCCACTTGACCTCGCCGGTGGCGCGGTCGCGCCCCTCGAAGGTCTCCGCGGCCGCGGAGGTCGGCCTCCATTCCGTGCCCGTGTCGAGCAGGTTCACGAAGAAGTCGTTGGTGAGCGACCCGGGCGCCGAGGTGAAGACGCCCAGCGGCGACTGCCGGTGGTTGGCGCCCAGCACCCGCAGGCCACCCACGAGGACGGTCATCTCGGGCGCGCTCAGGTTCAGCAGGTTCGCCCGGTCGACCAGCAGGTGCTCCGACGGCAGCCGCAGGTCGCCCTTGCCGCGGTAGTTGCGGAACCCGTCCGCGGCCGGCTCGAGCGGGGCGAAGGACTCCACATCGGTCCACTCCTGCGTGGCGTCCGTGCGTCCCGGGGTGAAGGGGACCTGGACGTCGTGGCCGGCGGTCCCGGCGGCCTGCTCGACGGCGGCGGCTCCGCCGAGCACGATGAGGTCGGCCAGCGAGATCTTCCTGCCCCCGGCCCGGGAGGTACGGGAGCTGTTGAAGGACTCCTGGACCTCCTCCAGGGTGCGCAGCACCTGTGCCAGCGTGTCGGGGTCGTTGACCTCCCAGCCCCGCTGCGGCTCGAGGCGGATGCGCGCGCCGTTCGCCCCGCCCCGCTTGTCGCTGACGCGGAACGTCGAGGCCGACGCCCAGGCGGTCGAGACGAGCTGGGAGACCGACAGCCCGGAGGCGAGGATCCGGCTCTTGAGCGCGGCGATGTCCGCCGCCCCGACGAGCTCGTGGTCCACGGCGGGGACCGGGTCCTGCCAGCGCAGCGTCTCCCGGGGGACCAGCGGTCCGAGGTAGCGCTGGATCGGGCCCATGTCGAGGTGCGTCAACTTGAACCAGACCCGGGCGAACGCGTCCGCGAGCTGGTCCGGGTTCTCCAGGAAGCGCCGCGCGATCGGCTCGTAGACCGGGTCCGACCGCAGCGCGAGGTCCGTCGTCAGGATCGTCGGGGCATGTGTCGTCGACGGGTCGTGGGCGTCCGGCACGGTGCCGGCCCCGCCGCCGTCCCTCGGGATCCACTGCCACAGGCCGGCGGGGCTCAGCTCCAGGTCCCACTCGTAGCCGAACAGGGTCTCGAGGAAGCTGTTGTCCCATGTCGTCGGGGTGGGCGTCCACGTGCCCTCGAGCCCGCTGGAGATGGTGTCCGCGCCCTTCCCGGTGCCGTAGCCGCTCTTCCAGCCCAGGCCCTGCTCCTCGAGGGGGGCGCCCTCGGGTTCGGGGCCGAGGTGGGCGTCCGGGTCGGCCGCGCCGTGGGTCTTGCCGAACGTGTGGCCGCCCGCGATCAGCGCGACGGTCTCCTCGTCGTCCATCCCCATGCGCCGGAACGTCTCGCGGATGTCCCGGGCCGAGGTGAGCGGGTCCGGGACGGTTTTCGGTCCCTCCGGATTGACGTAGATGAGGCCCATCTGGGCGGCGGCCAGAGGGTGCTCCAGGTTCCGGACGCCGCCGTGGCGCTCGTCGCCGAGCCAGGCGTGCTCGGGACCCCAGTAGACGTCCTCGTCGGGCTCCCAGACGTCCGCCCGGCCGCCGGCGAAGCCGAAGGTCGTGAAGCCCATCGTCTCCAGGGCGCGGTTGCCCGCGAAGATCATCAGGTCGGCCCAGGAAATCTTGCGGCCGTACTTCTTCTTCACCGGCCAGAGCAGCCGACGCGCCTTCTCGAGGTTGCGGTTGTCCGGCCAGCTGTTCAGCGGCGCGAAACGCTGCATGCCGGCCCCCGCGCCACCGCGGCCGTCGTGGATGCGGTACGTCCCGGCGGAATGCCACACCATCCGGATCACGAGCGGTCCGTAGTGGCCGAAGTCGGCCGGCCACCACTCCTGCGACGTCGTCAGCACCTCGTCGACGTCCCGCGCCAGGGCGTCGAGGTCGAGCGTTTGGAACTCCGCGGCGTAGTCGAAGTCCTCGTCCATGGGGTCGGCCACGGCGGGGTGTTTCCGGAGGATCCTCAGGTCGAGCCGGTGCGGCCACCAGTCGCGGTTGCCCGGGCCCCCGGTCGGGCGGCCGGGGTGCCCGGCCGGGGCAGGGAGGCCGAGGCCGCCCGCGCTCCCCGCGTTCCTCTGGCCGCCGACGGCGCCCGGACTGTCAGACACGGGATTCTCCTTCCGGGACACAGGGGGTGCCGGGAAACTCAGAGGTCCAGCGCGCGACGCACGGTCGGCGCGTTCCGCCGGGAGACCGGCACCATCTCCTTCCTCCGGTCGTCCATGACCAGAGACAGCTCGCCCTTGGGGCCGCGCTCGATCTCCCGGATGCGGCTGAGGTTGACCACGTACCGGCGGTGCACCCGCAGGAAGCCGACATCCGCCAGCTCACCGTCGAGCTTGTCCAGGCTCGGAGAAGCGGCTCGCAATCGCCCCTGATCGGTGGAGAGCCACACGTCGTTTCCCTGCGATTCGGCGAAGGAGACTTCCGGCAGCCGCAGCAGCACCATCCGGTTGTCGCGCGTCGCGACCAATCGGCGCGGCTGCATCCGAGGGTGCGCGGACCCCTCGGCCTGGGGGAACCGAGCTCCGTCGGAGGCACCGAACGAGACCAGGTTCCCGATCAGGTGCCCGGACGAGAAGACGGGTCGGATGCTGATCGATGTCGGCTCGTCGGCGGGGTGGGCGAGAATCTGCGTCGAGCCGATCCAGTCGGGATCGTGGGCTGCCTGCCTGGTGGCGTACCGGGCGGCTGCGATCAGTTCCGGCATCCCGGCGTTCCACCTCAGCGTGGGGTCGACCGCCGGGGTCGATGCCGGGACGCCCAGGAGCATGCTCGCCGTCTCGTCGGCCATCACCACCTGGCCCGCGGTGTCCACCGCGGCGAGCGCCGCACCGGAGCGTGTCCTGGCCCGGGTGTAGGACGCGACCAGCTCGGCGCCGCTGTCCCGGGCGCGCCTCCTCAGCGGGTGCTGGGTCATGGTGACCGCGTTCGCCAGCCAGCTCTCCGCGGACGCGGGAAGCCGGCTGCGCCAGCAGCAGATGTTCAGGACCGCGATCGGTTCCCTGGTCACCACGTCACGCACCGCGATGCCCGCGCAGACCCAGTCGTGGAACGCCTGGCACCAGTGCTCCGCGCCCCTGATCGCCACCGGGCCGTGCGCCTCGAGCGCCGTGCCCATGCCGTTCGTGCCGACCGCACACTCGGACCAGCAGAACCAGGGTGCCAGGTGGAAGTCGCAGGCTTTGGCGAGCGTGGCCTGGTCACCCCACTCGGCCAGGATCCGGCCAGTGGCATCGGCGACGGTGACGACGCCACCGAGGTTGCCCACCTCATGTGCCACGGAGGCGGCACGAAAACCCAGCTCGGCGAAGACGACATCGTGCTCGGGCGTACGGTCGGGCGCCGCGACGGCCACCGGAGCCTCTGTGAGGTGAGGATCGACACGGTACTGCTCCCGGCAGCGATGCCAGGAGAGCGCCACCAGGGGCCGGACACCCGGGACCTGGTCCTCGCCCTGCACGAACCGTTCCCACGCCGCGAGCACGGGGCCGCTGTCCAGGTTCGCCGAGATGGGCTCGAGCCGATGTACATCCCTCATGGTTCAGAACCACCCTTGGTCCATCCCCAACGCCCGACGGCGTGCGCGCGGTCCGCGTCGGTCGCCGTTCGTCGCGGCCGACCTGCAGCGGACCGGGTACTGCGTCGCGCGTCTTCCTGCTTCGTCACTGGTTCCGGGCTGTGCCACAGACCTGCACTCCCGCACCCCCCACCCTAGGTACCGTTGTCGGGCTGCGCACGTCCCGCTCCGGGCCGCGTGTGCGACATACCGCTCCTCGTCTCCCGGCCGGGCCCGGACAGCACACCCGCGGGCAAGGCGTGCGGCTCGCAGCAGTCGGCCCACCCGGTGGGCCGGTGCTCGGAGCAACGCCTGTGCCCGGCCGGACACGCAGGGTTTCCGCCGGCATGGGCTTCCGGTGAGCCACGCGATGCGCCGGGCCGGGCCGACAGGCGAGTCCGGAGCCACGGTGAGCTGCGTCCCGGAGACCGGTCCCTGCCACTGCGCCGTGCCCGGTCACGTCCCCGCTGGGATGGTGCAGTGGTCAGGTCGGCTGGGGGCGGCCGAAGAGCAGGTCGTAGCCCGGCGGCAGCTGGAGCAGGAGGCGGTCGACCAGGTCGTCGCCCGCGACGTCGGACACCACGCTGAGGACGGCACTGACGTCCCACGTCGCGGTCTTCTCGGTGGCGCCTTCGATCCAGGCCGCAGTCGCCCGGATGAACCGCTCCGGCGAAAGCGGTTCGTGCGCCTGGAGGGGGTTGAGCAGGACCAGCGCCAGCGTTTCCGGCAGCCGGGTGGCCAGCTCGGCGCGCACTTCGCCCACCAGATGAGCGCCCAGCAGGCCGAGAACGACGCGAGAGGATCGTTCCGCCTCTTCCTGGGTGGGGTATTCGCCGCGTTCTTGGACCGCAGAGAGGAACGCGTCCCAGCGCAGGTTCATGACGTCCTCCGAAGTGGACCGACCGAGGTCGAGCGGGGTACGCGGGCGGGAGTCCCCGGCCCGGGTTCCCGCCCGCCTCGTACTGCGGGTTCAGCCGTTGATCTGCTTGGGCGAGTCGCCGCCGCTGATGGCGATCCTGCGGGGCTTGGCCTGCTCGGCGACCGGGATGCGCAGCCGCAGCACACCGGCCTCATAGGAGGCGTCGATGTGGTCGGTGTCCAGGGTTTCGCCGAGGAAGAGCTGGCGGCTGAAGGACCCGGTGGGCCGCTCCGCGATCACGACCTCGCTGTCCTGGCCGACGCTCGGACGGCGTTCTGCCTTGACCGTCAGCACGTTGCGCTCGATGTCCAGGTCGATCGACTCAGGGGCCACGCCCGGCAGATCCAGTTCGACGACGAAGGTGCCGCCGTCGCGGAAGGCGTCCATCGGCATGGCCGTCGGCCTCGCGGCGGTGCCGAAGACCTGCTGGGTGAGCCGGTCCAGCTCGCGGAAGGGATCGGTTCGCATGAGCATCATCGGTCACTCCTCTCCCGAGACGGGATGCACATGGCGACAACACCTCTATATCTCACCTCAGTAAACTTGACAAGCATCGACTCAAAGCTCTTGGGGTCGAACGAAGCAGTGATCGAGGGCGGCAGCGACGCTGCGGTAGGCGCTGCCGTCGGCCAGGACGGGAAGTGCGCCGCGGGGCGAGCCGGCCGGTGCGTCGGCGGCTCGGGCACGGCCCGAACCCGAACGCCGTGACGTCCGCTCCGGGGTGGCCTGGCGTAAAGCGGTGACCGGCTCCTCCGCCTCGGCTTTCCCGCGCTTGGCTTTCCCGCGATCGGGCAGCCGATGTGTTCATGTACATCTGCTACATTCGTGACATGAGTGATCCGGTGATTGCGTCCATGGCCGAGGTGCGAGGCCACCTCGCCGACGTCATCGACCGCGCCCGGCGCGAGGAGATCCCGACGATCATCACGCGGCGCGGTAAGCAGGAAGCCGTTGTGATCGACATCGAGGAGTACCGGCGGCTGCGCGGGATCGCCGAGGAGGCCGAAGAGGCCTGGCTCAACAGGCTGGCCGACGAGGCCGAGTCCGAGGGGGTGGAGGGGTCGGTCTCGATCGAGGAGATGGCCGCCATGCTCCGGGACGGGCAGAACTGACCGCATGGGATACGTCACCCGCTTCACGCCGCACGCGCAGCGGGACATGCTCAAGATCCCGCGTCCGGATGCGCTGCGGATCCTGTATCGCCTCACCGAATTGCAGAAGGCCATGGACTCGGGGGACACGGCGGCATTCGACATCAAAGCTCTGCAGGGCCACAGCGCCCGATGGAGGCTCCGTGTCGGTGACTACCGCGTCGTCTACACCGTCGAGGACGGCCGACTGATCGTATGGGTCATGGCCTTGGGCAATCGCCGCGACGTCTACTGGCAGGTTCCCTGACGGGCGGCCGAGTACCGCACGGTTCGACGAGCAGGTGGCTTCGCGCTCGGGGGCCCTGGGCCTGTGGCGACACCCCTGCGGAAACCGCTCGACCACCGAACGGTCCCGCTTCTCGAGCAGAGCCACGGCCGCGGCCGGCGCGAGGAGCCCACTCGGTGAGATCAGTGGCCGAGTCGAGGCCGGTGATCCGGCCGTTCCTGGTGAGGCCCCGGAGCAGAGCGAGCGCGGCCGTGCTGGTTCCCGCACCGGTTTCCCCATGCAGCAGCAGGAGCTGCCGTTCGGTCAGCCGCTTCCAGCAGGAGACGTAGGACGGGGGACCCGCGAGGGCGCGCAGCCGGGAGACGACGTCGTCCGGAGGGTAAGGGCTCTCGCGGAAGCGCGGCTTGACGGCCTCGCCGTCCGCATCACCGTCGATGACGTTGCTGGTGATGCCCCCGGTGAACGACCCATGGCTGCGAGCCCGCGGCTCACGTGCTGTGTGTTGCTGTCGTACGTCGCCGGCGGATCCGGCGGGGCCCACGGGTGCCGCCCCGAAGGTCGCGAGCCGCCCACTGTGAGACCGGTCAGGGGACGGGAGCCGGTCAGGAACCCCGCGCACGTGAGGGCCCTGCCGTCCCGGAGGAACCGGCAGGGCCCTCACGCCCGTACGTGCGTCAGAGGCTCCGCGCCGACAGGGCCGACCCGACGAACCCCGCCCACGCGCCACGCGACACCGTGAGGAAGGGCCCGGGGGCGGCCTTGGAGTCCCGGACGTGCACCGCAGCCGTAGCAGCAGCGACCTCTACGCAATCGCCACCTTCGGCTCCGCTGTAACTGCTCTTGAACCAGGCGAGGCCGGACGCGACGGTCGAGGACTCAGCGTTGTTCATAGCGATCTCAGCACCCCTTCGATGAATTCCATTGACTCTCGGGAGGGGAGAGTTTGTGATCGGATAATCCCATATCGGGCGGCGGCGAGAGTCGTCTGTTCCGGGTCAGTTGTGAGAGCGCTGGTTCCCTGGACCTCGGCGTACAGGAACTTCTTGCCGTCCTTGCGTGTGACGATCGTGAACGGCCCGTCCACACCCGCGCTTTCCTCGCAGGACAGCGGCATGATCTGGATTTCGACGTTCGGCTTCTGGCCGATGAGCAGGAGATTCTCCAACTGCCCGCGCAGCACATCTCTTCCGCCGTACGGGCGCCGTAACACCGACTCGTCCATCACGAAGCTCAATAAGGGAGCGGGCCAGCGCTCGAAGATGTGCTGCCTCGCCTGACGTGCGACCACCCGCTGTTCGATCGTCTCAGGGGCAAGGACCGGGCGGCGCATCGCCAGCAGCGCCCTCATGTACTCCTCGGTCTGAAGCAGCCCCTTGACGACGAGGGTGTCGTACGAGACCAGCTCCACGGCCTCCTTCTCCAGCACCGCCATCCCCTGGAAGAACACCGGATACTGGGCCCGCTCCATCTCCTCCTTCCACAGGCGCAGCAGTCCGCCCGCGTTCAGGATCTCGTCCGCGCGGTCGATGGTCGCCGGGGACGGGATCCTGCGGCCCTGTTCGAAGGAGGCGACCGTGGAGGCCGAGTAGCCGAGGCGGTTGCCGAACTCCTGGCGGTCCAGGCCCTCCCGCAGCCGGAGCGTCTTCACGGTCTGCCCGAAGGCGGTGACCACGCCCTTCGCGGCGCCGTCCTCCGGACGCCGCGGGCCCCCGCCGTCGGCGTCGCCGTGCTCCCACCCGTCCCCGGGACCCACGACCGTGGCCGCGGTTTCGGCGTCATCGGGGGCCGTCCTCGTCCCCGTCGTCCCGTCCGTACCCGTGCGTTCCGTCATGGCTCACTGCCTCCTCTGCGAGAGCGCCCTGCCCGGGGCATCGCCACGCCGCACACCCCGTACCGGTGGAGACACCACACGTACAGACGATCCACGTCGGTGCGTCACCCCTGGTCACGCTACGCCACCAAAGGCACCGTGATCCGTATGACAGGAAAACCCGTCGACCCCACCGACACGGTCCGCACCACCACCCCCACACCCCACTTGACCCCCACTCAGGACGCGGGCGGGCAGGCGGACCAGGGCCGGGCCCCGCTCGCGGAGCGCACCTTCGCGATGCGCTTCACCTCCACACCGCGCGGGGCCCGCCTCGCCCGCCGCCTGACGGCCGTCCGCCTGGACGCCTGGGGCATCCCGTACGACACCGAGGCCCACGAGGCGATCGTGCTGATCGTCGCGGAACTGACCGCCAACGCGGTGGTGCACGGACACGTCCCCGGACGGGACTTCCACCTGCGGGTGCACGCCCCGGCCGACGGCCGTACCGTCCGCGTCGAGGTCTCCGACGCCCGCGCCGAACGAGCGCCCCGGAGCCCCGCCGTCGGCCCGGAGGCCGCAGGCGTCGAGGAGGCCGGTGGTCGAGGGCTGCTGCTCGTCTCGCATCTGGCGGCGAGCTGGGACTGGCACCCGCGGGCCGGCGCTCCGGGCAAGACGGTGTGGGCGCAGTACCTGCTCTCCGGCCGGGCCGCGCCGAGCGGGTCCGCGCCCTCGCGCGCGCGGTAGCACCGCGTACCCCATGGAGGCGACGGCACGTGAGTTCGACCAGAAGCCGCTGTCCCCGCAGCACGGTGCGGCGCGGGGCCTCACGGAGGGCAGCGGCGTGGCACTCGCCGCCTGATCAGCCCTTGGCCGTCTCCTCGCTCACCCAGGAGAGGTAGGCATCACTGCCGTGCGTGACCGGGGTGGCGATGATCTCCGGTGTGTCGTAGTCGTGCACCCGCTTGAGGTGCGCCTCCAGCTCCGGGTACCGCTCGGCGGTCGTCTTGTACAGCACGCGCCATTCCTGGTCCTCCCGTACCGCGCCCTCCCACCGGTACACGCTGGTGACCGGCCCGTCGATCTGCGCGCAGGCCGCCACCCCGGCCTCCACCGCGCCGGCGGCCAGGGCCCGGGCCTTGTCGGCGGTGTCGGTCGTGGTCAGAACGGTCAGGTACTCAGCCACAGTCGGTCTCCTTCGTACGGCGTCCTCGGACCGTACCCGGATGTGGCAGGTTCCCGGTCCAGGGATGTCCGGTTCCCGCTCGTCGATTCGGTCGGCCGGCTGCGTCGGCGTGCCCGCCCATGCCGAGGGGTCCGAAACTTTCGCTCGATAGTTTCGCCATTTCTGTCAGCGTCGTGAACGTTCTCTGTCGTAGGTGTTCAACTTGCGGCAGTTGGGTGCTTGAGCTGGTGTTTTGACTTCACTTCGCCTCTGGGAGGGTGTCGAAGTTTTCGAAACAACTACCGAAAGCATTGACGTTTGACGCGTGCAGGCCAAAACTGGCGCCGTCGTGGAACCTCCAGGAGAGGAAATCCCCCCATGAACGTGCTCGCCCAACCGAGGTGCCGCAGAGGAGGACCCACTCGTATGCGCACCAGACTCCGTTCGTCCTTACGTTCCCTGGTCACCGGGATGGCCGTCGCCGCGCTGGCCGCAGCGGGCACCGTCGTCGCCGACGCCGCTCCGGCGCAGGCCGCCGCCTGCAACGGCTATGTCGGACTCACCTTCGACGACGGCCCGTCCAGCGGCAACACGCAAGCCCTGCTCAACGCGCTGAAGCAGAACGGGCTGCGGGCCACCATGTTCAACCAGGGCCAGTACGCGGCCCAGTATCCGTCCCTGGTCCGGGCCCAGGTCGACGCCGGCATGTGGGTCGGCAACCACAGCTACACCCACCCGCACATGACCCAGCAGAGCCAGTCGCAGATGGACTCGGAGATCTCCCGGACCCAGCAGGCCATCGCGAGCGCGGGCGGTGGTACGCCCAAGCTGTTCCGCCCGCCGTACGGCGAGACCAACTCCACGCTGCGGTCGGTCCAGGCCAAGTACGGGCTGACCGAGGTGATCTGGGACGTCGACTCACAGGACTGGAACGGCGCCAGTACCGACGCGATCGTGCAGGCTGTCTCCCGGCTGGGCAACGGGCAGGTTATCCTCATGCACGACTGGCCCGCCAACACGCTCGCGGCCGTCCCGCGCATCGCGCAGACCCTGGCGGGCAAGGGCTTGTGCTCCGGCATGATCTCGCCGCAGACCGGCCGCGCGGTCGCTCCCGACGGAGGCGGCGGCGGTGACGGTGGCGGTGGCGGTGGCGGCGGTGGTTGTGCCGCGACGCTGTCGGCGGGTCAGCAGTGGGGCGACCGGTACAACCTCAACGTCTCGGTGAGCGGGGCCAGCAGCTGGACCGTGACGATGAACGTGCCGTCCCCGGCGAAGGTGCTGTCCACCTGGAACGTCAGCACGAGCTATCCGAGCGCGCAGGTGCTGACCGCCCGGCCCAACGGCAACGGCAACAACTGGGGTGTCACCATCCAGACCAACGGCAACTGGACCTGGCCGACGGTCTCCTGCAGCACGGGCTGACCGGCGCCTGTGGCGCGGTGGTCTCCGGCCGCCGCGCCACAGGTACGCGGCGCGCCCTGCCGCGGGCGGTGGTGGTGAGGAGAGCACCCGCGGCGCCTGTGGTGCCTGCGGTGCCCGCGGTGTGAAAAATCAGCGGACCCGGGAGTGGGCAGCGGGTTATGTTCCCTGGTGTTCGAAGGGGGCCCGACATGGCGAAGTCGAAGTGCATGGCCGTCAGCGCCTGCAGTCGAGAGTGAAGTGGTGGGCGCCATGAGCGACATGTGGACCGGTGAGAAGGTGCGCCTGCGAGGTGTCGAGCCTGAAGACTGGCAAGGCTTTCGTGACCTCACCCGGAACACCTTCGACGTCCGCAACGCCGACCTGGTCGATCCTCCGCGTTCTGCTGAGAGTTTCCGTTCCTGGACCGCTGAGCGGGCCGGGCGTCCGCCGGGGGGTGACGCGTTCCGCCTGGTGGTCGAGGTGCTGGCCGACCACGCGTTCGCAGGCTCTGTCACCGTCGGAGAGACCGACAGCCGTGCGGGACGCTTCAAGACGGGCATCGAGATCGGCCGCGAGCACCGCCGCAGGGGATACGCGGCCGAGGCAACCGCACTCGTCCTCACCTACATGTTCGCCGAACAGCGCTACAACAAGTGCGAGGTGGAGGTCCACGCCTTCAACGACGCCTCCCTCGCCCTCTACCGCAGGCTGGGCTTCGTCGAGGAGGGGCGGCTTCGCCAGCACGAGTTCTTCGCCGGTGGCCACCACGATGTCGTGCTGCTCGGCATCACCGCCGCCGAACACTGGGCCGCACACCAGCGCCCATCGGTGCGGTGATCTCCGCGTCACCCCTCCCCGCGTATGCGGCAGATCCTCATGCCCCCGGCTGGGGCCGGACGGTGAGGATCTGCTGGGCCTGGCCGACCGGGCCGTCGACGTCGTGCAGGACCGTGCTGGTGAGCCCCTGTCCGGACGGGCCGAAGGTGACCGTGGTGTCCAGTCCCGTCCAGGCGCCTCGTGGTGGGCGGTGGAGGTGGACGGTCAGGTCGACGTTGGGGAACATCCACGCCGTGGGCGGCTGCCGGGCGGCTATGCCGTTGGCGGTGTCGACGAGGGCGAGGTACGACGCGAGGGGGCTGACGGGCTCGCCGGCGACCAGGTCGAGCGGCGTGGAGAGCCAGGCGGTCGTACGTCCCGGCCGGGGCGGTGCGACCGGGCGGACGTCCAGGGAGGCGACGTAACCGCCGGACCAGACGTCGGACATCGGCCACGTGGCGAGCGACTCGGGCGGGGTGAGGCGGTCGTCGGGGCCGCCCGCGACCGCGGTGGTGTCGAGGCCGGCCAGGAGCCAGGCGCGGGCCCGGACGACCGGGCGGCCGGCGATGCGGACGACCGCTTCGAGGAGTTCGATGGTCCGCCCGGGACGGACGGTCTCCACCTGGATCTCGCACTCGTCGAGGGCGAGGCGGCCGAGGATGTCGTAGCTGATCCGGGAGAGCACCAGACCGTTGTCCGGTCCGGCGGCCCGATGGCGGTCGATGGCGTGGACCACGAGTCCGCCCAGCGGGCTGAAGTGCTGTTCGTCCGGGGCCCAGGCACCGCCCGCGTGCGTCGTCGGCTTGTAGCGGTGGTCGTCGACGGGCTCGAAGTAACTGTCCCGGGGCGCGGCGGGGGTGGACAAGGTCGTTTCTCCTTCGGTGACACAGGCGTTGCGGACGGCCGGGGCTCCACGTTCCGGAAGCGGAGCCCCGGCCCGTGCGGAACGTCAGCGGCGGACCACGTGCAGGTCCGCCTCGATGCGGGCCACGGTCGCCAGGAGGGCGGGCAGCAGGTCGCGGCGTACCGAGTCGACGGAGTTGCGGCTCGCGTGCACGGGGATGTTGACGGCGGCGACGACGGTGCCGTCCCCGTCGCGGACCGGGGCGGCCACGGTGCGCAGACCCACCTCGAGCTCCTGGTCCATGATGGCGTACCCCTGCTTGCGGACCCGCTGGAGCTCGGCGCGCAGCTGCGGCGGGGAGACGATGGTGCGGGGGGTCAGCGGGCGCAGCTCGCACCTGGCGAGGTGCCGGTCGAGCTGCTCGTCCGGGAGGTGGGCGAGCAACACCCGCCCCACCGAGGTGACATGGGCGGGGAACCGGGTGCCGACGGTGATGGTGGCGGTCATGATGCGGGCGGTGGGCACGCGGCTGACGTAGACGATGTCGTCGCCGTCGAGCACGCAGAGGGAGGAGGACTCGCGGACCTCTGCGACCAGTTTCTCGAGGTGGGGCTCGGCGATGTCGGGCAGTGAGGAGCCGGCGAGATACGCGTAGCCGAGTTCCAGGACGCGCGGGGTGAGGCGGAACAGCCTCCCGTCGGTGGTGACGTAGCCGAGGTCGGCGAGGGTGAGCAGAAAGCGCCGGGCGGCCGCGCGGGTCAGGTCGCAGATGCGGGCGACGTCGCTGAGGGTCAGTTCGCGATGCTCGCCGTCGAAGGCGCGGATGACGGCGAGTCCGCGCTCCAGGGACTGCACGAAATGGGCTTCCCGTTCCTGTCCACCCATCGGCGACCTCCCCGTTTGCATGCCGAACGTCGGTGCGGTGACAGAACGTTATGGCGGCGGCCGGTGACCGTCAACCGGTGCCGGACGACGGTTCCGACGGGTGCTGACGGTCGATGACCGCCCATTTCAGAGGTGGTCGAAGGTTGTTGAAAGTTGCCCTTGCCGAGGGGTTGACCCGCCATGGGGCGAACCATAGGTTCCCGGCAAGAACTCGGGTTCGGTCCGCGCACACATGTCTGCGCACACATCGAGAAGTGCATCTTTTGGGGAGGCCTTGTGCGTCGTCTGTCAGCCGGAGTCGCTGCCGTCGCTCTGCTCACGCTCACCGCGACCGCTTGTGGTTCGTCCGAATCCGGGTCCTCCGGCAAGTCGTCCGACGGCACCACCGCAGTGAAGGTCGGCGTGATCCCGATCGTCGACGTGGCCCCGATCTACCTCGGTGAGAAGCAGGGCATCTACAAGAAGCACGGACTCGACCTCACGCTGGAGTCCGGCCAGGGCGGCGCCGCGATCGTGCCGGGCGTGGTCAGCGGCCAGTTCCAGTTCGGGTTCAGCAACACCACCTCGCTCCTGGTCGCCCAGAGCCAGAACGTGCCGGTGCGGGCGGTCGCCAACGGCGTCGCCTCGACCGGGAAGGAGGGCGCCGACGTCGGTGGCGTCGTCGTCAAGGGCGACAGCCCGATCAAGTCGGCGAAGGACCTGGCCGGCAAGAAGGTCGCGGTCAACACGCTGAAGAACATCGGCGACACCTCCGTACGGGAGTCCGTGCGCAAGGCCGGCGGCGACCCCGAGAAGGTCCAGTTCGTGGAGCTCGCCTTCGACCAGATGCCCGCTGCGCTGCAGGCCGGACAGATCGACGCCGCCTGGGTCGTCGAGCCCTCCCTCGCCGTTGTCAAGGGCCAGGGCGGCCGGGTCGTCGCCTCCAACTTCGTCGACGTCTCGCCCGACCTCACCATCGCCCTCTACTTCACCTCCGACAAGCTGGCCCAGCAGGACCCGGAACTGGTGAAGAAGTTCGCCGAGGCGACCCGCGAATCCCTCACCTACGCCAACAACAACCCCGACGAGGTCCGCGAGATCCTCTCCACCTACACCAAGATCCCCGAGAAGACGCTGAAGGAGATGACGCTCCCCGGCTGGCCCGAGGAGCCGAACCGCGCCTCCATCGAGCGGCTGGGCGAACTCGGCCGGAAGGACGGCCTGTTCGAGAAGGCCCCCGACCTGGACAAGCTGCTGCCGTGACACAGGAAACCGCGACACGGACAGCCGTGAAGACCGACACCCCGGGCGCCCGCCGCCCGGGGCCGGGCAACGCCCTGCTGGGCCTCGCCGGCCTCGGCGGCTTCCTCGCACTGGTCGAGGCGGTGCCCCGGCTCGGCCTGGTCTCCCCCGACTACCTGCCGCCCACCAGCACGATCGCAGCCGCCCTGGCGGACGAGATCTCCGACGCCGCCTTCTGGACGGCGCTCGGCGACACCCTCACCGGCTGGGCGCTCGGACTGCTCATCGCCACCGTCGCGGGCATCGCCGCCGGCGTGCTGATCACCGTGGTCCCGTACCTGCGCGAGGCGACGGCCAGCACCGTCGAGTTCCTGCGGCCGATCCCCTCGGTGGCGCTGATCCCCCTCGCCGTGCTGCTCTTCGGCACCGATCTGCGCTCCACGCTGCTGCTGGTCGTCTACGCCGCCTTCTGGCAGGTCCTCGTCCAGGTCCTCTACGGAGTCCAGGACCTGGACCCCGTCGCGGAGGAGACCGCCCGCTCCTACGGCCTGGGCACCTGGGCCAGGATCCGCCACGTGCTGTGGCCGACCGCCCTGCCGTACGTCATGACCGGCGTCCGGCTCGCCGCCGCCGTCGCCCTCGTGCTCGCGATCACCGCCGAACTCATCATCGGCACGCCCGGTCTGGGCTCCCGCATCGCCGTCGCGCAGAGCTCCCACGCCGTCCCCGACATGTACGCGCTGGTCGCCGTCACCGGACTGATCGGCGTCCTGATCAACCTGGGCGCACGTGCCGTCGAGCGCCGCTCGCTGGCCTGGCACCAGTCCGTCCGGGGCGAGGTGATCCCGTGAAACGCCCGACCGTGCGCACCGCGGCCCGGCGGCTGCTGCTCGCCGCCGGACTGCCCGTCCTCCTCGCGACCGTCTGGTGGTTCGCCTCCGCCGGCAGCACCGACGTCTACTGGCCGCCGCTGAGCACCATCCTGGAGACCGGGCGCGAGGTGTGGACCGCCGAGCGCATCGCCGCCGACGTGGTGCCCAGCGTCACCCGGCTGCTCCTCGGCTACACCGGCGCGGCCGTCCTCGGCGTGGCGCTCGGCATCGTCATCGGCTCCTTCCCGCGCGTACGGGCCACCACCGAACCGGTGCTGGAGTTCCTGCGCGCCGTGCCGCCGCCCGTTCTGGTGCCCGTCATCATGCTCTTCGCCGGGATCGGCGACACCATGAAGATCGTCGTCATCGTCTCCGGATGCGTCTGGCCGGTGCTGCTCAACACCGTCGAAGGCGTACGGGCCATCGACGGCGTGCTGGCCGACACCGCCCGCTCCTACGGCATCGAGGGCCGCGCGCGCCTCGGCCACCTGGTCCTGCGCTCCGCCAGCCCGCAGATCTTCGCGGGCCTGCGCCAGGCGCTGTCGATCGGCGTCATCCTGATGGTCATCAGCGAGATGTTCGCCGCCAGCAACGGACTCGGCTTCGCCGTCGTCCAGTTCCAGCGCAGCTTCGCCATCCCGGGCATGTGGAGCGGCATCCTGCTGCTCGGACTGCTCGGCGTGCTGCTCGCCCTGGTCTTCCAGACGGTCGAACGCCGGGCCCTGGCCTGGTACCACGGCCTGCGCCGGTCCCAGAGGGCGTCATGAGCAAGGAAAGCGGCGTGAACGCCGGAAAGGGACAGCACATGCTCGACGTAAGAGGCCTGCGGAAGGTCTACGAGGGACACGGCCGGCACGTCGAGGCGGTGCGCGATCTCACCTTCTCCCTCGACGCCGGCGAACTGGTCTGTCTCGTCGGTCCGTCCGGCTGCGGCAAGACGACGCTCCTGAAGTGCATCGCCGGCCTGCTCGAACCCACCTCCGGAGAAGTTCTGCTGCAAGGTGACCGGATCACCGGCCCGCCGCCCGGCATGGCCGTCGTGTTCCAGGAGTACGGCCGCAGCCTCTTCCCGTGGCTGCGGGTGCGCGACAACGTCGAACTGCCGCTGCGCCAGAAGAAGCACCTGACGAAGGCCCGCCGCCGCGAACTGGTCGAGCACGCCCTGCACGCCGTCGGCCTCGACGACGCCGCGGGCGCGTACCCCTGGCAGCTCTCCGGCGGCATGCAGCAGCGCGTCGCCATCGCGCGCGCCGTCGCCCACGAGCCCGAAGTGCTGTTGATGGACGAGCCGTTCGCGGCCGTCGACGCCCAGACCCGCGCCGACCTCGAGGACCTGATCCGGCGGCTGTGGCAGGAACTCGGGGTGACCGTCCTCTTCGTCACCCACGACATCGACGAGGCCGTCTACCTGGGCGAGCGGGTCGTCGTCCTGTCCTCCTCCCCGACGGTGGTCCAGGAACAGCTGACGATCGACCTCCCGGCCGAACGCGACCAGCTGCACACCCGGGCCGACCCGCGCTTCACGGAACTCCGGACGCGGGTGTACGAGCAGATCCAGGCGGCGAAACGGGCGACGGGCGCCGTGCCGACCCGGAAGACGGACGAGGCCGTGGCCCCCGCGCCATCCACCCCGGCACCGGACAAGAAGCCCTGACCACCCCCGCTCCCGGCGGGCGGCCCACCGGGCTCCGGCGACACCCCGGAGCCCGGCCCGACGCCACCTCGTCCAGCGGCTCGCCGGGCGGCCCGCGCCCCAGGAGAGCAGCGCGGTATCCGGTGGCCCGCTGTGAGAGCCCCCGCCTCTCTGGACCAGGCCGGACAGTGGGGACCGGGGTCCGGGGCCATGAGACATCAGGCGGATGCCCGACCCGGGCGCCCTCTCCCTGATAGCGTCCACGGCATGTCTGCTGCTTCGTGCGCGGTCGCTTGCGCCGCGGTGACCAGGACGTCCCGCTAGCGGCGGGGCGTTCGACTCACCCACATCCTTCCCGGACGTCCAGCCGCTTCGTGATCAGACCGGAGCGGCACGTTCGTGCTGCTCGGAGCTTCCTCTGAGCAACGGAGCACCCGATGTTCCCGGACATCCTTTCCTCACGCGGGCACAGCCCGTCCCCGGCACGCGCACGGTTGGTGCTGTGCGCGATGTCCCTGCTGCAGTTCCTCATCGCGGTCGACGTGACCGTGGTCAACATCGCCCTGCCCTCGATCGGCACCGGCTTCGACGTCGAGGGGCACACCCTGACCTGGGTCGTGGTCGGGTACACGGTCATCGGTGGCGGGATGCTGATGCTCGGTGGCCGGCTGGGCGACCTGCTCGGGCGGCGGCGCGTGCTGCTGCTCGGCACCGGCCTGTTCGGTGCCGCGTCCCTGCTGGCCGGCCTGGCTCCCACGTTTGCCCTGCTGGTGGTCGCGCGCCTGCTGCAGGGCGCCGGTGAGGCCATCGCGCTGCCTGCCGCGATGGCCACCATCGTCCTGATGTTCCCCGACGGCCCGCGCCGGTCGCGGGCCCTGAGCGTGTGGGCTGCGGTGGCCAGCTGCGGTCTCGTGCTCGGCTTCGTCCTGTCCGGGCTCATCACCGCCCACCTGGGGTGGCGGTGGATCTTTTTGGTCTCGGTCCCGTTCATCCTGGTCGTACTGCTGGCGGCCGTCTTCCTGCTCGAGGGTGGTCGGCCCGTGGCCCAGGACGCCCCGCCGCTGGACCTTCCCGGCGCGCTGCTGCTGACCGCCTGCCCGTTGCTGTTCACCTTCGGCGTGGTCGAGGCGGGTGAACCCAAAACGCCCGCCTGGGTGGTTTCGGGGGCGCTGGCCGGGGCGGTGGCCGCGGGGGCCGGGTTCGTGCGGGTCGAGGCACGTTCGCGCAACCCGCTGCTGCCGTTGCGCTTCTTCGCCCACCGCACACGGGTGGCGGCCAACCTGACCACGATGCTGCTGAGCGGGGCGTTGTCGACCTCGTTCCTGCTGTTCACCTTTTATCTGCAGGACCGGTGGGGCATCGGCCCGCTGGGCGCGGGCCTGACCATGCTGCCGCTGGCGGTCTCGCTGATCGTGTTCTCCGTACTGGTGCCCCGGCTGCTGGGCCGCTGGGGAGCACGCGCGTGTGTGCTGGCCGGCATCGGGTTCACCGCGGCCGCGATGGCCGCGATCGCGCTCGTCTCGGCCCTGGGGGCGGGTGGGGTGGCGCTGATCCCGGCCATGCTCCTGATCGCGGCCGGGATGGGGTTCGGCCTCGTGGGACTGCAGTACGTCGCGGTCAGCGGTGTCACCGAGGACGACGCCGGGATCGCCTCGGGCGTCCAGCGCGCGGCTGACCAGCTGGGTGGTGCGACCGGGGCGGCGGTCTGCGTAGGGGTCGGATTCGCTCCGACCCTGCACTCCCTCGACCCGTTCCTGGTCGCCACCGTGCTGGCCGGCGTGGGGCTCGTGACCGGTGCGGTCGTGGCCTGGCGCATGCCCGCGCCGACTCCCGCAGCGGACCTGCGGGAACAGGCCGGGTGACCTTCGCCCCGCCGCATGAGGCCGGAGCCTCTGCGGCGGGGCCCAGCCGCTCAGCGGGTGTCGACCCACTCCTGTTCAAGGACCGAAAGCTCTGAGGGTCGCTTCGACGAGCGAGTCGGCGTATGCGGCGGTCAGCGGACCGCTGCGGTGCAGCCACCGCTGGAAGAGGGGGGCGTAGAGCACTTCCAGGGCCAGGTCGAGGTCGGCGTCGGCGTCGAGCTGGCCGGCCTCCTGGGCGCTGCGCAAGCGCGCCCTCTTCGCCTCTTCCAGCGGCTGGGCCAACTTCTCCCGGTACTCGGCCGCCAGTGCGGCATCGTTGGCGATCTCGGTGTTGAGGGCCCGGATCAGCCTGTCGAAGGCCGGGTCGGCGAACTCCTCCACCGTGGCGCGCATGACGAGCTTGAGGTCGGCCTCGAGGTCGCCCGTGTCCGGCAGCGCGACCGACTGCCCGTCCGCATCCTCACTCAGCGCCAGAAGGGCGGCGAAGACGACCGCGCTCTTCGACGGCCACCGCCGGTAGATCGTCTGCTTGCCGACGCCGGCACGGGTAGCGATGGCCTCGATCGTGACCTTCTCGTACGCCTCCTCTGCGACCAGGGCGCGGGTGGCCGCGAGGATCGCCTGCCGGGATCGCTCCCTGCGCCGGGAGTGGTCCGGCCCCTTCTCGTTGGACATGCGGTCAGCCTAACCTCGAAACGAAACGAGACGCCCCGTATTGATAGATCCGGAGGTCGCGCCTAGACTCAGTAAACGAATCGATACGAACCGTTTCGTTTACTGAGAGTGAGGAATCGTGGCGAACGTGAGGGTCTGGTTCATCACCGGCGCGTCCCGCGGCCTGGGCAGGGCTTTCGCCGAGGCCGCCCTGGCGAGCGGCGACCGCGTAGTGGCTGCCGCCCGCAACGTCGAGCCCCTGGAGGAACTGACCGCGAAGTACCCCGACTGCCTTGTCCCGCTTCCGCTGGACGTCACCGACCGCCGGGCCGTGTTCGACGCGGTGGAGCGGGCGGCAGCCGCGTTCGGCAGGCTGGACATCGTCGTCAACAACGCCGGCGCAATGCTCTACGGCATGGTGGAGGAAGCCACGGAGGAGCAGATCCGGGCGCATCTGGATGTGAACTTCTTCGGCGCCGTGTGGGTGGCTCAGGCGGTCCTTCCTCATTTACGCGCCCAAGGCGGTGGACGGCTCCTCCAGGTCACCTCGATGGGCAGCGGCGGCGGCATGGCCACCGTCGGCTTCTACGGCGCGGGCAAGGCCGCGCTGGACTCGGTCAGCGAGGCACTGGCGATGGAGGTCGAGGGGTTCGGCATCAAGGTCACCATCGTGCAGATGGGCGGCTACGACACCGGCCTGTTCACCACCGGCACCACGACCACCGAACCCCTGGCGCAGTATCAGTCCCTGCGCACCGAGATGGAGGCGATGTGGGGCGACGCCGTCGCCCCGGAGCCGGGCACCGCCGCTCCCGTCATCATGGAGCTGGCCGCACTGCCGGACCCGCCCCGGCGGCTGATCATCGGCAGCCGGTCCTTCGACCACGTCCTGGAGATGGACCGGGCCCAAGCGGATCTGTACCGGTCCTGGGAGCACCTCAGCCGCATCGCCCCGGGGTGACCGGGGCCGCCGCCACGGCATTCTCCCGCCCGTACCTGCTGCGTGGTTGCGGGTACGGGCGTGTTCCGAGGCCGCTGTTCGGCCGAGCGGAATTCGAACCCCCAAGCAAACACGTCCTGTTGGCCTGACTGAGCGTCGCCGGCCAAGTCCCGGGTTGCGCCGACCAATGCGTCGCGGGCGTCCGGTGCCGCGATCTATGGTGCTCGGATGCTGACGTTCACCGATGTCATCCTCGACTGCCCCGACCCCTGGAAGCTGGCCGAGTTCTACGCCGAGCTGCTGAGCTGGGAGATCAACACCGACATCAGCACCGAGGACTGGGTCAACCTGCGTAACGACGGCGTCGAGCTGTCGTTCCAGCGGGTGGAGGACTACCAGCGGCCCAGCTGGCCGGGCCAGGAGCACCCGCAGCAGTTCCACCTCGACTTCGAGGTGGACGAGTTCGAGCCCGAGCACCGCCGGGTGATCGAGCTGGGTGCCACCTTCCAGAAGAGCTTCGTCGGCGAGTCCGGCTACGGCTGGCAGGTCTACACCGACCCGGCCGGACATCCGTTCTGCCTCTGCCGCAACCGTCCCCGGTCCTGACCGCACGCGACGGGAAACCGCCCCGGCTCCGAACGGAACCGGGGCGGTCCGGCAGTTGGAGACATCGGCAGGAGCCGCACCCGGTTTGGCGCCCGGTACAGCACCGCGACACCTGCGACGTCGCAGGTGTGGTGGTCGGCCGGAGCGTTGTGGACCGGGGCGTGGGACGCGGCTCCGGAGCCGCCCGAGCCGCCGGGGTGTCGTGAGGGGCTCGGTGCGGCAGAGGAAGGGCGAGGGCTCGCCCCCGGTGCGGGCTCGCGCCGACATCTGAGGTCGGCGGCCGCCGGCCAGGGACGGCAACCAAGGCAAGCTCGTGCCGGTGTGACCTTGTGGCGGGGCGACGCGTCGACCATGCCGACCGGGTGAGGAGGACTGATGGTCGGATCGGCGCAGGTGAGGCCTGATGCGGATGGCGTTCCGTCGGATGGTGTGGGAGGCCCTCATGGTCCCGGGACTGCGGGGGCGGAGGCGGGTGCCTTGTGGGAAACCGTGAGCAGTCGGCGGGTATGTGTCACTCAAGCGCTCAAACGAGCGGCATCGGGACAGTAGGGGCCGAAGTGCTCACGACCTTGGGACGGTGTGTCCTCCCCGGGACGTGGACGCGTGTCCCGACATCACACACGTCGAGGTCGCCGTCCTGCCGGGCGGTCAACGGATCGACGAGCAGCCGACCTCGGCCCACACCACTTTGCCGGGGGCGGTGTGGCGGGGCACGACGCCCCAGCGGCTCGCGAGGGCGTCGACCAGGAGCAGGCCTCGACCCGACTCCTCGTCGGGCGGGTCGGCCACCGGAGCGAGCCGCGGCTGCCGCTCGGTACGGGTGTCCGACACCTCCACCGTGACGGTGCCGGGCACGAGCGACAGCCGGAGGTGGAAATCCCGGCCGGGGACCCGGCCGTGGGTGACCGCATTCGTGGTCAGCTCCGCTGTGATGAGGGTGACGGTCTCGTTCACGGGGGTGCCGTACGGGTGCCCCCACTCGTGGAGCCGGTGTGACACGAGGTGGCGGGCCAGGCGGGCGCCGCGCGGGGTGGAGGTGAAGTGCATGGCGAACTCTTCGGCGCGCGAGGGTGCCTGCGTCTCGGCGCGCTGAGTGGGCGCGGCGGGGTGGATGTCCATGGGCCCACGGTCCCGCCCGCCGCACGCCGGTGAACAGGTACGACGCGCCTACGGTGGGGAGCCGTATGCAACGGGGCGGTTGGTGTGGGCGGCGATCGGCGGCCTCCTGAGGGCGCCGTCCGCCGGTGGTCATTTCCCGATCTTCGGCCCGATGCAGGCGATGCGCAATGCCCCATCCTCCGGTACGAGCCGAAAGTGCAGACGCCCCGCACCGGGAGTGAACCGTCCGTGCCAGTGATGCCATCCGGTTGTTCGGCGCCGATCGTGTTGTCGGTGGGGTCCGTTACCTTCGGGCCATGTCGATCACCGCACAACTGCGCGACTCGGTGAGGCTGCCGGGTGGAGGCGCGCTGGTCCACGGCTTCGCGCTGGAGAGCCGCGGGGACGGTTCGCGCCGCGCCCTCCTCCGGAACGGGTACGAGCTGGAGGTCTACGACCTCCACGAACTGCTCGCGGGGGAGCGTGCGCCGACGGCCGTTTTTCCCCTTCCCTGGCCGGGGTGGGACCGCGGCGTCCACTCGGTGAGTCCCGAGGGCACGTTCGCGGTGTTCTCGGGACAGCGTGCGGTACGGGCCGTGGGCGCGGGCGGGGAGACGCTGTGGGAGTACCGGCACGGCTGCTGGGGTCCCGAGCTCGATCACCCGCACACGGGGGACGAGCAGGAGGTGTGCCGTGGTTCGGAGCACGGCTCCTGCCGGATCTCGGACGACGGCCGGTTCGTGTGGGCGCATGTCGTGGCCGAGCCGGAGTGGGGCGACTGGGAGGAGCGCTGGGTCGTCCTCGACGCCCGTGACGGACGGGAGGTGGCCCGGCTGCCGCTGGACAGCGCGGCGGCCGGTTCGAACCACCTCTCCCACCCGGACGGTGTCCACATGGGGTTGGGTATCGGCATGGGCCAGGACGGCATCCTGCTGCAGTGGGCGCGCTGGGACGGCGAGAAGCTGACCGTCTGGGACCTGAACGAGGGCCTGGACCGCATCCTCACGGACGTCCACGAGGAGTATCCGGGCTTCCTGACGGTCGAGCACTACGGAGCGGACCTGCGACTGCATGCCCTGGACGGCACCGTGCTCGCCGAGCGGGAGCCCGATCCGGCCGACGACGAGGACCCGCCCTACTGGGACTACGGTTGCGGCTTCGTCGACGCCGACACGGTCATCGCCTCGACGGCCGACTCCGACGAGGACCCGGAGCGGGCACGCCACTGGCTGCTCGACGCCCGTACCCTGCGGATACGCGGGATGGTCACGTACCCGACGGGCCCCGTCGACAGCGACGTACGCCCGCTGGGCGACGGGACCTGGCTCACCTACGACGACGGGGACGGGACACTCAACCGCTGGACCCTGGCGTCGCCTTGAGCGAGAGGGCGAAGGGAGGCGAACACGTCATGGAGATCAGGGCGGCGTTCCCTCCGACCCGGACCACTCCCGGAGGGACCGCCGTACGGCGGACGGCGGAGGAGACAACATCTTGATCATCCAAGGCGCGAACGTCGCCCCCAAGGCTTCGGGATTTGTGTGGAGCAGAGGGGACGGCATCGCATGAGTGACCGTCGGTGAATCATCGTGGGCCGTGCTGTGCCTGGCCGGCCTCGCCGCCCTCGACGCCGAGCCGTCCGCGAACGCGCCGGAGTCCCCCGCGGGGGAAGCGACGCCGAGCGGCACGTACGCCGTCGACTGCCAGGAGATCGCCGACCGCATTGTGCAGGCCCGCGCCGAGCGTGAGCGGCGGGAGGCGTCGACCCGTCCGCGGCCCCTGCGAACCCGAGGCTGGTCATCACGGACCGAGCGGTGCTGAAGGAGTGCGTGGACGAACTCAAGGATCGTGACCTGAAGGATCGTTGAGGGTGATTCCGGTCCCTGTGGCTGCGCTCGCCCCCGGTACCGGCCTCCAGGGCCTTCAGCACTCGTTCTGGTGAACCGTGATCGTTCACCGGTTCCCTCGCGTTCCGCGTTTTACGTTGGCGCCTGGTGAGACCGACCGGGGGCGTTGTAGGCGTTCCGGTGGCGTTTGTAGGCGGGCCGGGCCGTGTCCCTCAGTGAGGTGGGGAGTTGGGCGAACCGGCCGGTAGGCGGCGGAGGTGGACGGCGATGAGCGAACTGGTGCGGGAGCCGGGGGAGACGACTGCGGAGCAGGGAGAGGCGGAGGTGGCTTCTCCGGAGCCGGGGTCGGGGATCCTGCGGGTGTTCGGGCGGCAGATGAAGCGGTTCCGGCTACGGGCGGGGCTGGACCGGGCCGAGTTCGGCGGGCGGACGGGGTACTCGACGGCGACGATCGCGGCGTACGAGCAGGGGAGGCGGGTGCCGCCTCCGAGGTTCATCGATGTGGCGGACGAACTGCTCGACGCGGGCGGGGTCCTCCAGGAGATGAAGGATGAGGTCGCGCGGGCTCAGTACCCGGCGTTCTTCCGGGACGCGGCCCGGTTGGAGGCGGAGGCGGTTGAGCTGCACGCCTACGACACACATGTGGTGAAAGGGCTGTTGCAGACCGAGGAGTACGCGCGCGCTGTCTTCACCATGCGGCGACCTCTCCTGGACGAGGAGACGATCGAACAGCGAGTCACAGCCCGCATGTTGAGGCAGGAGATCTTTTCGCGATGGCCTGCGCCGCTGATGAGTTTTGTCATCGAGGAAGCCGTGCTCCGACGGCCCATCGGTGGCGCTGGAGTCCTACGTGGGCAACTGGAGCAAATCTTGTTGATCGGACAGAAGCGCAACGTCGAGATTCAAGTCATGCCCATGGTGAGGGAGGATCACGCAGGACTTGCAGGGCCGTTCACTCTGATCGAGACCAAGAGCGGGCAGCGCATCGCGTACGCGGAAGTTCAGAAGAGCAGCCACCTCTACACGGAACGGACGCCTGTTCGGGAGCTTGAGGCGCAGTATGGGATCATCCGGGCCCAGGCTCTCACTCCGCGAGAGTCGACGGCCTTCGTCGAGGGGTTGCTGGGAGAGGTATGAAGGCTGCAACGGAACTGGCTTGGTTCAAGAGCACTTACAGCAGCGGTGAGGGCGGTGACTGCGTGGAGGTGGCCACCTGCCCGCACGCCGTGCACGTGCGGGACTCGAAGGACACACGCCGTGCGGGTCTGGCGGTCGGTTCGGAGGCGTGGACCGTGTTCGTCGGGTTCGCCGCCGACCGGATCGGCTGAGTCGCTGCCTTACCGCTGTGCCCTGTGGCTCCGAGGCGAGTCACAGGGCACAGGCATGTCCGGGGCGGTTCGACGGTCAGGTGCTCAGGGCGGCGACGAGGAAGATCGGGTAGAGCACGCCCAGGGAGCCGGTGACGAGGCCGAGGGCGCACCGGCCCCGGTGGAGTCCGCGGCCCAGGCCGAGGAGTGCGAAGGTGACGGCGAGGCTGCCGAACAGGAGCGGGATCGCGATGCCGACGAAGCCGGCGAACACCGCGGCCGACAGAGCAGCGCTGCCGAGGACTACGGAGACGGGCCCGTAGAGCGTCGCGGGGCTGTCCGCGGATCCGGTGGACATGTCGGGCTCCTCGCCCTGGAGTGTCGGCCCGTTCGGCCCACAGGTGTGCGATCCCTGGGTCCCCATCATGGCGCTCCCGGGCCTGTTTCCGGGCCCGTATTTCATGGAGGGACGCCCCCGTGAGAGCAAGTTCACGCGCAGGTGCGATGCCGCCGAGGTGCGGGCCACGGTCGACGGCTCGAGTGGTGGTCGGCTGCCTGCGATGGTCTCACCTGCCCGTATGCCGTCTCCCCCGTAACCGGAGCGGTGCTCCGAGGCAAGCCGGTCACTCCCTGTCAACTTCCCTCTGCGGAAGTGGACTTGACGGTTCCAGGTTCCTCGCTATGGTCTAGACCTACGAACGCCGGTCTAGACCGGTCTTCGTCCCCGTCCCGGCGCTTTCGTGGGCCGGGGTGAAAGGTGGTGTCCGCCACGGCGGCGCGACCGCGCGCTGCGCCCTCGTCGGCGCAGGCGCGCGTGACATGCGCGGTGCACCTCGGGTGCGGTCGGCGATGTCGTGCTCCGTGGCCGGTTCTCATGTACGCCGAAGAAAGAGTCATTTCATGGACATGAAAAGGCGAGCGTCCCTGGCTGTCGGAGCCCTGGTCGCCCCCCTCCTCGCCGTCAGTCTTCCGGCGGGTACGGCCAGTGCCCACGGTTGGGTGACCGACCCCGGCAGCCGCCAGGACCAGTGCGCCAAGGGTGTCGTCGACTGCGGTCAGATCAAGTACGAGCCGCAGAGCGTCGAGGGCCCCAAGGGCCTGCGCAGCTGCAGCGGCGGCAACGCCCAGTTCTCCGACCTCGACGACGACAGCAAGCCCTGGCGGGTCGCGCAGGTCGGCAAGTCGCACACCTTCAACTGGCGCATCACGGCACGGCACGCCACCGACACCTGGCAGTACTACGTCGGTGACCGGAAGATCGCCGAGTTCAACGACCGGGGCGCGCAGCCTCCCGCCGAGGTCAACCACAAGGTCGACTTCGGTGACCTGACGGGCCGCCAGAAGGTCCTGGCCGTCTGGAACGTGGCCGACACCTCCAACGCCTTCTACGCCTGCATCGACATCAACGTCACCGGCAATGGCAACGGTGGCGGTGGCGGCAATGGCGGTGGCAATGGCGGTGGAGGCGGCAACGAGCCCGGCTCCTGCGCCGCGCCGACCTGGAACGCCGGTGCCGTCTACAACAACGGCGACACCGTCATCCACAACGGCCGCACCTACCGCGCCAAGTGGTGGACGACGAACGAGCAGCCCGGCGCGGCCGGTGACTGGGGCGTCTGGGAAGACCTGGGCGCCTGCTAGATCCGCTGAGTGAGACCGGTGCGGCACGCCAGCCCCACGCGGCGCCTGCCGCACCGGTTCTGCGGGTCGTAGGGACCTCGGCCCCGTCGGCTCCCTACGACCCGCCGCAAGATCGACCGGCGGACGGACCCTGGCGGGGAGCTCCGAGGGAGCGTTGCGTGAGCCGGTCCAGGTGGCGGGTGAAGACCTCGCGGGCGTCGGGGGTGAGACCGCGCAGCGCCACCAGGGCCGTGAGCGCCACATCGCACAACTCCGCCTGGACGTCGTCCCATCCGTGCGTGACGCCCTTGCGAGGGTTCTGGCCGGTGGCGCCGATCACCGCCTCGGCGACCTCGCCGACCTCCTCGGACAGTTTCAGGATGCGCAGCAGCAGACCCTCCCGGCCGTCGACCGCACGGTCGGCGTCCAGCCAGGCGTGCAAGGCGTCGACGGAGTCCCAGAGACCGGCCGACGGCACGGCGGGGGAGAGGGCGGGGGACGCGGAGAGGTTCGTGCTCGGATCGCTCATGCCGCAGACCCTGGCACAGGCCACGGACAGCGCCCGGCGGTCCTTCGCGCGGGGCCGGCGGGGCAGCGGGGTTTCCTCAGACGCGACGGCTGTCGTCCGCGTGGCGGGGCAGACCGATGGCGAGGAGCGCGATGTCGTCGTCGAGGTGCTCGGCGGTGTACCGGTACAGGTCGGTGAGCAGGGCGTCCAGCACGTGGTCCGGGTCCGGCGGGAGCGGGCGGGACAGCCGCGGGACGGGATCGTAGAAGACCCCGCGGTGGTCGCGGGCCTCGACGACGCCGTCGGTGAACAGTACGAGAACCGCCCCGTCGGGCAGGGTGTACTGGTCGACGGGGACGTCCGGGAGGACGTTCCGGGCGTCGAGGTCGGCCAGGCCCAGCGGCAGTGAGGGCGTGCCCGGCTCCAGCGGGCGGGCCCGGCCGCGGTGGACCAGCAACGGCGGCGGGTGTCCCCGGTTGGCCATGCGCAGGGTGGAGCCGTCGGCGGACAACTCGGCGATGACGGCGGTGACGAACATCTCGAGCCCGGTTCCGTCCTCGGTGAGCTTGGCCTCCCGCATCCGCTCCTCCAGCCAGCGGACCACGCCGGGCAGGTCCGGAGCGCGCCGGGTGGCCTCGTGGAAGGTGCCCAGCAGCGCGTTGACGGTCCGGATCGCGCCCAGGCCCTTGCCCCGGACGTCGGCGATCATCAGCCGGATGCCGTGGGGAGTGGGGTGGATCGCGTACAGGTCGCCCCCGATGGCGGCTTCCCGCGCGGCGGCCTCGTACCGGACGGCCACGGCCAGCGGCCCGATCCGTCCGGGCGGGGAGGGGAGCACGGCGCGCTGGACGGTCTCGGCGACCTCGCGGGCGTTCTTCAACTGCCGCCGCTCGCGGACCAGCAGCCGGTTCACGACCGCTGCCAGGAAGGTCAGGATGACGAAGGTGGAGAACGGGACGATGTCGTCGACGCCGAACGGCAGCCGGCCTCTCACCAGGGGCAGGAGGACCGCGGCGAGGAGCGCCGCCCCGCCGGTGGCGATCGTCCCGGTCAGGGTGAGCCAGGGCGCGACCAGGACGGGGGCGGCCGCCAGCAGGGGGAAGACCCGCATGCCGCGCGGGGTGAGGAGGTCGAGGGCGAACACGCCGAGGATCAGCGCGGCGGGCAGCCATCGGAACCACCGCCTCTCGCGGGGTGATAACGCGTGGCTGGGGCCCATTCTCCTGCGCTCCGGGGTGTTCCTGGACGGAATCCGGGTTCCAGTCTCTGCCGCATCCCCGGCCACGGCGACCGGAGCACCGCGTGCGAGGTACCGGGTCCGTGCAGTGGAGTGGTCCGTGCAGTGGAGTGGCCGGCCGCCGCCGGCGGCTGCTTCCCGCGGGGCGGGGGAGGAAGGAGGAGCGCCGACCGGTCCCGCCCCCTGCCGGACCCGGGTGGGGGCCGACGTGCAGCCGGATACCGCCGCCCTTGTCGGCACCGAGAGGACGGGCCCGGTCCAGGGGCGAGACGCCGGCAAGGGGAGGAGGCTCAGGGAGCCGGGCGGGGCGGGAGGCGGTCGGCGGAGGTGGCGCCATCGGCTTGTGCGGCGTCGGCCAGGGCCTCGGCAGCGGCTTCCTCCGCCCGGGCCTTGTCGCTGGCGGCCAGGTCGTCGAGCGGCGGCTTCTCACGGGTGGCCGACGACGGGGGCAGCACCTCGGTGAAGGCGCGGGAGACGCCCTGCAGCGCAGAGGTGATCTCGCTGGGGATCACCCAGAAGTTGTTGCCCTGGCCCTGTGCGAGTTGGGGCAGTGCCTGGAGGTACTGGTAGGCGAGGAGCTTGGGGTCGGGGTCGTTGCGGTGAACGGCCTGGAACACCTCGTCGATCGCCCGGGACTGGCCCTCGGCCTGGAGGATCGCGGCGGTACGGTTGCCCTCCGCACGCAGGACGGCGGCCTGCTTGTCCCCCTCGGCGGTGAGGATCTGCGACTGGCGCTGCCCCTCGGCGCCCAGGATCGCGGCCCGTTTGTCCCGCTCGGCTCGCATCTGCTTCTGCATCGCGTCCTTGATGGACTGCGGGGGGTCGATGGCCTTGATCTCCACCCGGTTGACCCGGAGCCCCCATTTGCCGGTGGCCTCGTCCAGCACGCCGCGGAGTTGGCTGTTGATGGTGTCCCGTGAGGTGAGCGTCTTCTCCAGGTCCATGGAGCCCACGACGTTGCGCAAGGTGGTGACGGTGAGCTGCTCGACGGCCTGGAGGAAGTTGGCGATCTCGTAGAAGGCCGCTCGTGGGTCGGTGACCTGGAAGTACAGGACGGTGTCGATCTCGACGACCAGATTGTCCTCGGTGATGACCGGCTGCGGTTTGAAGGAGACGACTTGCTCCCTCAGGTCGATCAACGGGTGCACGCGGTCGATATAAGGGATGACGAGGTTGAGTCCGGGGCTGAGTGTCCGGTGGTAGCGACCGAGCCTTTCGACGTTGCGCGCGCGTGCCTGGGGAACGATACGGACGGCCCGCACCACAGTGAAGATCGCGATGGCCGCGACGATCAGTCCGACGATGAGAGGTGCTGAAAAGTCCATGGCTTCATTCCCGGGGGTAGACGAATGCGGTGGCGCCACTGATCTCTATGACGTCGACGGTCGCTCCGGACGGGATCACCAGCGTTTCGTCGTAGGCGCGGGCCGTCCACTCCTCGCCGTCGATGCGCACTCTGCCCCCGGATCCCGTCACTTCCGAGACGACGTAGGCGGCCTTGCCGACCAGTGCGTCGACACCGAAACGTGCCGTCGGTGGCTTCAGCACGTGACGCACCGCGAGGGGGCGTACGAACAGCACGGTGATGCTGGCGACGACGGCGTACACCACCAGTTGGAGGGCCGGCGGCAGCCCGATGGCGGCGGAGCCCGCAGTGACCAGGGCAGCCGCGCTCAGCATTCCGAGCGCGGCGGTGAGCGTGAAGATCTCTGCCACGGCCAGAACAGCTGCAACGATCAACCAGATCAACCATAGGTCCATGACGCGCTTCTTCTCGCAGATGAGGGCGTTGACTGCCGGTGCTTTTCTCCATTCTGCCCTGATCGCGGATTACGACTCCTTTGCCCGGAGTCTCCCGGCTCGGTGAGTGCTCCGGTTCCGTCGCGCGTCCTCGTGCCGGGCCCCTGTCGGCCCGTGCGCAGTCGTGGGCGCGGAAGGAGTGCCGCGGGGCCGTCGACGCGTGCAGCGCGGTCACCCGGCGGCGGACGCCGAGCAGTCCGGTACCGCCGGCCTCGTCCGTGCCGACCCGGCCCCGGTCCCGACGGTCCGCGTCCAGCCCCGCGCACAGGCCGTCGACGGAGTCCGCGGGCCGACCGGACCGACGGCCGGGCCCGGAACCAGGACCGGATCCGGAGCCGTGACCCGATGAGGGGGCGGACGGTCGCCCGTGGGGCAGAGCCCGACCCGGGGCGGCCGGTGGCCCCGGTGCTCGGTACTACTCGAACAGCGCCTCCTGTTCGCCCTCCCGCGCCTTCCGCAGCCGCCGGCTGCGCGCCCCCACCGTCACCGCCGTGGCCGCCGCGGTCGCCGCGAAGGCCACCGGGACCATCCAGCCCCGGTCGGCCGTGTGGCCGAGGGCGTGGTCCACCGAGAGGCGGCCGGGCCCCGCGACGGCGATACCGGCCGCCGTCAGACCCAGGATCGCGGCGTGCTCGTAGCCGCCCTCCTGGTTGAAGAAGCCGTTGGGCGCGTGCACGGCGGCCGCGCCCGCCATCGCGCCGGCCGCCGCCGCACCCGCCGCCGGGGTGGCCAGGCCGAGCGCGAGCAGCGCGCCGCCGCCCGTCTCCGCGAGGCCCGCCGCCGTCGCGCTGGCCTTGCCGGGCGCGTAGCCGATGGTCTCCATGAACTGGCCGGTGCCCTCGATCCCGCCACCGCCGAACCAGCCGAACAGCTTCTGCGCGCCGTGCGCCGCCAGTGCACCGCCGGTCCCCAGCCGGAGCAGCAGCAGGCCCAGATCGCGTCGGTCGTAACAGGTCACGTCGTCTCCCGGGGCAGTCGCTTCGCGTGACCACCGTCGCATTCCGGTGTCCGGTCCGGCCCGCCGCCGCCCGCCGTTCGGGTGGCGGCGAGCGGCGGGGCGAGCGCGGGAGCAGCCGCTCCGGGACCGGCGAGGCCTGATCACGGCAGCCGTTCCACCCACCGGCGCGTGACCCGCGGTCCCACGCGGGGCCACCCCCCTGCCGGTGCGGTGGAACGGCTGCCCTCCCCCTGGAAATGGCCTGCGGAAGCCTGCCGCCTCAAGTGTGAAGCTTTGGTGCAGGAGAGTTGAGCATATGTCCGCTCTGGGCCGCAATGCTGCGGATGTTCGTATTCCGCTTGTGTGGATCAGAGGGGGTCGGCGCTGCCCGACGGGCCGTCGGCGGGGCGGGGTTCACGCGGCGTCCCCCGGGTAGCGGACGCCGATGCGGTCGCGGATCGCGTCGAGCGTCCGCATCACGGCGAGCGTGCCGTCCAGCGGGACGAGCGGTGACTCCGTCTCACCGGCCCGCAGGGCGCGCATCACCTCGGCGGCCTCATGGGAGAGCGTGTCGCGGCGCCCGTCCGCCGGGTCGGCCGCGAACTTCTCGGCCTCCCGGCCCTCCCGGTGCAGCACGAACCCGTCCGGGAAGAAGAAGCCGTACGGGATGTCGATGCGGCCCTTCGAACCGGTGATCGACGCCGAGGTCTCCGTACCGCCGACGAGGGAGCAGTGCACCGAGGCGAGGGCGCCGTCGTCCCAGGAGAGCAGCGCGCCCGTCTGGAGGTCGACCTTCTCCTCGGAGAGCGTCGCCCTCGCCACGACGTCCGACGGCTCCCCGAGCAGCAGCTGCGCGAACGACACCGGATACACGCCGAGGTCCAGCAGCGCGCCCCCGCCCAGCGCGGGGTCCCGCAGCCGGTGCGTGGCCGGGAAGTTCCCCGCCAGCCCGAAGTCGGCGCGCACGGTGCGGACTTCGCCGATCGCGCCGTCGTCGACCAGTGCCTTCAGCCGCCGCACCATGGGATGGCAGTACATCCACATGGCCTCCATCAGAAAACGTCCCCGGTCGCGCGCCAGGGCGACCAGTTCCCCGGCCTCGCGCGCGTTGAGCGTGAACGGCTTCTCGCACAGCACGTTCCGCCCGGCCTCCAGGCATAGTCCGGCCGCCGCCCGGTGCGCCGAGTGCGGAGTGGCGACGTAGACCACGTCGACCTCCTCGTCCCGTGCGAGCGACTCCCAGTCGCCGTACGCCCGCCCGATCCCGAACCGGTCGGCGAACGCCCGCGCCGACTCCGCCGACCGGGAGGCCACCGCCACGATCTCCGCCTCCGGCAGGTCTTCCAGATCCGCCGCGAACCTCGCGGCGATCCCGCCGGTCGCCAGGATTCCCCAGCGCACGTTCCGCCCTGTCATCCGCCCCACCCCTGCTCGTGTCGTCGGCACATCGGCCGCGGAAACCCGTGGAAGCGCTCCCATGACGTCGTCGTCGACGCCGAGCACTCCGTACGAGCTGAGAGCATAGGGAGCCGATGAGGCGGAAAGGGAGGGGTCACATGCCCGAGGGCGGGGCGTCCATATCGAATCCGACGGCGAACTCGACGGCGAGAACGGACTCAACGGAAGAATCGGCGACGAGCCCGGCGGCGGACCCGGCGGCGCGTCCGACCGCGAGCGCGGCGCCGCCGCTCCGCGCGACCGCCGGCCGCACCGGCCTGCTGGTGACCTTCCTCCTGGGCGGTCTGACCGCCACGCCCCCGCTGGCGACGGACATGTACCTCCCCGCCCTTCCGGAGGTCACCCGGTCCCTGCAGGCGTCCCCCGCCACCGTCCAGCTCACGCTCACCACCTGTCTGGCCGGCATGGCGCTCGGGCAGCTGGTGGTCGGCCCGATGAGCGACCGCTGGGGACGCCGCCGCCCGCTGCTCGTCGGCCTCGCGGTCTACGTCGTCGCCACCGTGCTGTGCGCGCTCGCGCCGACCGTCGGACTCCTCGTCGTCCTCCGGCTGCTGCAGGGTCTCGCGGGCGCGGCCGCCATCGTCATCGCGCGGGCGGTGGTCCGCGACCTGTACGACGGCGTGGCCATGGCCCGCTTCTTCTCGAACCTCATGCTCATCTCCGGTCTGGCGCCGATCATGGCGCCGCTCATCGGAGGGCAGGTCCTGCGGGTGACGGACTGGCGGGGCGTGTTCGTCGTCCTCGCCGTCCTCGGGGTGCTGCTGGCGGCCCTGGTCTGGGTGAAGCTGCCGGAGACGCTGGCCCCCGCCGACCGCCACGGCGGCGGCTTCGGCGCGGCCCTCGGCTCGATGCGCCGGCTGCTCGCCGACCGGGTCTTCACCGGCTACATGCTCACCGGGGGATTCGCCTTCGCCTCCCTCTTCGCCTACGTCGCGGCCTCCCCGTTCGTCGTCCAGGAGATCTACGGGGCCTCCCCGCAGACGTTCAGCCTGCTGTTCGGGCTCAACTCGATCGGCCTGATGATCATGGGGCAGATCAACGGCAAGGTGCTGGTCGGCCGGGTCCGGCTGGACCGGGTGCTCGGTTTCGGGCTCTGCGTCGTGGTCGTCGCCGCGGTCGCGCTGCTGCTGATGTCGCTGGGTGTGTTCGGCGAGGTCGGGCTGGTGCCGGTGGCCGCCGCGCTGTTCGTGCTGATGTCCGCGATGGGCATCACCATGCCCAACACCCAGACCCTCGCCCTGGTGCGCACCCGGCAGGCCGCCGGTGCCGCCTCGGCCCTGCTCGGCACGGCGTCCTTCCTCGTCGGCGCGATCGCCTCCCCGCTGGTCGGGATCGCCGGGGAGGACACCGCCGTCCCGATGGCCGTCGTCCAGCTGACCGCCGCCCTGGTGGCGCTGGCCTGCTTCACGGGCCTGTGCCGCCCCTGGAAGAGGCGGGCGAGTACGGAGGGGGAGGGCTTCTGAGCGCCCAGAGACTGCGCCACGGCACCCCCGAACGGGCCGGGCTCGACCCCCGCGAACTCCGGGCCCTGGTCCGCGAGGTGCACGCCGGCACCACCGGGGAACGCCCCTGGGCGGCGGGCGCCGTGGTGGCCGTCGGCCGCGGCCCGGTGCTCGCCGTGCAGGAGGCGGCGGGCTGGGCCGTGCGCTACGCGGCGTACGACGAACACACGGACACCGCGGTGGAACTGCCCCCGGACGACCGGGTGCCGATGACCGTGGACACCCCCTTCGACCTGGCCTCCCTGACCAAACTGTTCACCTCGGTGGCCGCCGTGCAGCAGATCGAGCGGGGCACCCTGGGCATCGACGCCCGGGTGGGCGCGTACCTGCCGGACTTCCCCGCGGCCGTCCGGCACGGCATCACCGTCCGGCAGCTGCTCACCCACACCTCCGGACTGCGCCCCGAACTCCCCCTGTACGACTGCGCCGACGACGCGGAACGGCTCGCCCTGCTGCGCGCCGAGCAACCGGTCGCGGCGCCCGGCGCGTACCGCTACTCCGACCTGAACATGCTGCTGCTCCAGCACCTCCTGGAACGCCTCACCGGCCGCACCCTCGACACGCTCGTCCACGACGGCATCACCCGGCCGCTCGGCATGACCGCCACGGACTTCGGCCCGTGTCCGGGCGCGGCGGCCACCGAGGACCAGCGGCGACCGTGGGCCAAGGCGGACCGGGGGATGCTGCGCGGCGAGGTGCACGACGAGAACGCCTGGGCGCTCGGCGGGGTCGCGGGCCACGCCGGCCTCTTCTCCACCGGCCGCGACCTGGCGGTCTTCTGCCGCGCCCTGCTGGCGGGCGGCGCCCACGGCCCCGCCCGCATCCTCGGCCCCGACTTCGTGGACCTGCTCCTCGCACCGCCGGGCCTGGGTTTCGCCGTGGACCAGCCGTGGTTCATGGGGGAGCTCGCGGGCCGCGGAGCGGCCGGCCACACCGGTTTCACGGGCACGTCCCTGGTCCTCGACCGTGCCACCGACACCTACCTCGTCCTGCTCGCCAACACGGTCCACCCCCGCCGCCCCGCGGCCCCGGCCAACGGCCCCCGCGCCCGTGCGGCCACGCGGGTGGCCCGCGCGGTCCGGGGGAGGTGAACCCGGCCGCCAGCCCGCGCCATAGAATTTCCAGGTGAACGACCCCGCTCCCGCCCCCGCCTCCTCTGCTTCTCCCGTCTCCTCCGGCTCACCCGCCTCTCCCGCCGACGTGCTGCGCGGCGCGCTCGCCGGGCTGCTCGACGGGCTCCCGCCGCGGCGGGCCGCGCAGGCCGTCGAGCGGCTGATCGCCACCTACCGGGGCGCCACCCCGACCGGGGCGCCCATCCTGCGGGACCGCGCGGACGTCGCCGCCTACGCCGCGTACCGCATGCCGGCCACCTTCGAGGCCGTACGGTCGGCGCTGGCGGCGTTCGCGGACGCCGTGCCCGGGTGGACGCCCGGCGACCACGTCGACGTCGGCGGCGGGACCGGCGCCGCCGCCTGGGCGGTGAGCGCCACCTGGGACGGGGAGCGGCCGGTGACCGTCCTCGACTGGGCCGAACCCGCACTCGCCCTCGGCCGGGAACTCGCCGCCGCGCACCCCGCGCTCAGGGACACCCGTTGGCACCGCTCCCGGATCGGCCCGGAACTCACCCTCGACCGCACCGACCTCGTCACCGTCTCCTACGTCCTCAACGAACTCACCGCCGCCGACCGCGCCGCCCTCGTCGACGCCGCCGCCGGCGCCGCGCAGAGCGTCGTGATCGTCGAACCCGGCACCCCCGACGGCTACACCCGCGTCATCGAGGCCCGCGACCGGCTGGTGTCGGCCGGCTTCCGGATCGCCGCCCCCTGCCCGCACGGCCTCGCCTGCCCCATCGTCCCCGGCACGGACTGGTGCCACTTCGCGGCCCGGGTCAGCCGTTCCTCACTGCACCGCCAGGTCAAGGGCGGTTCCCTGCCCTACGAGGACGAGAAGTTCAGCTACGTCGCCGCCACCCGCCTGCCCGCCGCCCCTCCCGCCGCCCGCGTCGTCCGCAAGCCGCAGATCCGCAAGGGCCAGGTCCTCCTCGACCTCTGCGAGAGGGACCCGGCCCTGAACCGCGCCACCGTGACCAAGCGCCACGGCGACCTGTACCGGGCGGCGAGGGACACCTCCTGGGGCGACCCCTGGCCGCCGGCGGCCGACGACAACGGGGACTGACGAGGGGAGTCAGGGCCGGCTTTCCCGCCCGGAGCCCCCTCCCTCCCGGTCCTCCTGCTGTGCCTGTTGTTCCTGTTGCTTCCGCTGTTCCTTCCGCTGCTCCTGGAACTTGCGCAGCAGCTCGCGCTTCTGGGCCCGGGGATCGAGGCCGCCCCCGACGCGGCCGTCGCGTCCCCCGCCGCGCAGGGCCTTGCGGCCGAGGTGCTTCCGGGTGCCGCCGACGCCCAGCATGTTTCCGGCTCCGCCTCGGGACATGGTGATCTCCTTCCGGTGAGCGCCCTCCGCGGACGCACGTGACGAGACGTATCGTCTCGATTCGGCCTCCCTCACTGTCAGGCGAGACGCGCCGTCTTGTCAACCTGATAAATTCGACCCATGGCCACGAACAGCCCCGCACTCCCCGACTCCACCCGCCGCAGTGAGCGCTCCCGCCGTGCCATCTACGACGCGGCCCTCGCCCTGGTCGTGGAGATCGGCTACCCGAAGACCACCATCGAGGGCATCGCCGCCCGCGCCGGCGTCGGCAAGCAGACGATCTACCGGTGGTGGCCGTCGAAGGCGGACGTCCTGCTGGAGGCGTTCCTCGACCTGGGCGAGCAGGCGGCCCGTGCCGCCGGGCAGGGGCCGGGGAGCGGCGAGAAGTACGGGATCCCGGACACCGGGGACCTCGCCGCCGACCTCAAACTCGTCCTGCGGGCCACGGTCGACGAACTGCGCGACCCGGCGTTCGAGGCGCCGTCCCGCGCGCTGGCCGCCGAGGGCGTCGTCAACGAGGAGCTCGGCCGGAGGTTCGTCGCCAAACTGCTGGAACCGTCGCTCCTGCTGTACGTCGACCGGCTGCGCTCCGCGCAGGAGGCCGGAGAGGTCCGTCCCGACGTCGACCCGCGCATCGCCCTGGAGCTCTTCGTCTCCCCGCTCGCCCAGCGCTGGCTGCAGTACACGGGGCCGATCAGCCACGAGTACACCGACACCCTCGTCGACTACGCCCTGAACGGCCTCGCCCCTCGCTGACCGGGGGCGCCCGCGCTGTCCGCCCGGTCACACCGGCGCACCCCCGGGGTGTACCTTTCGCCCCTCGGGGCGCCTCTCGTCCGGTCCGTGCACCGCTTGTCCCAGGTGCGCCTATTGTGGGCCCCGGCCCCCGATGCGCACGACGGTGGGACCATAGGGCATGCTGAGGAGCACGAGGGCGAGGCGAGGAGTTAGATGAGCGCGGAGTTCGGCGGCAGGACCGGCAAGCAGGGCAAACTCTCCCGGTGGCTGCGCGGCCGCCGCCCGGAGCCGGCCGCCGACGGAGGCGGCCGTGAGGAACTGCTGCTCGCCGCCGCCGACGCGGGACTGCCGCTCGCGCCCGCCGCCCACCCCGCCGCCGGATACCGATGTTCGTGCGACCGCGTCGGCTGTCCCACCCCCGCCCGGCACCCGGTGTCGTTCGCCTGGCAGACGCAGTCCACCACCGACCGCGCCCAGATCGAGCGCTGGGCCCGCCACCAGCCGCAGGCCAACTTCATCACCGCGACCGGCATGGTGCACGACGTACTCGACGTGCCCCTGAACGCCGGTCGCGAGGCGTTGGAAGGCCTGCTGGCGGCAGGGGTCGAGGTCGGGCCCGTCGCGGAGAGCGACGACGGCCGCATACTGTTCTTCACCCTCACCCGGGGCACCCCCGAGGACGAGGACGAGTGGTGGCCGTGCGAGCTGGACTGCCACCCCGAGACCATGGACGAGCACCCCGGCCTGCGCTGGCACTGCCGGGGCTCCTACGTCCTGGTACCGCCCGCGCGGCTGCCCGGTGACGACGGCCGCTCGGTGCACTGGGTACGCGGTCCGGAGCATCCGCTGCCCGACCCGCTGAGCCTGCTGGAGTACCTCACCGACGCCTGTGCCCGCCACGCGGTCGAGCACCCCGACCAGGCGACCACGGCCTGGCCCCTGCGCCGTTAGGTTCCCCCGCCCGGAGCGTGCCGACGGCCCTACTCGCCCTTCGCCGAGGTCAACCCCTGGATCCGGCCCAGGATCTCCACCTCGCCGTCGCCCGGGTCCAGCGCCACCTCGTTGGAGACGAACTCCATCGTCAGAGCCTGCCGGATCTCCCCCGTGGTCAGCGCCAGCACGTCCTTGTTCGGGGTCGGCACCGTCGCCCCGTCCGCGGCGGTCTGCTTCTCGAAGTGGCGCGTGGTGAAGAACACCAGCGCCCCGCCGCCCTCGGTGCGCAGCGCCAGGGGCGCGTAGTCGCCGTTCGTCAGCGGTTCGTCGATGTACTGCGTGGCCAGCCCCGGCCGCTCCGACTGCTTGGTGCGCAGCGCCCGCCACGCGCTGGTGTGCGGGCCCTCGGCGAAGGAGGCGCCGCCGCCCTTCCCGTCCGCGCCGCCTGCGCCGTCCCCGCCGTCCTTCAGGTACGTCGCGTAGGTCGCGCTCAACTCGCCGGGCGGCACGGTGAGATCGGTGGCGTTGGCGGGGACGGCCTCGGCCCAGCCGTCCTTGTCCAGCGGGAACCCGGGTATGTCGTCCGGGGCCACCAGCGTCAGGTAAGCCGCCTGCCAGGTCTCCTCGAGACCGCTGCGGGTGAACACCAGCAGCCAGCGCACGTCGCCGCCCTTGTTGCCCGCCGCGTCCGCGAGGAACCAGCGGGGCCAGCCGGCCTTCTTGGGGATGGTGAACTTCGCGTCCGTCAGCTTCAGCGGCGAGTGCCCGGGGTTGCCGTCCGGGTTGTTGGCCTTCCCGGCCGTCAGCCGCGCCTTGTCGATGTCGCCGAGCGCGCCGGTGGTGTACTCGGCGTCCAGGGAACTGTCGTACGCCTCATCGGCCTTGTTGTAGGCGGCCGTGAACTCCTGGAGCGCCAGCGCGGCTTCGGCCCGGGTGGTGGCCGGAAGCACCTCGCGCTCGCCGTGCACCACCACACAGCCGCTCGCCGTCAACGACAGAGCGGTCACCGAAGCCGCGAGCAGCGCGCCCCGGTCGAACCCGCGGAGCCTTCGAAGGCCGAGATCCCTGCTCATCCGCTTCCTTCACCTTCCCCGTCCCGGAGGCGAACCCTACCGGGACGGGGGACAGCGCGAACATGCGGACGGGACACAGCGGCCACACCGTGACCGGGCCGGAGCGAAGGCGGGAGCGGGAAGCGGCCGGGCCGGGTCCCGCCGACGTCAGCCGTCCCTGGTGGGGAGGACCAGGACCGCGCCCGTGCGGGGGTGCGGAAGGACCTCGACGGGCTGGTCGTACACCTCGGACAGCAGCCGCTCGGAGAAGACCTCCCGCGGCGGCCCGTCGGCCGCCACCTCGCCGGAGCGCAGGACCGCCACCCGGTGCGCGTAGGCCGCCGCGAGTCCCAGATCGTGCAGGACGACGACCACCGCGTCACCGGCGAGCGCCCGTGCACGGCACAGCCGCAGCACCAGCTCCTGGTGCCGGAGGTCGAGGGCGGCGGTCGGCTCGTCGAGCAGCAGCAGCGACGTGCGCTGGGCGAGCACCCGGGCGAGGGCGACCCGGGCCCGCTCGCCGCCGCTGAGTGCGGAGAACGGGCGCGCGGCGAAACCGGCCACCTCGGTGGCGGCCATCGCCTCGGCCGCGGCCGCGTCGTCCTCCTCGGGGCGGACCGCGGCCCAGGGCGCACGGCCCATGCGGACCACCTCCTCCACCGTGAACGGGAAGGAGAGCGACGCGGACTGGGGCAACACCGCCCGACGCAGCGCGAGTTCGGGCGCGGACCAGTCCGACGCCGGGCGCCCGTGGATCCGTACCGCCCCCGCGGTGGGCGGGAGATCGGCGGCCAGGGCGCTCAACAGGGTGGACTTTCCCGCCCCGTTGGGCCCGACCAGGGCCAGCACCTCACCGGCCCGGACGGTGACGTCCACCCCCGCGAGCACCTCGCGGGCGCCGAGCCGGACGGACAGCCCCTCCGCCCGGGCGAGCACCTCGCCGGCTTCGGGAGCGGGCGGCGGGACGGGACGGTTGCGCAGCCGGATCATGCCCAGCCTCCTTGCCTGCGGCGGGTGCGGCGGAGCAGCCAGAAGAAGAACGGGCTGCCGATCAGCGCCGTGAGGACGCCGAGGGGGAGTTCGGCCGGCTCGGCGACCGTACGGGCCGTCAGGTCCGCGGCGAGCAGCACCAGCGCCCCGAGCAGCGCACTGCCCGGCAGGAGGAACCGGTGCCCCGGACCGGCCGCCATCCGCAGCAGATGCGGGACGACCAGACCGACGAACCCGATGATCCCGGAGACGCTGACGGCCGCCGCGGTCAGCAGCGCGATGACCAGCACCAGCACGATCCGCAGCCGCTCCACGTCCACCCCCAGATGCCGGGCCGGCCGCTCGCCGAGCGCCAGCAGGTCCAGCCGGCGGGCGTACAGCGGGGCCACGGCCAGCCCGAGCGCCGCGCAGGGCAGGACGGCGAGCACCTTCGGCCAGGTCGCCTGGGACAGCGAACCCAGTTGCCAGAAGGTGATCTGGTTGACGGCCGCGGTGTCGGCGAAGAAGAGGAACAGTCCGATCAGCGCGCCCGCGAAGGCGTTCACGGCGATACCGGTGAGGATCAGCGTCACCACCTCGGTACGGCCGCCCGAGCGGGACATCGCGTACACGAGCAGGACGGTGACCAGGCCGGCGGCGAACGCCAGGACCGGCACCGTCCAGTTGCCGGCGAAGTTCAGCCCGAGCGCGATCGCCCCGACCGCGCCGACCGCCGCGCCGGAGGAGACGCCGATGACGCCCGGTTCGGCGAGCGGATTGCCGAACACGCCCTGCATCAGGGCGCCTGCGCAGCCCAGCGAGGCGCCGACGAGCAGTGCGAGCACGATCCGCGGGAACCGTACGTTCCACAGCACCGACTCGGCGACCCGGTCCCACCGCGTGCCACCGGCCCCGAGCCGGTGCTGGACCGAGGCCAGGACGTCGCCGACGGGCACGTGGTAGGCGCCGGTCGCGGCGGCCACGGGGATCAGGACCAGCAGACCGGCGAGGAGACCGGCGGTCAACAGCCAGGCGGTGGTGCGACGTTGCCGGGGCTTCGCGGGGACCGCAGTGGTCGGGGGCGCGGAAGCCGACTCCGGCTCCTGTCCCGGTTCCGGTCGTGCGGGCTTCTCCAGAAGCGTCACGCGCCACCGCCCGAGTCCGAGTCCGTGTCCGTGCCTGAGTCCGTGCCGTACAGCTGCTCGACGACCGAGGTGAGCACCTGGTCGGTGCGGGGACCGTAGGTGAGGAGCACCCCGTCCTCGACGGAGACGATGCGCCGGTCCATCCCGGCCGGGGTCTGTGCCACGCCGGGGATCTCGACCAGTCCGTCCACGCCGCCGACGGACTCGAGTCCCTTCGCCATGACGAGGATCGCGTCGGGCGCCGCCTTCACGAGCGCTTCACTGGTGATGGCGGTGAAGTCCTTCTCCAGACCGGACTCGGCACCGGCGTCGACCGCGCCGGCGGCCTCGATCAGCGAGGTCGCTCCCGAGCCCCTGCCGCCGATGAGGTACACGGAGGCCGAACCGCGCAGGTAGAGGAAGGCGACCCGGGGCCGGGGGCCCTCGTTCGGGACCGAGTCGCCGACGGCGTCGATCCGCTGCTCGGAACGGGTGGTCAGTTCCCTGCCCGCGTCCGGTACGCCGAGCGCGTCGGCGACGGCCCGGATGCGCGGGCCCACGTCGTCGAGGCCGGCCGCCGGAGCGACGACCAGGACCCGGATGCCGGCGGCGCGGATCTGGTCCATCGCCTCGGCCGGTCCGCTCGTGGCCTCGGCGATCACCAGGTCGGGGCGGAGCGACAGCACGCTCTCCGCGGAGACGTCGTGTCCCCTGGTGACGACGGGGAGTTCGGAGGCTTCTTCGAAGGTGGCGGTGACGTCGCGGGCGACGACCCGGTCCCCGAGGCCGAGGGTGAACACGATCTCGCCGAGACTCCCGGAGAGCGGCACGAGCCGGTCGGCCCGTTCGACGGTCACCTTCCGGCCGTCGGCGGAGCGGACGGTGGCCGGGAGTTCGGGGCGCGGGGTGTCGGCGAGGGGCTCCAGGCGGTCGGAGACCGGGGAGGTGTTCCGGGAGCCCTGCGAGGGGCCGTCCGCCCCGTCCGCCGTCGTTGCGGAGCCCGTGCCGGAAGGGCCTGCGCAGGAGGCCGTGGTGAGGGTGAGGGCGAGCACGGACAGCAGCGCTCCTGCCAGTCCGGTGCGCAAGGGTCGCACGGTTCCGTCCGTTCCTTTCGTCCACTGCGGATGTCGTTCGCGATGTAGTTTAGGTTAGCCTTGCCTAACTTTCTACTGGTCGTCGCCCCGGAGGAACCGTCATGTCCACCCGCCTGCGTGCCCTCGTGACCGCGTTGTGCGCGGCCGTCCTGGGGTCTCTCCTCCCGGCCGCCACCGCGCACGCCGAGAGCCGCACCGTCCAGGGCGGACGGCTCGACTGGGGCATCAAGTCGTCCTTCCAGAGCTACGTCACCGGGCCCGTCGCGCAGGGGAGTTTCTCCCTCACCGGCGGCGCGGCCACCGTCGGCGGCAGCGGCTTCCGCTTCCACTCGGCGACGGGCGCCCACGACGGGGAGACGGGAAGCTTCCGTGCCTCCTTCTCCGGCGGAGTGCGCTTCCTCGGACACGCCACCGAATCCGGCGGCCACCAGCTCGACCTCACCATCAGCTCGCCCACCGTGAGCGTCACCGGCTCCTCCGGCACGCTCTACGTGGACGTCGTGAGCAAGGCGAGGGGCACCGGGGCGGTCACGACGTCCCGTCAGGTGCCCTTCGCCTCCCTCTCCCTGGGCGGCGTCGACCTGCGCGGCGGCGGCACCTCCGTCGTCCTCGACAACCTGCCCGCCACCCTCACCTCCCAAGGCGCCCGGTCCTTCGCCGGCTACTACACCGCCGGCACCGCACTGGACCCGGTCAGCCTCTCGGCGGACATCCGGCAGGCGGCGCCCGAGCCGTCGGGCACACCGGAGCCGAAGTCGCCCGGGCCGAAGACGACGGAGGAGGCGAAGAAGAAGCCGGCCGCGAAGGACGGGACCGAGCTCGCCGACGGCGCCGTCGACTGGGGCGTGCGCCGCACCTTCCGCGAGTACGTCACCGGCGACATCGCCAAGGGCGAGTGGACCCTGTCCTCGGGCGCCCTGGACGGCGGCGCCCTCTTCCGGTTCCCCGGCGGCGAGGGCACGTTCGAGGACGGCGACCTGACCGCCGCCTTCGAGGGCACGCTCCGCTTCACCGGCGAGCAGGGTCTCGACCTGCGGCTGAGCGCCGTACGCGTCACCGTCGAGGACGACGAGGGCACCCTGTACGCCGATGTGAGGAGCCCGGACCACAGCGGGAAGAAGGTGCCGCTGGTCACCTTCACCGCGAAGGACCTCAAGACGAAGGACGGCCTGGCCCTCCTGACCGAGGCACCCGCGAAGCTCACGGCGGACGGCGCCGAGGCGTTCGGCGGGATGTACCCCGAGGGCACCGCGATGGACCCCGTCTCCCTGGCCCTCGCCCTCACCGACGACGCCGGACTCCCCGCCCTCCCCGACCTCGGCAGCACCCCGACACCGGAGGCCGCACCGTCCGAGACCGCGGCCGACCCGTCCGCCGAGCCCGTCGCGAGCACAGCGAAGGACGACGGCGGCCTCCCCACCCTCTTCCTCGCCCTGGCGGCCGGACTCCTGGCGGCGCTCGCCGCGGTGGCCGCGTTCCTCGTCCGCAGGCGCCGCGCACGACCGGCCGCGGACACCACCCCGCAGGAGCCCGCGCAGGGCACCTCGCAGAACACCCCGTAGCAGAACACCCCGTGAGGAGGCCCGCGCGAGGCACCTCGCGGGACGTCCCACGAGGCCCCCTCGCGGAACAACCCCACAGGGCACCCCGCAGGACCACCCCCGAACCCACACCAAGGAGAAGCCCGACCATGTCCGCAAGACGAAGCCGCTCCACCGCCACCGTCATCGCCGCCGCCGTGGCCACGGCCGCCGCCCTCGGCGCCACCGCCCTCACCGGAGCGACCTCCGCCGCGGCAGCCGAAATCCCCCTCACCGGATACGAGTTGACCTGGGGCATCAAGCAGTCGTACCGCACCTACGTCGCCACCTTCGCGAAGGGCGCCTTCACCCCCGCGGACGGCGCGACCCAGGCCGACGGCAACGGCGTCTTCACCTTCGTCAACGGCACCGGCAGCTACGACTCCACCTCGCACCGGATGCGGATCGGCTTCGAGGGCACCCTGGCGATCCAGTCCGAGGCGCACGGTTTCGCCCTCACCCTCTCCGACGTCAAGTTCGACAGCACGGCCGCCGAGATCACCGCCGACGTGACCCGGAACGGCAGGATCGAGGACGACGTACCGCTCGCGACCGTCACCGTCACCCGGGCGATGACGGACATGGCGACCGAGCTGACCGCGGAGGCCGGCGAAGTCTTCGGCAGCGCGAGCTACGCGGGCGCGGCCGGCGACCCGCTGACGGTCGTCCAGAAGACCAGGCCGACCCCCACGGACCCCGAGCCCACCGAGCCGGAGCCCGGCACCGACCCCGACCCCGAACCCGAACCCACGGACGAGCCCACCTCGCCGGAGCCGACGGGCGAGCCGACCGCACCGGAGCCCACGGACGAGCCGTCGTCCCCGTCGCAGTCCCCGTCCCCGTCCCCGTCGAAGTCGTCCCCCTCCTCGTCCCCGTCCCCCTCGGCGTCCGCCCCCTCCGACGGCGACACCCCCGCGCCCGCCCGGGGTGAGATAGCCGACGGCATCCTCGGCTGGGGCGTGAAGGAGTCCTTCCGCACGTACGTGGTCGGCCCGGTCGCCAAGGGCAAGGTCACCGCGTCCGGCGGTGCGTCCCAGGCATCCGGCAACGGCGCCTTCACCTTCACCGACGCCTCCGGCACCTATGACACGGACGCGGGCATCCTGAAGGCCGCCTTCAAGGGCGCGGTGAACTTCAAGGGCCACGAGGAGAACGGCGCGTACGGCCTCGACCTCACCCTCACCGACCTGAAGGCGACCCTCGACGGAGGCTCCGGCACCCTGTCCGCCGACGTCACCAAGCTCGGCGAGCGCTCGCAGGACGTGGTCCTGGCCGACCTGAAGGCCAAGACGTCCGGCCTGACCACGAAGAACGACGTCATCACCCTCAACGACGTCGCCGCGACCCTCACCGAGGCCGGCGCGAAGGCCTTCGGCGACTTCTACACCGCCGGCACCGCCCTCGACCCCGTCGACCTGTCGGTCGCCCTGAGCGACGACGCCGGCCTCCCGGGCGGCACGGGCGGCAGCGGTACCGGCGGCAGCGGCGGCGGCACGGGCGGGGCCGGCACGACCGGCGGCACCGGCGGCGTCATCGGCTCCACGACCGGCTCCGCCACGGGTGGCCTGAACGGCGCCCTGGCCAGCACCGGTTCGGACATCCCGGTCGCGGCCGTCGGCGGCGCGGCGGCAGCGGCGGTCGCCGCGGGCGCGGCCGTGGTCTTCGCCCTCCGCAGGCGCAGCTCGACGACCGAGTAGCCGACGGGGAGCAGCCCTCGACCGGTTCTCCCGGGTCGAGGGCTGCTCGACCTCGCGAGGCCGCGGACGCGCGATGCTTGAATGCCCCCGTGACTGACTACGACGTGGTGCGCGTCTTCTGCGGCCCCCAGGGCGGGTACGGCAACGAACTCGGCGTCGTCCGCGACGGCTCCGTGATGCCCGAGCGGAGCGACCGGCAGGAGTTCGCCGCGAAACTCGGCTTCAGCGAGACCGTGTTCGTCGACGACCCCGAGCGCGGGGCGATCGACATCTACACCCCGACCCTGCGCCTGCCCTTCGCCGGCCACCCGTGCGTCGGCACGGCCTGGCTGCTCGACGTACCCGAACTCGTCACCCCGGCGGGGGTGGTGGGCGCCCGGCAGGACGGGGAGTTCTGCTGGATCGAGGCGCGCGCGGAGTGGGTGCCGCCGCGCACCCTGCGCCGCTACGCCACCGCCGCCGAGGTCGACGACCTGGCGGTGCCCCCGAAGGGAGAGTGGATCTACGCCTGGGCCTGGGAGGACGAGGCGGCGGGCCGCGTCCGCGCCCGCGCCTTCCCCGGCCGGGACGACGGCGTGGACGAGGACGAGGCGACCGGCGCCGCCGCCCTCCTGCTCACCGACCGGCTGGGCCGCGCCCTGAACATCACTCAGGGCGCGGGCTCCCAGATCCTGACCGCACCGCAGCCGCACGGCTGGACCGAGGTCGGCGGCCGGGTGCTCCTGGAGCGCTGAGCCTGGGCTCAGCCCATCTCCTCCAGCGTCCTGCCCTTGGTCTCCGGCACCCACGTGAGGACGAACGGGACCGCCGGCGCGGCGAAGACCGCGTAGATCACGTACGACCCGGACAGGTTCCACTCCGACATGCTCGGGAACGTCGCGGTGACCAGCCAGTTGGCGATCCACTGCGCGCAGGCGGCGACGCCGAGCGCGGCCGCGCGGATGCGGCTGGGGAACATCTCGCCGAGCAGCACCCAGACCGCCACGCCCAGCGACATGGCGAAGAAGAGGACGAAGGTGTGGGCGGCGACCAGCGCGACGGCGGCCTGCGTGTCGGGCAGCGAGATGCTGTCGCCCGTTCCGGTCTTGTGGGAGAACGCCCAGGCGACGGCCGCGAGGGAGACCGCCATACCGGCGGAACCGATCGAGGCCAGCGGCTTGCGGCCGATCCGGTCGATGAGCACCATCGCGATCACCGTTCCCACGATGTTGATGACCGAGCCACCGTCCGGGAAGGACCGATCTACGGAGGCCCGGGCGCCGCCCTGTCCGTGTCATGTGGAGTCACACCGGGTCGTGCCGGCTGAGAGGTCACGGCGCCGACCCGGTGCACGGGGCGGGTCCGTCAGTCGTCGAGGCCCAGGCCGCGGCGGCCCGTCTCGTTGAGCCGGTCGACGTCGAAACGGTCGGGCCAGGCGCGCTCGTAGTGCTCCTCGGGGAAGTCACCGGGGCTGGAGCCGGTCAGGAAGGCCTCGCGGACCTTCGCCGAGTACGCCTCGTTGCGGGGGCACCAGGGGGCGGCGGGGATGTACATGACGTTGCCCCAGCCCTTCTGGTCGGTGACCGGCGCGACGCTGTGGATCATGTCGCAGTGCCACCAGACGGAGTCGCCCGCCTTGATGTCGGGGATGCCGGTGAGGGCCTCCATGAGCAGCGGGTGCCACTTCTCATCGGCGGGGAAGACCTGGTTGGTGGTCACCCCGCACATGTCGTCCTCCGGGACGTCCGACAGCAGCGGCCGCAGCATGAGGTACGCCATGGCCTCGGGGATCGGGACGGTGTGCAGGACGCCCTGGTCGTGGTCCATGTCCGACAGGGCGGTCCAGCCCTGGAAGGTGCGGAACGCCGAGCACATGGTGGAGCCGGGGTACTGGGGGCCGGCCGTGCGGTGGGCGGCGTCCCAGGGGTCGTACTCCTCGACGCTGCCGTCGAACAGGTGGCGGAACGCCTGCTGGTAGGCCCGCGTCATCCACAGGTCGAGGGTGCCGGGGTCGAGGTGGGTGCCGAGCCCGCCCGAGTCGGCGCCCGGGGGGCGGCGGCGGATGCGGTCGGGGTACAGCGCGTCGCGGTTCGGGTCGAACCACTGCACGCCCTCGGACTCGTGCTTCCACAGGGAGTTGAGGAAGGACTGGACGCCGGCCATCCGGTCGCTCTGGCGGGCCTCCATCTGGGCCTGCGACCAGTAGATGGGGTAGATCTCCGGCTTGGAGCCGACGCTGCCGAAGAAGTCGTCGCCGGGGCCCCGGTAGTTCTCGAAGAACTCGTTGCGCTCCACGTAGTCCACGATCGAGGTGTCCCAGGCGAGGGCCTGCTCGCGCTCGAAGTGGCCGCGGACGACGAGGCAGCCGCGGCGGCGGAGCTTGTCGAGCTGCTCCGGGGTGACGGTTCCGTTCGCGATGTCCGCGTAGTCGATGACCGGCCACACGCTCTCGCCGCGCTCCTCGTCCGCCCGGATCTCCGCCAGACGGGCGCGGACGCGCTCCTCGACGACGGCGAAGACCTCCTCGACGGTGCGTCCGGAGGCCTCGATGCGGGCGCGCAGCGCGGGCTTGATCTCGCGGATGGCGGCGGCCAGGTCCTCGGGGGTGTTCTCCCAGTGCGGCAGGGCGGGGAGACCGGCCTGCTGCGTCTCGGTTGCCAGCGTCATTGCTCGGCTCCTTTGGTCAGGACTCCTTACTAAAAGGCAAGCTAGCCGCCCGCCCGCATTTGGGCAAGAGTCCTGACTAAAATCTTCGGCATGTCACTGGCCAAGCCGTCACTCGAAATGCTGCGCGCGCTCACCGACGAGAACGTGCTGCGCGCGCTGATGGAGGAAGGGCGCCTGACCCGCGCGGAGATCGCCGCCCGGACCGGGATCTCCAAGCCGACGGTCTCCGACAGCGTGCGGCGGCTGAGCGAGGCCGGCCTGCTCGCCGACACGGGCGAGCGCACCACCGGCCGCGGCCGGGTCGGCACCTACTACTCACTGGCCGCGGACACCGGGGCGGCCCTGGTGGCGAGCATCAGCCCCGAAGGCGTCGTCGCGGAGACCGTCGACGCCTTCGGCACCGCCACCGCCCGCGCCGAGATCGGCCTGGGCCGCGCCCCGGGCCCGCACGCGACCGCACAGGCACTGACCGAGGCGGTCGCGCTGGTCCGGCCCCGGGTGCCCGGTCCCCTGCGTACGGCCGTGGTCAGCGCGGCCGATCCGGTCGACCGCGTCACCGGACGCCTGGTGCACCTGCCGGACGCCCCGTTCCTGGTCGGGGACCTGGACCCGGCGGCGGTACTGGCCGGCGCGGTGGACGGGACGGTCCTGGTCGACAACGACATCAACTGGGCCGCCCGCGCCGAACGCGCCACCGGACGCGCCCTCGGCGTCGACGACTTCGTCTACGTCCACCTCGGCGAAGGACTGGGCTGCGCGGTGGTCACCGACGCGGAAGTCCGCCGCGGGCACCACGGGTTGGCCGGAGAGATCGCCCACCTGTACACCGTCGGCCCCCGGGGCACGGCGCTGCCCCTCATCGAGGTCTTCGCCGAACTCGGCCTGCGCCGCGCCGAGTCCACCGCCATCGACGTCGACGCCCTGCGCGCCGCCACCCTCGGCGACTCCGCGACCGCCCGGCGGACCCGCGGCGCGCTGGCCCGCGCGGTGGGCGGCGTGCTGGCGGCGGCGGTCGCGCTGGCCGACCCCCGGCTGATCGTCCTGGGAGGCGCCTGGGGCGCCGAGCCGCACATCGCCGAGGCGATCCGCGCACACTTCGCCGAACTGCCCCGCAGCGTCCCGGTCACCACGGCCCAGGTCCCCGAACCCGAACTCGCCGGCGCCCGCACCCGCGCCGTGGAGGCCCTGCGCACCGCCATCATCACCACGCCCCGCCCGCAACCGTCCACCTGACCCGAGGCATCGGTGACGCGCCGGGACGGGCGCGACGGCGACTTGCCGCGCCTCCTCGGCCGGGTTCCCCTGGAAGGGGAGCCGCCACGACAGGAGTCCGCCATGGCCGAGTCGGTTTCACCCCCTTCCCCCGTGGACGCGGCCCACGCCGAACCGTCCGCCGACGAGGCCGCGTCCGGCGCCGCAGTCAAACCGGTCCTCCGCATCGGCTGGGACGACCGCGGCGCCGCCGGCACTCGACATGGACAGGCCATGTCACCCCCCGTAGCCTGGTGATCATCTACGAAGGGGGCGGAGTGAACGGCAATCCGCTGTACCACTGGATGGCCTTGGCGGTGTTCACGGCGCTCGCGCTGCCGTGGTCGGTGGCGGTCCTGGCCGAGTGGACGCCACCGCGGATGCGGGAGCGCCAGGCCGGGATGCGGCTCCGCGCCTACGGGATGCTGTGCATGTACGGCCTCGCGCTCGCCAATGCCATCCCCCGGATCGCCGACGCCTCCATCGAGACGGTCCTGGCCTTCACGAACGTGGGGTTGGGCTTCGGCGCCGCCGCCGTGGTCCTGTTCCTGCTCTCGGTCCGCAAGGGTGCGGTCGCCCGGAGAACCGGCCCGGCCGAACCCGGGGAAGGCTGAGAGACGCCTCGCCGCGCATGCGTCGGGCGCGCCCTAGCGGTTGAAGGCGGGCAGGGCGAACCGCGCGATGAGCGGGAAGCCGTCCTCCCGTGCGCTCTTGGCGTTCACCGAGTAGACCACCGTCCGGGACAGGTCGCGGGTGGCGGCCAGCACCGTGTGGTAGCCGGGACGGGACCCGGTCTTGCCCCAGATCTCCGTCCCGTTGTGGACGAAGCGCTCCAACGCCATGCCGTAGGTGGCCCCTTCGACGTCGGGGACGGTGAGCATCTGGTCCAGCAGCGGCTGCGGCACCACCCGCCCCCGGAACAGGGCCACCAGGAACCGTTCCAGATCGGCGGTGGTGGAGATCATGTTGCCGACCACCCAGCGGTCGGACATGTTCCACTCCGTGACGTCGGTGGTCCGGCCCCCGATGTCCGTGTAGGCCCGGTGGTGCGGGCCGTGCACAAGCGGATCCGGCCCGACCGGGAAGCTCGTGTGCCGCATGCCCAGCGGACGGAAGATCCGCGCCTCGGCCCGGTGCTCGTAACGGTCGCCCGTCACCTTCTCGATCAGCAGGCCGAGCACGGTGTAGTCGATGTTCTGGTACGCCTGCCGTTCCCCGGGGGCGAACGCGGGCCCCTTCGCGACCGCGGTGGCCACCACCTGCTCGGGGCTGAGGGTGCGGAACCGGTGGGGGTACATCTCCTCGGTGGTCGAGCCGAGGTTCGCGCCGGGCCGCAGGCCGCTGGTGTACGTGAGCAGGTGCCGTACGGTCGGCGGCTCGGTGAAGGAGTCCGGCAGCAGACCGGGCAGATACCGGGTGACGGGCGCGTCGAGCTCCACCCGCCCCTCCGCGACGAGTTGGAGCACCAGCGCCGCGGTGACCACCTTGGTCGTCGACCCGGCCCGGAACCGCGTGTTCTCCAGGGCCGGCGCCCCGTTCCGCAGGTCCCGCACCCCGGCGGTCCCCGTCCAACTGCCCTTGCCTCCCACCCGGACGAGGGCGGCGGAGACGTCCCCGTCGGGGATCCCGACGAGGGCCTTCTCCAGAGCGGCGACATCGGGCCCTGCGGAGTCCGGCACCGCCGCCGCGGGAGCCGTTCCGACGGGCTGGGCGGCGGCCGCTCCGGCAGCGGGACCGAGAGCCAGACCGGCTAACAACGCGGAGGCGACGGCGATACGGACATGGCGATGAGCATGCATGAAGGGGTTCTCCTGCTTCCCAGGGGGCGTGCTTCCGACGAACCCCATCCTGGTGATCACGTACGCCACCGAGATCCTGCGCGGAGAGGAGACCGACCCCTCATCTTCCGGGCCCGGCTCTCGGGGCCATCCCTGAGATCGGGAGCCTCGCTCCTACTGGGGGACGGCACGGGGGGAAGAGGGCTGCGCCCCGAAGGAGCCGTCGGTCCGGTGGGCAGTGCAATGGCCTTTGGCCAGCTCAGGAGCGTATTTCGGCCTTTCCCGGAGAGGCTGCCCGAAGCGCGCTCCCTGCCTGCCGGGACGACCCTATGCTTCTACGCGTTTGTAGAAACAGGCCTGGGCGAGGTTCGGGCCGTGCACCCTGGAGGCGACACCCATGGCTTCGATCGATCTGGACAAGGTGCTGGACAAGGCGTGGGCGGACAAGAGCCTGACGGAGATACTCGCCGCCCCGGTGGCAGCGCTGAAGGGGGTCTCTGACCGCGACGGCGAGCTGCTCCAGGAGGCGTTCGGAGTCAAGACCGTCGCGGACCTGGCCGAACTGAAGTACGTCCGCTGGGCGCAGGCACTCGCCGCCCTCGAAGCGGCCGAGTAACCGGGCGGCGGACAACCGTGATGCCATTCGCCCGCTCGCCGGTCGGATGGCACCACCCTCAGGGAACGCACGTACGTACCAGGAGTGGACGCCGTGAGATGGTCGAGGCATGAGCGCCCTCCAGGCCCAGGCCATCGGCACCGGGCGGCTGGACCTGCTGCCGCTGGGCGTCGAGCACGCCGAGGAGATGGCCGCCGTGCTGTCCGACCCGGCCCTGCACACCTTCATCGGCGGCACTCCGGACACCCCGCACGCCCTGCGCTCGCGCTACCGGCGCCTGGCCGCAGGCTCCCCCGATCCGGCCGTGTCCTGGCTGAACTGGGTGGTCCGGCTCCGTGACGCGTCCTGCCTGACGGGCACCGTCCAGGCGACGGTCAGTCCTTCCGGCCATGGTCCCATCGCCGAGATCGCCTGGGTGGTGGGTACCCCGTGGCAGGGAAGAGGCATCGCCGGCGAAGCAGCCCGAGGACTCGTCGCCTGGCTCACCCGGCAGTCGGTGCACACCGTCACCGCCCACATCCACCCCGACCACCGGGCATCCGCCGCCGTCGCCACAGCCGCCGGGCTCACCCCCACCGGCGAACGGCACGAGGGTGAGATCTGATGGCGCCGAAGCCTCGGACGATGACTTCGGCGATCGACACATCTCACTACAACTCAGCTCCGTCTGCGGCGAGGGCTCTTGCTTCAGAGCCCGACCAAAAGCCCTTCTGTGACCAGTAGTTCCTGCACCTCGGCCAAAGAAGCGGCGCACATATGCGCCTGCCGAAGGGACGCTTCCGCATGCGTGGTGGTCAAGCCGATCACCGTGCAGCCCGCCGCCACTGCCGCGCTCACTCCTGCCGGCGCGTCCTCGACGACCAGACACGCAGCGGGCGCCACGCCAAGTCGTGCGGCAGCAAGGGAGAAACAGTCCGGTGCGGGCTCGGCGTGTTCCACGTCGCTGCCGTAGACCTGCACCGCGGGGAGGGGAAGACCGGCCGCCGCGAAACGCTCCGTGACGGAGTCCCGGTCGCCGGAAGTCACGATCGCCCAAGGGCTGTCGGACAACGCCTCCAGCAGATCGGCGGCTCCTTCGACCGGCGGGAAACTGCCCCTTTCCTGGGCCAACAGCTCATCGAGCGCCTTTCGCTCGGTGGTCGGGTCCAGATGCGGAGCCGCGTCCCTGACGGTGTCCTCGGGGCGCCGTCCGAAGGTGAGCGTCCAGACCTTCTCGGGATCGAGTCCCCGTGCCTGCGACCAGGAGGTCCAGACCCTCCGGTGAGCGGCTGCGGAGTCCAACAGGACTCCGTCCACGTCGAAGAGCACGGCAGAGATCGTCATACCGGCATGATTCCAGGCGAGACCAGGCACGGGGCCCGGAATTACAGGTACGAGAGGTCGCCCCTCCACGCGGCCCGTCGGGGAGCCGCCCCTCCCCTCGTCGACAGTGGTTTCCGGGTGGCATTCTGGGGCCATGCGACCCTGGACCCTCTCCACCGAGAGCGACCTTCGGCATCTGCTCAACGAGTGGGATCCGGTCGGCGTCGCCGACCTCGTGCAGGACGAGTACGACTGCATGCTGGTCCCTTTGCTCCGGCGGCTCCGTGGTGGTGCGAGCCGGACGGAGGTCGGTGAGTTCCTGCGGCGTGAACTGGAGGACCACTTCGGGCTCGACCCTCTGGGACTGCGGCCCGAAGCGATGGCCGCCCGAGTGACCGCCTGGTGGACAGTCACCGGCCAGTGCTTTGACCACACGGGTTCGCCGGATTGAGAGAGCAAGGTCATGAGGGCGAGCAGTCGGCCTCCGTATCGGATGCCTTGCCTGCTTCGGATCTCGGCACATGCACACCGTCGAAGCGGAACTGGAGTGAGGCAGTGACCTCTCCGCAGGAAGATCCGTCGCCACTACTCGATGAAGACGACCGCGAGACAGCCCTGCAGCGTCTGCAAGAGGCATACGCCGGTCAGCGCATCTCGCACGAGGAGATGGACGAACGTCTCGACCAGGTGCTCCTCGCCAAGACGCGCAGCGAGCTCGTGTCGGCTTTGGCCTCGCTTCCGGAGGAGCACACGGGCACCACATCGACGATCGCTGCCGCCGGCGGACGGATCCAGCGGCGAGGCGCATGGCGGGTACCACGGACCCTCAAGGTCGAGTCCGCATACGGAAGGGTGCGCCTGGACCTGTCCCGGGCGATCATCGAGCATCCGGTCCTCGACATCGAGCTGCAACTAGGAACCGGCGGGGCCAGGATCACGGTGCCTCGCGATGCGGTCGTTGATGTCGGGGGTCTGCGCACGGGGTGGAAGGACCTGCGCTACAAGGCCCGGCGACCTTCCCGCCCCGGCGGGCCGAAGATCCGAATCTCCGGCACCATGGGATTCGGACGTTTGAAGATCCGCCACGCTTGGCGTTGAGGCTCTGTCCGGCACCAAGAGCTGCTGATGGAACGGTTGGTGACGCACCTGTCGGCGTACCTTGCCGAGTACGGGGGTACGCCGACAGGCCGGCGCCTTTTCTCGGATGGTGTCCCTGCGGCTGGTGCAGGGGGTCTCCGAGGTCCCGGGACTGCGGGGCCGGAGACGGGTGCCTTGCCGAAAAGCGTGAGCAGTCGGTGGGAAAGTGTCATCAGGGCGCTCAGATGAGCGGCACCAGGGCAGTGGGGGCCGAAGTGTTCACGCTTCCGGGAGGGTGTGTCACGCCCGGGGCGCGGGCGCCTGTCCCGGCCTCGCATGGCTTCGGCCGAGCCGCCCCGTACCTCCTGGATCCTCACCTCCCGAGCATGCCTTTCACCCTCCTGCCGGGGTGCCCGTTCGCCGGTGGACCGTTGCGGTGAGGCGTTGGAGTGCGGCGTGGGCGGGTGGGCCCCAGGTGGGCTTGCCGCCGGGCCGGCCGTGGACGCCGGCGTCTCCGATGTGGATGCCGGCCAGGGCGCGCAGCACCGCCCAGCCGCGGGCGCGGCGCAGGGTCGCGGTGTCCGCGGCCGGCCGGTAGGCCGCGTGGAAGAGGTCGGCGGCGCCGTCCGGCAGCAGGATCCAGGCGGCGGCCAGGTCGCAGGCCGGGTCGCCGGCGAAGAGGTCGCCGAAGTCGATCACGCCGCAGAAGGCGCCGTCCGCGGTCAGGACGTTGGCCGGGTGCAGGTCGCCGTGGAGCCAGAGTCGTGGGCCCGCCCACTCGGGCGCGGCGGCGGCGTCCTCCCAGACGGCGCGGACGGCGTCCGGGTCGGGGATCAGCCCCAGTTCGGTGGCCGAGGCGAGCGAGTGCGTGAAGGGTTCGGCGGTGTCGGCCAGCGGGCCGCTGCGGTCCCGGCCTGCGGGTGCCCCGTCGGGGGCGGGGCGGTGGAGGGCGGTCAGGAAGTCTGCCAGGGCCACGGCCGCCTCCGCGGGGCGCGTGGCGGGGGCGCGGTCGGCGGGCTCGCCTGGCACCCAGGTGGTGACGATCCAGGGCCGCGGGAACCGTGCGGAGGGCTCACCGAGGCGCTGCGGGACGGGAACCGGCAGCGGAAGGTGCGGGGCGAGGAGGGGCAGCCAGGCGTGTTCCTTGCGCAGCAGCGCGTCCGCGGTCTGTGTTGCCCAGGGCAACCGGACGGCGAGGTCGTCGCCGAGCCGCCACACCTGGTTGTCCCAGCCGAGTGCTCCGAGCTTCAGGGGGCGGTCCGCCAGGTCGGGGTGCTGCTCGCGCAGCAGATCCCGGATCAGGTCCTCGGTGATGTCCGTCGCGGTAGCCGTCATGCGGAGCCACAGTAGTCGGGGAGCGGCCTGCCCAGGTTCCGGCGTGCAGGCAACTCGTCCTGATCCCGCACTCCTTGTCCGGTCGGCGTCAGCCCAGGTGCGCGACGAAAGCGCCCCAGGCGGCACGGCTGAAGGGGATGACCGGCCCGCTGGAGTCCTTGCTGTCGCGGACCGGGGCGAGGACGGGGACGTTGTGGGCGAGTTCGAGGCACTCGCCCTGTCCGCCGCTGTGGCTGCTCTTGACCCATATGGCTTCGGTCAGGTCAAGGGCTGCGGAGCGTTCGAGGCTCATACGGTGAACTCCTCGGCGGTGCGGCGGATGAGTGCGAGCGATTCTGTCGGCGGCAGCGCAACAGTGCGTGCGTCGTCGAAGAGGGCCCGGTAGTAGGTTACTTCGGCTTCCTGCTCCATCCAGAAGTTGCCCGTGGGTGCCTCTGTCAGCACGAGATCCTGCGCCGTCGCTTGAGGAAAGCTCATCAGCAGATACGGGCCGAACATACCCGAGTGGGCACCGCGTGAGAACGGCAGGACCTGGACTGTCACGTTGGGCTGCTCAGCCATGGCGACGACGTGGTTCAGTTGCGCACGCATGACGTCCGGCCCACCGACCTGCTGATGGAGGATTCCCTCGGCGAGTACCACCCAAAGAGTCAACGGGGCCTCGCTGGTGAGGCGCTGTTGGCGAGCAAGTCTCACTTCGACGAACTGATCGATTTCCGCGGACGACTGCCAGGCACGCGAAGCGACTGTCACAGCTCGGCTGTACTCCGGCGTCTGGAGCAAGCCGGGGATCAACTGAGCCTGGAACGTCTTGATGGACTCGCAGATGGACTCCATCTCGATGTAGTCCTTGTACGTCTCGGCCAGTACCGAGCTGTACTGGTGCCACCAGCCCTCGCGACGGCGGCGGTTGGCCGTTCTGGTGAGGAGGGTCAGTCGCTCGCGGGTCTCGGAGTCGTTTACGCCGTAAGCGTGCAGCAGAGCGACCACATCTGGTGTGCGCACCAGAACGCGACCGTTCTCCATCCTGCTGATCTTGCCCTTCGTGCAGTCGAGAGCCTCGGCAGCCTGGGTGGTGGTGAGGCCTGAAGCCTCACGGTAGCGACGCAGTTCATCGCCCAACTGGCGCCCAAGGACGGTGGAAGGGCGGTCGGTTGTACCTCGTGTGGTCATGCCTCTCTTCTAGCAGAGACGTATACCTGCGAGCCCGGCACTTACTCGAAAGAATGAGAAAAGCCCTGGATGTTCTGTGCAACGTTGCGAGCCGAATTCGAGTGTGGGAAATCTACTGAACGTGCAATTCCAACTGGAGTCGTGCCGCGGGGGACATCACTGCTTGCCCCGAACTCTGAGGAGGCTGCCTCATGACCTCATCGAACGACATCACCTTCCGCCTCTCCCGCAGCCGCGGCAGCGTGCCCCGGGCGCGGGCGCTGCTGCATGCGGTGCTCGGAGGCTGGGGAGTCGACCAAGAGGTAGCAGGAGATGCCGAGCTGGTGCTCTCCGAGCTGGTGACCAACGCGCTGCGCGTCCCCGTGCCGAGTGACCGGCAGGTAGGGGTGCGGATCAGGCGCTCCGTCACGGAGGGGCTGCTGCGCCTGGAGGTGAGCGACGCCGGGGGCGGCCGGCCCGAGGTCCGGGAGCCCGGCGAGGGCGAGACCGGTGGGCGGGGGCTGCTGCTCGTGGCGGCGCTCGCGCAGCGCTGGGGTTATGAGGAGCGCGCCGCCGGGATCGGGAAGACGGTGTTCGCGGAGTTGAAGGCCCCGGACATCGTGGTCGAGCCCGCGACGCGCGAGATGGCGGCGGTCATGGTCCGGGCCGGGCAGGTGGTGCGGGTTCGGGGTGCGTGGCGGACCGTCCTCGGTGTGCGGAGTGACCGGTACACGGCCGGCGGACCCGCCGTGGTGCTCGAGCTCGCCGATGGCACGTCACTGCGGGTCCATGCTGCCGAACCGTTGACCGTACGGACGGGCGAGTGCTCCGGATAATGTGGCGCCATGCGCATGTGGCCGTGCCGAGAGGAGGTGGCAGGGTGATCACGCGGATCGAGATCGACGGGTACAAGTCGTTCGACGGGTTCGCCCTCGACCTGCTGCCGTTCACTGTCCTGGTGGGAGCTAATGCCTCCGGCAAGACGAACCTGCTGGAGGCCGTCGACCTGCTCGGGCAGCTGATCCGGGAGCCGACGGGGCAGACGCTGGTGGACCACGCACGCCGAGGCGGCCCGAAGGAACTGTTCCGGCGCGGTCCGGACGGCGTCCCAGTCGGGGTCATGCGCATCGCGGCCCATGTCCTCGTGCACGGCTACGCCGGGTACTGCCACATCAGGATCGAGGCGCGGGTGACGTACGCGGATCCGCCCGATCCCCTGCGCGTCGACACCGAGGTGCTCAACGTGCACGACCACTATGCGGGGGACCCGGACTGGAGCCCACCCGCCCTTCCGCCCTTTCATGACGAAACCGATCAGGTGCACTGCACGGAGGTCCCTGTCCGGGACGCCGCGTACAGCAGGGAGCTGGCCCGGGCCACTGGCAACTGGCGGATCCTTGAGCCCTCGCCCAGGGCGATGCGCGTCGTCTCCTCCACATACGACACCGCGCCCCTCGCGGAGGACGGCAAGAACCTCGGGGCCGTTTTGGGCCGGATCGCCCGGGACCCCGAGAGCTGGTACGACTTCCGCGCTGACGCCGTGGCCCTGCTCCCCGACCTCGTGGACATCACGGTGGCGGCCAACGCCGAATGGGGCCAGTGGGACGTCTGGCTCCAGCACCAGCACGAGCACCGGGTACCCCCCGGCGCCGCCTCGGCGGGCACCCTGCGCATTCTGGCCCTGCTCGCTGCGGCCCACGACCCCGCCCATGCGGGGCTCCTCATGATCGAGGAGCCCGAGAACGGTCTGCATCCCACCCGGGTCCCGCACCTGCTGTCCCGGCTGAAGGGCAGGACCAGCGATCCGGCAGCGCTCACCTCTGGTGACGGACAACAGATACTGATCACTACCCACTCCCCGGTTGCGCTCGCCGCAGCTCTGGAGGACGCCCCGGCTTCGGTGGTGTTCCTGGATACGGTGACGCGGTTCCGCGACGGACTTCCGCCCCATCGGCTGACCCGGGCCCGGAAGGTGGCCGACAGCGGTGAGCGCGGGACGTTCGTCACCCCCCTGGAAGTGCGGAAGTACCTCGACCCGGTGGGGCGGTACGCGCGTGGGGCGTAGACATCTCAGCCTTGCCCTGCTGACGGAGGGGGCGAGCGACCAGTGGTTTCTTGTGCCGCTGATCGACCGACAGGTCGCCGAACTCGCTCTCAAGGCATCGGTCGGCTTCGACTACTCGGGAGTGGTCGCCGGAGAGTGCCACACCGTGGCGCACCGGGATTTGGTGACGCGTGAAGTGACCGACCTGCTCCACTACTTCGACATCGTGGTGATCCACCACGACCACAACGAGCGGAGCAAGGTCGAGGCGATCCGCGAGCGCTTCCCCGGCGAGGCCCACCGGATCGTGGCCCTGGTGCCGGTGCGGGAGACCGAGGCGTGGATGCTTGCGGACCCCGAAGCACTCAGGGAGTCGGCGCCCACGCGCGACGCTGCGTGGAAGGTGCCGCGCGACGTGCAGAAGATCGCCGACCCTAAGGCCGTGCTGAAGGCGGCACTGGGCGGGCGGCGCGACGCGGAGCACGACTTCGCCCGGCTGGGACAGACGGTCGCGCTCGATGCGCTGGGCAAGGTTCCTGCGTACCGGCGCTGGACCGCCGAACTGCGCGCGGAGATGGGGCGTCAACGGCTGCTGTGACGCGGGGCGGGCGTCACGCCGACAAGGGGAACTCCTCGCCCAGGGCGTGGAAGACGTCCGTGTTCAGGGCGAAGGCGCGCTTGCACTCGGTGATGATGCGCTGCTTCTCCAGGTCGTCCGCGCGGACGCCGTCCAGCAGTTCGCGGTACTCGCGCTTGAAGGCGGCGGGGTTCGAGATGCCCTCGAAGACGTAGAAGCGGACGCCGTCGCCCTTCTTGGGGAAGCCCCAGGTGCGCTCCGCCTTGTCGCGGATGATCTGGCCGCCGGAGAGGTCGCCGAGGTAGCGGGTGTAGTGGTGGGCGATGTAGCCGGTCGGCCAGCCCCGGGCGCACTCGGCGACCCGGTCGGCGTAGGCCCGGGTGGCGGGCAGGGCGGTCAGGGTCGAGCGCCAGTCCGGGCCGCGCAGGTGGGCCAGGTCCTGCTCCAGGGAGGGCAGGCGCAGCAGTTCCGGGCGGATGAAGGGGCCCGCCACCGGGTCCGACGCCAGCTGCCGCGCGCCCGCCTCCAGCGCCTCGTACACGAACCACAGCTGTTCGGTGTAGCGGGCGTACGCGTCCACGCCCAGTCGGCCGCCGAGCAGGTCGCTCATGAACGTCGAGGTCTCCGCCTCCACGTGCTGCTCGTGGGAGGCGGTGCGGATGAGGGTCGAGAAGGTCGGGGAGGCCGCGAAGGAGGAGTCCATGAGTCCAGATCTTCTATGGTTAGGCTTACCTAAGTCAATACCTTGCCGACGGTTTGTCGGTATCCCTCTACCCCGTTGCGGAACGACGGAAGCCCGCCCTCCGAGGAGGGCGGGCTTCGAGGCCGAGGGGCTGATCGGCGGGGTCAGGGCAGGGTCAGGATGTCCGCGCCCGTGTCCGTGACCACCAGGGTGTGCTCGAACTGGGCCGTTCGCCTGCGGTCCTTCGTCACGACCGTCCAGCCGTCGTCCCACATGTCGTACTCGTGGGTCCCCAGGGTCAGCATCGGCTCGATCGTGAACGTCATGCCGGGCTGGATGACCGTCGTCGCGTGCGGACTGTCGTAGTGCGGGACGATCAGGCCGGAGTGGAACGAGGTGTTGATGCCGTGGCCGGTGAAGTCCCGCACCACGCCGTAGCCGAAACGCTTGGCGTACGACTCGATGACCCGGCCGATGATGTTGATCTGCCGGCCCGGCTTGACCGCCTTGATCGCCCGGTTCAGCGCCTCCCGGGTGCGCTCCACCAGCAGGCGGCTCTCCTCGTCCACGTCGCCGACCAGGTACGTCGCGTTGTTGTCGCCGTGCACCCCGCCGATGTACGCCGTCACGTCCAGGTTGACGATGTCGCCGTCGCGCAGCACCGTCGAGTCCGGGATGCCGTGGCAGATCACCTCGTTGACCGAGGAGCACAGCGACTTGGGGAACCCGCGGTAACCGAGCGTCGACGGGTACGCGCCGTGGTCGCACATGTACTCGTGCGCCACCCGGTCCAGTTCGTCGGTGGTCACGCCGGGGGCGATGTGCTTGGCGGCCTCCGCCATCGCCCGCGCCGCGATCCGCCCGGCGGTCCGCATCGCCTCGATCGTCTCGGGGGTCTGCACCTCCGGACCGGCGTACGGCGTGGGAGCGGGCTTTCCGACGTACTCGGGGCGACGGATGTTTCCGGGTACGGAACGGGTGGGAGACAGCTCCCCTGGGATGAGCAGCGACTGGCCAGACATGCCGGCGAGTCTAATTGAGCGGCTGCGGGGGACCATCTTCCGTGACGAGAGGAGCCGGTCATGCCCCTGTTCAAGAAGCGGACGGTCGGGAAGCCGGGCGAGTGGTTCTACTGCCTGGAGCACCAGAAGGTCGAGGAGGGCCCGGAGTGTCCCGCCAAGGACCGCTTCGGCCCCTACACGAGCCGTACCGAGGCCGAGCACGCCATGGCGACGGCGCGTGAGCGCAACCTCCAGTGGGAGAACGACCCCAAGTGGCACGACATCCCCGAGGGCGGCCCCGAGGGTGGTCGCGCGGACTGAGCGCGGACGGGGCCCCGCCGCTCCCGCTACCAGCGGGCCGGGGGCGGGGCCGTCAGGAGGTCCGCCAGCCGGGACAGCCGGTCCCGGAAGCCGCGGCGGCCCCGCGCCGGCAGCGCGTTCTCCCCGGCCGCCGCGCTGACCAGGTGCTGCACGGTGTCCAGGTCCAGCTCGGCACCCTCGGGGACGGCCAGCGTCTCGTGGGCCAGCGCCGGGAGCTCACCGTCGCCGGCGCCGAGGGACAGCAGCGTCGCACCGGCCCGGCGGGCGTCGGACACCCGCTCCAGCAGCGGGGCCGTGGGCTCCCCGGGCGCCACCACCAGCAGCGTCTCGCCCCGCCGCGCCGCCTCCAGCCGCCCCAGGCCCACCGCGAGGTGCGCGGGATCCGAGGGGCGCGCGCCGTGCCGTACCAGCGTCGGGGCCAGCTCCGGCGTGCCCGACCAGGCGGCCTCGTCCACCAGATGCGCCGCCAGGTGCCACGGCTCGTACTCCGGTGTGCCCACGATCAGCAGCCCGCCCCCGTGCGAGACCACCGATCCCCGCAGCGTCCCCGCGAACCGCCGGGTGGCGCCCAGCCACTCGGTCCCGGCGAGCACTTCGCGCAGCAGCGCGACCCGTACGGCGTCCACGGCACCGCATCCTGCCCCCGGCCGGGCCGCCGCGTCCCGGGGTTCGCCGCGGATTCACCGGCCCGGGGGACACGGAGAACAGCGGGGTGACGGAGCTCACGCGGCCGGAAACGGCGCCGCCGCGCACATAGAGTCGGGCCATGACTTCCAGTACCCCCAGCGACAGCGCACAGCAGCCCGGAAACACCCCCGCGAAGGCCCCCGCCAAGGACCCCTGGGACCTGCCCGACGTCTCCGGGCTCGTCGTCGGTGTGCTCGGCGGCACCGGACCGCAGGGCAAGGGCCTCGCGTACCGGCTCGCCCGGGCCGGCCAGAAGGTGATCATCGGCTCGCGCGCCGCCGAACGCGCGCAGGCCGCCGCCGAGGAACTCGGCTACGGCGTCGAGGGCGCCGACAACGCCGAGACCGCCCGCCGCAGCGACATCGTGATCGTCGCCGTGCCGTGGGACGGCCACGGCACGACCCTGGAGTCCCTGCGTGAGGAACTGGCCGGCAAGCTCGTCGTCGACTGCGTCAACCCGCTCGGCTTCGACAAGCAGGGCGCCTACGCGCTCAAGCCCGAGGAGGGCAGCGCCGCCGAGCAGGCCGCGGCCCTGCTGCCGGACTCCCGGGTCACCGCGGCCTTCCACCACCTGTCCGCGGTACTGCTCCAGGACCCGGAGATCGACCGGATCGACACCGATGTGATGGTGCTCGGCGAGGTCCGCGCCGACGTGGAGATCGTGCAGGCGCTGGCCGGGCGCATCCCGGGCATGCGGGGCGTCTTCGCCGGGCGGCTGCGCAATGCCCACCAGGTGGAGGCGCTGGTCGCCAACCTGATCTCCGTCAACCGCCGCTACAAGGCACACGCCGGGCTCCGCGTCACGGACGTATGACCCCATGGGGGACACTGGTCGACGAAGCAGTGTCCCCCGACAGGAGCCCAGCCGCCATGCCTCGCCTCGCTCTCTACGCCTCCATCGTCTGCCTCCTCACCGTCGCCGCGGCCGTCGTGTCCTTCGTCCGGGGCAGCTGGGGGCTGGGCATCGTCTGGATCCTGCTCGTGGGTCTGTCGTCCAACATGACCTGGTACTACGTGCGGCGCGCCCGGGCGCAGAAGGAGCTGCGGGCGGCGCTGGCCGCCCAGGCGGACCACTCCGCCACCTGCTGACGGGCGGCCCCGGCGCCGACCGCCGGCGGCCGGTGCCGTCACGCGACGACCGAGCAGAGCCCGTGCGTGTCCTGCCAGAAGCGGAACAGTTCCAGACCGCAGTACGTCTCCACCTCGTGGATGCCCAGGGCCGACAGGATCGAGTCGACCGCGTCGAAGAACACGCCGTTCACCGCGGGCAGCCACAGCAGCGCGAACACGAGCAGCAGACCGAACGGCGCGATCGGCTCCACCTGCCGCCGGAACCCGTGCGACAGCCAGGGCTCGAGCACGCCGTAGCCGTCCAGCCCCGGCACCGGCAGGAAGTTCAGGATCGCGGCCGTCACCTGGAGCAGCGCGAGGAACGCCAGCGCGAACCGGAAGGGGACCGGTACGCCGTCCAGCGCGCCCAGCCAGAACGGCGCCGTGCACACCACCGCGAACAGGACGTTCGTCAGGGGGCCCGCCGCCGAGATCAGACTGTGCCGCCAGCGCCCCCGGATCCGGCCCCGCTCGATGAACACCGCCCCGCCCGGCAGACCGATGCCCCCCATGATCACGAACACCACGGGGAGCACGATGCTCAGCAGGGGGTGGGTGTACTTCAGCGGGTCCAGCGTGAGGTAGCCCTTCGCGCCGATCGAGATGTCGCCGCTGTGCAGCGCGGTGCGCGCGTGCGCGTACTCGTGCAGGCACAGCGAGACGATCCAGGCGGCGGTCACGAACAGGAACACGGCCAAGCCGGTCCGGTCCGCGAACCCGGTCCAGGTGGCCCATCCCGCCACCGCCGTGACGGCCAGGATGCCCAGGAAGACAGGGCTGATCCTCCGGTCGCTGCGGCGGGTGGCGGCGGTGGTCATGGGGCTCCCTGGACTGCTCGTCGGGCGCACGGCGGCACGCGGGGCGGACTGCCCGACCGTACCGGGCGCACCCGGAAAACGTCTCGCCTCGGCCACCGGTTCCGGAGAGGGTGGGACGGGGGCGCCCGGTACGGCCCGCCACCGCCCCGACCCGCCACCGCCCCGGCCCCGAAGGGGCCACCGGCCCCGGCCCGTGATCGCCCCCGTACCACCGGAGACAATGGACCCCGTGCGCTATCGCATCCTCGGCACCACACAGGCATTCCGCCCCGACGGCACCGCCGTCCCGGTCGGCGGGGCGCGGCTGCGTGCGCTGCTGACCGTGCTCGCGCTGCGGGCCGGCCGTACGGTGCCGGTGCGGCTGCTCGTCGACGAGGTGTGGGACGGCGACCCGCCGGCCGACGCGACGGGGGCGCTGCAGGCGCTGGTGGGGCGGCTGCGCCGGGCGCTCGGCGCGGACGCGGTGGCCTCCGACGACGGCGGCTACCGGCTCGCGGCCGCGCCCGACGACATCGACCTGCACCGGTTCGAGCGGCTGGCCGGAGAGGGGCTGCGCGCGCTGTCCGACGGGGACCCGGCCAAGGCGGGCGCCGTGCTCGACGACGCCCTCGCCCTGTGGCGGGGGCCCGCCCTCGCCGACCTGCCCGACCGCACCGCGGAGGCGGTCCGGCTCGACACCCGGCGCCTGGACGCCCTGCGCGCCCGGCACGGCGCGGCCCTCGCCCTCGGCCGGGCCGAGCAGGCGCTGCCCGAGCTGACCGCCCTGTGCGACAGCCATCCGCTCGACGAACCCCTGCAGGCGCTGCGGCTGCGCGCCCTGCGCGACGCGGGCCGCAGCGCCGAGGCGCTGGCCGCGTACGAGGACGTACGGCGGCTGCTCGCGGACCGCCTGGGCTCCGATCCCGGCAGCGAACTGCGCGCACTGCACGCCGAGCTGCTGAGCCCGGACGGACCCGTACCGGACGGACCGGCACCGAGCGCGCCCGCACCGGACGGACCCGCACCGGAACCGCCGTCCAAGGACTCCCGGCCACCCGGCAACCTGCGGGCCCGGCTGACCTCCTTCGTCGGCCGGGAGGCCGACATCGAGGCGATCCGCCACGATCTCGCCGCCGCCCGGCTGGTCACCCTGCTCGGGCCGGGCGGGGCCGGCAAGACCAGGCTGTCGCAGGAGGCCGCCGAGGCCGTCCGGCAGCACAGCCCGGACGGAGTGTGGCTGGCCGAACTCGCCCCGGTCGACGACCCCGCCGACGTCCCCGAGGCGGTGGTCACCGCCGTCGGCGCCCGCGAGACCGTGCTGTACGGCGCCGGCGCCGAGAGCATGCGGGCGGCAGGGGTCGACCGCGGTGACGACCCCCTGGACCGGCTCGCCGAACACTGCGGCAGGCGCCGCATGCTGCTCGTCCTGGACAACTGCGAGCACGTCGTGGACGCCGCCGCCCGGCTGGCCCAGGCCCTGCTGGAACGCTGCCCCGGCCTCACCGTGCTCGCCACCAGCCGCGAACCCCTGGGCATACCGGGGGAGTTGCTGCGCCCGGTGGAGCCGCTGCCGGAACCGGTCGCGCTGCGGCTGCTCGCCGACCGCGGGGCCGCCGCCCGCCCCGGCTTCCGCGTCGACGACGATCCGGAGGCCTGCGCGGAGATCTGCCGCCGGCTCGACGGGCTGCCCCTCGCCATCGAACTCGCCGCCGCCCGGCTGCGGATGCTGACCCCGCGCCAGATCGCCGACCGCCTCGACGACCGCTTCCGGCTGCTCACCTCCGGCAGCCGCACCGCACGGCACCGCCAGCAGACCCTGCGGGCCGTCGTCGACTGGTCCTGGGACCTGCTCGACGCGGACGAACGCGACGTGCTGCGGCGGCTGTCCGTCTTCGCCGGCGGCTGCGACCTAGCCGCCGCCGAGGCCGTCTGCGGGCCGGTGGCCCTGGACGCGCTCGGTTCGCTCGTGGACAAGTCCCTGGTGGTGGCCGCCCCTTCGGGGGACGCCGGGATGCGCTACCGGCTGCTGGAGACGGTCGCGGAGTACGCGGCCGAACGCCTCGACGAGGCCGGGCAGCGGGCCGACGCCGAACGCGCGCATCTGACGTACTACCGCGAACTCGCCCGGACCACCGACCCGTTGCTGCGTGGACCGGAGCAACTCGGGGCCGTCCAGCTGCTGGAGCGCGAGTACGAGAACCTGCGCACCGCGCTGCGGCACGCCGTCGCCGCGCGCGACGAGCACGAGGCGCTGTGCCTGACACTGTCGCTGGTCTGGTACTGGCAGATGCGCGACCAGCGGATCGAGGCCCGCAACTGGTGCCGTGAGGTCATGGCGCTCGGCCCGGACCCGTTCGCCGAACCGGTGCGCCCCGCCACCGCGTTGTGGCAGCGCTGCACCGAGGCCCCGCCCCCGCTGACCGACGAGGTGCTCGCCGAGGCCCGGCGTGGCGTTCACCTGGCCCACATGGCGTGCATGGACACGGAGCTGGACGACTGGCAGACCCCACGGGCACAGCACAGACTGCGCCTGATCGCCGCCGCCTACGAGCCCGGCCTGCCGCAGACCTGCCGTCCGCCCGGCACGTTCTGGGCGTTCTCCCTGATGCTGACCGGCAACATGAGCACGCTGCGCACCGTCCTCGACGACAACGTCCGCACCTGCCGGCGGACGCCCGGCTTCGAGTGGGAGCTGGCCTCCACCCTGCAGATGCGGGCCAACCTGCTCGCCAACCGCAGCGACTGGGCGGGCGACGCGCGGCGCGACGCCGACGAGGCCCTGGAGATCTACCGGCGCCTCGGGGACGCCTGGGGCACCGCCGAGGCGCTCTCCGCGCGCGGAGAGGCACGCGAACGCGGCGGCGAGTACCGGCTCGCCGCCGCGGACTACGAGGCGGCGATCGAGTACGCCGAACACCTCGGGGCCCGCACCCAGGTGGCGGTGCTCACCGCCCGGCTGGGCAGCGCGCTGCTGGAGGCAGGTGACGAAGAGGAGGTGGAGCGCGGCGAGCGGCTGTTGCGCGAGGTCATCGACCTGCCGGGGGACGGGCACAACGAGGCGCTGCCCGCCGCCCGGCTCTTCCTGACCGGCTGGCTCGGCATGACCGGCCGGACCGCCGAGGCGCGGGACCAACTGCGGGCGCTGCGCCAGGAGTTCCGTATCGCGCACTACGTCGTCTTCGACGCGTTCATCCTCGGGGCGGAGGGCTGGCTGGACATCGTCGACGGGCACGACGAGCAGGCGCTGGTCACCATCCGCGCGGCGCTCGCGCGGTCCGGCGATCCGCTGACCGTGGCCATCGCCTCCCACATGCGCGCGGCGTACCTGACCATGGGCGCCACGGCACTGGCCGTGGTGGACGGCGGACGGCGCGCCCGGGACGCGGCCCGCTGCCTCGGCGCCGCCGACGCCCTGCTGCCGCCCGGCCACGTCACCGCCCGCATGGAGCGCGAGGTGCGCGCCCTGGCCGAACGGCGGACCCGGGCCGCCCTCGGCGATTCGGCCTACGAGGCCGCGTACACCGAGGGCACCGCCCTGTCTCCGGAGAAGGCCGCCACCCTGGTCTGAGCCGGCGAGGTTCCCGGTACGACGGGGTGCTCGGCCCGGTACGGCACGCCACTCGGCCCGGCGGGTCGTGTGGTCCCGGGCGGGTACGGCACCCGGTCCGCCGGGTCGCCCGGCGGACCGGTGCGTTTCCCGGCACGACACATCCCCCGGCACGGTGGGTCACCCGACCCGGTGGCCCGCTCGGCAGGGTGAGCGGTCCGGCCCGGTGGAGCGACCGCCGGGCCGGACGGCCGGACGGCCGGACGGCGCGGATCCGGGCGGTCAGCTCTTGGTGCGGAACTTGTGGATCGCGACGGGCGCCATCACCGCGGTGATCCCCACCGACCAGGCCAGCGTCATCCACAGGTCGTGCGCGACCGGGCCGCCCACCATCAGCCCGCGCGCGGCGTCCGCCAGCGAGGAGAGCGGGTTGTACTCGGTGAAGCTCTGCAGCCAGCCCGGCATCGACCCGGTCGGCGCGAAGATCGACGAACCGAACTGCAGCGGCATCAGCACCAGGAAGCCCATGGCCTGCACCGACTGCGCGTTCTTCATCGCCACGCCCAGCGTGATGAAGATCCACATGAGGGCGGAGCCGAACACCACGGACAGCCCCACGGCGGCGAACAGCCCCGGCCAGTGGGTGATGTCGAAGCCGACCAGGACACCGACGACCAGGAGGATCGTGGTGGCGATCAGCATCCGCAGGATCTCGACCGCGATCTTGGCGAAGAGCACCGAGCCGCGGCCGATGGGCAGCGAACGGAAGCGGTCCATGACACCGGTGTTGAAGTCCTGGTTGAAGCCGGTGCCCACCCCCATGGCCATGTTCATGCCCATCATGGCCATCAGGCCGGGCACGATGTACTGGACGTACTCCTCCTGCCCGCCGCCCAGCGCCTGCCCGATCGAGCCGCCGAAGACGTACACGAACAGCAGCGTGAAGACGATCGGGAACAGCACGGCGTCGAACATGGACTCGGGGTCCTGCCGGATCCACAGCAGGTTGCGGCGGACCAGCGCGCCGGTGTGGCGCAGATGGGAACGGAGCGGGATACGGCCGTCCGCACCGGGCGCGGGGGCCGGGGCGGCCGCACCGGCCGCTCCGGGCACGGCGGGCGCGTCGCCGGAAGTGGTCACGGTCGTCGCGGAGCTCATGCGGCGGCCTCCTCGTGGGTCTCGGCGGTCTCGGCGGACCCGGCGTCCTGCGGGGCACCGGCACGGTGGCCGGTGAGGGACAGGAACACCTCGTCCAGGCTGGGCAGTTCGGTGGTGATGGAGGCGAGGGTGAGGCCGCGCGCGGTGACGGCGCCGACCACCGCGGTCAGCTGCTCGTCGCTGAGGATCGGGACCAGTACGGCACCCCGCTCGGTGTCCACGGCCGCGCTCGCGAGCCCGGTGATGCCCAGGCCGTCGAGAGCGTCGGCGAGCGGGCGCAACTGGAGCGGATCGGCCGGACGGATGCACAGGGTACGGCCGCCGACCCTGGCCTTCAGCTCCTCGATGCCGCCGTTCGCGATGACCTTGCCGCGGTCCACGACGGTCAGCTCGGAGGCGAGCTGCTCGGCCTCCTCCATGTACTGGGTGGTCAGCAGCACCGTCACCCCGTCCCCGACCAGCCGCCTGACCTCGACCCACACCTCGTTGCGGGTGCGCGGGTCCAGTCCGGTGGTCGGCTCGTCCAGGAACAGCACGGTCGGCCGGCCGATCATCGAGGCGGCCAGGTCCAGCCGGCGCCGCATGCCGCCGGAGTAGGTGGCCGCCGGGCGCCGGGCCGCCTCGGTGAGCGAGAACCGCTCCAGCATCCCGTCGGCGCGGGTGCGGGCCTCCTTGCGGGGCAGGTCGAGCAGCCGGCCGATCATGTAGAGGTTCTCCCAGCCGGAGAGCTTCTCGTCCACGGAGGCGTACTGCCCGGTCAGCCCGATCACCCGGCGCAGCTGCCGGGGCTGGCGGACCACGTCGTAACCGGCGACGGTGGCCCGGCCGGCGGTCGGGGCGAGCAGGGTGGACAGGATCCGCACGAGGGTCGTCTTACCGGCCCCGTTCGGACCGAGCACCCCCATCACGGTGCCCTCGCGGACCTCCAGGTCCACACCGTCCAGCGCCTTGGTCTCGCCGTAGTGCTTGACCAGCCCCCGCACGCTGACGGCACTGCCCGCGCCCCCGGAGTCGTTGTCGTTTCGCGTCATGCCCCCGAGACTGTCATCCCCCACTGACAAACCCCCGACAGACCTCCGACAGGCACGGAAAACCTTGTCGGCGAGGGGCGGGGCATCAGCCCGTCCGGCGCTTGAGGACGAGGCCGTTCAGGCCGAGGGGGGGGTCCGGGGGCGCAGCCCCTGGAGACGTCGGCCCTCAAGGCGACGGGCCCGCCGATTGGGGGAAGATCGGCGGGCCCGTCGTGGTGCGGCGTTGGCTCAGTGGCAGCGCCTAGTGGACGGAGTGCTCCTCCTGCGGGAACGTTCCTCCGACGACGTCCTCGGCGAAGGCTTTCGCCGCGCCGCCCATGACCTCCCGCAGGTTCGCGTACTGCTTGACGAACTTCGGCACCCGGCCGCCGGTCAGCCCGAGCATGTCGGTCCACACCAGTACCTGCGCGTCGGTCCCGGCGCCCGCGCCGATCCCGACGGTGGGGATGTGCAGGGTCCGGGTCACCTCGGCGGCCAGCTCGGCCGGCACCAGTTCCAGTACGACGGCGAAGGCGCCCGCGTCCTGCACGGACTTGGCGTCCCGCAGCAGCTGCTGCGCGGCCTCCTCGCCACGCCCCTGGACGCGGTAGCCCATGGCGTTCACGGACTGCGGGGTCAGGCCGATGTGCGCCATCACCGGGATGCCGGACTCGACCAGCAGCTCGATCTGCCGGTGCGAGCGCTCACCGCCCTCCAGCTTGACGGCGCCGACCCCGGCCTCCTTCACCAGCCGGGTCGCCGAGCGCAGCGCCTGCACCGGCCCCTCCTGGTACGAGCCGAAGGGCAGGTCGGCGACGATCAGGGCGCGCCGGGTGCCGCGGACCACGGCGGCGGACAGCATGGTCATCTCGTCGAGGGTGACGGGCACGGTGGTCTCGTACCCGAGGTGGCAGTTGCCCGCGGAGTCGCCGACGAGCAGGACCGGGATGCCGGCCTCGTCGAAGACGGACGCGGTCGCCGCGTCGTAGGCGGTGAGCATGGGCCACTTCTCGCCGCGTTCCTTGGCGAGGGCGATGTCGCGGACGGTGATACGGCGGGTGCCCTTGCCTCCGTACAGCGTCTTGCTGCCGTCGGAGGGGACTGCCTTGCCAGTCTGGGCAGCCGAAAGCTGCGTCATTGCAACGGCTCCTAACAAGTCATCTCGAGGCGCCCTTACGGCGTCCCCGGATCCCCTCCATGGTGGCATTCCGAGCGGGCCGGTGCCTAGAGCAGGGTCGGGGCCCGGGGCAGGGCGCCGTCGGTTCCGCGTGACCGGGGGTACGCAAAGCCCCGCGAAAGGCGGCGCAATGCCCCGGCAAGGTCTCGGCAAAAGGGTTTCGATACGAGACGGTCTCGTATCGGAACGGTCCTACGGTGGCCGTATGACTTCTCCCGCCGCCCCGGCCCGCCGCATACCGGAACACGTGCACCGGCGCCGCTGGGTGATCCTCGGCGTGCTCATCCTGAGCCTGCTGATCGTCGTCCTGGACAACTCGATCCTGAACGTCGCCATCAAGACGATCTCCACACCCGCCCCCACCGGCCTGGGCGCCACACAGAGCGAGCTGGAGTGGGCGATCAACGCCTACACGCTCGTCTTCGCGGGCCTGCTGTTCACGGCGGGCCTGCTCGGCGACCGGCTCGGCCGCAAGAAAGTGCTGCTCGGGGGCCTCACGGTGTTCGGCATCGGCTCGGCGCTCGCCGCGTTCTCCGGCACCCCGGCGGAGCTGATCGGCTTCCGCGCGCTGATGGGCCTTGGCGCCGCTTTCGTGATGCCGGCGACACTGGCCGTGCTGATGAACGTCTTCGAACGCGAGGAGCAGCCGAAGGCCATCGGCATCTGGGCGGGCGGGGTGGGGCTCGCCATCGCGATCGGCCCGGTCACCGGCGGACTGCTCCTGGAGCACTTCTGGTGGGGCTCGGTCTTCCTCGTCAACGTGCCGATCGTGCTGACCGCGCTCGCCCTGATGCTGTGGCTGGTGCCGGACTCCCGCGACCCGGACCCCGGCCGGATCGATCCCGTCGGCGTCCTCCTGTCCGTGGTCGGTCTGGTCCTGCTGGTCTACGGCATCATCAAGGGCGGCCAGCTCGCCGACTTCACCGACGCCACGGTGCTGGCGACCACCGGCGCCGGCCTCGCCGTGCTCGCCGCGTTCGTGGTGTTCGAGAAGCGCAGCACCCACCCGTCCATCGACATGGCGTACTTCGGGAACAAGGTCTTCTCGGCCGCGATCGTCGCGATCGCGCTGGTCTTCTTCGCGCTGCTGGGCGTGATGTTCTTCGCGGTGTTCTACACACAGAGCGTGCGCGGGTACACGCCGCTGGAGACCGGCCTGCTGATGCTGCCGCTGGCCGCCGCACAGATGATCTTCGCACCGCGGGCCCGGCTGCTGGTGGACCGCTTCGGCAACCGGGCGACCACCACCGGCGGCATGCTGCTCCTGGCGGCGATGCTGGCCGGATTCGGCCTGCTGGACGGGGACACGCCGATCTGGATCCTCGAGGTGATCTTCTTCCTGATGGGCGCCGCCATGGCGAACATCATGACGCCGGTCAGCGTCGTGATCATGCAGACGCTGCCGCGGGAGAAGGCGGGTTCCGCCTCCGCGCTCAGCAACACCTTCCGCCAGCTCGGCGGCGCCCTGGGCATCGCCGTCCTCGGTTCGGTGCTGTCCACCGCGTACCGCTCGCACATCGAGGACAAACTGGTCCTGCTGCCGCCGGGCCTGCGCGAGACCGCCGGCGAGTCCATCGAGGCCACCCTGGGCGTCGCGGCCCGGCTCGGCCCGCGCGGTGACGCCCTGGTCGGACCGGCGAACGACGCGTTCCTGCACGCCATGCACATCACGGCACTGGGGGGAGCGGGCGTCGCGGTGATCGGCGCGATCGTCGTCGGGCTGTTCCTGCCGGGCCGGACACCGGTGCCCGAAGGGGACGAGAAGAAGGAGGAGTTGGTGTCGACGCGGGAGTGACGGCCGAGGGATGGTGGGCCGGCCCGCCGGACACCGGGGAGAATCCTCCCAGCCGGTCGTTCCGGCCGATCACCCCCGGTCCCAGGGAAAGGACGCAGCGACGTGAGCCTCGCCGACACCGACACCGGTACCGGTGCAGACGCCGATCCCCGGCCGTGCGGGCCCGCCCGGGGCCGCCCCCGCAGCGAGGCGGTGGAACGCGCCATCATCGAGGGCGCGATGAAGCTCCTGGAGGACGGGGTGCCCCTGGCGGAGCTGTCCATCGAGCGGATCGCCCGCACCGCCGGCGTCGGCAAGGCCACCATCTACCGCCGCTGGAGCGGCAAGGAGGAACTCTTCGTCGACGTCCTGCGGGCCGCCGAACCGGTCGACCCCGAACTCCCCGGCACCTCCATGCGCGACGACCTCGTCGTCCTGCTGGAGTCCCTGCGCCGGCGCGGCCTCGCCAGCAGGTCCTCGGTGATCCTGCACAACGTGCACGCCCAGATGAAGAGCAACCCGAAGATCTGGGCCGCCTACCACAGCACCGTCATCCTGCCGCGCCGCCGGCTCGGCCTGGAGGTGCTGCGCCGCGGCCGGGAGAACGGCGAACTCCGCGCCGACGTCGACCTCGAACTGCTGAACGACATCATCGTCGGCCCCCTGCTGGTCCGCACCCTCCTGCGCCCCGACGCCGGACTGCCGGACGGCCTCGCCGAACAGGTCGTCGACACCCTGCTCCAGGGCCTGCGCCCCGTCGACGCGGCCTGACCGCCCGGCCGGGCCCGTCACCACACCCGTCACGCCCTGCCTCAGCCGCCCCGATGTGCGCATTCCGTCACAGAGTGCGCTTTCCATGATCCCGTCCGGAACTCCCGGAGCCCTCCCGCTCGTCCTCGCCTCCGTACGGCCGTCGACGGACGGCGGGAAAGGCGTCGATCATCCCCTAGGGTCTTGCACACGGGGGGCGACGGTGTGCACGGCAAGGTGTGAGGCGACGGTATGGCGCAGCAGGCGTACGCGACGGAGACGGACAACGGAGGTTCGGGACCCGAGCGTCGCGCTCCCGGGCTCCGGCGCCTGTGGGACCGTCTGACCCGGGGCTGGCGCGGGGACCGCCGCATCTGGCGCCGGGGCGTGGTGCTGACCGTGTTCGCGGTGCTGCTCGCGCTGGTCATGATGGCCCGCTCCCACATCCCCAACGTGGTCGGCAACCTGGGCAGTCTGATCGAGACGTTCCTGCCCTGGCTGGGGCTGGCCGTCCCGGTCCTGCTGCTGCTGGCCCTGGTCCGCAGGTCCGCCACCGCCCTGATCGCGGTGCTGCTGCCCGCGGTCGTCTGGCTGAACCTCTTCGGCAATCTGCTCTTCGACCGGACCGGCCCCGGCGGCGACTTCACGGTGGCCACCCACAACGTCAACGCCGAGAACCCGGACCCCTCCGGCACCGCCCGCGACGTCGCCGCCTCGGGGGCGGACGTCCTGGCCCTGGAAGAGCTGAAGGCGTCCGCGGTCCCGGCGTACGAGAAGGCGCTGGCGCCGACGTACAAGTACCACGCGGTGGTCGGCACGGTCGGGCTGTGGAGCAAGTACCCGCTGAGCGACGTGAAGGCCGTCGACATCCGTCTGGGCTGGGAGCGCGCGATGCGGGCCACGGTGACGGCGCCCGAGGCGCAGGTCGCGGTGTACGTCGCCCACCTCCCCTCGGTGCGCGTGAAGTTGGAGGCCGGCTTCACCGCGCGTCAGCGCGACAAGAGCGCCGACGCACTGGGCTCCGCCATCGCCCGGGAGCCGCTGGAGAACGTCGTCCTGCTCGGCGACCTGAACGGCACGATGAACGACCGCGCCCTGAACGCCGTCACCTCCCAGATGCGGTCCACCCAGGGGGCCGCGGGCAGCGGGTTCGGCTTCAGCTGGCCGGCGGCGTTCCCGATGGCGCGCATCGACCAGATCATGGTCAAGGGCGCGGAGCCGGAGAGCTCGTGGTCGCTCCCGAGGACGGCGAGCGACCACCTGCCGATCGCGGCCCGCGTGAAGCTCGCCACACCGGGCGACTGAAACCCCAGGTCAACCCCGTCCGTACGGCCGTCGGCAACCTGGGCGTCGATCACCGGAACACCGGACCTGAGAGGCTTTGTTCCGCACTTGAACATATGAACGCGCGGAACGGCGCGGAACAGCGCGGAACCCAGCCCCGAAAGGTCCCCCTCATGCCCCTGGCCCTGCTCGCCCTCGCCGTGGGCGCCTTCGGCATCGGCACCACCGAGTTCGTGATCATGGGATTGCTCCCGGACGTCGCGGACGACCTCGGCATCTCCATCCCGAGCGCCGGCCACCTGGTCTCCGCCTACGCCCTCGGCGTGGTCGTCGGCGCCCCGCTGCTCGCCGCCGCGACGGCGAGGATCTCCCGGCGCACGGTGCTGATCGCCCTGATGGTCCTCTTCGTCGCGGGCAACGCGCTCTCGGCCCTCGCCCCCGACCACACCTGGCTGCTGGCCGCGCGCTTCCTCAGCGGTCTCCCGCACGGCGCCTTCTTCGGCGTGGGAGCGGTGGTCGCCGCCGACATGGTGACCCCCGACCGCAAGGCCCGCTCGGTCTCCCTGATGTTCCTGGGCCTGACGACGGCCAACGTGGTGGGCGTGCCCGCCGCCACCTTCATGGGCCAGCACCTCGGCTGGCGGGTGACCTTCCTCGCCGTCAGCGCGATCGGCCTGGCCGCCATAGCCGCCCTGGCCCTGCTGGTCCCGGCCGACCACACCCCGGCCGCCCCCACGGCCGGGCTCCGCGGCGAACTGGCCACCCTGCGCTCCCTGCCCGTCTGGCTGGCCCTCGGCACCACGGTGGCGGGCTTCGGCGGACTCTTCGCGGCGTACAGCTACATCACGCCGATGCTGACGGACTCCGCCGGCTACGCCGAAACGAGCGTGACGCTGCTGCTCGCCCTGTTCGGCGTCGGAGCCACGGCCGGCAACCTGCTGGGCGGCCGGCTGGCCGACCACTCCCTGCGCGCCACCCTCTTCGGCGGCCTGGCCGCGCTGACGGCGGTCCTGGCGCTCTTCCCCCTCCTGATGCGCACCGGGGCCGGGGCGGCCGTGGCCGTGACCCTCCTCGGCACGGCCGCCTTCGCCACCGGCTCCCCGCTCCAGCTGATGGTGATGGAGAAGGCCGCGGCGGCCCCCTCCCTGGCCTCGTCCGCCAACCAGGCGGCCTTCAACCTGGGCAACGCCGGAGGCGCCTGGGTCGGCGGCCTGACCCTCGCGGCCGGCTTCGGGACCACCTCCCCGGCCCTCGCGGGCGCCCTGCTGGCCGCCCTCGGCATCGGCGTGGCCGCGGTGGCCCGCACGGTGGACCGCAGGACGTCACCCACCGCGGCCCCGGCCCCGAACCGGGACCGCGTCGTCACCGGTCACGTACCCCAGCAGACGCAGTCCCCGGCTCCCCGGCAGACTCAGACGCAGGCCCCGGCCGCTGCTCCCGCCAGCCGCTCGTGATCGGCAGCCGGCGGTCCTTGCCGAACCCCTTCGGGGAGATCTTCGTCCCCGGAGGGTACTGCCGCCGCTTGTACTCGGCCCGGTCGACCATCCGCAGCGTCTTCGCCACCAGCTCCGCGTCGAACCCGCCCGCGACGATCTCGTCCGCCCCGCGGTCCCGGTCGACGTACAGCTCGAGGATCGCGTCGAGCACCGGGTAGTCCGGCAGCGAGTCCGTGTCGACCTGGTCCGGCCGCAGCTCGGCACTGGGCGGCTTCGTGATCGAGTTCTCCGGGATCGGCGGCGTCTGCCCCCGCTCCCGGGCCACCCGGTTCCGCCACTCGGCGAGCCGGAACACCGACGTCTTGTACACGTCCTTGATGGGCCCGTACGCCCCCACCGAATCCCCGTACAGGGTCGAGTAACCGACGGCCAGCTCCGACTTGTTGCCCGGCGCCAGCACGATCTGGCCCTCCTGGTTGGAGATCGCCATGAGCGTCGTCCCGCGCAGCCTGGACTGCAGGTTCTCCTCCGCCAGCCCGGACAGTCCCAACGCCCCCATGGAGGCGTCGAACATCGGCTCGATGCTGACTGTCCGGTAGTTCAGCCCGGTCCGCCGCGCCAGTTCCGCCGCGTCGTCCTTGGAGTGCTCCGAGGAGTACTTGGACGGCATCGAGACGCCGTACACGTGCTCCGGACCCACCGCGTCGCAGGCGATCGCGGCGACGAGCGCCGAGTCGATGCCGCCGGACAGTCCGATCAGCACGGACTCGAACCCGTTCTTCTCGACGTACGCCCGAAGTCCCGTGACCAGCGCGGAGTACACCTCCTCGTCGTCGTCGAGCGGCTCGGCCCGCGTCCCCTTCCGCTCCGCCGGGTAGGCGGGCAGCGGCGCCTCGGACAGGACGACGCGGTCGATCCGCAGCCCGTCGTCGACGACCTCGCCGGAGGCGGGCGCGTCGGCGGCGGCCGCCGGCAGGTCGAGGTCCAGCACCACGCACTCCTCGGTGAACTGCGGTGCCCGCGCCACGACCTCGCCGTCCTGGTCGACGACGATCGAGTCCCCGTCGAAGACGAGGTCGTCCTGCCCGCCGGTCATCGCGAGGTAGGCCGTCGTGCACCCCGCCTCCCGGGCCCGCCGGCGCACGAGCTCGAGCCGGGTGTCGTCCTTGTTCCGCTCGTACGGCGAGGCGTTGACCGACAGGAGCAGCCCGGCCCGCGCCGACCGGGCGGCCGGCACCCGCCCGCCGTCCTGCCACAGGTCCTCGCAGATGGCGAAGGCGACGTCCACGCCGTGCAGCCGCAGCACGGGCAGGGTCTCGCCGGGCACGAAGTACCGGAACTCGTCGAAGACGCCGTAGTTGGGCAGGTGGTGCTTGGCGAAGCCCAGCACCACCTCACCGCCGTACAGCACGGCCGCCGCGTTGCGCGGCGCACCGGCGGGCCGGCCGTACCTCGGCCGGTCGGCGGCGCTGCGGTCGAGGTAGCCGACGAGGACGGGCAGCTCCCCGAACCCCTCCTCGGCGAGCCGCACGGCCAGGGATCGCAGGGCCGCGCGGGAGGCCGACACGAAGGACGACCTCAGGGCGAGGTCCTCGACGGGGTACCCGGTCAGCGCCATCTCCGGGAACGCCACGAGGTGGGCTCCCTGCTCGGCGGAGTGCCGGGTCCAGCGGACGATCGCCTCGGCGTTGCCGGCGAGGTCGCCGACGCGCGAGTCGATCTGGTTCAGGGCGAGACGTAGTTGAGGCACGCGGCCCAGTGTAATCACCTGTAATCGTCAAACCGACGCGATGGGGTGGGAGGCCATGCCGGGGCGGCCACGGACCCCGCCCGAAAACTCCACAGAACTCCCGTCGGATAATTTGTATGCCGGATGCGCATTACCTACCCTGCCCGGTATGAGGCTGCTGCGCTCCACCGACCTCGCCCTGCGGGTCCTGATGCGCCTGGTCGTGGCGGGCGACTCCCACCCCGGCTCCCACCCGACGACGCGCGATGTCGCGGCGGCCGTCGACGTGCCCTACACCCACGCCGCCAAGGTCGTCGCCGAACTCCAGCACATGGGACTGCTCACGGCCCGGCGCGGCCGGGGCGGCGGCCTCGCCCTCACGGAGCGGGGCCGCACCGCCTCGGTGGGCGCCGTGGTCCGCGCCTTCGAGGGGGAGGGCGACGTCGTCGACTGCGAGGGCACCTCGTCCCTCGCGGCCTGCCCGCTCCGTTCCGGCTGCCGGCTGCGGGGCGCGCTGCGGCGGGCCCAGGAGGCGTTCTTCGCCTCGCTGGACCCGCTCACGGTGGCGGACCTCGCCACGGGCCCCACGGGCCCGCTCCTGCTGGAGATCTCCCGGGCGCCCTAGGCCTGCCCGTCCGGTGGACGCCCCCCGTCCACCAGGCAGTCCTCCCGGGGCGTGCTCAGCCCCGCTGGGCCAGCCACAGGTCCGGCCCGAACACCTCGTAGTGGATGTCGGCCGGGGCGACGCCCTTGCCGATCAGCTGCTCCCGCACCGTCCGCATGAACGGCAGCGGACCGCACAGGTAGGCGCGCGTACCCGGCGCCACCGGCACGTCCGTGAGGTCGACGTAGCCGGTGGAGGCGCCGGCCGGGGCGTCCTGCTCGTACCAGAAGTGCACGCTGGAGTCCGCCAGCTTGGCCGCGTACCCCTCGTGGTCGGCGCGCAGGGCGTGGTCGGCGGGGGAGCGGTCGCCGTGCACGACGGTGACCGGGGCCCGGTGCCCGCCGTCGGCGAGGTGCGCCAGCATCGCGGTCATCGGGGTGACCCCGATCCCCGCCGAGGCCAGCAGGAGGGGGGTGTCCGGCTCGGCGTCGAGGACGAGGTCGCCGTACGCCTCGGACAGCTCCAGGACGTCACCGGCCCGCACCCGCGCGTGGAGGTGGCCGGAGACCTCGCCCTCGGGCGTTCCGTCCTCGTCGTGCACGCGCTTGACGCTGAACTGCCGCTCGCCGGGACCGGGCGCCCCCGACAGGCTGTACTGGCGGATCTGCCGGGCGCCGTCGTCGAGGGCGACGCGGACGGAGACGTACTGGCCCGGGCGGAAGTCCCGCACCGGACCCCCGTCGACCGGGCGCAGCCGGAAGGAGGCGACGTCGGCGGTCTCGGTGACCCGCTCGACGACCTCCCAGGCCCGCCAGCTCGGGCCGCCCTGCTCCTCGTAGAGCCGCTTCTCGACGGCGATGAGGGCGTTCGCCATCAGCCAGTAGACCTCCTCCCAGGCGGCCGCGACCTCGGGGGTGACGGCCTCGCCCAGGACCTCCGCGATGGCGGCGAACAGGTGCTCGTGGACGACGGCGTACTGGTCCGGGGTGATGCCGAGGGAGGCGTGCTTGTGCGCGATGCGCTGCAGCATCGCGTCGGGCCGGTCGTCGGGGTGGTCCAGCAGGTGCGTGGCGAAGGCCGCGATGGAACCGGCGAGGGCTTCGCGCTGGGTGCCCGCGGCCTGGTTGCCGCGGTTGAACAGGTCGCGCAGCAGCTCGGGGCGGGCGGCGAACATCCCGGCGTAGAAGCGCTCGGTTATCTCGCCGAGGGCCGCTCCGACGGCGGGGAGCGTGGCACGGACGGTGACGGCGGACTGCTCGGACAGCATCAGGTCTCCTCGTTCTCGACTGCCTGCGCCTCCCATTAAAACTTGCATCTGAAATACCAATTAAGGGGGGTGGGGTTGAGCCGGTCATGGGGACCCTGCTGAAAGGCGCCGCGCCGACGACAGGGCGCCGACGGCGTACCGGAGCCGCGCCCGCCGTTACGCACACCGGCCCGAACGGGCAAGATGGACAACGGGCACGAGGAACCACGGGGCCGTCGGGCGATCATGGTCGGCAACATGCGTGAAACCCGGATGTGGTGGGATGGCCCGACTGCCCGACCGCAGCCCGAGGAGGCCATCCGTCGAGGCACAGAAGAGGCGGTCCGACCGGCGATGATGGGGAAGCGGAAGATGGACAAGCAGCAGGAGTTCGTGCTCCGGACGTTGGAGGAGCGCGACATCCGGTTCGTACGGCTGTGGTTCACGGACGTGCTGGGCTTCCTGAAGTCCGTGGCCGTGGCCCCGGCCGAGCTGGAGCAGGCCTTCGACGAGGGCATCGGCTTCGACGGCTCGGCGATCGAGGGCTTCGCCCGGGTGTACGAGTCCGACATGATCGCCAAGCCGGACCCGTCGACGTTCCAGATCCTGCCCTGGCGTGCCGAGGCGCCCGGCACGGCCCGCATGTTCTGCGACATCCTCATGCCGGACGGCTCCCCGTCCTTCGCCGACCCGCGCTACGTCCTCAAGCGCGCTCTGGCCCGCACCTCCGACATGGGCTTCACCTTCTACACCCACCCCGAGATCGAGTTCTTCCTGCTGAAGGACAAGCCCCTCGACGGCAGCCGCCCGACCCCCGCCGACAACTCCGGCTACTTCGACCACACGCCGCAGAACGTCGGCCAGGACTTCCGCCGCCAGGCCATCACGATGCTGGAGTCGATGGGCATCTCGGTGGAGTTCTCCCACCACGAGGGCGCCCCCGGCCAGCAGGAGATCGACCTGCGCTACGCGGACGCGCTGTCCACGGCCGACAACATCATGACGTTCCGCCTGGTCATGAAGCAGGTGGCGCTGGAACAGGGCGTGCAGGCCACGTTCATGCCGAAGCCGTTCTCGGAGCACCCGGGCAGCGGCATGCACACCCACCTCTCCCTCTTCGAGGGCGACCGCAACGCCTTCTACGAGTCGGGCGCGGAGTACCAGCTCTCCAAGATCGGCCGCTCCTTCATCGCGGGCCTGCTGAAGCACGCGGCGGAGGTCTCCGCGGTCACCAACCAGTGGGTCAACTCCTACAAGCGCATCTGGGGCGGTTCCGAACGCACCGCCGGCGCCGGCGGCGAGGCCCCCTCGTACATCTGCTGGGGCCACAACAACCGCTCGGCCCTGGTGCGCGTCCCCATGTACAAGCCCGGCAAGACCGGCTCGGCCCGCGTCGAGGTCCGCTCGATCGACTCCGGCGCCAACCCGTACCTGACCTACGCGCTCCTCCTGGCCGCCGGCCTCAAGGGCGTGGAGGAGGGCTACGAACTCCCGCCCGGCGCCGAGGACGACGTCTGGGCCCTCTCCGACGCCGAACGCCGCGCCCTCGGCATCGAACCCCTCCCGCAGAACCTCGGCGAGGCGCTCACCCTGATGCAGCGCAGCGACCTGGTCGCCGAGACCCTCGGCGAACACGTCTTCGACTTCTTCCTGCGCAACAAGAAGCAGGAGTGGGAGGAGTACCGCTCCGAGGTCACGGCCTTCGAACTCCGCAAGAACCTGCCGGTGCTGTAACGCTCCGCTGCGGCGCGGAAGGGGTGGCCGCGCTGGCGGTCACCCCTGGCCCGCGAACCCTGCCCTTCCCAGGAAGTCCGCCCAGGCGGCCGGGGTGAGTGTGAGCCGGGGTCCCTGGCTGTTCTTGGAGTCCCGGACGAGGACGGTGTCGGGGGATATGGCGACCTCGATGCAGTCGTTGCCGTCGCCGCTGCTGCTGTAGCTGCTCTTGAACCAGGTGGGCGCGGTGGTGCTCCGGGCGGGAGGGGTGCCGGTCATGACTCTCCAAGCATCTGTTCGATGAAGGCCCGTGACTCTCGGGGCGTGAGGGCCTGGGCGCGGATCATTCCATAGCGGAGTTCGAGGATTCTCAGCTGTTTCGGGTCGGTCACCGGGCGTCCGGCGAACGCCCCGTCGGAGCGTCCGACCGCCGTTCCGTCGGAGAACTTCAGCACCTCGATCAGTCCGCCCGTCCCGAAGTGGTCCTCGCAGTCCGTCGGCATCACCTGAATCGACACGTGTCGCAACTTGCCGAGTTCCAAAAGGTGTTCGAGCTGTCGACGCCACACTATTGTGCCTCCGACCGGACGGCGGAGCGTCACTTCTTCCTGGACGAAGCTGAGGGCGGGTGCCGGTGACCTGTCGAAGACAGTGCGCCGGGCCAGCCGGGCGGCCACCATGCGTTCAGTCTGCTCCTCGGTGTGAGCCGGAAGCCAGATGTCGAAGAGTGCCCGCATGTGCTCCTCGGTCTGCAACAGGCCGTGGATGTTGTGGTTGCTGTAGAGCCCGATCTCGACCGCGCCGGCTTCCAGCTTCGCCAGTTCCCGCACTTTTTTCGGGTACCTGACCTTCGCCACGTCCTCCGACATCGCGGCGAGCAGTCCGCCCGCGCCCAGTACCTCATCGGCCTTCTCCAGGTACTCGGGGCGGGGGATGCGGTTGCCGGCCTCGACCTTGTAGGCGAGGTCCTCGCCGTATCCCATCGCCGCCGCGAAGTCGGCGACCCGCATGCCCACGGACTCCCTCCGCAGCTTCAACTGCCGCCCCACCGTGGTGATGACGGCCACTCCCCACTCGTCGTCCGGGTCGACCTCCCAGCCCGGCTCGTCCGTCTCGTCCCTGACCTGGACCGCCTCATCGTCCACCGACATCCGCACCCCTCCGTCGTACGCGTCGCGTTGCGAGGCCTCTCACGTTAGGTGTGGCGATGACGGTGGGTGAGGGACAGAGGGGAGCGGTACACCTACGAGTGATCCGGGGGTTGGTGAGACCGCGCTCAAGGCGGCGAAGGCGGTGCTCGAGAGGGGTGGCGGGGGAGCGCCGCAGGTGGCACGGCGTACCTCCCATCGGCGCCTCATATAGATTTCTGTATAGTGGTGAGCGTGGAAGATCGATGGTCGATCGAGATCGAACCGGAGGTTCGGCGATGGCTGGAGCTCCTGGCGGACGCGCATTACGACAAGGCTGAACGTGCTGTTGACATGCTCGCGGACCAGCCGACCACTCTGGGGGAGCCGTACGCTCGTCACCTCGGCGGCAAGGTGCGAGAGCTGCGCTTCACCATGGATGGCAATGCCGTCCGTATCACGTACTGGCTCGCTCCCGACCGGCGCATTGTGCTGCTGACGGTGTTCCGCAAGGCCAAGCAACGTGAGAGTGGCGAGGTCGAGCGTGCCCAGCAGGTGCAGAAGGTGTGCGAGGCCGAGCATGGTCCTGCCGAGCACGGCTACGACCGGACGGAGGAAGGGAACCCATGAACCACTCCGAGTGGAAGACCCGCCGGACCAGGAAGCTTCTGGGAGAGACGGTCGAGGAATCCGCCGCCTACGTCGAAGCCGGTTACGCCTTCGCCCTCGGCCAGGCTGTCCATGACCGGCGTACCGCGCTCGGCCTGTCGCAGGCCGAGCTGGCGCGGCGGGCGGAGATGACTCAGCCGCAGATCTCCAACATCGAGGGCGGAGACTCCGTACCGACTCTGCCGCTGCTCACCCGTCTGGCCAAGGCTCTGGACGCGGCGCTGACCATCGACCTGGATCGTGACACGTCGGCTTTCACCTTCACCCCGCACGGACGCCATCAGCCGGAGGAAGCGCTGCCGGATGGACGAGACTCGGCAGCTTGAGTCACGTCCGCAGGGTGAGACCGGTCTCGGCAACGCCGAACTCATGCCCAGGCTGGAGGACATGTACCGCGCCTGTACGGAACGGGAGGACCGCGCCGAACTCACCGAGACCACCAGCCTGCTCCACGCCCTCGCGGTCTCGGCTGCCCGGCCCCGTCGGCCGTGCGGGGGCGGGAACCCTGCACGGCCGACGGGGCCGGTGATCAGAAGGGGCGGTCGCCCGCGATGGCGACGCGTTCGGCGACTCGGCGGTGGGGGCCGTAGTCGTTGACCGCGTAGTGCTGGGTGGCACGGTTGTCCCAGAACGCCACGTCGCCGGGCTGCCAGCGGAAACGGACCTGGTACTCGGGGACGTGCGCCTGCTGGAAGAGGTAGCGCAGCAGGCGGTTGCTCTCCTCCTGGGGCATGCCGGTGATCCGGGTGGTGAAGGAGACGTTCACGAACAGCATGCGCCGCCCGGTGTCGGGATGGGTGCGCACGACGGGGTGCTCCACGGGAGGGAAGTGATCCTGGTGGGGCGCGAGCCGTTCGGGACCGTAGAACCGTGCGAAACCGGGGATGAAGTCGTGGACGGCGCGGGCGCCGTCGATGCGGTCCTTCACCTCCTGCGGGAGGTTGTCGTAGGCGGCGGCCATGTCGGCCCACAGGGTGTCGCCGCCGGCCGGCGGCACCTCGCGCAACTGGAGGACGGCGCCGAGCGCCGGCCGCTCGCGGAAGGTGACGTCGGCGTGCCAGACGTTCTCGAACGTCGGAGTGGAGCCGCTGCCCTTGTCGAAGCGGACGACGTCCTCGCTGGAACCGGCGGCGAGCAGCGGGTTGGTCTCCAGCTCGCCCCAGTGGCGAGCGAAGGCGCGCTGCCGGTCGGAGGCGAGGTGCTGGCCGCGGAAGAACAGCACCTTCCACTCCAGCAGGGCCCGGTGGAGTTCGGCGCGCAGCTCGGGGCCGAGCGGGCGGGACAGGTCGACCCCTCTGATCTCGGCGCCGATCGTGCGCGCCTGCGGCTCGAGCTCGAACAGCTCGTAGGGCCGCTCCTCCCAGCCCTCGGGCACCCGGCGCAGGACGCGCCGTCCTTCGTAGAGGCCGTCTCCGGGGATGCGTGCCTCACGCAGGGTGGCGGGCGGTGCGGTGTTCGTGACGGTCATGGGAGGTCCTTCCTCTGTACACGGGGTACGGGGTACGGGGTTCGAACGGGCCGGCCGTTTCGGGGCGCGGAGCACGGGCCGTCCCGGCGTCGCGTACGCCGAGGGGCACACCCGCCGTGCGCGGGTGTGCGGGATGGATTGCCGGGGGGCCCGGGAAAGGGGTGGTGCGGGGCCGTCGGTCGGGAAGACGGGGGCGGGCCCGGGAGGTGAGGGGCCGGGCCTGAGTCAGAGGGTGCGGTCGGCTATCGGCCGGAGCGCTCGCAGCCGGTTCGATCCGGGACGCGCAGCGCCACCGACATCCTGACGAACCAGTACGTGGTCATGGCGACGATTGTGTGATCTTGCCCGTGTTCTGTCAACGGGTCCTGTCCGGCGGCCGTGCTCGCGACACCGGTTGGGACCGCCCGGTCCTGTTGCTTCTGCCTGCGGAGCGGGTTCCGGTGGTCTTCGGGTTCTTCGGCTCGAGTTTGTTCCGTGAGGCCGCGGTGGGCGGGCAGGTGTGTGGATGGCCGAGATCTTGTGGGTGGCGGGTGAGGGTGGGGGTGGAATGACCGTATGTCGCGGAGTGGTGACTGGATCGTCGATCTACTGCAACCCTCGCGGTGGCGCAAAACCGCACCCTGCCGGGACATAATCGCTGGGATTGTGCGACGGGGGCTCGGTGGGGGAGCCGGTCGGCGGATGGACAGGGGCGCTGGATGAACCAGGGATCGGTCAGGGTCGCGGTCGTGGCGCGGGGCGAGGTCGCGCGCAGTGGGCTCGCAGCCGTGCTGGAGGAGGCGGCCCACGTGAAGCAGACCACCGTCTTCCGTCCCGAGGAGTTCACCACGGCCTCACCCGAGGACGCCGTCCAACTGCTCATCCTCTCCTGCGACGTGCTGGTGCTCTGGTGTGTGAACGGCACCGGGGAGGGCGAGGACGCGTGGGCCGCCGAGCTGGCGGAGGTCGTCCGCCGCAACGGGGTCCGGGTCCTGCTGGTGCTGCCCAGCGCCGAGGTGCGGCGCGCCGTGTCCGGCACGGTCGTGGCCTGTGACGGAATCCTCGACCAGGACGCCCTGACCGGCGAGGGGCTCGACGAGGCCCTGCGGAAGGCGGCCGAGGGGATCCGGCCGGCGGTGCCGGCCGGGCGGACGGTGGCCGCCCCCCGGTCCTCCCGGCCCGTCCGGTCCGCCCGGGGCGCCGTCGGGCCGCGGAACCGGTTTCCGCGGAGGCAGCTCACCGAGCGGGAGACGCGGGTGCTGGAACTGCTGGTCGAGGGGCTCAGTAACCGGCAGATCGGGCAGGCCCTCGAGGTGTCCGAGCACGTCGCCAAGCGCACCGTCGCGCTCGTGCTGGCCAAGCTCGACTGCCCCAACCGCACCCAGGCCGCCGCGGTCGCCCTGCGCGAGGGGCTCGTGGGCACGGGTCCGGGGGAGGCCCTGGGCGCGTAGGGGCGTGCTCACGGGTGGCCCAGCGCCACCGCGAGGTCGGGGCGGCCGTTGATGCCCAGGGCGCGGTAGGTGCGCGTCAGGTGGAGTTCGACGGTGCGGACGCCGATCGACAGCTCCTTGGAGATCGCCGTGTTCGACCGGCCCTCCGCCGCCAGCAGGGCGACCCGCAGCTGAGCCGGACTCAGCCGTGCCCGGTTCGAGCCGGGCCGGCCGGCGAGCCGGGCGGCGACCTCCTCGGTGAGCGGGAACGGCCGGCCCTTCCGGACCGCCTCGTCGAACAGGCGCCGCGCCTCCGTCGGCCGGCCGGCGTCGAGCAGGGCGGAGGCCAGCGCGACCAGCGCCCGGGCGTACAGTCTCCGGGCCGGCATGCCGGCGAGCAGACGTACCGCGGTCCGCAGGTGCCCGAGCGCCGTACGGTCGGGGAGGGCCGGTCCCGCCCAGAGGTGGACGGCGCCGACCGCGCCCGGCGCTCCCCAGGACCGGGCCGCCGTGAGGCTCTCGGCCACCAGGCGCTCCGCCGCCTGCGGGGCCGCGCAGGCCGCCTCCGCCATGGCGAGGTGCGAACGCCAGGGAAGGACGGCGGGGTTCACACAGCCGAGGGGCCGCAGAATCCGGCCGCACTCGCGCAGCTGCGCCCTCGCCTCGGAGCTCCGGCCGGTGCGCAGGCAGAGGACGCCCCGGGCGAACAGCAGGTGGGCACGGCCCAGACCGTGCCCGTTGCGGTCCGGCGGGGCCTCCGTCCGGGCCGACCGCGCCAGCACCGACTCCGCCAGGTCCGTCCGTCCGGACTCCAGGGCGACGAGTGCCTCCACCGCGGTCAGTCTCGGCAGCGCCCGCGGATGCCAGTGGTGCCTGGGCACTTCGGTGACCGCCTCTGCCAGCCGCTCCCTGGCCTGCTCCAACTCGCCTGTGCGTAAGGCGATTTCCGTGAGTCCCAGCAGTGCCTGCCCGGTCACGGGGCTCACTTTTTGCCGTCGCGCCTCGGCCGTGAGCCGCTGCAGCCCGGACCGGGCCAGCGCCACGTCCTCGGTGACGGCGAGCACGCGCGCGGCGAACAGCCGGGGAGTGAACAGCCCGTTCTCCGCCTGGAGCAGCACGGTCCCGGCCAGTCGGCGGGCCTCGCCGATCTTCCGCCCGGCCAGACAGTGCCGCCAGGCCCCGGCCGCGGCCCGGGTCGCGTCGAACTCCGGCGTCCCCCGGTCGTCCCGCGGGCCGGGGGCCAGGGCCTCCGGTGCCGGTCCGGGCGGGCAGGTCTCCGCGGCCAGTGCGTGCAGGCCGCGCAGCGTGCGCCGCTCGGCCTCCGACGTCGTCCGCGCCGCCGCCGCGCCGAGCGCCGCCGCCGCGTCGTCCCCGGCGCGCAGCGCCAGCATGTCGGCGGCGAACAGCAGGGCCCCGGACCGGTCCGGGACGTCGGTCTCCCGCAGGATCCGCCGGAATCCGCGCTCGGCCGCCGTCGGCCGCCGCGACGACTGCGCCTTCGCCAGTTCCAGCAGGACGTCCGTGCGCAGCCGGCCGGCCGCTCCGCGGTCCAACGACCGTTCGAGGAACACCACCGCCGCGTCGTCCTCGCCGGACCGGCGCGCGGCCGCACCCGCCGCGTGGAGCGCGCCGGGCACCCAGGGCTCGTCCAGCGAGGTCCGCGCGGTCAGCCGGCCGAGCACGTCCTGCGGGAAACCCTCGCGGTGCGCCAACCGCGCGGCACACTCGTGGAGTTCGCGGCGCCGGTCGCCGTCCAGGAGGCCGAGTGCCCGCTCGGCCACCAGCGGGTCGTACAGCCGGGGCCCTGCGGCGGCGGAGTCGAGCAAACCGGTGACGGCCGGTTCCGTGCGCGCCTGCTCGCCGTCCGGCACGGAGAGCCCGGCCAGCTCGCAGACCTGGCGGAACGAGAAGTGCCCCGCCGCCACCGCGCTCGCCGCAATGAGCGCGGAGGCCCGCGCGGACGCCCGCGCCAGTACGGTCCGCAGATGGTGCCGGCCCGTCCGGTCGGCGAGTGCGGCGAATTCGGCGGCTTCGGGGGGCGGTCCGGGCCGGCGCCGGAGCGCGGCGCACAGGACCGCCGGGTTGCCGCCGGTCGCGGCGGTCGCGGTCGGCAGGAGCGAGTCGGCCGCCTCCTCGCCGTACGCCCGTACGAGCAGGGTCCGTACGGCGTGCTCGGTCAACGGGCGCAGCGACAGTTCGTGTGCGGGGCCGGTCCGTGCGCCGAGCGGCGCCGGCCCGGAGTTCTCGGAGCCCTCGACGACCACCCACAGCGCGGGTCGCGGCTCCGGGTGGCCCGCGGGGGGTGTGGGCCCCTTCGATGTGCTCCGGGTGTCGTCGGTGAACAGGGCCGACGGGCCGCCGGGTGAGGCGGGTCCGGTCGGTCCTGGTGCGGTGAGGACGTGCAGGCCGGCCTGCCGGGCGAGGGCCGCGCCCTCGGCGAGCAGGGCGCTGCGTCCGGTGCCCGGGCGGCCGCGCACCAGGACGGTCGCCGTGTCGCCGTCCGCGACCCGGCGCACGGCCCGCTCCAACGTGGCCAGTTCCCCGGCCCGTTCCAGGAGCCCGTCGGGACCGCCGGATGAACTCGGTTGCTGGAGAGGCCGGTTCACCGCGTCCCGCCGGGCACTCGCGCCTCGGCGGGCCGCGGTCCGTGCGCCGGGAACCACTTCACGAGGCCGGCCCGCCCGGGGACGCCGAGCTTCCGGTACACGTTCGTCAGGTGGTACTCGACCGTGCGTACCGTCAGGTGCAGGGCGTCCGCGATCGCCCGGTTCGACTTCCCGGCCGCCGCCAGTTCCGCCACGGGACGTTCGGCATGGCTGAGCGCCGCCAGGGTGTGCCGGCCCTCCGCCGAGCGGAGCGCGCACCGTGCCTGTTCGGCGACGGAGGTCAGGCCGTACCGCACGGCGATCGCCAGCGCCGCGCGCAGACGGGCGGGCGCACCTTGGTCAGAGCGGTGCAACAAGGCTTTCCCGAGGCGGAGTTCGGCCAGGGCGTGGGACTGCCGGTCGGAGCTCTGCGCCAGGACCCGGGCGCTCTCGGTGAGCAGTTCGACGCAGCCGGCCGGGTCGGCCGAGACGCCCCGGGCCAGCAGACCCAGTCCCGTGCTGCGGGCCGTCGGCCATCGCTCGGCCAACTGCATTCCGAACTCGGCCCGTCGGGCGGCGGCACCCGGTCGGCCCAGCCGCATGAGCAACTCGGTGCTGTGCACCCACCAGAGGCTGAACACCGGATTGTCCACGCCGGCGGCGGCGAGACCGGCCCCGGACCGCTCGAGCAGACGCAGGGCCTGCTCGGGCCGGCCGCGGCCACGTTCGACCAGGGCCAGGGCCGTCAGACGGTGGTGGTGCTCCCAGACGCAGTCGTCGAGCCGGCGGCCGTCGAGCCGGAGCAGCACCTCCTGTGCCCGGTCGAGGTCGCCCCGGGCGACCAGGGCGCGGGCGAGGGTGATCGACGCCAGCCGGCTCCGCCCCGAGGCGCCCTCCGTCTCGGAGAGACGGGACGCGGCCGACGCGGCCTCGGCGGCCTCGGCCGCCCGGCCCGATTCGAGCAGCACCAGGGCCCGCGCCGACGCCGCGTGGCACTCGGCCCAGGTCTCCTCGCGTTCGGCGCTGTCGGCGGCGGTCCGCTGCAACTGGTCGAGTGCGGTCGCGGTGTCGTCGGCCAGTGCGAGGACCTGCGCCGCGGCGACCCTGGCCCAGGCGGTGTGCGGCCGCCCGGACCAGAGGACCCGACGGGCCTCGGCGACCGCCGTCTCCCGCGCCTCCGGCCCGGGGGCGGTCAGCGCGGTGCGCAGCGCGCGGACGGCCAGGACCATGCGCTCGGTCGGGTGGTCGGTGAGGACCGGGACGGCGGAGGGGACGGGGGCGGGGACAGTACCGGTGGTCGGGGCCCGTCGTGCCCGACCGGTCGGCGGACCGTCCTGAGGGCCGGGGCCCAGCTCACACAGCAGCGCGTCGAGCGCGGCGGGGGTGCCGGAGGTGCCGTGCACCATGAGGGAGGTGAGCCGGAGCAGGTCGGCGGCACGGGCCCGGACCGGAGGATCGTCCGTGCCGGGGGGCGTCCCGGCGAGGTGGGTGAGGTGTTCCCGGGCGGCCAGGGGATCGATGTCGACCAGCGCGGTGGCGAGGTCCATGCGGACGGCGGCATCCTCGGGGTCGGCGGCGTGGAGCCGCGTCAGGTAGGACACCGCGGCAGCAGGGCGGTCGTGCCGGGCGGCTGCCGCCGCCTCCTTGAGGACGGCACGCATCCAGGAGCGGTCCAGCGTGCTCTGCCCGAGCAGCAGGCCGGCCACCTGCTCGGCCGGCTTGGCCGCGTCGTTGAGGATCTCGGCGGCCTGGGCGCGCATGCGCTCCCGCTCGGCCTCGGGCAGGGTGCCCAGCAACGAGGGGGTGCCGCGGGCCGGTACGGGCCCGGGGAGCAGGCCGTGGGCCCCGGCCTCCGCCAGGAGCCGGCCCGTCGCCTTGGACGGGAGCCCGGCCAGGGCGCCGACGAGGTCCGGGTCGGTGCTGCCGAGTGCCGCCGCCGCCCGGGCGACCTCGAGCAACCGGGGATCGTGCAGGGCGAGTTCGGCCAGTTCGTCGTCGGCCGGCCGGGCGGTGTCGGCGGGCCGGAGGCCCACGGCGTCGATGACCGTGCAGTAGTCCCGCGTCGCCAGTTCGTGGAACGCCGCAGCGGCGGGCCCCGGCAGTCCGGGAGGCAGGTGCAGCAGGACGGTCAGCGGCTGCCGGTGGGTGGTGCGCATCAGGTGGTCGATGAAGCGGAGCGTGCCCTCGTCGCACCACTGCGCATCGCCGATGGCGAGGACGAGCGGCCCGCGCGCCAGCAGCCCGCAGACCAACGAATGGGTCGCGTAACGGACTTCGTGCCCCGGCGGCGAGGCGCCGAGCAGGCGGCGCAGCACGGCGTGCTCCGTGCCGGCCGCCTCACGCCGACAGCCCACGCGCCGTACGTTCGCCTCCCGTCCGTACGTGGCACTGACATGGCGGACGATGGCGTCCACCGAGCCGCGGCCGGGGGAACCCAGCATCACCACGCAGCGTGCGCCGCGGTGTTCGCCACGGACCGGACAGGCGGACGGCCCGCATGGCGTGGCGGCCGGACCGGCGGCGGTTCCCGTTCCGAGCGGGCGGGAACGGGAGGCAGGGAACGAGAGGACCGAGGGGACCGGGGCAACCGGATGCGCCGACTCTGATCGTCTCGAACTCATAATCATTACGATATGACAGTGCTGTGACTTTTTGTTGAGGGCGCCGGGTCTTCGTGTCCAGGCGGCTCGCTGGGGTCAACCGGCCAGGAATGGGCCGTACTTGGCCGGCTCCGCTGATGAATGGAGGCTCCGTGCGGCTCCTGGAGCGGATGAAGGATCTCGACACGGTCCACCACGCGATGAACGGTGCGCAAGCAGGCGACAGCGTGCTCATCGCGGTCACCGGAACTCCGGGCACGGGGCGTTCGTCCTTCCTCGACGCGGTAGCGGCCCACGCGGAACGGCACGGCTTCCTCGTACGGCGGGCCCGGGGCAGCCGACTGGAACAGGGCCTGCCCCTCGGCCGCCCCGGCCCGGCCCGGCCGGACCCCCCCGGCCGCCCGGTCGCGTTGCTCGTCGACGACCTGCAGCGGGCGGGCGAGCCGGCCCTGACCCGGCTGACCGCGTTGCTCGCCGACCCGGAGCCGGGCTCGCTGTTCACGGCGGTCGCCGTGTGCGAGGGCGAGTTCGCCACCGAGACACCGGGTGTGCAGGAGATCCTGTCGGCCGCCGACCAGGTGATCCGGATGGGACCGCTCGACCCGGAGGGAGTACGTGTCCTGCTCGGGGAACGCGGCATCGTGCTCCCCGACGACCAGGTCCACGCCTGGACCCGCGCCACCGGCGGCAACCCGACGCTGATCATCTCCCTGCTGGAACGGCTGGAACGGCTGGAACGGCTGGAACGGCTGGAACGGCTGGAACGTGCGGGCCGTGGTGCCTCCGCGTCCCTGCTCGACACCGCCCGCGCCCGGCCCGCGCCCTGGAGCCTGCGTTCCCGGGTGGCCGCGGCCCTGACCGGTCACCCGGAGTCCGTCGGCCGGCTCGCTGCCTGCGCGGCGCTCCTCGGCGGGGAGAGCGGGACGCACGTCCTCGCCCGGCTGGCGGATCTGGACCCGGTCGAAGGGGACGCGGCGGCCAGGGCGCTGATCGGACTCGGCTGGGCCGCCGACCGCTGGACACCGCCCGTCCTGTGGGACTGCGTACGGGAGGTCGCCGAGGAGGGGATCTCGCTCGCCGACCGTGACCGGCTGCACCGCCGGGCTGCCGAGCTGCTCCATGACTCGGGCGCACCGGCCGAGCGGATCGTTCCCCATTTCCTGGAGGTCGGCCCCGGCGACTGGACCGAGGCCGCGCGGATGATGCGGGAGACCGCCCGCGAAGTGTGGCGCGGTGGCGACGACGCGCTCGCGATCCGCTGTCTGCGCCGGGCCCTGCGCGAGTTCCCGCCCGACAGCCCTCGGCGCGGCGACCTGCTGGCCGTCCTCGCCGACCTGGAACAGGACTCCGACACCTCCGCGATGCTGCGCCACGTCGGCCAGGCGCTCCCCCTGCTGGACACGGGCCCCGAACGCGCCGCGGTCGTGGCCCGTGTGCCGCTCACGCTGTTCCTCTCCGCCTCGCACGCGGCGTCGGAGATGCTGGAACAGGCCACCCCGAAGACACCGGAACCATCGGGGACCTCGGAGAAGACGGAGACCTCGGAGACCTCGGAGGCGGCGGACCTCGGGCTGCGGCTGGAGGCCCGCGTACGGCTCTCGCGGCTCGGCGACCCCGCGGCCCGGACCGCCGCCGTCCAGCGGCTGCGAGCCCTCGACGCCGGACCGTTCCCCGGGACCGGCGCCGATTCCGGTCCCGGTACCGCGGCCCGGCGGGAGCTCACTGCGGTCCTCGTCTTCGCGGGCGTCCTCGACGGCCGGCTGCCCGCCGCCGAGGTCGCCGACCGCACGCGGTGGCTGCTGGAGCACGAACCGGCGTCGGCCGCCTCGGAGTACGGCGCGTCCGCGCTGACGGTCGCCTGCGCGGCCGCCGCGGAGGCGACCGAACCGGCGCGGTGCTGGCTGGACACGGCACTGGAGACGGCGCTGCAGCGCGACCACCGGCGGCTGCGCACGGCCGTGCTGAGTCTGCGCGCGCTCACCGCCGTGCACGCCGGCCTGCCCGCCGACGCCCGGGCGGACGCGCGGGAGGCCTGCGCGACAGCCCCCGACCCGGCGCGGGACCCGGCGGAGGACTCGCTGGAGGACCACGACTGGCTGACGGTGCTCAGCCTGACGTCCGTGGCGGTCGAGACGGGTGACGCCTGGCTGGCGGAGCGGCTGCGCGACCGGCTGGCCCAGGGGCAGGGCGCCGGGCAGCCGGTGTGCGGGCTCGCCCTGCGGGTGCTGCAGATCCCGCTGACCGCGGAACGCGAACTGCCCGCTCTCGCAGCCGATGTGGAGGACGTCGCCCGCCGCGCCGAGGCGGCGGGCTGGTGCGGCCGGACCCTGTTCCCGGTCGACGTGTGGCGCGTGCCCCTGCTGCTCCGCCTCGGCGACCCGGAGGGCGCGCTCCGGCTCCTCGCCCGCGCCTGCGACCGGGCACGGCACTTCGGGGCACCGGCCGCACTGGGCCGGACCCTGCGCATGTGGGGCACCGTGGTGCGCGGCCGCTACGCCCTGTCCCTGCTCGCCGAGTCCGTCACCGTGCTCAGGGAGAGCTCCAACCACCTGGAGCTGGGCCGGTCGTTGACGGCGTACGGGAACCGGATGCGGGCCGCCGGACGGCCCGGCTCCGAGGAGATCCTCGCCGAGGCGGACCGGATCGCCGAGGCGACGGGCGAGACGGTGCTGCGGCGCTGGAACGCCTCGCCACCGCCCTCCCCGCACGGGGCGCCGCCGTGCGGAGGCGTACCGGTGGCCGGCGGGGTGCTCAGCGACACCGAGCGGCGGGTCGCCTCCCTGGTGGCCCTGGGCCACACCAACCAGGACGCCGCCGAAGCGCTCGGCGTCAGTCGGCGGGCCGTGGAGAAGAGCCTCACCAGGCTGTACCACCGGCTGGACGTGGACGGCAGGGCCGGCCTGGTCCCGGCGGTGCGCCGCATGGCGGGAAAGGCGGTCTTCGGTTCGGGCGTGCTCGCCGAACGGCTGTGACCCGGTGGTCCGGGGCGTCGGCGTGGGCAGGGACGCCGGGGCGGGCGCCCGTGTCGGGGCCGGTGACCGGGGGCCGGTGCCCGATCGGTGCACCGAACGGGCTACTCGCGGGTAAGCCGGACGGGCCTCGTCCGGCAATGGAAAATGTGGGTGGAAATGCCGGTAATCCGTGGACGACCGGAGGTTGCCGAGCGGTGTCGTGGGCCGTTTCCCGCCGCTTCCCCGCCCCCGCCGCGACGGTCTCTCCGAACCCGCGGGACGGCGACCACAGTCTTTCGCGGGGCTTCCGGATTCCATTGCACGTCAACGCCCGTGCTCCGTAGGCTGGCTCGCAGCCAGTGAAAGATTCGGGAGAGGGAGGAAGAGACTTACATGGCCCACGCAAAGATCAGTACGGTGGGCGGGCTCCTCCGGGTGGCGGAGGCGCATGCTCATCTGCCCGGGGGAAGCCCGTGTTCCGCCGAAACGCTGCATGAAATAGATTCCTCGCTGTTCGACGCGGAAATCGGGAGCGAGAAGTACCGTGATGCGTTCCTTTCGCTTTTCGAGCGCTCCGGAATCGCTCTCGCCATCCTCGATCTGAATCTTCGGGTGCGTTCCGTCAACAGTCCCGTGATGCCCCGGTGCGCCCGGCGGGCGGACGAACTGCGCGGTCGTGAATTCGTGGAGTTCCTGCACCCGAGTGTGCGACAGCACCTGCTGCGTCAGTTCGGCCGGCTCGTGCAGGGGCACCGCACCCGTCTCGTCGGTCACCCCGTGGTCCTGTCCGTCCACGGCAACACGGTCTCCGGCAGGATCACCGCGTTCCCGGCGACCGACGGCGCGGGCCGGGTCGAGATGATCGTGGTGCAGTTCACGCCGGAGGAGACAGCCGTCGACCACGAGGCGCACGACGACTCGCCGTGGAAGCTGGCCCCGCTCAGCGCGAAGGTCCTGGAGGGCGTCGCGGCGGGTGATCCGACCGTACGCCTGGCGGCCAAGCTGTTCCTCAGCCGGCAGGGCATCGAGTACCACGTCGGCACGCTGCTGCGGCAGTTCCAGGTGCCCAACCGGACGGCACTGGCGGCGAAGGCGTACTCGATGGGCATGTTCAGCCTCGGCAGCTGGCCGCCGAGGGTGCTCCCCGACTACATCCGCTCGGACCGGCAGGCGACGGGGAACGGATGGGACGAGACACGCGCACGCCCGCGGCAGCGCCAGACCTCGGGACGCTGAACGCTCCAGGACGCCGAGCAGGCCAGGACCACGCCGGAACCACGCCGGAACCACGCCAGAACGAGGACGATGTGAAACTACTGGTCGTTGAGGCCAACGAACGGGTGTCGGCGGCTCTCGGGGCAGCTCTGGAGGAGCAGGGCCTGGAGGCGGTGTGCGCGTCCACCGGCAGGGCCGCGCTCGAGTTGCTGGACCGGACCCGCCCGGACGTCGTCCTGCTCGACCTCGCCCTCCCCGACTGCGACGGCTTCGGGCTGTGCGGCGCGATGCGGGCCGCCAGCACGGTCCCGATCCTGGTGACCACCGCGCGCGGGGACCATCTGTCCTGCGTACGAGCGCTCGACCTGGGCGCGGACGACCACCTCGTCAAGCCCTACAACCTGGCCGAACTGCTGGCCCGGGCCAGGGCGGTGATGCGCCGCGGCCGACTCGCCGAGCCCGCCGCCGATTCCGGAACCGCCGTCCCCGCCGCAGCCGTTCCCGACGAGCCCTTCGAGGAACCGCCGGCAGACCTGCTGCTGGCCGGGCGGATACGCATCGACCTGCGGGAGCGGGCCGTCCTGGTCGACGGCGTCCCGACCGAACTGCCGGACGACGAGTTCGACATCCTGGCCGTGCTGGCCCGGCGGCCGGGACGGACCCTGCGCGCCGACCAGCTCGTCGAGGAGATCCTGCGCGCGCACCGGGCGTCGCTGCGCACCACCCTGCCGACCCGGATCGCCTCGCTGAGGGAGCGGCTCGGACCGTCCCGGCTGGTCGAGTCCCCCGAGGACGGGCACTACCGGCTCCCGGCCCCCGAACCGTACGCCTGACGTTCCCCTGAAGTCTCCTGACGTACTCTCAAATCCCCTTGCTTGCCCGGGGGTTGATCACTGCCGGCCGTCGGCCCGGTCCGCCCGTCCCGCCAGGCTCGACAGGAGCCGGTGCAGCGGCTCCGTCGCCCGGCGGCGGTACTCCTGGACGGCCCAGCCGTTGCCGTCCGGGGCCTTGAAGTACATGAACGTGGCGCCGTCGTCCGGGGCGTACTCGACCGGTTCGGAGACCTCCAGGCCGCGGGCGGTCAGTTCGGCACGGGCCGCCTCGATGTCGGCGACGCAGAGCTGGAGGCCCTGGTAGGAGCCCGGGGTCGGCGGGGTGTCGCCCGCCATCTTCCAGATGCCGTCGCCCAGCGCGATCGAGCAGCCGGAGCCGGGGGGCGTCAGCTGGACGATGCGCATGCCCGGCATGACCTCCTGGTCGATGTCGACGTGGAAGCCGACCTTGTCCCGGTAGAAGTCCCGGGCCCGGTCGACGTCACTGACGGGCAGCGGCAGCACTTCGAAGGTCATGTCCATGGGCGCAGCTCCTGATGTCGGTCTCGGCGGCACGCGAACCGCCACCTCGCCCGGCTGAACGGCTCCCCCTCACCGAAGCCGAAAACGGTGCGCGGCGCCACTGAAAACGGGACAGCGTGTCCTGGACCGTGGTGGCTCCCGCGCGCTCTCCCGGAACCCGTCGCCCGCCGTCCCGGGGCCGGGCCCCGCAGGTGCCGATAGGCTCGTCGCCAGTACGACCACCGTGATCCGAGGACCGAGGGAGGCCGGGGATGACGTCGGCGCCGGGGCGCAGGAGCAGTACCTTCACACGGCTGCTGCGGCACGGTTTCACCGACCCGTCCGCCGCCGAGCGGCTGCTGGACGGACCCGAGCTGCTGCCCGTGCGCGCCGACCCGGTGCTGCTGGACGCGCTCGGCGCGACCGCCGACCCCGATCTCGCGCTGCACGGGCTGGTCCGGCTGCTGGAGGCGCAGACCACCGCCACCGACCGGCAGGAAGTGCTCGACACGCTGATCGCCGCCAAGCCGCTGCGCGACCGGCTGCTCGGTGTGCTCGGCTCCTCCGAGGCCCTGGCCGACCACCTCGCCCGGCACGCCGGCGACTGGCGGGCACTGGTCACGTACGAGGCGCGGGACCTGCACCCCGGCCTGGCCGAGTTCGAGGACGGTCTCGCCGGCGTCACCGACCCCGTGTCGCTGCGCGTCGCCTACCGGCGCTGCCTGCTGTCCATCGCCGCCCGGGACGTCTGCGGCACCATCGAGGTGTCCGAGACCGCCGCCGAACTCGCCGACCTGGCCACCGCCACCCTGCGGGCCGCCCTCGCGCTCGCCGAGGCCGAGGCGCCCGGGGACACCGCCCTGTGCAGGCTCGCGGTGGTCGCGCTGGGCAAGTGCGGCGGACACGAGCTGAACTACGTGTCGGACGTCGACGTCATCTTCGTCGCAGAGGCGGTGGGGGACGCCGACGAGGACAAGGCCCTGCGCGCCGCGACCCGGCTGGCCTCGCACATGATGCGGATCTGCTCCGAGAACACCGCCGAGGGCACCATCTGGCCCGTCGACGCCAACCTGCGCCCCGAGGGACGCAACGGCCCCCTCGTCCGCACCCTCGCCTCGCACCGCGCCTACTACCAGCGCTGGGCCAAGACCTGGGAGTTCCAGGCGCTGCTCAAGGCCCGCCCGGTGGCCGGCGACCTCGCCCTCGGCGAGGAGTACCTCGCCGCCCTCCGGCCGCTGGTGTGGCAGGCCGCCGAGCGGGAGAACTTCGTCGCCGACGTCCAGAAGATGCGCCGCCGGGTCGTCGAGAACATCCCCACCGCCCAGGTCGACCGCCAGCTCAAGCTCGGTCCCGGCGGGCTGCGCGACGTCGAGTTCGCCGTGCAGCTGCTCCAGCTGGTGCACGGCCGCACCGATCCCGCCCTGCGCAGCGGCACCACCCTCGACGCGCTGAAGGCCCTCGCCGCCGGCGGCTACGTCGGCCGCGCCGACGCCGCCCAGCTCGACGCCGCCTACCGCTTCCTGCGCTCGCTCGAACACCGCATCCAGCTGTACCGGCTGCGCCGCACCCACCTGGTCCCGGAGGACGAGGCCGAACTGCGCCGCATCGGCCGCTCCCTGGGCATGCGCAACGACCCGGTGACGAGCCTGACCCGCGAGTGGAAGCGGCACGCCGCCGTCGTACGGCGGCTGCACGAGAAGCTGTTCTACCGGCCGCTGCTCGACGCGGTCGCCCAGCTCGCCCCCGGCGAGGTCCGGCTCAGCGCGGAGGCGGCCCGGGAGCGGCTGGTCGCCCTCGGCTACGCCGACCCCGGCGCCGCCCTGCGGCACCTGGAGGCGCTGGCGTCCGGCGTGACCCGCAAGGCGGCCATCCAGCGGACCCTGCTGCCCGTGCTGCTCGGCTGGTTCGCCGACTCCGCCGACCCGGACGCCGGTCTGCTCAACTTCCGCAAGGTCTCGGACGCGCTCGGCAAGACCCCCTGGTACCTGCGGCTGCTGCGGGACGAGGGCGCCGCCGCCGAGAACCTGGCCCGGGTGCTGTCCGCCGGACGGCTCGCCCCCGACCTGCTGATGCGCGCCCCCGAGGCGGTGGCCCTGCTCGGCGACGGGGAGGCCGGGGGCCTCAGGCCCCGTTCCCGCGCCCACCTGGAGCAGGAGATCCTCGCCGCGGTCCACCGCGCCGACGGCGCGGACCAGGCGGTCACGGCCGCCCGCGGGGTGCGCCGCCGCGAGCTGTTCCGCACGGCCGCTACCGACATCGTCGGCTCCTACGGCACCGAGTCCCAGCCCGCCGAGGCCGACCAGGGCGCCCTGGTGGACCTGGTCGGCGGCGCCGTGTCCGACCTGACCGCCGCCACCCTCGCCGGCACCCTGCGCGCGGTCGTCCGGGAGGGCTGGGGGGACACCCTCCCCACCCGCTTCGCGATCATCGGCATGGGCCGCTTCGGCGGCCACGAGCTGGGCTACGGCTCCGACGCGGACGTCCTGTTCGTCCACGAACCGCAGGGCGGCGCGGACGAACGGGAGGCGGCCGACGCGGCCGGCAAGGTCGTCGCCGAGATGCGCAGGCTGCTCCAGCTCCCCAGCGCCGACCCGCCCCTGCTCATCGACGCCGACCTGCGTCCGGAGGGCCGGTCCGGGCCGCTGGTGCGTACCCTGAAGTCCTACGAGGCGTACTACCGCCGCTGGTCCCTGGCGTGGGAGCGGCACGCGCTGCTGCGCGCCGAGCACGTCGCCGGGGACGCGGACCTCGGCCGCCGCTTCATCGAGCTGATCGACCCGCTGCGTTACCCGGCCGCCGGGCTCGACGAGGAGGCGGTGCGCGAGATCCGCCGTCTGAAGGCCCGGATGGAGTCCGAACGGCTGCCGCGCGGCACCGACCCCAAACTGCACGCCAAACTCGGTCCGGGCGGCCTGTCCGACGTGGAGTGGACCGTGCAGCTGATGCAGCTGCGGCACGGCGCGCGGGTGCCCGCCCTGCGCACGACCAGGACCCGGGAGGCGCTGGCCGCCGCCCACGCGGCGGAGCTCGTCTCCGCGGAGGACGCGGCCACCCTCGACGAGGCGTGGGTGCTGGCCACCGGCGTGCGCAACGCGGTCATGCTGGTCCGCGGACGGGCCGGCGACACCTTCCCCACCAACCCCCGCGAACTGGCCGCCGTCGGCCGCTACCTGGGCTACGGACCGGGCCACGCCGGCGACATGCTCGACGCGTACCGACGCACGACCCGCAGGGCGCGGGGCGTGATGGAGGAACTGTTCTACGGCGGTTCCTAGGACCTGTCCGGGGCGTGGGAACCGCCCGGGGCGAGGGCGGAGTCCGGCGTGCGGGGGGCCACCACGCCCGCCCTCCCGCCGTCCGGGACCACCCGGCCGTCGGGGCCGTCCGTGCCGTCCGGGTTCGCGCCGCCGGGGTCTTCGGCGGTCCCGCCTCCGCCGCCCGGACCGGTGGGGCTCCCGCCGCCGTGGTCCGGCACGAGCCTCGGCAGGGCGTACGGGCGGCGGCCGTACCAGACCGTCGCCAGCGCGTAGCCGAAGGCGAGGCAGAGCAGGCCGCCCACCGCGTCCAGCCAGAAGTGGTTGGCGGTGGCGACGATGACCACCAGCGTGCCCGCCGGATACAGCAGCCCCAGGACCCGCGCCCACGGGACGGCCGCCAGCGCGAAGACGGTCAGCCCGCACCACACCGACCAGCCGATGTGCATCGACGGCATCGCGGCGTACTGGTTGGACATGTTCTTCAGGTCGCCGGAGGCCATCGACCCCCACGTCTCGTGGACCACCACGGTGTCGACGAAACCGCCGCCGCTCATCAGGCGCGGCGGGGCGAGCGGGAACAGGTAGTAGCCGAGCAGGGCGACGGCCGTGGTCGAGAACAGCACCGTCCGGGTCGCCGCGTACCGGCCGGGATGACTGCGGTAGAGCCACACCAGGACACCGAGCGTGACCACGAAGTGCAGCGTGGCGTAGTAGTAGTTCATGCCGACCACGAGCCAGGTCACCGAGTTCACCGCGTGGTTGACCGACTGCTCGAAGGCGAGACCGAGCTGCTGTTCCAGCTCCCAGAGCCGGTCCGCGTTGCGCAGCGCCTTGGCCTTCTGCTCCGGCACCGCGTTGCGGACGAGTGAGTACGTCCAGTAACTCACCGCGATCAGCAGGATCTCGAACCACAACCGCGGTCGGCGGGGAGCGCGCAGACGCCACAGCAGCCTCTGCCCCGCCCCGTTTCCGACGGGGTCCGCTGCGGACCGGTCCTCCCGGCCTTTCAGCGTGGTCACCGTCGTTTCACCCATGGGCACAGAGTCTGCCAGAAAAGCCCCTCCCGCAGATCATCCCCCGGTCGGTACCGACCCGCATGTCCTCCCCGGGACAGCGGCCCACGGCCTCCTCCCGGAGCAGGACGCGTCCTCCGCCCTAAGGACGATTCCGGTCCCCGGGGGCCGAAGCGGTCGAACCGCGCACCACCAGCTCCGGCATGAACACGAACTCGCTGTGCGGAGCGGGCGTCCCGCCGATCTCCTCCAGCAGGGTGCGCACCGCGGCCTGGCCCATCGCCGGGACCGGCTTGCGGACCGTGGTCAGCGGCGGGTCGGTGAAGGCGATCAGCGGGGAGTCGTCGAAGCCGACCACCGAGATGTCCCTCGGCACCTCCAGACCGCGCTGCCGCGCCGCCCGTATCGCACCCAGCGCCATCATGTCGCTGGCGCACACCACCGCCGTGCACCCGCGGTCCATGAGCGCGCTGGCGGCGGCCTGGCCGCCCTCCAGGGTGTACAGGGAGTGCTGGACCAGCTCCGTCTCCACGGTCCGGGCGTCCAGGCCCGCCTGCTCCTGCATGGCGCGGACGAAGCCCTCGATCTTGCGCTGCACGGGCACGAACCGCTTCGGCCCGAGCGCCAGCCCGATGCGGGTGTGGCCGAGGGAGGCCAGATGCGTGACCGCGAGCGCCATCGCCGCCCGGTCGTCGGGGGAGATGAACGGCGCCTGCACCTCCGGCGAGAAGCCGTCGACCAGCACGAACGGCACACCCTGGGCGCGCAGCCGGTCGTAGCGCTGCATGTCGGCGGTGGTGTCCGCGTGCAGCCCGGAGACGTAGATGATGCCGGCCACCCCCCGGTCCACGAGCATCTCCGTCAGCTCGTCCTCCGTCGACCCGCCCGGGGTCTGGGTGGCGAGCACCGGCGTGTAACCCTGGCGGGTCAGCGCCTGCCCGATGACCTGGGCCAGAGCCGGGAATATCGGGTTCTCCAGCTCCGGGGTGATCAGACCCACCAGACCCGCGCTGCGCTGCCGCAGCCGCACCGGGCGCTCGTAGCCCAGGACGTCGAGGGCGGCGAGCACGGACTGGCGGGTGGTGGCGGCGACGCCCGGCTTGCCGTTGAGGACGCGGCTGACGGTCGCCTCGCTCACCCCGGCCTGAGCAGCGATGTCGGCAAGACGTGTGGTCACAGCACCGGACTGTATCGGCCGGCCCACTCGTTGCACACCGGACGGACGCCTGGTGCGCGCCGTCGAACGGCCCGCTGCGGGCTGCTGGGTCATCGCTGTCCCTCTTGTCGTGGCATGTCGTGGCACACCACGGCATGTCGTGGTCGGCAGGTCGTGATCGGCGTCCGTGCCGCAAGGGATGATTCCCCCGACGGAAACGGATGGCAAGTACTTGCAGAGTCTTGCACAACAGTCCGAAGCCCGGTCCTGCGACCGGAAACCCGGGGTCGCACGGTGGTCGGAGACCCTCCGGAGCGGGTCAAGGGGAGGTCACGGCGCCATAACTGTCGAGCCTCCTTGCAAAATTTTTCAGCAAAGTCTTTCGGATCGGTTGCATCGCTGTTACGTTCACGTCGCCCGGCGGCCCCATCGGCGCGGCCGGCAGTCGGCAGGGCGGCAGACGGGGCCGCACCCTGCACACCCGGGCTTCACACCCTCAAGGAGTACTCATGCGGCGTGGCATAGCGGCCACCGCGCTGGTGGCGTCCCTCGCCCTCACAGCGACGGCCTGCGGCGGAGACAGCGACAGCGGCGACAAGGCCGACGGCCCGGTCACCATCACCTGGTGGGACACCTCCAACGCGACCAACGAGGCACCGACCTACAAGGCCCTGGTCAAGGAGTTCGAGGCGGCCAACAAGGACATCAAGGTCAACTTCGTCAACGTCCCCTTCGACCAGGCGCAGAACAAGTTCGACACCGCCGCCGGTTCCAAGGGTGCCCCCGACGTGCTGCGCTCCGAGGTCGGCTGGACCCCCGCCTTCGCCAAGAAGGGCTTCTTCCTGCCGCTGGACGGCACCGAGGCGCTGAAGGACCAGGCCGCGTTCAAGCCCAACCTGATCGAGCAGGCCAAGTACGAGGGCAAGGTCTACGGCGTCCCGTTCACCACGGACACCCTCGCCTTCGTCTACAACAAGGAACTGTTCGAGAAGGCCGGCGTCGAGGCTCCCAAGACCTGGGACGACCTGAAGAAGGCCGCCGCCACCATCAAGGACAAGACCGGCGTCGACGGCTACTGGGGCTCCACCGCGGGCTACTACGCCCAGTCGTTCCTCTACGGCGAGGGCACCGACATGGTCGACGCCGACGCCAAGAAGATCACCGTGAAGTCGGCCGAGGCCAAGAAGGCCTACGGCACCTGGCTGGACCTCTTCGACGGCAAGGGCCTGCACAAGGCCGACGTCACCGCCGACGCGTACACCCACATCCAGGACGCGTTCGTCAACGGCAAGGTCGCCTCGATCATCCAGGGCCCGTGGGAGATCACCAACTTCTACAAGGGCTCGGCCTTCAAGGACAAGGCGAACCTGGGCATCGCCACCGTCCCGGCCGGCTCCACCGGCAAGGCGGGCGCCCCGACCGGCGGCCACAACCTCTCGGTCTACGCCGGCTCCGAGAAGGCGAAGCAGGAGGCCGCGCTGAAGTTCGTCAACTTCATGACCTCGGCCAAGGCCCAGGAGACCATCGCCCTGAAGAACTCCACGCTGCCCACCCGCGACGACGCCTACACCGACGAGGTCAAGGCCGACCCGGGCATCGCCGGCTACCAGACGGTCCTCGAGGCCGCCCAGCCGCGCCCGGCGCTGCCCGAGTACAGCTCGCTGTGGGGTCCGATGGACGACGAGCTGCCCCAGATCGCGGGCGGCAAGAAGTCCCTGGACAAGGGGCTGAACGACGCGGAGCTCGCCATCACCAAGCTGGTGCCGGACTTCAGCAAGTAACGCCCGCGTGGCCGCCGGACCCGCTCCCAGGAGGGAGGGCCCGGCGGCCACCGGCCTGTGCCGAACCCCTTGATCATCCAGAAGGTGCCGAACCATGACAGTCGCCATCGACCGCGCGACCGGCAAACGCCGCGGTGACCGCGCGCCCCGCCCCGGCCCGGTCAGCCGCCTGAAGCACGCCTACCAGAAGCACTGGTACGCCTACGCCATGATCGTGCCCGTGGTCGTCGTGCTCGGCACCATCGTGCTCTATCCCCTGGCCTACGGCTTCTACCTCACCCTCACCGACGCCAACAGCCTCAACTCGGCCCGCACCATCGGCGTCAACGAGATCGAGGCCACCTACAAGTTCATCGGCCTGGACAACTACGCCGACATCCTGTGGGGCGAGACGGCCTACGACCGCTTCTGGTCGCACTTCATCTGGACGATCGTGTGGACGGCGGCCTGTGTCGTCCTGCACTACACCATCGGCCTGGGCCTGGCCCTGCTGCTCAACCAGAAACTGCGCGGCCGCACCTTCTACCGGCTGGTCCTGATCCTGCCGTGGGCCGTGCCGACCTTCGTCACCGTCTTCGGCTGGCGGTTCATGCTCGCGGACAGCGGCATCATCAACTCGGGCCTGGGGTCCCTGGGTCTGCCGACACCGCCGTGGCTGGAGGACCCCTTCTGGCAGCGGTTCGCCGCGATCATGGTCAACACCTGGTGCGGTGTGCCGTTCATGATGATCTCCCTGCTCGGCGGACTCCAGTCCATCGACGGCGCCCTCTACGAGGCGGCCGAGATGGACGGCGCCAACGCCTGGCAGCGCTTCCGGCACGTCACCCTGCCCGGCCTCAGGTCGGTCAGCTCCACCGTCGTGCTGCTCGGCGTCATCTGGACCTTCAACCAGTTCGCCATCATCTTCCTGCTGTTCGGCAACACCGCCCCGGACGCCCAGATCCTCGTGACCTGGTCCTACTACCTCGGCTTCGGACAGCAGCCACGCGACTTCGCGCAGTCCGCCGCCTACGGCATGCTGCTGCTGGCCATCCTGATCGTCTTCACCTCCTTCTACCGCCGCTGGCTGAACCGCAATGAGCAGCAGCTCGCGATCTGAGGCAGGAGCCCCCATGAGCACCACCATCGTCAAGACCGCGGCTCCGACAGACCGTCCGGTCGGCGAGAGGACCCCGCCCGTGAAGGTGCGCGGACGCGGGGAACGCGGCCCGCTCGCCCGTCTCACCTCGCACGGCATCCTGGCCGTGGCGAGCCTCGTCGCGCTGTTCCCGGTCGCCTGGCTGGTTTTCCTGTCCCTCGGCCCGGACAAGGACGACTACCTCCGCCCCGGCGGCATCTGGGGCAAGATGACGCTGGACAACTACGTGTTCGTGCTGCAGGAGACGAACTTCTTCCACTGGCTGAAGAGCTCGTTGATCGTCTCGCTCGGCACCACGGTCCTCGGCGTCCTCGTCGCCGCCACCACCGGGTACGCCGTGTCCCGGATGCGGTTCCCCGGGTACAAGAAGTTCATGTGGGCCCTCCTGGTCACCCAGATGTTCCCGGTGGCCGTCCTGATGGTCCCGATGTACCAGATCCTTTCCGACCTTCAGCTGATCGACACCTACTTCGGCCTCATCCTCGTCTACTGCTCGACCGCGGTGCCGTACTGTGCCTGGCTGATGAAGGGATATTTCGACACCATTCCGTTCGAGATCGACGAGGCGGGCCGGGTCGACGGGCTGTCCCCGTTCGGCACGTTCGCCCGGCTGATCCTGCCGCTGGCCAAGCCCGGCCTCGCGGTCGCGGCCTTCTACAGCTTCATCACCGCGTTCGGCGAGGTCGCCTTCGCCACGACGTTCATGCTGGACGACACGAAGTACACGCTCGCCGTCGGTCTGCAGAGCTTCGTCAGCGAGCACGACGCCCAGCGCAACCTCATGGCCGCCACGGCGGTCCTGATCGCGATACCCGTCTCCGCGTTCTTCTACCTCGTGCAGAAGAACCTGGTGACCGGCCTCACCGCGGGCGGCACGAAGGGCTGACCACCACGCCCTTCGTACGAGGACCCCCGCGCGCCCCGAGCGCGCGGGTGGCGGCCGCGGCGGCCCGAACCGACCCCGCCGGCCACCGCGGCCGCCTTCTCTCCTCACTCACCGCACGACCCCCACCCCGATGACACGAACAGGACGACATGAGCCAGCAGCACTCCACCGCCCCGGCACCGACCTCCCCGGACTCCCCGACCGAATCCGCCGCCGTCGCCACCGCCACCAGGCGGCGTGACTGGTGGCGCGAAGCGGTGATCTACCAGGTGTACCCGCGCAGCTTCGCCGACAGCAACGGCGACGGCATGGGCGACCTGGAGGGCATCCGCTCCCGCCTGCCGTACCTGCGCGACCTCGGGGTGGACGCCGTGTGGCTCAGCCCCTTCTACGCCTCGCCGCAGGCCGACGCCGGCTACGACGTCGCCGACTACCGTGCCGTCGACCCCATGTTCGGCAACCTGCTCGACGCGGACGCGTTGATCCGGGACGCCCACGAACTGGGCCTGCGGATCATCGTCGACATCGTTCCCAACCACTCCTCCGACCAGCACGAGTGGTTCAAGCGGGCGCTCGCCGAGGGCCCCGGCTCGCCGGCCCGGGACCGCTACCACTTCCGGCCCGGCAAGGGCGCGAACGGCGAACTGCCGCCCAACGACTGGGAGTCGATCTTCGGCGGCCCGGCCTGGACCCGGGTCACCGAGCCCGACGGCACCCTGGGGGAGTGGTACCTGCACCTCTTCGCCCCGGAGCAGCCCGACTTCAACTGGGAGCACCCGGCTGTCGGTGACGAGTTCCGCTCCATCCTGCGGTTCTGGCTGGACATGGGCGTCGACGGCTTCCGCATCGACGTCGCCCACGGCATGGTGAAGGCCGAGGGCCTGCCGGACCTGGGATCGCACGAGCAACTGAAGCTGCTGGGCAACGATGTCATGCCGTTCTTCGACCAGGACGGCGTGCACGACATCTACCGGCAGTGGCGCCTCATCCTCGACGAGTACTCGGGCGAGCGCATCTTCGTCGCCGAGGCATGGACGCCGACCGTCGAGCGCACCGCCAACTACGTCCGCCCCGACGAGCTGCACCAGGCCTTCAACTTCCAGTACCTGGGCACCCACTGGGACGCGGAGGAGCTGCGCGAGGTCATCGACCGCACCCTGGACGCCATGCGCCCGGTCGGCGCCCCCGCCACCTGGGTGCTGTCCAACCACGACGTCACCCGGCACGCCACCCGCTTCGGCAACCCGCCCGGCCTCGGCACCCAGCTCCGGCTGCCCGGTGACCGCGAACTGGGCCTGCGCCGGGCCCGCGCGGCGACCCTGCTGATGCTGGCGCTGCCCGGCTCGGCCTACGTCTACCAGGGCGAGGAACTGGGCCTGCCGGACGTCGTGGACCTCCCCGACGAGGTCCGCCAGGACCCGGCGTACTTCCGGGGCGCCGGCCAGGACGGCTTCCGCGACGGGTGCCGGGTGCCGATCCCGTGGACCCGCGCCGGTTCCTCGTACGGCTTCGGGTCCGGCGGCAGCTGGCTGCCGCAGCCGGAGAGCTGGGGCGAGCTGAGCGTCGAGGCGCAGACCGGGACGGCCGGCTCCACCCTGGAGCTGTACCGTGCCGCGCTCGCCGTGCGCCGGGAACAGGCCGACCTGGGCGCGGGCGACACGGTGGAGTGGCTCCCGGCCCCGGAGGGCGTACTCGCCTTCCGCCGCGGCGAGTTCGTGTGCGTCGCGAACACCACGGGGGAGCCGGTGACCATGCCGTCCTACGGCAGGGTCCTGATCACCAACGGCGAGGTGACCGTAACCGGCGACGAGGCGAAGGTGCCGGCCGACACGACGGTGTGGTTCACCACGGGCTGACGCTCACCGATGGGCGAGGGCCCGCCGCTCCCTGACCGGGGCGGCGGGCCCTCAGCCTGTGCGGGTGCTGCTCACTCCGCTCCGGGAACGGTCGGTACATCATCCAGGGCACCGGAACCGAGATGGTGCCGTGGCTGAGCGATGAGACGCCGACGCCCCGGAGTGCGTCCTGTGTTGCTTGAGGGGCGTGCCACCCTGTGCCCACCGGCCGTGACCCCCTCTGTCAAAGACGTCGCACAAGCCGGCGGACCGGATTTCTTGCCGCAACTTCGTTCGAGGTGCTGCCCTTTCGGAGGGTGAAGCTTTAACATCTGCGTCACGCAAGGTTTCTGAAGGTTTCAGCAAGAAGCTTCAGGGGCTTCGCACTCCCCACACCCTTCGATGAAGAAGGACACCCCACATGGCACGCAGAACCCTCGCCGGGGTCGCCGCGCTCGCGGTCGCCTCGGTTGTCATGACCCCGACTGTCGCGCAGGCCGCGCCGCCCGGGAACAAGGACGTCACCGCCGTCCTGTTCGAGTGGAACTTCAACTCGGTCGCCCGCGAGTGCACGAACACCCTCGGCCCCGCCGGGTACGGGTACGTCCAGGTCTCCCCGCCCGCCGAGCACATACAGGGCTCGCAGTGGTGGACGTCGTACCAGCCGGTGAGCTACAAGATCGCCGGACGGCTCGGCGACCGCACCGCGTTCCGGAACATGGTGAACACCTGCCACGCGGCCGGTGTGAAGGTCGTCGCCGACACGGTCATCAACCACATGTCCGCAGGCAACGGCACCGGCACCGGCGGCTCGTCGTACACCAAGTACAACTACCCGGGCCTGTACTCCTCGTACGACTTCGACACCTGCACCTCGGAGATCACCGACTACCGGGACCGCTGGAACGTCCAGAACTGCGAACTGGTCGGCCTCGCCGACCTCGACACCGGCGAGGAGTACGTCCGCAGGACCATCGCCGGGTACATGAACGACCTGCTCTCCCTCGGCGTCGACGGCTTCCGGATCGACGCGGCCAAGCACATGCCGGCCGCCGACCTCGCCAACATCAAGTCCCGGCTCTCCAACCCCGGTGTCTACTGGAAGCAGGAGGCCATCCACGGCGCCGGCGAGGCAGTCCAGCCCAGCGAGTACACGGGGAACGGAGACGTCCAGGAGTTCCGCTACGCCTACGACCTCAAGCGGGTCTTCAACAACGAGAACCTCGCCTACCTGAAGAACTACGGCGAGGGCTGGGGCTACATGAACAGCTCCGTCTCCGGCGTCTTCGTCGACAACCACGACACCGAGCGCAACGGCTCCACGCTCAGCTACAAGGACGGCGCCAACTACACCCTGGCCAACGTCTTCATGCTGGCCTGGCCCTACGGCGCCCCGGACATCAACTCCGGCTACGAGTTCTCCTCCACGGACGCCGGACCGCCGAACGGCGGTCAGGTGAACGCCTGTTGGCAGAACGGCTGGAAGTGCCAGCACGCCTGGCCGGAGATCAAGTCCATGGTCGCCTTCCGCAACGCCACCCGCGGACAGGCCGTCACCAACTGGTGGGACAACGGCAACGACGCCATCGCCTTCGGCCGGGGCAACAAGGGCTTCGTGGCCGTCAACCACGAGTCCGGCTCCCTGACGCGCACCTACCAGACGTCGCTCCCGGCGGGCACGTACTGCAACGTCCAGAACAACACGCAGGTGAGCGTGAACGGTTCGGGGCAGCTGACCGCCACCCTGGGCTCCAACACGGCCCTCGCGGTGTACGCGGGCAAGTCCTCCTGCTGAACGCGCGCCGGTCGCACCGCCGTTCACGGAGGGCGGCGCGACCGGCGTCCGCGTGCAAATCCTTACCGTTACTTTCACGACCCTTGCTGTAAAGCTTTCAACGGCGATAGCGTCACGCCCGGAGCCCGGTGACATGGCCGAAACAGGCCGCGCCGTGGCGTGGGGTCGGATCCACATGTGCCGTAATCACAAGGAGTTCACGCCTTGATACCCAGATGGCCCGCGCCCCCGGGGCGCCGCACCGTGCGGGGGAGGCGGGTCGCCGCCGTCACCGTGGCCGCGCTCGCCGTGGCCCTCGTGCAGCCGCTCTCCGCCGGAGCCGCCACACCGCCCAAGCCCCCGTCCGACGCCCACCTGGCGAAGGAGCCCGCGCGGCACGACCTGACCCGGGAGCAGTTCTACTTCGTGCTGCCGGACCGGTTCGCCAACGGTGACCCGAGGAACGACCGGGGCGGGCTCACCGGTTCGCGTCTGACCACCGGTTACGACCCCACCGACAAGGGCTTCTACCAGGGCGGCGACCTCAAGGGCCTCACCCGGAAGCTCGACTACATCAAGGGGCTCGGCACCACCGCCATCTGGATGGCACCCATCTTCAAGAACCAGCCCGTCCAGGGCGCCGGCAAGGACGCGAGCGCCGGCTACCACGGGTACTGGATCACCGACTTCACCCAGGTCGACCCGCACTTCGGCACCAACAAGGACCTCGAGACCCTCATCGACAAGGCCCACGCCAAGGGCATGAAGGTCTTCTTCGACGTCATCACCAACCACACCGCCGACGTCGTCGACTACGAGGAGAAGTCCTACGACTACCTCTCCAAGGGCGCCTTCCCCTACCTGACCAAGGACGGGAAGCCCTTCGACGACGCCGACTACGCCGACGGCGCGAAGAAGTTCCCGCGCGTCGACGCCGGTTCCTTCCCGCGCACCCCGGTCGTCCCCGCCGCGAAGAAGAACGTCAAGGTCCCGGCGTGGCTCAACGACCCGACGATGTACCACAACCGGGGCGACTCCACCTTCGCCGGCGAGTCCAGCGAGCACGGCGACTTCTCCGGCCTCGACGACCTGTGGACCGAGCGTCCCGAGGTCGTCGACGGCATGGAGAAGATCTACCAGCGGTGGGTGAAGGACTTCGACATCGACGGCTTCCGGATCGACACCGTGAAGCACGTCAACATGGAGTTCTGGACCCAGTGGGCCACCGCCCTGGACGCCTACGCGGCCAAGAGGGGCCGTGACGACTTCTTCATGTTCGGCGAGGTCTACTCCGCCGACACGGACGTCACCGCCCCGTACGTCACCGAGGGCCGCCTCGACGCCACCCTCGACTTCCCGTTCCAGGAGGCGGCCCGCCAGTACGCCTCCCAGGGCGGCAGCGCGCAGAAGCTCGCGGCCGTCTTCGGCGACGACCACAAGTACACGACCGACAAGGCCAACGCCTACGAGCAGGTCACCTTCCTCGGCAACCACGACATGGGCCGCATCGGGACGTTCCTCAAGCAGGACGACCCGAAGGCGTCCGACGCCGCACTGCTGAAGAAGGCCATGCTGGCCAACGAGCTGATGTTCCTCAGCCGCGGCAACCCGGTCGTCTACTACGGCGACGAGCAGGGCTTCACCGGCGCCGGCGGCGACAAGGACGCCCGCCAGACCCTGTTCGCCTCCCGCACCGCCGACTACCTCGACGACGACCTCATCGGCACCGACCGCACCCACGCCGAGGACACCTACGACACCGAGTCCCCGCTCTACCGGCAGATCAGCGCCCTCGCGAAGCTCCGCACGGCCCACCCCGCCCTCACCGACGGCATCCAGCAGCAGCGGTACGCGGCCGACGGCCCCGGCGTCCACGCCTTCTCCCGCACCGGCACGGGCAAGGACACCACCGAGTACGTCGTCGCCTTCAACAACGCCGACGAGGCCCGCAAGGCCACCTTCGCCACGAACTCGGCCCGCATGACCTTCCGCGGCATCCACGGCACCGACGCCTCCGTCACCAGCGGCGCCGACCGGAAGATCACCGTCACCGTCCCGGCCGGCTCGGCGGTCGTCCTCAAGGCCGCGGGCAGGCTCGACCGGCCCGCGGCGAAGCCCACGGTCACCCTCAAGGCCCCCGAGGCGGGCGCCACCGGCACCGTCGAGCTCACCGCCGACGTCGAGGGCGGACAGCTCAACCGCGTCGTCTTCGCCGCCCAGACCGGCAACGGCACGTGGCAGACCCTCGGCTCCGCCGACCACGCCCCCCACAAGGTCACCCACACCATCGGCGCGGACGTCCCCGCCGGCACCGCCCTGCGCTACAAGGCCGTCGTGATCGACTCGGCCGGCCGCACCGCGAGCGCGACGGCCGCCTCCACCACCGGCACCCCGCCCGTCGCGGAGCCGCCGTCCGCCGCCTCCCGCGACCACGCGATCGTCCACTACCGGCGCGCCGACGGCGACTACGACGACTGGGGCCTGTACGCCTGGGGCGACCTCGCCGAGGGCGAGGCCACCGAATGGCCGAACAGCCACCCCTTCACCGGCCGCGACGCCTACGGCGCCTTCGCCCACGTCAAGCTCAAGCCGGGCGCCTCGGACCTCGGCTTCCTCGTCATCGACAAGAACGGGAACAAGGACGTCTCCACCGACCGCACGATCGACCTCACCAGGACCGGTGAGATCTGGATCGAGCAGGGCGAGGAGACCGTCACCACCGAAAGGCCCGAGTACCCGGCGCAGGACACGACCAAGGCGGTCCTCCACTACCACCGGGCCGACGGGAACTACGACGGCTGGGGCCTGCACACCTGGACCGGCGCCGCGGACCCCACCGACTGGTCGAAGCCCCTGAAGCCGGTGAAGACCGATCCCTATGGCGCGGTCTTCGAGGTGCCGCTCACCGAGGGCGCCACCAGCCTCAGCTACATCATCCACAAGGGCGACGAGAAGGACCTGCCGTCCGACCAGTCGCTCGACCTCAAGGCCGACGGCCACGAGGTGTGGCTGCTGAGCGGCCAGGAGAAGTACCTGCTGCCGCAGCCCGCCGGTTCCGCGGCCGCCCTCGACCTGGCCACCTCCAAGGCGGTCTGGATCGACCGGGACACCGTCGTCTGGAACGGCTCCGACGCCGCCGCCTCCACCCAGCTCCTCGCCTCCCGCACCGGCTCGATCAGGGCGCAGGACGGCACGCTCACCGGCGGCGACGACATGCGCGTGCTCCGGCTGACGAAGGCGTCCCTCACCGACGCCCAGAAGGCGAGGTTCCCGCACCTGAAGGACGACACCGCCTGGACCGTCGACCCGCGCGACCGGGACCGCGTACGCGAGGTCCTGCGCGGCCAGGTCGTCGCCTCCCAGCGGGCCGCCACCGGCGCCGTGCTCGCCGCGACCGGCGTGCAGACCGCGGGCGTCCTCGACGACCTGTACGCGGCCGGCGCGACCAAGGCGCAGCTCGGCCCCGTCTTCCGCGACGGCCGTCCCACGCTCTCCGTGTGGGCGCCGACCGCGCAGCACGTCTCGCTGGAGATCGGCGGCTCCACCGCCCGCATGGAGCGCGACGACGCCACCGGCGTCTGGTCCGTCACCGGTCCGAAGTCCTGGAAGGGCAAGCCCTACCGGTACGTCGTGAAGGTGTGGGCGCCCAGCACCCGCGAGATCGTCACCAACAAGGTCACCGACCCGTACTCGCTCGCCCTGACCACCGACTCCCAGCGCAGCCTCGCCGTCGACCTCGGCGACCGGGCTCTCGCCCCCGAGGGCTGGTCGAACCTGGCCAAGCCGAAGGCCGTACCGCTCAAGGACGCCCAGATCCAGGAGCTGCACGTCCGCGACTTCTCCGTCAAGGACCGCACGGCGAAGCGGCCCGGCACCTACCTCGCCTTCACCGACAAGGACAGCGACGGCTCGAAGCACCTGCGGGAGCTGGCGAAGGCCGGCACCTCGTACGTGCACCTGCTGCCCGTGTTCGACATCGCGACCATCCCCGAGAAGAAGTCCGACCAGGCCACCGTCGACTGCGACCTGGCCGCGTACCCCGCCGACTCCGACCAGCAGCAGGAGTGCGTGGCGAAGGCCGCCGCCAAGGACGCCTACAACTGGGGCTACGACCCGTACCACTACACGGTCCCCGAGGGCTCCTACGCCACCGACCCGGAGGGCACGACCCGCACGGTCGAGTTCCGGAAGATGGTCAAGGCGCTCAACGAGGACGGCCTGCGCGTCGTGCTGGACGTCGTCTACAACCACACCGCGGCGAGCGGCCAGGCGGACACCAGCGTCCTGGACCGGATCGTGCCCGGCTACTACCAGCGGCTCCTCGCCGACGGCTCGGTCGCCAACAGCACCTGCTGCGCCAACACGGCCCCCGAGAACGCCATGATGGGCAAGCTCGTCGTCGACTCGGTCGTCACCTGGGCCAAGGAGTACAAGGTCGACGGCTTCCGCTTCGACCTCATGGGCCACCACCCGAAGGCCAACATGCTCGCCGTGCGCAAGGCCCTCGACGCGCTGACCTCGAAGAAGGACGGCGTCGACGGCAAGAAGATCATCCTGTACGGCGAGGGCTGGAACTTCGGCGAGATCGCCGACGACGCCCGCTTCGAGCAGGCCACCCAGCAGAACATGGCCGGCACCGGCATCGCCACCTTCTCCGACCGGGCCCGGGACGCCGTCCGCGGCGGCGGCCCCTTCGACGAGGACCCCGGCGTGCAGGGCTTCGCCTCCGGTCTCCACACCGACCCGAACTCCTCGAAGAGCAACGGCACCGAGGCCGAGCAGAGGGCCCGGCTCCTGCACTACCAGGACCTGATCAAGGTGGGCCTGAGCGGCAACCTCGCCGAGTACCGCTTCACCGACACCGAAGGCAAGGAGGTCAAGGGCTCGCAGGTCGACTACAACGGCTCCCCGGCCGGATACGCCGACGCCCCCGGCGACGCCCTCGCCTACGCCGACGCGCACGACAACGAGTCCCTGTTCGACGCACTCGCCTTCAAGCTGCCGGCCTCCACGAGCGCCGACGACCGGGCGCGCGCACAGGTCCTCGCCATGGCGACGGCCACCCTGTCCCAGGGCCCGGCGCTCTCCCAGGCCGGCACCGACCTGCTGCGCTCCAAGTCCCTGGACCGCAACTCCTACGACAGCGGCGACTGGTTCAACGCCATCCACTGGAACTGCGCCGCGGGCAACGGCTTCGGCCGCGGTCTGCCCCCGGCCGCCGACAACGCCGACAAGTGGCCCTACGCCACGCCCCTGCTGGGCGCGGTGCAGGTCGGCTGCCCGCAGATCGAGGGAGCCTCGGCCGCCTACCGGGACCTGCTGAAGATCCGGACGACGGAGAAGGTCTTCTCCCTCGACACCGCGGGCCAGGTGCAGTCCCGGCTGTCCTTCCCGCTGTCCGGGAAGGACGAGACGCCCGGCGTGATCACGATGCGCCTCGGTGACCTGGTCGTGGTGTTCAACGCCACGCCGGAGCGGCAGAAGCAGCGCGTCGACGCCCTCGCCGGCACCGGCCACCGCCTGCACCCGGTGCAGGCGGTGGGAGCGGACCCGGTGGTGAAGACCTCGTCCTACGCGGCGAAGACCGGCACCTTCACCGTCCCGGCCCGCACGGTCGCGGTGTTCACCACGGCCGGCTGACGGACGGCGCGGGCTAAGGTGGGCCCTCCGACCTGCAACTGGAGGGCCCACCGATGCCGCAGATCACCGTCGACTACTCCGATCAGCTGAAGGCCGGCTTCGACTTCGACCGGCCCGCCTTCGCACGGGACCTGCACACCACCGTGGTGGAGATCGCGGCGGCCAGGCCGGCGGCGTGCAAGACTCGGTTCCGCCGGACCGAGGACGTCGTGGTCGGCCCCGACATCGACGGCCACGCCCTGGTGCACGTCCACATCGGACTGCTCCCCGGGCGGACCGAGGAGACCAAGGCCCGGCTCACCGAGGCCGTCCTGGAACTGGTCCGGCAGCACGTGAAGTCCCTCGACGGCACGATGCTGCACGCCTCCGCGGAGGTACGCGAGCTCGACGCTTCGTACCGGAAATTCGAAGAATAGGGGCGTAGGGGCGTAGGGGCGTGGGCGAGCAGCAGGAGCAGCGGCCGGCGACCGTCAGGACGAGGACGCCAGCGCGATCAGCCGGGTGACCAGGTCGGCGAACGGCCCGTCACCCGGCTCGTCCTTGAGCAGACCGCGCAGCAGCGTGCTCAGCTCCTCGTCGTGCGCCGCGGCGACGGCGGCGAGCGCCGCGAAGTCGTGGACCAGCTGGGCCTCCAGCTCGGCCCGCGGTATGCGCCGGCCGTCCAGCCAGATCAGCGCCGTCGACTCGGCGAGCGAGATCCAGGAACGCACCACCAGATCCAACTGCGCGGGCGGGTCCACCGCGCCCATGTGCGACAGGATCTGTTCGTACGCCCGCTGCCGCACGGAGTCGACCAGCGCGTTGGTGGTCGAGGAGCCGACCGCCGGGCCGCCGCGCATCAGGGCGGAGAAACCCGGCCCGTGCTCGTCGACGAAGTCGAAGTACCGGCCCATCACGCGCAGCAGCCGGGCCCCCAACGGGCCCTCGTGCGGCTCCACGAACCGCGACGCGAGATCGTCCGAGGCACGCCTCAACGCGGCCTCGTAGAGGCTGAGTTTGCCCGGGAAGTAGTGGTAGACCAGCGGGCGCGAGATACCGGCCGCCGAGGCGATCTCGTCGATGGAGACCTCGTCGGGCGAGCGACGGCTGAACAGTTCGAGGGCGACGCCGATCAACTGCTGCCGGCGCTCCTCGACTCCCATTCTGCGACGTACCCCGGTAGTCATACCTCCAGCCTACCGATCGATTCCGGACTCGAACGGTCCGGACCGGACGGCGTCATCACCGGGTCAGCCGAGGCCGGTGATCGAGCCCCCGTCCTTCAGGGTGCCCACAAGGTCGGCCCGGGCGCCCCGTTCGGCCTCGACGGTCAGCAGGTTGCCCCGCGCGGTGCCCTCGACACCGCCCGTCGCGGTGACGGACCTCGTGCCGCGACTGCCGGCGGCCAGCAGGTACCAGGTGCCCGCCGGGGACTTCCACAGCACCCCGGCCAGCACCCGCGGCTTCCGCGCCCCGCACTGCGGAACGTCCTCGGCCTTGGCCACCACCGTCCCGGACGGCCCGCCCGGCGTGTGGAACTGCGCCAGCACCCGGCTGCCACCGCCCCGCCAGGTCTCGGCCCGCGTGCACACCCACTCCGCCGGGCCTGCCGCGCCGTCCGGCAGCGGCTGCTCGGCGAACGCCCACGCGTTCACGCTCCGTACGCCCGCCGAACGCACCGAGGCCAGCGAGCACGCGAACGGCGCCCAGGCACGCAGCACCCCGTCGCCGGACGCCCCGCCGGCGGCCCCGGGCCGTCCCGCGGTCAGCCGGGCCGGGACCAGCTCGGCGAGGTCGGTCATCAGCCGGGTGCGGGTTCCGTCGGTCAGCTCCAGCACGTTCCACGAGGTGCACGAGCCGGCCCGTAGCGCCGGGCTGGCCAACGGCGAGGTGACCCCGTCGGTGAGCGTGAGGTCCTTCGCGCCGGCGTCGGGCTCGCGCAAGTCCCGGTAGCGGGCCTCGCTCACCCAAGGGGCCGCCAGATAACGGACGTTGCCGTCGACCCGGCTCAGCACCACCGCACTCGCCCCGGCCCGGTCCGCGCCGTCGACCCGGGCGAGGTCGAGGACGGCGCCCCGGGCGCCGCCCTCCGGCTCGGCGTACCTGGCGATGCGCAGACCGTCGTGGAGGATCACCACGCGCGCCCTGTCGACCGTCCCCGCGTACAGCAGCTGGGGCGGTCCGGCCGGGCCGCCGGACGGGGTGCCCGGCGTCGCCGACACCTGGACCCGCTCGCCGGGCCGGGCCCACACGGCGAGGGCGCGGCGCAGCAGGTCCCTGTCACCGGTCAGGTCGCCGCGGGCGGGCCACACGGAGAAGTCGGTGCGCGCGGAGACCTTCCAGAGGGCGGAGGAGACCCGGGCCAGCTTCGCCGGGTCCAGGGCGGCCCGCGCGGCCGGGTTCTGCGCGTACGACGGTGCCGCGGCGCCGTCCGGCCCCCAGCCGTCGCCCGGCAGCCCGAGCAGCGCGCCGCAGACCACGAGCGCGCCCCCCGCGGCCAGCGCGACCTTCAGATGCCGGCGGCGGCGCAGCAGATCGGTGGGCCGGGCCTGGAGCGAGCAGGGGTCGAACTCGGGGGAGTCGAGCAGCCGGTACTCGGCCGGCACCCCGTCGGCCTCACGCAGCGCGGCGGTCGCGTCGGCGACCCCCGCCTCGGTGAGCACCCTGCGCACGTCGTCGTCCGCGAGCCGCTCGAGGCCCCGCAGCACGTAGGCGGCGCGGGCCGGTCCGGGCAGGGCGGACAGCCGCTGGTCCAGGGCGAGTTCGTCGGCGCCACCGGGCCGCGGGTGCAGTCGCAGCCCCCACACCCGGGGCAGCGGCGGCGACAGCAGCGCCCGCCGGAGCGGCCCGCCGGCCCGCAGCGCCGTACGCACCACCTGCAGCCGGACCAGCGCGTAGCCGGGATCGCCGTCCGGCCCCGGGGGCGGGGCGGACGGCGGGGATTCGGCGGGCGGGGCGGACTGGGCGGCTTGAGCGGACTGGGCGGACTGGGCGGGGATCACCGGCGCCGTGGTGCGGCCGCGGGGCAGCGCGCGCTGGGCCAGGGCGTGCGCGGTCAGCACCCGCCTGCTCCGGCCCGTACCCGGCGGCAGCAGCAGGTAGGCGAGCCGGACGAGCCGCGGATAGTGCTCGGCGAGCGCGGCCTCGGCCTGTTCGACATCGACGACCGGGCCGTCGGGGGAGGGGTGCGGGGGGCGCTGGGCGGCATGCTGTGACTGCACGCCCAGCAGAACGAGCAAACCGGCCGGTAGGTCACTGGGCGGTCCGGACGGCGTCGACCGATTCGGTGGCGTGCGCGTTGAGCACTGCGCGCACCGGAGCCGTATCGAAGGCGGAGAGCCCTTTGCCGGGGCTCCGTGCGGCATGTCGCCGGAAGGACCGGAGGAACTGATGAGGCTGACCCGACAGATGCTCGCGCTGACCGGCGCGGTGGCGGTACTGGCGCTGGCGGGCTGCGGGTCCGGCGGAGCCGAGAGCAAGGTGCCCGAAACGGCCACCGGCAGTCTGGAGCACCTGGCCGCCGAGGCGAAGTGCAAGCCGGACATGCAGACCGACGCCGACACGATCCGTCAGGCCATCTGCAAGAAGGGCAAGGAGCAGTACGTCCTGGCCACCTTCGCCACCGACCGCGGCCAGCGCGAGTGGATCGACATGGCCAAGGACTACGGCGGCTTCTACCTCGTCGGGCGCAAGTGGGTCGCCGTCGGCGAGGAGAACGTGCTCGACGACCTGCGCGGCCGGCTCGGCGGCGACGTGGAGGAGGGCATCGACCACGCCAACATGGACCACGGCGGCGGTGCCCACGCGTCCGGCCACGCCGGGCACGGAGGCTGAACAGAGCACCCCGGACGCTTTGGGCGCACCGGGCACGTCGGTGCACACGAGAGGAGGGCCGGTGGCGGGATTCCCGCCACCGGCCCTCCTCTTTTCCCGGTGTCCCGGTGTCTCAGTGGGCGACCGAGAGGACTACGTGCACTTCTTGCCCTTGTTGATGCACTTGACGACCTTGTTCATCAGGCTCTCGTCCATGACGTTGATGAAGTCGTTGTGGTCGGTGATCGGCTTGTGCAGCTGCTCCGGGAAGCTGTCCACGGCGTACGGGTTCTTCACCTGACCGTTCTCGATGGTCGGGGTGGGAACGTCGTACACCAGGCGGACCTGGAGCTGCGGGATGGCCTTGAAGCCGTTCGCACAGCTGCCGTCCGCCTGGACGAACGCCACGTGGTCGCGGTGGTTGGCGCTGTCGGTGTTCTGTCCGTCCCAGCAGCTCTGGAAGTTGGACGTGCGCACGAGCTTGCTGCCCTCGGGGCACAGCACGTACTTGTCCGTGGACTGCCGGTCCTCGAAGCCGGTGCAGCTGTACGAGGTGTTGGCGTTCTTGAGACCGTTGGTGAACGCCTTGGCGTCACCGGTGATGATGCGCATCAGCTTCGGGATCGCGACGACCTTGCTCCGCTTGTTGCCGACGAACCGGAGCTGGGCCTCCTCGGCCTGCAGGATCCTGCCGACGTTGCCCTCGGCGCCACCGCCCTGGTCGGCCGCGTCGAACTCCTGGGTGCCGTCCTGCACACGCAGCACCGGCCAGAAGTACGAGGACTTGTCGCCCTGGTTCTGGCAGCTGGTCTCGGCGACGACCAGGTCGTCGTCGCTGGAGAGCGAGCTGTTGTTCTGGTTGCCGACGTAGTCGTGCACGTGGTGCGCGCCGTTCGCGACACCGGGGGCCACGATGATGTTGTCGCTGTTGTAGATCTTGTTCTCGTTGACGCCGCACTTGGTGGTGAAGCTGCCCTTGGAACCGGACCTGCCGTTGGCGGCCAGACCGTTCGGGAGGTTGCGGGAGTTCGGCGGGACGTCGTTGATGTCGATGAAGTCATCGGCGAACGGACCCGCGGCGCCGTTGCCGTTGTCGTTGGGCAGCTGCCCCTCGCCCTGGTCCTGACCGTCGCCCTGACCCTGGCCGTTGTCCTGGCCCTGGTCACCGCCCTGGCCGTTGTCCTGACCGTCGCCGTTCTGACCGTCGCCGTTCTGGCCGCCGCCGTTCTGGCCGTCGGTCGGCAGCGGCTGGTCGGCGGGACGGCCGGAGCAGGGGGCGAGCTCGTCCAGGTTCCCGGGAACCTGGCCGCCCGCGCGGCTGATCTCCAGCTTGATCCGGTCGAGGAGCACCTTACGACGGTCCTTGAGCGGACCCAGAATGGCGTTCTGGACGTACTGCGAGTCCCCGGCCTGAGCCTGGCGCGTGGTGGCCAGGCGCTGGTAGGCGTCGGTGATCTGCTGGTCCATCGAGGCCAGTTCGCCGTCGACCTCACCGCGGGCCTGGTCCGGCACGTCGGAGAGCTGCTGGCCGACGTCCGGGCAGTCGATCGTGGCGATCTGCGCCGCGCTCGCCTTGGTCTGGCTCTGCGACTGGTTCGACTCGCCGGCCGAAGCGTAGAAGTTCGCCCAGACCAGCCCGCCCCCACCGAGCGCCAAGGCCGCCGTTCCGGCCACGGCCTTGGCTGCCAACGGCATACGGCGTTTTCTTGTATTGCGTCCCATCATTCTCCTCGCAAGGGGGGCTCTCGGCCTTCCCGGTGCTCTGGTGATTTGTGCTGTGCCCCGCAAAGGGATCGGTTCGGGCTGGACCGCATCCTTCGGGCTGGAAGCCCGCCGCCTCAGCGGTGGGTGGAGTCACGGAACTCCTCTGACCTGGTTGAGGAGCACCCCCTTACGGGCATCGGATCGCCCAACGGAAGCGGAGCGGCTCCCTTGAGTACGGGAGCCGCCCCGGGGGTGTTCAACCGTCACGGAAATTGATGAGAAGTTCGTACGGCACTCTGGTTTCAACGCCCTCCGGAGCACGAGGAGTTGTCGATCGTGGACGTCGGGTGAGAGCGCGGGTCCGGTTTCACCGGCCCTGGTCGAGATAGGCGAGAACCGCCAGCACACGACGGTTGTCGTCGTCCGAGACCTCCAGTCCCAGTTTGGCGAAGATGTTCGCGGTGTGCTTGGCGATGGCCCGTTCCGTCACCACCAGCCGGCCGGCGATCGCCGCGTTGGAGCGCCCCTGTGCCATCAGCTCCAGCACCTCCCGCTCCCGGGGCGTCAGCCGCGCCAGCGGCCGGTCGTCCCCCGACCGCCGCGCCAGCAACTGCTGGATCACCTGCGGGTCCATCACCGTGCCTCCGCCCGCCACCCGCCGTACGGCGTCCACGAACTGCTCCGCGTCGAACACCCGGTCCTTCAGCAGATAGCCCACCGCGCCTCTGTCGTCGGCCAGCAACTCCCGCGCGTACAACTGCTCCACGTGCTGCGACAGCACCAGTACCGGCAGCCCCGGTCGACGGCGTCGCGCCTCGAGCGCGCACTGCAGCCCCTCGTCGGTGTGCGTCGGCGGCAGCCGTACGTCGACCACGGCCACATCCGGCTCCGACTCGGCCAGCGCCCGGGCCAGTTCGGGCCCGGACTCCACGGCCGCGGCGATCTCGAAGTCATGGGCCCGAAGGAGCCGGACCAGTCCGTCGCGCAGCAGGAACAGGTCTTCGGCTAGGACAACTCGCAAGGGATCTCCATGGTGACCATGGTGGGACCGTCCGCGGGGCTGCTGACGGCCAGGACGCCGTCGAATGTACCCAGCCGCCGCTCCACCCCGGCCAGCCCCGAGCCGGCCCCGATCACCGCGCCGCCCTTGCCGTTGTCGGTGACGTTCACCCGCAGATGGCCCCCGGTGTGGTGCAGATCGACCCAGATCCGGTCGGCGTCCGCGTGCTTCACCGCGTTGGTGAGCACCTCACTGACGGCGAAGTACACGGCCGACTCCACCGGTGCCCCCGCCCGGCCCGACAGCTCCACGTTCACCTCGGTGGCCACCGGCAGCCGCAGTGCCAGCGCCCGCACCGCGTCGCCCAGTCCGCGCTCGGCCAGCACCGGCGGATGGATGCCGCGCACCAGCTCCCGCAGTTCCGACAGCGCCTCCGCCGAGGACCTGCGGGTCTGCGCGATCAACTCCCTCGCCTGCTCCGGGTCCTTGTCGAGGAGTGCCTCGACGGTCCCCAGGTCCATGCCCATCGCGACCAGCCGGGCCTGCGCCCCGTCGTGCAGATCCCGTTCGATGCGCCGCAGTTCGGCGGCGGACGTGTCGACGGCGTCGCGCCGGGACTCGGTCAACACCCTGACCCGCTCGCTCAGTTCACCCTGGCTGGGGGAGAGGACGGCGCGGGTGAGCCGGTAGTGGGCGCTCAGCACCGACGGGGTGACGAAGTGGGCGAGGAAGAGCAGACCGAGGGCCAGTGCGCCGGCGCCGAGCGCGGAGGCCTGGTCGCCGACCGGGACGAAGCCGTACCAGTACGGGTCCGGCATCACCCGCCACAGCCCGGCCGCGAGCGCGAACCCCTCCAGCGGGTACAGCAGCAGCGTGGCCGGCAGCAGCGCGGTGACGACCCCCGCGGACATGTCGACCAGCAGCCACCACAGTTCCCGCCGGGTCGCCGGATCGCGCAGCATCCCGACCGTGCGCGCCCACGGGTCGGCGTCCTCGGGCAGCGGACGGTACGCGGGCGGGATGCGCACCCCGCCCCACTCGGCGGCCAGCACCCGCCGCCAGTTCGCGTAGGTGCGCACCCGGGTCAGCACGTACGGTGTCGTGACGACGCCGATCCCGAGGGGAATCAGCGCGATCGACAGCAGGGTCAGGGTGAAGCACAGCGCTGACAGCGGGAGCGACACCAGCCCCAGCCCCACCCCCCGCAGTGCGCCCTTCGCCAGGCCCTTCGTATGTCTGGTGCTGCTTCCCGTGCCGTCTGTCGTGCCGTTTCTCGTGTCGATGCTCATGCCGGCAGTCTGTCCGGGCACCGGCGCCCGGGTCACTGGCCCGAACCCCCGGTCATGGGGTGGTGCTAAGTACACCCGGCCGGGCCCACGGCTCGTCCTACGGCTCGCCCCGGCCTTCCTCCGCCGCGAGTACCTTCGCCTCCACCTCCGGGTCGAGCCCCCTGAACGTCCGGTCCGGACGCCGGGGCGCCGTTCCGCCGATGGCGCGCAGCCAGCGCCAGGTGTCGGCCACGGTCTCGGCGACGGGACGGCAGCGCAGCCCCGTCGCGACCGCCCGGGAGACGTCCGCTCGGTGCAGGGCGCCGTGCGCCTCGCTGTCCGGCGGCACCCACACCGGCAGCTGCGTCCACGGTTCGATGCCGGCCTGAAGAATCGCCTCCGGCTCGGTCCAGCGCAGTTCGGCGGCGCCCCCGGTCACCTCCGCGCACGCCTCCAGCAGCGCGCCGATCGTGGCGTGCCCCTGCGGGCCCCTCAGGTTGTACGGCCCGCTCAACTCCTGCTCGGCCGCCCCGAGGATCCACTCGGCGAGGTCGCGGACGTCGACGTACTGGACGGGCAGGTCACGCGGACCCGGAGCGAGGACCGGGCCGCCGCGTGCCATCCGGTTCAGCCACCAGGGCAGCCGGCCGACGTTCTCGTACGGCCCGAGGATCAGCCCCGCCCGCACCAGCACCGACCGGTCCGCGCCGAAGGCGTCCACGGCGGCCAGTTCGCCGCCCCGCTTGTCCTGCGGGTACGCGGTGCGGTCGGCGTCCGCGCGGGCGCCCGCCACCACCGGGGCCTGCTCGGTGTGCCCGGTGGGCGCGGGCCACTCGTACACCGAGCAGCTCGACACGTACACGTACCGCCCGGCGCGGCCCCGCAGCAGCCGCGCCGTGTCCCGGACCGCGCGCGGGGCGGCCGACCAGGTGTCGACCACGACGTCCCACTCGCCGGCCGCCTCGTCCAGGGCGGCCAACCCGTCGACGAAGCGGCCGGCGGTCCGGTCGCCCAGCAGCGACCGGACGCCCGGCGGGGCCGCGTGCCGCCCCCGGTGGAAGACGGTCACCTCCCAGCCCCGCCCGAGCGCCGCCTCCACCACGGCCCGTCCCGCGAACTCCGTACCGCCCAGCACCAGAAGCCTCATACCGTCCGACTCTGCCGGGCCGGGCGGGCCGGGGGAACAGGGATCTGCCGAGGGCAGAGCAGGACAGGGACAGCCGCCCTCAGGGCGTGTACTTGTAGCCGACCCGGCGCACGGTCTGGATCCTGCCCCGGTGCTCGGCGCCCAGCTTGCGGCGCAGCCGGGCGACGTGGACGTCGACGGTGCGGCCGTCTCCCACATGGCCGTAGCCCCACACGGTGGCGACCAGGTGGTCGCGGGTGTGCACCCGGCCCGGGTGCGCCACCAGATGGGCGAGCAGCTCGAACTCCAGGTAGGTGAGGTCGAGTTGCCGCCCGTCCACCTCGGCGGTGCGCCGCACGGTGTCGACACGGACTGCCCCGTCGGCCCCGTCGGCCCCGTCGGCTTCGGAGGGCGCGGCGGGCGCGGACGACGGGCCGGCGTCCGGTACCGCCACCGGGAACGGCGGCTGCTGGTCGGCGGGGACCAGCACCAGGTAGCCGACCATGGGCGGGCGCCCGGGCAGGACGGGCAGGGTGTGCTGCGGTGCGGGCAGCCAGGTGGCCCCCGGAGGGAGCAGGTCCGCGACCGTGACGACCTCGTCCGGGGCGACGGCCCGCAGCCGGTGACGGGGACGGCCGTCGGCCGGGACGGTGGACGAGGAGGGAACGGGCGTCACGGAGTTCGCAGCGTGCGCGGAGCGCGCGGGGTTCGCGGCGTTCGCGGGGTTCACGGGGGAGAGGGAACGAGTGGTCGCCATGAGGGGTCAGCTCTTTCGCGCGAAGGGTTCGTCGAGAGGACTCGACCGCCACGAGCTCGTGGTCGGGCCGGTCGAGGACGTACGCGGTTCGCGCCGGCGGAAGGCCGGGAAGTACGGCGTCAGAGGGCCGGCGCGGTCGTCGCGCGGCAACACTCGCGGTCGAAGTCGTCGTGCTGACGGGAGGGCCAGAAGGGCTCGAGGTCCTGGCGACCTGTCGTGAGGAGCACCCGGAAACCGTCCATGCCCCCATTGAAGCAGACCAAGGCCCTTGGCAGGAGCCCCGGTTCACCACGTGGACCGTGTGGACCGCGCGGGGCGGGCTTCCCGCTCCTCCCCGGACACAGGCCGGGAACAGGCCCGGACGCAGGGAGCCCTTCCCCGCTCTCGACGGCGGCCGAGCGGGGAAGGGCTCCCGTCACACCCCGGGGCGGCGACCCGGACCGGGACGGCACCGTGGTGCGCCCCGCCCCTCGAACCGGGTCATCGCCCCCGGGGGCCCGTGGCGACCCGGGGTCAGCCCACCTTCTCGATGAGCGCCCGGCGGATCAGGAACTTGCCGGGCTCCCGGACCTGTTCGAAGGCCGCGTCGTTGAGCAGGGCGCAGCTGCCGGACACCCCGGTGACCTCCACCGTCGTGGACTTGTTGTTGTCCAGGTTGGTGACCTTCAGCTTGGTCCCGGCCGGGAACTGGTTGCTGGACGCCGCAGGGGCGCCAGCCTCACCGGAGAGGGTGACCGTGGAGCCGTTGCACACCTGCTCGCCGGAGGCCGCCGCGCCGCCGCCGCCCGGGTTCTGCGCGGCGTCGTCGCCACCGCCGGCCTGCTCGCCGCCGGCCTGCTCACCGGGGGCGGGCTGTGCGGGCTGGGAGTCCTGAGCCGACTCCCCAACCGTGCACCCGGACGCCCTCTGCTTGAGCTCGATCTCCGCGATGACCGCTTCGCGGTTGGCGATCCGCGCCTCGGACTGCGCATCGGGATCGGCCCGTTGGCCCTCGATGAACTTCTGGTTGTTGCCGAGCGCCGTGGCGAGACCCTGGCAGACCGTCGAGTCGGCCGCCGACTTGGTGGTGGGCGCCGCGGTCTGGGAGGCGTTCGACGTGGTCGCCATGACGAAGGCGCCGCCACCGGCCACCGTCGCGGCGCTCAGCAGCAACGCGAGCTTCTTCTTGGGGCCGAGAGTTCTCCTGCGCGACATGCGCGCCTCCTGAAGCGGTAGGGGAACGTACGCCGCTATGTACGAGATGCCGAACGAAGTTACTCAGCGGTCCGACGGACTCCCCGGAGTGGCCTGCGTCACACGCCGTCCGCCTCGGGTGTCAGGCGTCCGGCGCCCGCCGGGACAGGGCGTCCCGTACCGCCTCCTCGCTGCGGGCCACGACCGCCGTGCCGTCCTCGGCCGTGATGATCGGGCGCTGGATCAGCTCGGGGTGCTCGGTGAGCGCCGCGATCCAGCGCTCCCGTGAGCCGGCGTCCCGCGACCACTCCTCGAGCCCGAGTTCCCCGGCGGCCGCCTCCCCGGTACGGGTGATGTCCCACGGCTCCAGCCCCAGCCGCTCCAGCACCTCACGGATCTCGCCCCGACTCGGCGCCTCCTCCAGATACCGGCGGACGGTGTAGTCGGCGCCCTCGGCGTCCAGCAGGGTGAGGGCGCTGCGGCATTTGGAACAGGCCGGATTGATCCAGATCTCCATGCCGCTCACCGTACGCCCCGCCGCCCCCCACCAAGCCGTTGTTCGAATTCCCCGCCACCTCGGAGGCACCTTCCGAACCAGGCGTTCCACGGCCGGAACCCCTTCCCCACCTGGGCGTTCTTCGACCTTTCCGGGGCCCCGGATGTCAGTGCCGGGCAGTAAACTGGAGGCAGTGTTCGAGGGTGTTGCCGGGATCGGCGTGGATCTCGGTGGGCACCCTGACCGCGACAGGAGGATGCCGTGCCCGCCGCCGCACTGAAGCCGAAGCCCCTGCCCACCCAGTCCACCGCGAAGCGTCCCGTCCTGCTCGAAACGCCCTGCGCGCCCGTCGCGAAGCGGCCGCTGCCGCCGGGCCGCCCGCGAGAGTGGTACGTCGCGCACAACCGCCGGCTCAAGGCGATGCGGCTGGCCATCGCCCTGCTCGACTCCGGCGTCTACCTGCCCGACCAGGCGTCCGACGAGACGATACGCGGCACGGCGGAACTGATCGGCATACACCCGCCGTCCCGCACGACCTGCCACATGGTCCGCTCCCTCATGCGCCACAACCGCTGAAGCGATACCGGGTCCGGGTGCTCCTCGTGGGGCGCCCGGACCTGTGATCAGTACGGGCGGAAGTTGATGTAGCCGAGGAAGACGATCACCGCGGCCACGCAGCCGAGGACCACGGCCGTGGACACCCAGGACGACGATCCCCGGGGCGACGACCGCCGGGACCCCCGGTGCTCCGGCTCGCCGCGGAACGGGACCGGGCCGGGCGGGTTGTCCTTCCAGCGCGCGGCGAGCATCCGGGCACGGGCCGACGGCTCCTTGTGCTCGGCCCCGTCCGCCCACTTGATGTCGAACTCGCGCTCCTCGTCGTCCCTTTCGGGCATCCCCGTGAACCTCTCTCGAACAGCAGTGTCAGTTTTCCATCATCCCTCTCCGGGCCCGCCGAGGAAAGCACGTTCCGGACACGCGAGACGCCCCTGCTCCCGCAAGCGGGAACAGGGGCGCCGAACAGCGGTGACGCGTGCGCGCCGGTGGATCACACGTCGAAGTACAGCTCGAACTCTGACAGTGCTTGATCCACCTGGGGAATTCGGCCCGATTGGGCTCTGACCTGCGGTAATGCTGCTAGTCGTGCCCAGTCGTGCCCGATCACGCCTGAGGGTCTTGCGGACTCTTTGCGGACTGCCCGTCGCCGTCACTCTGGGTCGACCACGCTCCGGCCGGCGGTCGCTCGGGGAGCTTGGCGCCGGGGCGCCTCATGTACCAGCGCATGAACTCCCGCAGCACCTTGCCGCGCGGGCTGCGACCTTCGGGGTAGATGGCGCGCGTCGCGGCCTCGAAGGGCGTCCATTCGCTGTCGGGCACGCGGAAGTTTCGCGCCGGGTCGTACTCGGTTTCCGTCTCGGGGGTCATGGCCCGAGGTTACAGCCTTGTGTGTACGAACGGCCAGAGACTCGTGGGTACAAGATTCTTCCGCAACGGGCTTGCTTTGTAGGTACAACGGGGCTAGCTTCGTACCTACAAGTCGGCCCCAACCCGGTGCTCGCAACACCGTGAAGGGGCCTGACGGATCACCTGCGACTACAGGAGAACCGCTATGGCCAAGTCTGCCATGCCCATCCCGTCCGTCGACCGCCTGATGGACGCCCCGCTGCCCGTGCTCATGAACGAGCTGGGCGTCACCCTCTTCGACTCCGACATCACCGACCGGGAGTTCTTCGGCGCGGTCGTCGAGCGGAAGACGGGTGAGCTGATCCTGTCGCTGCCCGCCGGCCGGTCCGAGCTGGAGCGCGACACGGTCGCCCGCTACCTCCTCGCCCAGGCGCTCGGGGTGAAGGTGGCGCCGATGCCGGCCCCGCTCGTCACCTCCCGCTCCGACGAGGGCGGCCCGGGGGACGTCGTGCAGGCCGCCCTCACCCCGGAGCAGGCCGACGGTCTCGCCTGCATCCACTGCGGCCGCATGGACACCCCGATGAAGCCGGTCGGCACCCGCGACGGCGTCCAGCTGTTCGCCTGCACCCCGGCCTGCCCCGCCGACGACGACTCCGACCCGGACATGGACGAGGCCCTGCGCCGCGTCCGCGGTGGGCGGTCGGCGTGAACGGGTCGCCGCTGCCGTTCGAGGCGGTCCGCACGGTCACCCTGGACACGCTCGACTCCGGCCCGGTCACGTTCGACTGCCCGGCCTGGTGCATCGGCCACGGCTGGCAGGCCGGCGCGGTCATCGGCCGGAACGACATCACGCACAACAGCGTGCGGGTGAAGGCGGCCGTCGACACGGAGTCCTACGGGCTGATGCCGGTGCTGACCGCGCGGATCTCGTGGGCGCCGTTCGTCGAGCTGGTGCCGCGGGTGGCGGTCGAGGTCGACCTGTACGGCGACTTCGAGGCCGAGGAGATCACGGGGGTGGCCGGCGCGCTGCGCACGGCCGCCGCCCGGCTGGAGAAGGTCGCCGCCGAAGCACTCCGCATGAGGGGGGACGCGCTGTGAGCGCCGTCGAGGAGCAGTTCAACGAGATCTACAACGAGTACTCCCGTCGGCTCACCGCGTGGGTCAGGTGGCATCTGCCGTCGAGTCTCGCCAGTCAGGCCGAGGACTTCGCCCAGGACGCGTTCATCTCCCTGCTGGAGTACATGCGCAAGGGCAAGCCGGTGGAGAAGCCCTACGGCCTGCTGATGAAGATGGCGCAGCGCAGGATCTGGGAGCGTCAGGCCCTGCACTCGACCCAGCACTCGTTCGTGTTCGACGTGAACAGCCCGGGGTACAGCCTGCTCGACGGCTTCAACGAGCACCGCTACGCGTCCGGGGATCCGGTGCTGGCGATGATCGCGGCGGAGCTGGAGACGGCGCACGAGCGGATGACGGCCGCGTCGGAGCGGTGGCGGAAGCTGCACCAGAAGGTGGCTTCGATGAAGCCGCGGGGTGCTGCGACGACCGACCCGGCGCGTATCGCCCGGAACGAGGCCCGGAAGGCTGAGGCGTGCCTGCAGCGGGATGAGGCTCTGACCGAGCTTCAGGAAGCCTGCCGGGTGGTCGGCCAGTTGCGGGGCGAGCTGGAGCAGGCCGGCGGGGGTAGCTGGCGGTCGTGCTCCGGGTGGCCGCCGCCGCGCTACTCGGGCGGGGTCCGCAAGGACGGTGTCGCGTCGGATCCGACGTCGACGGAGTGCTCGAAGGGGCACTGCCTGAAGGACTTGGAGCGGGTGAGTTTCACCGCGGACGGCACCAGGCAGTGCCGGGAGTGCAAGGCCGGTGCGAACGACCGGCAGCGCGCCGCCCGCGCCACCGCGTAACGGCACGTCGTTTCCCTAACGCCCCCCTCTCCGGAGGGGGGCGTTTTGGTGTGCGGAACCGCTGGTCGAATCCCATTAACCCCCCTCCCCGCGTGGGGGTCGGGGAGGGGGTGTTCCCGCAGCGTGTTACCGATCTCCCCCCCTCTCCTCGAGGGGGTTGGATCGCAGGTCGCATCGCAAGTGCTCGACCCCTCTGCGGGCGGTGTTCGCGCAGCGTGCGATCCAAGTGAAGGGCCTCCGCGGCGGGTGTTCCCGCAGCGTCTTCCACATCTCCCCCCGGCCGTTTCCCGGGCCCGCTCGAGGACTGCACAACCCTTTACGCCCAAGGGGTCCGGGCCAGTGCGTACCCCTCGAGGACCCGCTTCCTGTAAGGGCGGGACGCGCTTCCGAGCGGGCTCTCACGGCTGGGGTGCGTCGGTCACGTAGGAGCCCTTGCCGCGCACGGTGACGACCAGGCCCCGTTCGATGAGCAGCCGCACCGCGGCCCGCGCGGTCGGCCGGGACACGCCGAACTCCTCGACGATCCCCGCCTCGGACGGGATGCGCCGGCGGGGCGGGTAGGTGCCGTCGGCGATCCGGGCAGCGAGGACCGCGGCGATCTGCTCATACAGGGGTTCGGGCCCGTCGAGATCTACGGTCATGTATCGACCGTAGGAGTCATACGTCGATGCTTCTCGTTGGGTGACGTCACCTGACAACACCTGACAGGTGGGCCTACGCTGCGGAAACGGAAGGCCCCCGCAGCCTGGCCGGGCCCGGGGGTGTGGACGACTGGTGAGGAGTCGACATGGACGAGAGTACGCAGACCGAGACTGCCGCGGGCACCCCCACGGGCTACGGCTTCTGCAGCTGGCATGAGCGCTTCGCCGCCGACGTCCGGCTCATCGACGTCATCGAGCAGGGCTCCGGGCCGGGTGGCGTGCAGTACGCCTGCCCGCCCTGCATCGCCGCTCACCGGCTCGTGCCGTTCGCCGACCGGCCGTAAGGACCCTGCCCCGACCCTGCGTTTCCGCAGGACGGACCCTGCCAGAACCCTGCCGGGACCCTGCCCCGGCCGGGCAGGGTCGACGACGACCCTGCCGCTCTCTGGCAGGGTCGGGGGCAGGGTCGACCTGCGGCGCGGCAGGGTCGGGGCAAGGTTCTGGCAGGGTGGTTTGACCGGTATATCACCGTGATTCGTCCGTGAGGGACCGTGATTCTCGGGCCCGGCACCGTGACGTCGTACCGGTGCGTACCGGTGGAATCACGGTCGTCGTCACGGTGGGTTCGCCCCGGTATGCACCCTGGACAGGCCTCTGACAGTCCTGGACAACCGCAGGTCACGGCGTCGGGGAGGTTGGACAGAGGTTGGACAACCCTGGACAGATGATCATGGTTCTGTCCTCGACTGTCCAACCTCTGTCCAACCTGCGACCTGCGCATCCCTTGATCATGTCCAACGTCTGTCCGACTGAAATGCCCCGGTATGCGAGGTGCTACAGCGCTGCTACTCGACTACTAAGCCCCTGGTCGCAGCCGCTACGGGAAGTGCTACGCCGACTGCTACGCATGATCAGTTAGCAGGGGCGTAGCACCTTCCGTAGCACCCGGCTTGCCCCGGTATGGGCTACTGCTCAAGCACTGCTCAGCACTGCTCGACCGCAGGTCACAGCCGCTCAAGGAGGTGCTCAAGCACTGCTCAGAGATTCCGTTGAGCAGTCGTTGAGCAGTTGACTGAGCAGCCCTGACCTGCGGTCGAGCACCCGTGAGCAGTAGCTGAGCACCCCGTCGAGCACCCGGAATGCCCAGCTATCACCCACCTTCCTTGACGGCCCGTCAGGACGCGTTCAGCACCTGGATGAGCTGCTGCTGATGGTCCTGCACCCGCACGTCGATGAACTGGCCCAACTCGCCCTCACGGGCGTGGAGCTCGACAACCACCGGCTGCTGCTGGCTGCCGCGGGCGAGCGCGTTGAACTGTGCCCCGGTCAGGACAGGCTCCGGCCGGCCGGTGCCGTTGTAGGCGAGGTTGAACCCCGGCTGCAGCATGCCGCCCTGGTCGTACTTGCCGGGCTGGAAGCCGTACCAGTCGGTGTACAGGCTGCTCTTGTACGAGCGGGCCCGGGAGCCGACGACCACACCGTCTCCGCCCCGGCTCTCCACGTTGGTCTTGCCGAGGGTGCCCGACGTGTGGCCCACGCCGGCGTTGGTGATGCCGATGCGGTACGGGCTGTTGCCGTTCTTGACCCAGCCGGGTGGAGCGGTCCGGCCGGAGAAGGCGCCCGTCGCCCACCTACGGTGCGGCTTCTGGCCTCGGATCACCGACTCGATCGCCGAGACGAACCCGCTGCAGTCCCAGCTGGGGTTGCCGTTGCCGCCCCACTGGTACGGCTTGCCGTGCTGCGTCTTCGCCCACTTCAGACCAGCCTGGATCCGCGGCCCGCCGATACCTCCGGCGCCCCGCTTGTCTGCCTCCTTGCTGTAGCCGAACAGCCGGTCAATGACCTTGCCGGGGATACGGCGAATCAGCTTCCCGAAGCCGGTATCCATGCCCGGGAACCGCTTCAGCAGCGGGTCGACCACGTTCTTCATGCCCGCCCGCGCCGACGCCTCGAGACCGTCCGTCAGCCACGACGCCGCCTCCTTCACCTTGTTCCACGCCGCCGAGCCGGCGCCCAGCCCGGCCTTCGCCGCGGACTTGATCCAGCCGAAGATGCCGCCATCGGCGAACCGCTGCACCACACCGCCCGAGGAGTACTTGAGGCTGCGGTCCGTCGGCATCGACGGGTTCCCGCCCAGCATCGGAGCCAGAGCAGCCTTCACGCCCTGCGCGCCGCCCGTCCTGGCGATCGCGTTCATCGAGTGGACGAACCCGGAGCCGACAGCGCGCGTGAACTCCGGCCGCATGATGGCCTCACCGCCACTGAGCTCGAGGCCGCCGCCCGTCGGCGACACGAACCGGTGCACGTCCCGGCCCGGCGTGTAGCCGGGCAGTACGCCACCCGAGGCGAAGCCGGTGAACTCCGGCAGCGGGTCACCGCCGAACGCCTTGGTGACGTACCCCCACACCTTCCGGATGCCCTTGTTGTAGACCGTGTTCGCCACGAACTCGACGGGCTTCTTCGCGATCCCCGAGATCTTGTCCCACGCCTTCTTGATGGCCTTCCGGGCAGCCTCGAAGGCTTCGCCGACCAGCCGGACGCCGGACTTCACCGAGCCGAACGCGGGCTTGATGCCCTTCTCCCACACGGCGCTGATGACCGACGAGACCTTGTCCCACGCCGGCTTGATGGCCTTGCTGTACGCCGTCTGGAACGCCTCGCCCAGCGTCTTCACCGCACCCCGGACCATCCGGAAGTAGCGCTGAACGATGTTCTTCCACCACCAGGAGATGACCTCCCCGATGCCGCGGAACACCGGGGCGAGGACGTTCTTCCACAGCCACATGGCCACCTTGGCGACCATCTTCCAGTAGCTGATGACGAACCCGATGTACGGCTTGATGATCTTCTGCCAGAGCCAGACGACGATGTCACCGATCCACGTGAACACCGGCTTGAGGACCGTCTCCCACAGCCACAGCGACGCCGTCTTCAACCAGTCCCACACCACCTGGACGCCCTCGCGGAACCACGAGAAGCGCTTGTACAGGTAGGTGACGGCCAGCACGACGGCCGTGATGCCGAGGATGATCCAGCCCCACGGGCCGGCCTTCGAGACCAGGTTGAACGCCCTGAGCGCCAGCGTCGCCAGCTTCTGCACCGCGGTCCACGCCATCACCCCGAGCCGCCACGCGCTCATCGCGACGACGATCCCGTAGATCCCCTGGACCACCCATGGCGCGGTGTCGGCGACCCACTGGATGCCCTCACCCAGCCAGGTGATGACCTGGAGCACGATGCTGCTGATCGGAGCCATCGCCTGCCCGATCGCCAGGGCCGCACCCGAGACGCTGCGCAGCGCCTCCCAGATCTTCGGCGCCATCTCCGAGGAGTACGACAGGAACCGCTCGAACTCCGGGGAGCCCTTCAGGCTCGAGCCCCAGTCGGCGAACTTCTTGGTGATGTCCTGCATCCGGCCGGAGATGGAATCCATGTGCGGCAGGAAGGCGGAGATCACCCCGGCCATGCCCTTGAACACGTTGCCGAACGCGACGCCGAACCCCTCGATGGCGGGCTTCACCGCCCCGGCCAGGTCGTCGCGGAAGTCCTTCCAGAACGGCTTCTTCAGCTCTGCCGACGCCCGGTCCATCAGGCCCTGGATCGCGTCCGCGGCCTCGGTCACGAACGGCGTCAGACCAGGCAGCGCCCGCTTCATGGCGTTCAGGGCGCGCGTGAAGATGGGCATCACCGCGGGCTGCAGGCTCTTGGACCAGGCGCCGAACGCATCCCGCAGGCCGGTGTACGCGGCCATCGTCTCCCGCGCGGCCGGCGTCAGCTTCGCCAACTCAGCCTGATACCTCTGCTGCGCCAGAGCCGCCTGGTCGACCGAAGCGGCGCCCGACTGCTGCGCCTGCGCCATCTGCCGCTGTGCCGATGAGATCGAGTCCGCAGCCGACTGCTGCGCCTGCGCCAACTGCTCCTGCGCCCGCGCAACCGACCGGGCCCCGTCCTCCTGAGTCCTAGTGACGTTCCTCTGCGCCTCAGCCACGCGCTCCTGCGCTTCGGCAATGTCCCGCTGCGACCGCACCGCCTGCCGGGCCGCATCCTCACGCGCCTTCGACAGCGCCTTCTGCTGCCTGGCAACCCCTGCCTCGGCCTGCCGCAGACGCTCCTGCGCATCCAGCACCCGATCCGAACCGTCGACGCCGGCCCTGTCCGCAGCCTCCTTCTCCGCCGACAACCGCTTCGTCTCGGACTGCTGGTCCTTGAGCCGCTGCACCGCCTGGTCGTAGGAGAGCTGGATACGCTGCTGGTCCCGCAGCGAGACCGCGTCACCGGCCTCCCGCATGCGAGTCAGCTTCTCCTGCGCCTCCTGTACCGCCAGGACAGCGTCCCGCTCGGACAGGGACGCGTTCGCGAGCCGGGACTCGAGGTCTTCGAGTTGCCGCGCGGCGTCCTTGCGGGCGTCGGTGAGGTCTTCCTGCGCCTGCCGGGCCGTCCGCTGCGCGTCCGCGAGGGACTCCTCCGCACTGCGGATCTGCTCGGCCGACTGCCGCTGCCGGTCCGCGGCCTGCTGTACCGCATCCGCCAGACCCTGCTTAGCCTGCTTCACCTGGTCGGCGGCCCGCTCGGTGGACTCCGCCGAATCCCTCGCCGCGTCGGCGACACCCTGCTCCGCCTGCCGGATCTGACGGGCCGCGTTCCGGTGCGCGGTCGCCAACGACTGCTGCGCCGACGCCATCTGCATGGACCGCTGCGCCGCCTGCGCCGCCGCCTGGCCACCCTGCCCCGTCGACTGCGTCGCAGCGTCCTGAGCGGCCTTCTGCGCCTGCAGAACCGTCCCAATCTGCTTGAACGCAGGCACCGCGACCAGAGCGATACCGCCGACACCCGCCGCAGCAGCAGCACCCGCCGCAGCAATCGCACCCAACCCCGCGGCAACCACCGGCAAGACCGGAAGGATCGCCGGCCCGAACGCCATCGCCGACGCGGCCAGCAGATTCAGGCTCGCCGCACCGGAGCGCGTGTCGACGTCCACCCGCGCCGTGCGGCCGTCGACCCGGGACACCTGCGCATTGAACGCCGCCAGTTGCGTGCTCGCCGCCGCGGCGTCCACCCGGATCTGCACGTCCGCGTCCGACGCCGACAGGCGGTCGAGGCGGGCCTGCAGCTGCGTCATCGCCGCGGACGCCGTCGCCGCGTCGACGTCGATACCGATCCGCACATCCCGCAGCGCCATCATCTGGGCGCGGATGTCGTACAGCTCCCGCTGCGCATCCGAGGAGTCCGCGCGAAGGCGAACCTCCGGCAGGTTCGCCAGAGCCGCCTGCAGCTGGCCCTTGAACGAGCGGGCGAACGTCGACCCGGTCGACTGGCCCTGCCTCGCGGCCGGCGCCTGAGCCTGACGGCCGCCAGCCGTCACGCCCGCTCGCACCGCGTCCGCGATACCCGCCGTGATGTACCGGCCCATCACCCGGCTGAGCTCGTTACCCACCTCCTCAGCGGCGGGCAAGAGTTGCCGCTGCATCCGCTGCCGGATGCCTGTCGCATTAGGTAGAACGTCGACTTCAACCGAGCCGACCGAGATTGCTGGCACCGCGCCGCCCTCCTAAGGCGTCGTGGCGCGGGCCCTTGAGGACAAAAGTAGATCAATCAGACCAGGGGCAGGATCCTGCCCGCGGTCACTCACGTACCGGGATCGTGTTGACGCTCCCCCCCGTGTACGGGTCTGGGACTTTTGATCTTCGGCTCAGGGCTGCCGCCAGCCGCCCACTCCTGCTGAGCGTCCTTCCAGCGGAAGCGGCCGAAGTAGTACCGCTCGATGTCGTCGTCCGGATCGTCCGACCACAGCTCCGGCCGGTACACGGCGAGCCAGTCGGGCATCTCGGCATCCGGCCGCAGAGGCTTCCGCCGCCGCCGGCTCACGACGCATCACCCCGGAACGCATTCCGGTAGTCGTCCAGCACCGCCGGAGACGACGACCACGTCTGCCTGTCCGGCACCGCACGGCCGCCATTCCACCGCGACAGAGCCGCCCTACGGCCCCGCTCCGACGGCGTCGACCGCTCCCCGGACTCCTCGCCCGGCCTGGTCGCCCCCAACTGCCGCAGCAGCCGCGACAGGGCCAGACGATGCCCCCGGATCTCCCGGATCAGCGGATTGGCGACCGGCTGCCCACGCGAACCCCTCGAGATGAGCTCACCGGCATCGAGGGCGGCGGCGATCCTGTCGATCTCATCCGCCAGCCGGGCCGCCTCCTCGAGAAGCAGCAGCTCATCCGGGTCGAGTTCCAGCTCCTCGAGGGTGTCCGTCCACAGCTTCAGGCCCCGCTCCCCGAGCCCATCCGGGGCCGGCGGAGGGGTGTACTCGTCATCAGCCACGATCGGCCTCCCTGGTAAATCCAACGTTCCTGCGTCGCATCGACGGTCAGGTGCATTGCGACCCCGATGCGGGAGAGATCGCCTAGGGGCCCCCGTCCCCGGGTGATCTATCCCGTTTTGGGCGCGGTCCGGCCGGCCTGGAGCTCGACCGGACCGCGGGGTCGACGCTGGAGAGCAGTCATGGCTAAGACCCTGCTCACCATGGGTGCGTTGCGGGATTCGTCGGACCGCTTCGCTGCCGTTGACGTCGACGATCATTGGGCTCAGCCTCGCAGTGCCTGTGCGACCGCGTGCTCGGCCTGCTGCCGTGTCAGGCCTGACGTCATGATGACCTGAATGGCGTTGTGCCAGCGGTCCATGGTCGCCTGCCGCTGCTCGACCTCTCCTGGTGTGGCCAGCTCGAGGGTGAAGTGTGGTGAGCGGGCGAGGTGGAGCCACCGTGACACGGGCTGGTGTCGGAGGTCGCGCCACTCGCGGAGCGCTGGCCCGACGTGGTCGCGCATCTTGTGCGCGAACACGTCCTCGACTGTCGGCTCCTCGGTGAGCTTGGCGACGGCGAACAGTTGGGCGTCGCGTCCGAGATCCTGTCCGACCGCGCGCGCCATGTCCTGCCTGTCGGCGACGAGCTGATCGAGCTGGACGGATGCGCTCTCCGCCTTCTCCCACGCGGCCGCGATGCGGCTGTCCCGCCAGTCGAGCATGTGCCGGTCGAGGAGCGCGGGGAGCTTTCCCGACTGGGTGGCCAGTGCTTTGGTCAGGGCGAGGAATTGGGGCTGGAGTCCAAGAATCCAGCCGGGGGCCTGATCGCGCACGAGCTTGTTGAAGCGGCGGGCGACGGGCTCCATGTAGTCCATGGCCACGTACCGGTGCGCTTCGGCGACCCGGTGGGCGCGGGCCCGCTCCTCGATGGCCGTCCGGAGTTCGTCGGCGGTCGAGGGCACGTCGTCGACCGTGGGCCGCTCGGGCACCGTCTTGTGGGCGGCTTCCATGACGACGTCCCACAGGCTGGCCGCGTCGTAGATCTCCTGCGGTATGGGGAGGCTGCGGCGTTCGGCTGCCTGGACGGCGTTGTGCGCCTTGCCAGTGTCGTGGCCGAAGTCGATGGCGGTGGTCACGCTGCCTCCGGTCCGTCGTTGCCGTACACCGTCATGGGGGAGTCGGCGAGCATGGTGACCTGCTGGGGGCTCATCCTGCCGAGCTCGGACGGCACGGCCGGCGTCATGTAGCTGGTGTCGTCGTAGGTGCCGGGCTCGCGCAGGGAGCGGAGCTCCTCGAGGTTGGCGGTGTAGCCGGGGGTGTTCTCGGCGTGCTGCTCGACGAGGGGCCGCCAGGCGTCGCCGAGGATGGGCAGGGTGGCCTGGTCGGCGGCCCACGAGCCGAGGGCGCGCATCATGTCGCGGTCGCCGTCGCGCTGGGCCCGCCGGTACGCGGCGAGCGCTTCGTCGGGGTGCGTGTAGCCGGCGGCCCGCTCCCGGGCGTCCCGCGCGGACAGGGCGTCGGTGCCGGAGAGTTCCCGGTTGCCGAACAGCCGCTTCTCCAGGGTGCTGCGCCGCTCCTCGTACTGCTGCCGGTCAGCCGTCCGGATGGCGTCGAGCTTGGCCGCGGCGTCCTGGTGGGCGCGCGCCATGGCGACCTGCTTCGCCTGCGGGGTGATGTCCTCGCGGGCGCGGATCTTCTCCACCTTGGCGTTGAACGCCTGACGGACCTGGTCGGGGGTCATGAGGGGTTCCCTTCGGTTGCGGCCGTCTGTGCGAGCTGCTGGGCGTCGCGGACGGCGCGGGCTACGGCTTCGGGGGTGATGGCTTCGCGGACGAGTTCGGCCATGGCGAGGACGGCGCCCTGACACGCGGCGGCAGCCTGGTCGGGCGGCAGGGTGGCGAGGAGCAGCCGCACGGCCTGGTCGTCGTCCCGCAGGGCGGCGGCGGTCACCAGGGCGGCCGTGCGCAGGTACGTGTTCACGACGCCTCCGGCCGGTGCTGCGATGGCAGATCTGCCATAGTCGCCTTACGCTCCGTGACCTGCGCGGACGGCCGGTGCTCGCACTGCTTCAGGTGCGTGTTGCCGCAGCCGGCCCGCCTCCGGCAGAGCGCCGTACCGCAGCCGAGCGGGCAACGCAGGTAGCTGCCCTTCCGCTGCAAGCGGGCGCACGTCCCGCAGAACACCCGGCGCAGCTTCGAGCGCTTCCGCGCGACGAGACCCGCAGCGCGCCGCTCGGCGAAAGCGTCACGCTCCTCTCGCTGCTGCTGCGTCTTTGCGGCGACAGCCGCGATACGGCGCTGTATCTGCTCCTCGACGTGGGATGCCACGGTGACTCCTTGTCTGTGGTGACCGCCGGAAAAGACGGCAGCAACAGGGGATGAGTGGGGGGCTGGGGTCGGGGCTGTCCGACCTGTCCGCTCCCTAAAGGAGGGGAGCGGAGCGGACAGGTCGTCCGGCATGCCCTGTCCGCTACCTGTCCCCGACCTGTCCGGGACAGGTATGACCTGCGGTTTCGTTGGAAACTGTCCGCTGAGTCCGGACAGGTGAGATGTCCTATTCATCCTGTCCTGTCCCTTCGGGGTCAGCGGACAGGTTTGCGGACAGGTTTTCCGCCCGGTTCCGGCGGTGCTCGATGACGTCCGAGAGCAGCTTGTTTTCCGCCTGGATGCCCAGGGCGGTAGCCCTGCGCCGGACCCTGTCGCGTCCCCAAGTCAGGGGCACGTCCGCGGCGTCGAGGGCGGCGGCGATCTCCTCGACGCGCCCCTGGTGCCCGGTGCGGGCCTGCGGCTGCGCGACGGGGTCGAGCGGCACCAGGACGACGGACGTGAGCGGGCTGCCGTCCTCCTTCGCCTCGCCGTCGAGGGCGACCTGGTGCAGCCCGAAGACGACGTCGCCGAGTTCTTCGTCGTCCTTCTGCTTGCCTGTCTTGAGGGTGACGGTGGTGTCGAGCAGGCTGCTGCCTTTGCGCTCGACGCCCAGCTCGGTCTGCAGCGCGCCCTTCACGGCGGTCGCTCCTCGGCCGCGGTCCCCGTCGTGTCCGGTGTGGTGGACGAGGAGTACGCAGGCTTCGGAGGCGGCCCGCAGTTGCTCCATGCGGTCGACGACGCGTCCCATCTCCGTGTTGCTGTTCTCCTCGATGCCGACGGTGACGCGGGCCTGCGTGTCGATGACGACGAGGGCGGGCCGCCATCTGCGGCACAACTCGATGAGCACCAGCCATTCGGTGTCCATGGCCTGTACGGGGCGGGGCAGGAAGTGGACGCCGGTCATCTTCCGCTGGTGGTGCTGCTCCCAGGCGCGGACCCGCTTGCGGATGCCGCGGATGCCTTCGGCGACGAGGTAGATGACCGGGCCCTGCGTGACCTCTTGGCCGTGCCAGGGCATGCCAGTGCCGACGCAGCCGGCGAAGTCGAGCGTCATGAACGACTTGAAGGTGCCGGACGCCCCGTACACGCGGGCAAGGGTGTCCCGGTACAGGACGTCCGCGATGACGGGCTCAAGCGGTTGGATGCTGTCGAGGGCTGCCGAGTCCAACAGCTCGGATTCGAGGACGTCGACGCAGGCGTTGAGGTAGTCCTGCGAGCTGGTGCCGATGGGGCGCGGGCCGGTCGTCTCGGCCGGGAAGTCTGCCCATAGGTCCTCGTCGGGCGGCTCGTTCCCGGGGAGGTAGGCGACGGGCTCGCTCATGCGGCCTCCCTTCGCTGCTGTTGGGCGGCCATCTGCCGGGCGACGGTGGTGAATGCCTCGGGGGTGGCGCGCTGCCAGAGCGGTTCGGGGTGGGTGAGTTGCCGGTTGAGGTCGTCGGCGATCTCGGGGTTGTACTTCCGCCACATCTCGGCGAAGGCGACGAGGCCGGCCATCTTGCGGGGGTCCTCGAGGGGGAGCGCGCACCAGTCGTCGCTGCCGTAGTCGACGTAGTCGCCGCGCTTGTAGCGGGCCTTCGCCGCGGCCCAGTAGTCCCGGAGGATGGCGTCCGGTTCCGTCTCCGGCTTCGCCTGCGCTACGGTGGGAGCGGACTTACCGCCCGCTGCGGAGTCTTCCTGAGAAGGGCCTGTGTGGAGCAGGCCCTTCTTTGCGTTCCTGGTCATGCTGCTCGCTGCCCCCGGCCTGCCTGTTCGGCGTCGTGGGCGTCGATGTCGTCCCAGCGGGCCCGCAGGTACTTACCGACCGGGAACATCAGCCGTCCGGGTCCGGTCTGCGTCTGGTGCCAGTAGTAGATGGTCTTCCGGGGGACCCCGTAGTGCTCGGCGAGATCCTCGGCAGTGGCGAGCGGTCGCCTGTCGGCGCTGCGCGGGAGGGTTGCCCGTGCCATTCCTGCTCCTCCTGAGGTGAATGCGGAGCGCAATGTTCTTTGAAAGCACATTGCGTCACGTGAGTGCCCTATCAGTGCCGATGATGCCCCATGGTTGCTTGTACCGCAACAACCTCATACTGTTCCCTCATGGAACAAGCTGAGGCGATGACCCCTGTTGAGGCCATCACGCGCCGTGTCAGGGAGGCGCGCAATCGGAAGGGCATGACGGCTCAGGAGTTGGCCGACAGGTTGAAGGCCAGCGGAGTCCCTTGGGATCGGGGCACCGTGACCAAGCTGGAGACGGGCCGGCGGCAGAACGTCACGGTGGTCGAGCTGCTTGCGCTGTCACGGGCGCTCGACATTGCGCCGATCCACCTGCTTGTACCGCTCGAGGACGGGGTTCCGTACCTGGTCACCCCGAATGAGCCGGTGGCGACGGAGCGAGTGCGCTACTGGATTCGCGGAATCGTGCCCCTGGGCGGCACGGATCAGCGAATCTTCAGGACCGAAGTGCCCATTCCGGAGTTGCGTGCCTGGGACCGCGATGAAGCGGACGGGCGCGAACGTGAGCAGCGGAGAGCCGATGGCCAGCAAGAGCATCAAGAAGCGCCCGAACGGTAAGTGGCGGGCCCGGTACCGAGATCTCGCCGGCAAGGAGCATGCCCGGCACTTCGACCGGAAGGTCGACGGGGAGCGGTGGCTCGACGAGGTCACGGCCGCGCTGGTGACTAACACCTACGTCGACCCGCGGGACAAGAAGCTGACGGTCGACGAATGGTGCGACTTGTGGATCGAGTCCTATGCGAAGCGTGAGTCGACCGTGCGGCAGGCCAAGGTGCACCTGGCGCAGATCCGGCAGGAGTTCGGGGCGCTACCGCTGATGGCCGTGGACGAGATGGCGGTGAAGCGGTGGATGGCCCGGCTGCTGCGAGAGGGCGCCTCCGACTCGTACAGGTACGCCCTGCATAACCGGCTGTCTCAGGTGATGAGGGCCGCGGTCCGCGCGAAGAAGATCACGGCGAACCCGTGCTCACGGGAGACGTCGCCGGGTGAGGGGAAGCAGCGGCCCTACGTCTGTACGGATGCACAGCTGTGGAAGCTGTACGAGGCCGCGGAGGAGAAGTACCGGCCCGCGATCCTGCTCGGGGCGTTCGTCGGCCTGCGTACCGCGGAGGCGTGCGGGCTGCGCCTGGTCGACGTCGACCTCGACGCGCGCACGGTGACACCAGCGGTGCAGTACCCGGACAAGCCGCTGAAGACGGAGTCGAGCATGGCGGCCGTGCCGATCCCGGACGTGTTCGTCGGGGAGCTGAAGCGGCTACTGGACGGCCGCACGGACGGGTGGGTGCTGCTGGACGATGACGGCGCCCAGCTCGGGCCGTGGAAGGTGGAGCGGCACATGCGCCGGATCCGCAAACAGGTCCCGGGCCTGTCCCCGGTGTTCCGGTTCCACGACCTCCGGCACTACTACGCGAGCATGCTCATCGCGAGTGGCGCGGACGTGAAGGTCGTTCAGCAGCGGCTGCGGCACGCGTCGGCTGCGGTCACGCTGCGTACCTACATCCACCTGTGGCCCGACTCGGACCAGACGACGCGGGCCGCTGTCGAGCGCGCGATGGGTCCCTTGATCAATAACGTTGCGGACCCTGTGCGGACTGACGATGAGTCCGCACAGGGTCCGCACAGCGTATAGCCCTGTTGATCTCTACACGTCGAAGTACAGCTCGAACTCGTGCGGGTGCGGGCGGAGGGCCAGGGGGGCGATCTCGCTGGTGCGCTTCAGGTCGATCCAGGTCTCGATCAGGTCGGACGTGAAGACGTCGCCCTGGAGGAGGAACTCGTGGTCGGCCTCGAGGTGGTCGAGGACGGCGGTGAGGGAGGTCGGGACCTGGGCCACGTTGGCGTGCTCCTCGGGAGCCAGCTCGTAGAGGTCCTTGTCGATCGGCTCGGCCGGCTCGATCTTGTTCTTGATGCCGTCCAGGCCCGCGAGCAGCAGGGCCGAGAACGCCAGGTAGGGGTTGCCGGAGGCGTCCGGGGCGCGGAACTCGACGCGCTTGGCCTTCGGGTTCGAGCCGGTGATCGGGATGCGCATCGCGGCGGAACGGTTGCGCTGCGAGTACACCAGGTTCACCGGGGCCTCGAAGCCCGGCACCAGGCGGTGGTACGAGTTCACCGTCGGGTTGGTGAAGGCCAGCAGCGACGGGGCGTGCCTGAGGATGCCGCCGATGTAGTAGCGGGCCATGTCCGAGAGGCCGGCGTAGCCCTGCTCGTCGTAGAACAGCGGTTCGCCACCGGCCCACAGCGACTGGTGGACGTGCATGCCCGAGCCGTTGTCACCGAAGATCGGCTTCGGCATGAAGGTCGCGGTCTTGCCGTTGCGCCAGGCGACGTTCTTCACGATGTACTTGAAGAGCTGCAGGTCGTCGGCGGCGGCGAGCAGGGTGTTGAACTTGTAGTTGATCTCGGCCTGGCCGGCGGTGCCCACCTCGTGGTGCTGGCGCTCGACCTTCAGGCCGGACCGGGCCAGCTCCAGCGAGATCTCGGCGCGCAGGTCGGCGAAGTGGTCGACCGGAGGGACCGGGAAGTAGCCGCCCTTGTAGCGGACCTTGTAGCCGCGGTTGTCCTCCAGCGCGCCGGTGTTCCAGGCGCCCGCCTCGGAGTCGATGTGGTAGAAGGACTCGTTCTCGGACGTCTTGAAGCGCACGCTGTCGAAGACGTAGAACTCGGCCTCGGGGCCGAAGAACGCGGTGTCCGCGATGCCGGTGGAGGCCAGGTACGCCTCGGCCTTCCGGGCCACGTTGCGCGGGTCGCGGGAGTACTGCTCGCCCGTGATCGGGTCGTGGATGAAGAAGTTGATGTTCAGCGTCTTGTCGCGGCGGAACGCGTCGAGCCTCGCGGTCGAGAGGTCCGCGCGCAACGACATGTCGGACTCGTGGATGGCCTGGAAACCACGGATCGAGGATCCGTCGAAGGCCAGCTCCTCGTCCGGGTCGAACGCTTCGGCGGGCACCGTGACGTGCTGCATCACACCCGGGAGGTCGCAGAAACGGACGTCGATGAACTTGACGTCCTCGTCCGCGATGAACTTCTTGGCCTCGTCGGCGTTCTGGAACATCCAGCTCCTCCTACTCCCGACCGTCCCGCCGGGGTGGTAGATCGTCGTGCGGCCGGTGCAGGCGGCCCGCGCTGTACCCGACCCTAGGGACGGGGCATTTCTCCGGCGTGACCCATTTGTTTCGCACAAGTTAACCAGCACATCCCTCACGGGGGTCCGGACACGCGTCGCCGTCCTGCCTCGTCCCGCACCCCGCCGTCCCCCGGCCGTATTCGGGCGCAGTACCGTGTAGGGGTGGACAACAGGCAGGTAATCGGTTCGTGGCTCTCCGGGCCGCGCGCGGCCCTGGAAGAGGCCGGCGCCGACCTCGGATACCGGGGGCAGCAGCTCGGGCTGCCGGAGGACGGGCCGGGCTCCCTCGCTCGTCCGGGCCGGAGGCTGGGCGCCCTGGCCGTCGACTGGGGCCTGTGCGCGCTGGTCGCGTCCGGCCTGATCACCGACGGCTTCAACGGGCAGACGACCAGCAACTGGACGCTGCTGGTGTTCTTCGTGCTGAGCGTCCTCACCGTCGGCACGGTCGGGTTCACTCCCGGCAAGCGCCTGTTCGGCCTGCGCGTCGTCGCCGTGGACAGCGGGCGGGTGCAGCCGCTGCGCGGCCTGATCCGCTCCGCGCTGCTCTGCCTCGCGATCCCCGCCCTGATCTGGGACCGCGACGGCCGCGGTCTGCACGACCGACTGGCCCGCACGGTCGAGGTCCGGATCTGAACCGGTCCCGAAGGGCCCGCCCGAGGGACACCGGAGGATCTCCGAGGACCCCGAGGGATTCTGACCGTCGTACACGACGAGGGGCGCCCGGAGACATCTCCGGGCGCCCCTCGTCGTGAGCCGTGTACGGCGGGCCTCAGCGGGACTTCGGGCCGCCGCCCTTCGGGAGCTTCATGCCCTTGGGCATGGGGCCCTTCGGGAGCGGCATGTTGCTCATCAGGTCGCCCAGCGCGCGCAGCCGGTCGTTGGTCACGGTGACCTGCGGGCCGGTGAGGACGCGGGGCAGCTTGAGCATGGTCGTGCGCAGCTTCTTCAGTTCGACCTGGCCCTCGCCCGTGCCCACGATCATGTCGTGCACCGGGACGTCCGCGACGATGCGGTTCATCCGCTTCTTCTCGGCGGCGAGCAGGCTCTTCACCCGGTTCGGGTTACCCTCGGCGATCAGCACGATGCCGGCCTTGCCGACCGCGCGGTGCACCACGTCCTGGTTGCGGTTCATCGCGACCGCGGGGGTCGTCGACCAGCCCCGGCCGACGTTGTCCAGCACGGCCGCGGCGGCGCCCGGCTGCCCCTCCATCTGCCCGAAGGCCGCCCGCTCGGCCCTGCGCCCGAACACGATCGCCGTCGCGAGGAAGGCGAGCAGGAAGCCCAGGATGCCGAGATAAACGGGGTGACCGATCAAGAAGCCGATCGCGAGGAAGACACCGAAGGTGACGATTCCGACAGCCGCGAGTACAAGGCCGATCTTCTTGTCGACCCTGCGGGTCATCTTGTAAGTCAGAGCGATCTGTTTCAGTCGCCCGGGGTTCGCAGCGTCCGCTGCGGTTTCCTTCCTCGCCATGCCACGAAGTCTACGTGTCCCCGGCAGCGGGGACGACGGCAGTGTCTTCGGAGGCTCAGAGACCGGTGCCGGTCGGGAACTGGCCGAGTACGCGCTCCGCCTCCACCCGGTCCTTGGCGCGGCGGCGGTCCTCCAGGACGGAGGTCCAGGCGTTGCGACGGGCGGTGCGCTGGCCGCTGCTCATCAGCAGCGACTCGACGGCGCGCAGCGCGGTGCCGAAGGACGGGATGGCGGTGGCGCGGACCGGTGCGGCCTGCATCGTGGAGGTCCCTCCTCGAAGCGTCTTCGGGTACGGGTACGAATGCGAGTACGACGGTGGGTGCGGCTGTGAGCGCGGGTGCACGTGCCGTGAATCCAGGGTCACTGATTGGTGTTACCAGGGCGTGACCCCCCGGTCAAACGCACGTGAAGCCCCGGTTCGAGCCGCGTGGACGCCGACGCGGTCCCGGCGTACGCCCTCATCTGCGAGGACGACCGGGACCGCGTCGTATCGGCCATTACCGGCCAGTAGTTTCTTGTGCGCGAGTTCACACGTGTGCCGTACGGCACACGGCGGGAACGCCGTGTCAGACGGCCTGGGCGGCGATGTACGCACCGCGCTTCTCGACCGCCATCCGGTAGAGGCGGCCGGCCCGGTACGAGGAACGGACCAGCGGGCCGGACATCACACCGGAGAAGCCGATCTGCTCGGCCTCCTCCTTCAGCTCCACGAACTCGTGCGGCTTCACCCAGCGCTCGACGGGGTGGTGGCGCACCGAGGGGCGCAGGTACTGCGTGATGGTGACCAGCTCGCAGCCGGCGTCGTGCAGCTGCCGGAGCGCGTCGCTGATCTCCTCGCGGGTCTCGCCCATGCCGAGGATCAGGTTCGACTTGGTGACCAGGCCGTAGTCCCGGGCGGCGGTGATGACCTCCAGGGAGCGGTCGTAGCGGAAGCCGGGGCGGATCCGCTTGAAGATGCGGGGCACCGTCTCGACGTTGTGCGCGAACACCTCGGGGCGGGAGGAGAAGACCTCCTCCAGCTGCTCGGGGACCGCGTTGAAGTCGGGGGCCAGCAGCTCGACCTTGGTGCGGCCGTCCGCGCGCCCGGCGGTCTGCGCGTGGATCTGGCGCACGGTCTCGGCGTACAGCCAGGCGCCGCCGTCCTCCAGGTCGTCGCGGGCGACGCCGGTGATGGTGGCGTAGTTCAGGTCCATGGTGACCACGGACTCGCCCACGCGGCGCGGCTCGTCACGGTCGAGCGCCTCGGGCTTGCCGGTGTCGATCTGGCAGAAATCGCAGCGCCGGGTGCACTGGTCGCCGCCGATGAGGAAGGTCGCCTCGCGGTCCTCCCAGCACTCGTAGATGTTCGGGCAGCCGGCTTCCTGGCAGACCGTGTGCAGGCCCTCGCTCTTGACGAGGTTCTGCATCTTCGTGTACTCGGGCCCCATCTTCGCCCGGGTCTTGATCCACTCGGGCTTGCGCTCGATCGGGGTCTGGCTGTTGCGGACCTCCAGGCGCAGCATCTTGCGTCCGTCCGGTGCGACTGCGGACACGTCGGCTCCCTAGCTTCGATTCTTCGGCGTACACCAGGGTACGCCCGTGTTTGGCGGGCTTGACGGTCAGGCCAACCTCCGAGACCCGGGGCCCATTCCCGCCGCGCCGGACGGTCGTGGCCGCCGGCTCAGGCGGTGGCGCGGACGATCTCCCGCGGTTTGAGGTCGGCGTTCTGCAGGATGTCGCGCAGATGCCGCTCCACCACGGGCAGCACCTCCTCGATCGTGATGTCGCGGCCCAGTTCGCTCGCGAGGGAGGCGACGCCGGCGTCGCGGATGCCGCACGGGATGATCCGGTCGAACCACTTGTTGTCGGGCTGCACGTTGAGCGCGAAGCCGTGCATCGTGACGCCCTTGGCCACCCGGATGCCGATCGCGGCGATCTTGCGGTCCTCCCGGCGCTGGCCGGCGTTGGAGGGGGCGTACTGGGGGCCGTTCAGCCGCGGGTCGAACTCCTCGTCGTGCAGGCGGGGGTCGAAGTCCAGGGAGAGCCCGCCGAGCGCCGGGCGCTGCTCGAGCGGGTCGCCGAGCACCCACACACCGCTGCGTCCCTCGATCCGGGTGGTCTCCACGCCGAACTCCGCGCAGGTGCGGATCAGGGCCTCCTCCAGGCGCCGGACGTGCGCCACCACGTCCACCGGCCGGGGAAGCTTCTGGATCGGGTAGCCCACCAGCTGGCCGGGGCCGTGCCAGGTGATCTTGCCGCCGCGGTCCACGTCGACGACCGGGGTGCCGTCGAGGGGGCGCTCACTGTCCTGGGTGCGCCGGCCGGCCGTGTAGACCGGGGGGTGCTCCAGCAGGATGACGGTGTCGGGCACCTCGTCGGCGAACCGCGCCGCGTGCACCCGGCGCTGCTCGTCCCAGGCCACCTGGTAGTCGACGGCCTCGGCCCCGAAGCCCATTCGGACGAACCGCAACTCACTCACGGCGAGCGCCTCCCGGAAGGTAGTAAGGCAGGACGAACATGGAACACAGAACGCGGTAAGGCACGAAAGGTGCCCAAGCCACTGTACGACCGTACGACCGGCTCTCCTTTCGGCGGCGGGTTCAGGGGGAGGTTCCGGGGGCGGCTCCGGTGGTATTTCCGGCGCGCGTCCGGCGCCCGTGCCGGTCGCTGTCCGTCAGCCTCGGGGGAAATCCTCACACGATCGGATGAATGCGGATCGAAATATGCCACCAGGCGTTTACTCTCCGCTACATTCGCGCCGTCCAGAAGGCCATAAGGGCTGCTCACAGGTGATCCGGGCATCAACGTTCGCCGGAAGGCAGGAGACCGCACCACAGATGACGGAACGACCCGCGCAGCGCACCCCCAACCGCCAACTTGCCGCGCTCATCGCAGAAGCGGGGTTCTCCAACGCGGGACTCGCCCGTCGTGTGGACCAGCTGGGTCTCGAGCACGGGCTCGACCTGAGATACGACAAGACCTCCGTCACCCGCTGGCTGCGCGGGCAGCAGCCCAGGGGGACCACACCCGCGCTGATCGCCGAGGTCTTCACCCGGCGCCTCGGCCGCCGGCTCACCGCCCAGGACCTCGGCCTGGACGCCTGCGCGCCCGTCTACGCGGGCCTGGAGTTCGCCGCCTCCCCGGAGGAGGCCGTCGACATCGTCAGCGGGCTGTGGCGCAAGGACTCCGGCAGCCACGCCGAGCTGCGCAAGATCGCCTTCACCTCGGCCGGGCTCGTCGTGCCCAGCCGGGACTGGCTCATCGGCCGCGCCGACGAGAGGGTGGCCCGCCTCGAGCCGCCGGTCCGCGTCCCCGCACAGGCCCGCCCGGCCGGCCGCCCCACCGGACCGCCCGAGTTCGGCGCCCGCCGCCGGGCGGCCGAGCGCGGCCCCGGCCAGCGGGTCACCGGCGGCGACATCGCCGCGCTGCGCTCGGTCGGCGAGCTGTTCCGCACCCTCGACGACGCCTACGGCGGCGGCCACGCCCGCCAGGCCCTGGTGCGCTACCTGGAGCACGAGTGCGAGCCGATGCTGCGCGGCACCTACGGCGAGCAGACCGGCCGCCGGCTGTTCGCCGCCGTCGCCGACCTGACCCGGCTGGCCGGCTGGACGTCGTACGACATCGGCGCGCACGGACTCGCCCAGCGCTACTTCGTGCAGGCGCTCCGCCTCGCGCAGGCCGCCGGGGACCGGACCTACGGCGCGTACGTGCTGGTCACCATGAGCCGGCAGGCCGTCTACCTCGGCCACGGGCGGGAGGCGGTGCAGCTCGCGCGAGTGGCCCAGCAGGGCGCGGGAAACTCCGCCCCGCCCGCCGTGCAGGCCCTGCTGCACGCGGTCGAGGCGCGCGGGCACGGGGTGCTCGGCGAGGTCCGGGCCTGCACCGCGGCCCTGGTGCGCGCCGAACGCGCCCTGGAGAACGCCCGGCCCGGCGACGAGGTGCCGCACTGGGTGCGGTTCTTCGACGAGGCCCAGCTCGCCGACGAGTTCGGCCACTGCCACCGTGACCTCCAGCAGTTCCGCGCCGCGGCCCAGCACGCGGAGCGCTCGCTGCAGCTGCGCGCCCCCGGCTACGCCCGCAGCCGCCTGTTCTGCCGGGTCGTCCTCGCCACCGCGCGCCTCGGCCTCGGCGAACTCGACCAGGCCTGCCTGCTCGCCGCCGAGGCGGCCGGCCAGGCGTCCGAGATGCGCTCGGTACGGGCCGTGGAGTACGTCCGGGACTTCGAGCGCAGGCTGGAGCCCTACCGCGACACGGCACCGGTACGCGTCTACCGCGACAGGATCGCGGCGTACTGCTGAGCCGCCGCGGCCGCCCCGCCGGCGGCTGCACCGCCCCACCGCGGCCGCACCGTCGCGGTGGGGCGTGGTTGGGGCCACCGCGTCCCTCCGGGGCTGGTCACCGGAGGGACGCGGGGCGGCTGGGGGAGCGGCCGGTCAGGCCGCTCGGGCCGTGGGCAGGGGGTCCGCCCTGTGCATCGGACGGCCCACGCCGAGGTCCGTGAGGATCGCGGCCGAGGCGCGGTGGCCCGAGTGCAGGGCGCCCTGCACGGTGCTGCTGTCCCGGTGGTCGCCGCACACGTACAGGCCCGCCAGCAGCCGCACCGGCCGCCGCAGATCGTGCGGCGGCCGCATGGACGGGACGGCCTCGGCGGTGTGGTAGACCCCGAGCGTCTCCCAGCGCGCCGTCGACGTGCCGTACAGCCTGGCCAGATGCATGCGCACACCGGTGTCGATCTGGGCGCCGGGCGGTCCCAGGACCGTGGACGAGACCAGCGCGCGGTCGGCCGGGGCCCGGGACGGGTCGACCCGGCTGACCACCGCCGTGTGCGCCACCGGACCGCCCCGGTCGGCGTCCAGGAGCAGCGAGGCGCCGGTCTCCGGGGGGTCGTCGGTGGCGTGGTGCACCACCGTCACCGGGTGGAAGTCCGGCACCCGCAGTCCCGGCAGCAGCCGGGCGGCGGCCCGCGCGTCCGTCGCGACCAGCACCGCGCGGCAGCGGAACTCGCCGTGCTCGGCGGTGGTCACCGACGTCGTGGAGACGGAGGTGACCCGGACGCCCGTGTGCACCGTGCCCGGCGGCAGCCCCCGCGCCAGCAGTTCCGGCAGCGTCTCCGCGCCGCCCTCCGGCACACACAGCGGTCCGGCCGCGAAGGCGCGCAGCGCGAGGTCCGCGCACCGGCTCGACGTGGTGAGGTCCGGGTCGCACAGCAGGGCGGCGAGCAGCGGGCGGAGGAATCCGTCGACGGTGCGGGCCGGCAGGCCCCGGGCGGTGAGCGCCTCGGCGGCGGTCGACTCGGGGCGGGCCAGCAGCCGTTCCACCGGAGTGCCGGCCAGCCGGGTGAACGCGGCACTCAGGCGGGCCTGGTCGACGGCCGTCCCCAGGGGGGCGCCGGTCCGGCCCCGGGGCGTGGACACCTGCCGTCCGGGAACGGCCGCCGGCCTCCTGGGCGCGGCCCCCGCCCGGGGGGCGCCCGCAAGGGCGCGCACCGTGTGGAGTGCGCCCCTCGCGCCTCTCGCGCCGATCGGTACGCCGGCCCGGTGGTGGCGTCCGTCGCTGTGCAGCAGGACACCGGGGGCGAACGGGCGCAGGGCCAGCCCGTCCCGGTCGACGGCCGGCCGCAGTTCGGGATAGGCCGTGGACAGCAACTGCCCGATCCTGTCGAGCCGGAAGCCGTCGACCTTGTCGGTCGCCATCCGGCCGCCCACGGTATGGGCGGCCTCAAGGACCACGGTGGTGACTCCAGCGCTGGTCAGGCGTCGCGCCGCGGAGAGTCCGGCTACGCCGGCCCCCACGACGACGACGTCCGCCTGGTACGTGGGCTCAAGCACGTGCCCCTCCTCGAGGTTGCGCGGACGCTGGAGACGTGATGCCCCCAACAGGCCCCAGGAATACCCGAGTTCTGGTCGAGGTTAGGTCCGTGACGGACCGCCTGGCGTCGCGCACCGACAGGGGCACGGGCGCACGGCGGTCGCACACACCCGCCGGGCGGCCACCGCACGGCCCTCCGGGGCGCACCGGCTTCGACCACCGGCCCTCCACGCCCCCGGCCACCCGCCCCTCGCGGCGGGAGGACCGCGGTTCAGGGGGGCTGACGGGGGATCACAGCGCCGCGCGGATCGCGCCGTCGATCTCCGGGAAGGCGAAACGGAACCCCGACTCCAGCAGCCGGGCCGGCAGCACCCGGGCACTGCCCAGAACGTCCCCGGCCATCTCGCCGAGCACGGTCCGCAACACCGGCGCGGGCACCGGGAACACCGCCGGCCGGTGCAGCACGCGCGCCATCGCCTTGGTGATCTCACGGTTGGTCACCGGATGCGGCGCGGTCAGGTTGAACGGCCCCGACAGCCCGTCGGTGTCGAGGAGATGACGCAGGGCGGCCACCTCGTCGTGCAGCGCCACGAACGACCAGTACTGGCGCCCGTCACCCAGCCGCCCGCCCAGTCCGGCCCGGAAAAGCGGGAAGAGCCTGGCCCACGCCCCGCCCTCGCGGGCCACCACAAGACCGGTCCGGGCGAACGCCGTCCGCACGCCCGCCTCCCGCGCCGGCGCCGCCGCGGCCTCCCACTCGACGCACAGCTCCGGCAGGAAGCCCGAGCCCGGCGGCGCGCTCTCGTCGACGGCCCGCTCACCGGTCTCGCCGTAGTAGCCGATCGCGCTGCCGTTGACGAACACCCGGGGCCGTACGTCCGGCGCGAGCCCGGCGACGGCCTCGGCGAGCGCCGCCGTGCCCCGCACCCGGCCGGTGCGGATCCGCTCCTTGTACGCGGGCGTCCAGCGCCGGTCGCCCACCCCGGCCCCGGCGAGATTGACCACGGCGTCGCACCCGGCGAGACCGGCCGCGTCCACGGTGCCGCGCTCCGGGTCCCACCGGACCTCGTCCACCGCACGCGGCTCGGCCCGCACCAGGCGCACCACCGTGTGCCCGTCGGCGGTCAGGGACCGTACGAGCGCGCCGCCGATGAGACCGGACGCACCGGCCACCGCGACGCGGGAAGACCCGGAAGGCCGGGAGGAGCCGGAAGGCCGGGAGGAGCCGGAGGAATCGGAGGACGCGGAGGAGTCGGAACTCATGGCGCCCATCCTGCCCGCAGCCCGGGCGGCACCGCGGGCGCACCGCGCGGGCGGCCGTAAAGTGACCCGCATGTCCGAGCCGTCGATACGCGCCGCCCGCTCCGCCGACGAGGGGGAGCTGGCCCTGCTGGACCGGGAGACCTGGTCCGTCCTGCACGCCGTCACCCCGCCGCCGCAGCCGCCGTACGATTCCTTCTTCAGCGAGCGCTCCGGCCCCCGCGACCACCTCGTCGCCGAGCACGCGGGCCGCGTCGTCGGCTATGTGCGCCTCGGCTTCCCCACGGAACTGCCCTCGAACGCGCACGTCCAGCAGATCCGCGGCCTCGCCGTCGCCGAAGCGGCCCGCCGCTCCGGCGTGGGCCGGGCCCTGGTGCGGGCGGCCGTCCGGGAGGCCCGGGAGCGCGGCGCGCGCCGCATCACCCTGCGCGTCCTCGGCCACAACCTCGCCGCCCGCGCGCTCTACGCGTCCGAGGGCTTCGTCGTCGAGGGCGTCCAGCCGGAGGAGTTCTGCCTCGACGGCGCCTACGTCGACGACGTGCTGATGGGGCAGTCCCTGCTCTGACCCCCGGCCCCGCCCGGACGCGGTCCTACGCCGCCGTCGGCTCGCCCGTGTCCACCGGCGCCGTGGCGTCCGCCGCGCGCCGCGCGTCGTCGGCGACCTCGTCCGCCGTCAGCACGTAGCCGGTCTCCGTGTCCGAGGTGGAGCGGGCGAACACCACGCCGTACACCCGGCCGTCGGTGGTCAGCAGCGGGCCGCCGGAGTTGCCGGGGCGCACGAGGGAACGGATCGAGTAGATCTCGCGGACGACCGTCCGGTCGCCGTAGATGTTCTGCCCCTTCGCCTGCACCCGGCCGGCGACCGTCGCCGCCCGCAGGTCCAGATCCCCGTCCTGCGGGTAGCCCGCGACGACCGCCGAGTCGCCGCGGACGGCGTCGTCGTCGAACCGGAGGACGGGCGCCCGCAGTTCGGGGACGTACAGCACGGCCACGTCCTTCTGCGGGTCGAACAGCACCACCCGGGCCTCGTACGCCCGCCCGACACCGCCGATCCGCACGGTCGGCCGGTCGATCCCGGCCACCACATGGGCGTTGGTCATCACGCGCTCCGTCGCGTACACGAAGCCGCTGCCCTCGCGGCCCTGGAGGCCCACGACGCCCTCGACCTTCACCGTGCTCCGCTGGGCGGCCCGGACGGCGGCCGCGGTGACGCTGTCTCCGGAGGGCTCGGCGACCTCGGCGGTCGACTCGTTCTCGAACGGGTTGAAGACCTGCGGGAAGCCCGCCTCGGTCAGCTCCGAGGTGGCCCGCGAGAACCAGGCCGGCGTGGTGTCCGGCATCACCTCGTTGACCGCGCCGAGCAGCCGCGAGTCGCGGATCGCGGAGGTGACCAGCGGGGACGAGGAGGCGCCCAGCACGGACGCGATCACCCAGGCCACGATCAGCACGGCCACCGAGTTGGCCGCGGCCCCGCCGATCCCGTCCGCCACCCGCAGCGGCCCCCGGTCCAGCTCCCGCCGCAACCGCAGCGCCAGCCGGCCCGCCAGTTCATGGCCCACCGCGGCCGGCAGCAGCACCGTGAGCACGGCCGTCACCGTCGCCGCGGTCGTCCCCGGGTCCACCGGCTCCATCACCCAGGGCAGGAGCCACACGCCGACGACCGCACCGCCCACGAAACCGGCCAGCGAGACACAGCCGGCCAGCAGACCGCGCCGGTAGCCGGACGCCGCGTAGGCCAGGACGAGCAGCAGCAGCAGAATGTCGAGCAGGTCCACGCACACCGCCTTTCTCTCGGACCCCCTCATACGTGGGGGAGGGGCCCGGTGATCAGCCGCACGCGCGTGGGACCGGCGACTTCACGGAAGCGGTCCCACGCGCGTGCACTCGGAAGAACGCGGCGGACCAGGGAGATGGTTCCACCGGTCGGCACAGCACACGTCGCGGACGGGGTGGATCCCGCCGACAGTGGAACCATGCGTGTCCTCAGGAGGCCGCGGGAGGCGTGGCGGCGCCCTGCTTCCCGGACACCCCGTGCCCCGGGCCCCACGGGCCTGCCCAGAGGCGTCAAGGTGCTGCTCGGCTGTGTGCCGGGCCTTGCCGCGGCCGTCGCCCTGGTGCTGTGCGCCTACGGTGTCGAACAGGCCGCGGAGTCCTCGGGCGCCCCCATCGCCCCCCGCGAGACGGCCGCGTACACGGCGCCCAAGCCGCCCATCGTGTCCAGAGCGGCCTGGACGGCCGGCACCGCCCACGACCAGCCGCCCCCGCGCTACGACGACGAGGTCGTCGCCGTCTTCATCCACCACACCGACTCGCCCAACGACTACGACTGCGCCGAGGCCCCGGCCGGCATCCGCAACGTCTACGAGGGCCAGACCTCCGGCCGGGACTGGGACGACATCGGCTACAACTTCGTCGTCGACCGCTGCGGCACCATCTACGAGGGCCGCGCGGGCGGGACCGACCGGCCCGTCACCGGTGCCCACACCCAGGGCTTCAACCACCGCACCGCGGGGATCGCCGCCCTCGGCACCTTCACCGCCGGGGTGCCGGTGCCGCCCGCGATGGAACGCGCGATCGCCGAGCTGGCCGCCTGGAAGCTCGGCCTGTCCGGCACCGACCCGCGCTCCGACGTCCGGCTGGTCTCCAGCAACGGCGCCAGCCGGTACGCGGCGGGCACCATGGCCGTGCTGCCCGCCCTCGCGGGCCACAGCGACGGCTACATGACCAGCTGCCCGGGCGCCGCCCTGCAGGCCCGCCTCCCGGCGATCAGGCAACGGGCCGCGGAACTGCAGGGCCGCCGGCCGGGCGCCCGGCAGCAGGAGGACAGCCGGGTCGCGGGGTCCTCCGGGGGACGGGCCGAGGGACAGGACGGGGGACGGAGCGGGAAACAGCACGGGGAGCCGGGCGGGGAGCAGCACGGGAATCAGGACCGGAACCGTTCCCAGAGCCGGGGGTAGCTCTCGGCGAGCAGGGACTCGTTCTCGAAGTCGACCGGGGTGCCCTCGGGTTCCGCGGGGGCCGGCGGGAGGTCCAGATCGGGCGCCACCGCGCCGGTGAGCTGCTCGTACGCCTCGTCCGCCGCGTAGCCGAGGTCCTCGGCGTCGCCGTCGACCTCCTCGTCGAACTCCTCCAGCAGGCCGGCCAGGGCGTCCGGATCGTGCAGCGCGCCCTCGAAGACCTCACGGCCCTGGCCGATCAGCCAGCACCGGAAGAAGTCGAAGGCGTCGTCGCTCGCCCCGTCCAGCAGCACCCAGGCGGCGCCCCACAGGTCCCAGCGGTAGGCGCGGTGATAGCGGGACTCGAAGTGCCGGGCGAAGTCCAGGACCGACTCCGGGTCCAGCCGCGCGAGCCGCTCCACGAGCAGGTCGGCCTGCTCCTCCGGGTCGCCTCCGGCGTCCTCGCGGGCGGTGTCGACCAGCTCCCAGAACTCCGTCTCGTCCATCACGCGTCAAGCATCGGCCCTGGGACCGGGGGACGCACCCCGGAGTGTCACCCGGATCGCTCAGGGCCGGCGTCGGGGGTGTCCCTCCCGTACAGCCGGGCCAGCCGTACCGCCTGGGCGGCGAACCGCTCCCGCAACGACGCGGGCGCCAGCACCTCCACCTCGGGCCCCAGCGCCGTCAGCTGGGTGTGGGCGACCTCCTCGGACTCCACCGGCAGGGTCACCGTCACCCACCCGCCGCCGTCCCCTCCGCGCTCCCCGGCCGCCTCGGCTGCCTCGGTCAGTGCCTCCCGCGCGGCCGCCGCGGCCGACGCCTCGACGGAGTGCGGCAGCACGCGCACCCCCTCGGGCGACAGCCGCACCACCACCTCCGTGCGCAGGATCGAGCGGGCGAACTGCTCCGCCCGCTCCTCCCAGAACGCGGGCAGCTCGAACTCCCGGTCGCGTTCGAAGCGCGCGGGGCGCGCCGGGTCCGGGCCGGCCGGCTCCACCGCCGTGAACCGGTCGACCCGGTACACCCGGAACGCCTCCTGCCCCGCCACCCGCGCGCACAGGTACCAGACGCCCGCCTTGAGCACGAGCCCGTAGGGCTCCAGCTCCCGCACGACCTCCCGCCGGTGCTCCCCCGCCCCGCGCAGATAGCGGGCGGTGACCCGGCGGTCGTCCCACACCGCGTCCGCCACGGCCGGCAGCAGCTCGGGCGTCTTCGGCTCACGGAACCAGCCCGGGGCGTCCAGGTGGAAGCGCTGCGCCGCCGTTTGCGACGCGTCCCGCAGGGAGGGCAGCAGCGCCGCCGACACCTTCAGCCGGGCCGCGGAGGCCGCGTCCTCGAGCCCCATCTCCCGCAGCGCCCCCGGCACCCCGGACAGGAACAGCGCCTCCGCCTCGCCCCGGGCCAGCCCGGTCAGCCGCGTACGGTAGCCGCCGACCAGCCGGTAGCCGCCGATCCGCCCCCGGTCCGCGTACACCGGCACGCCGGCCTCGGACAGCGCCTGCGCGTCCCGGGTGACCGTCCGCTCCGACACCTCCAGCTCCCGCGCCAGCTCGGCGGCGGTCATGGAGGGCCGGGACTGGAGCAGCAGCACCATCTTGATCAGCCGGGCAGCACGCATACGGCCCATCATGCAGCAGGAGGCCCCCGCCGCAGCGGGGGCCTCCTGCCTCGGACCGATGACGTCCGGGTGCCTACAGACCGTACTTCTCGCGCGCTTCCTTCACGGCCGTCACCTGCACCTCGCCGCGCCGGGCGAGCTGCGCCAGGGCCGCGACGACGATGGACTCGGCGTCGACACCGAAGTAGCGGCGGGCCGCCTCACGGGTCTCCGACAGGCCGAAACCGTCGGTGCCCAGCGAGGTGTAGTCCTGCTTGACCCACTGCGCGATCTGGTCGGGAACCTGGCGCATGTAGTCCGAGACCGCCAGCACCGGACCCTCGGCGCCCTGGAGCGCCTGCCGGACGAACGGCACCCGCTCCTCGCCGCGCAGCAGCGCCTCGTCCGCCTCCAGGGCGTCCCGGCGCAGCTCGGTCCAGGACGTCGCCGACCACACGTCGGCCGCCACGCCCCACTCCTCGGCGAGCAGCTGCTGCGCCTTCAGCGCCCAGTGGATCGCCGTACCCGAGCCGAGCAGCTGGATCCGCGGGGCGTTGGCGGGCGCCGTCAGCCCCGCCGACTCCGCCGTGTTGAAGCGGTACAGGCCCTTGAGGATGCCCTCGTCGACCCCGGCACCGGCCGGCTTGGCGGGCTGCCGCAGCGGCTCGTTGTAGACCGTCAGGTAGTAGAAGACGTCCTGGTCCTCGTCCGGGGCGGCCGCGCCGTACATCCGGCGCAGACCCTCCTTGACGATGACGGCGATCTCGTACGCGAACGCCGGGTCGTACGTCAGCGCGGCCGGGTTGGTCGCGGCGATGACCGGGGAGTGGCCGTCGGCGTGCTGCAGGCCCTCACCGGTGAGCGTGGTGCGGCCGGCGGTGGCGCCGACGAGGAAGCCGCGGCCGAGCTGGTCGCCGAGCTGCCACATCTGGTCGGCCGTGCGCTGCCAGCCGAACATCGAGTAGTAGATGTAGAACGGGATGACCGGCTCGCCGTGCGTCGCGTACGACGTCGAGGCGGCGATGAACTCGGCCATGGAACCGGCCTCGGTGATCCCCTCGTTGAGGATCTGGCCGTTCTTGGCCTCCTTGTAGTACATCAGCTGGTCGCGGTCGACCGGCTCGTACGTCTGGCCCTTGGGCGAGTAGATGCCGAGCGACGGGAAGAGCGACTCCATGCCGAAGGTGCGCGCCTCGTCGGGGACGATCGGCACCCAGCGCCTGCCGGTCTCCTTGTCGCGGACCAGGTCCTTGACCAGGCGGACGAACGCCATGGTGGTCGCCACGTTCTGCGAACCCGAACCCTTGTCGAAGGCGCTGAACGCCTTGTCGGCCGGGGCCGGCAGCGGGGCGACGGGGTGGACGCGGCGGGCCGGGGCCGGACCGCCGAGAGCGGCGCGGCGCTCCTGGAGGTAGCGGACCTCGGGGGAGTCGGCGCCCGGGTGGCCGTAGGGGACCTCGCCGTCGACGAAGTCGCTGTCCCTGATCGGCAGGTCGAGGCGGTCGCGCATCGCCTTGAACTCGTCCACCGAGAGCTTCTTCATCTGGTGGTTGGCGTTCTTCGAGGCGAAGCCCTCGCCGAGGGTGTGGCCCTTGACCGTCTGGGCCAGGATCACGGTCGGCGCGCCCTTGTGGGCCAGGGCCGCCCTGTACGCGGCGTAGACCTTGCGGGACTCGTGGCCGCCGCGCGAGAGGTGGAAGCACTCGAGGATCTTGTCGTCGCTCAGCAGCTTCGCCATCTCGACGAGCGCCGGGTCCTTGCCGAAGAAGTCCTCGCGGATGTAGGCCGCGTCGCGGGTCTGGTACGTCTGGACCTGCGCGTCGGGCACCTCGCGCAGGCGGCGGACGAGCGCGCCGGTGGTGTCCAGCTGGAACAGCTCGTCCCAGGCGGTGCCCCACAGGCTCTTGACCACGTTCCAGCCGGAGCCGCGGAACAGGGCCTCCAGCTCCTGCACGATCTTGAAGTTGGCGCGGACCGGACCGTCGAGGCGCTGCAGGTTGCAGTTGACGACGAAGGTCAGGTTGTCCAGGCCCTCGCGGGAGGCGAGCGTCAGGGCGGCGGTGGACTCCGGCTCGTCCATCTCGCCGTCGCCGAGGAACGCCCACACGTGGGAGTTCGTCAGGTCCTTGATGCCGCGGCTGGTCAGATAGCGGTTGAACCGCGCCTGGTAGACCGCGGAGATCGGGCCGAGGCCCATCGACACCGTGGGGAACTCCCACAGCCAGGGCAGCCGCCGCGGGTGCGGGTACGAGGGGAGGCCGTCGCCGCCCGCCTCACGGCGGAAGTTGTCCAGGTGCCGCTCGCCGATCCGGCCGTCGAGGAAGGCGCGGGCGTAGATGCCGGGGGAGGCGTGGCCCTGGATGTAGAGCTGGTCGCCGGAGCCGTCGGCCTCCTTGCCGCGGAAGAAGTGGTTGAAGCCCGTCTCGTAGAGCCAGGCCGCGGAGGCGAAGGTGGCGATGTGGCCGCCGACGCCGTACTTGCTGCCGCGGGTCACCATCGCGGCCGCGTTCCAGCGGTTCCACGCGGTGATGCGGGACTCCATCGCCTCGTCGCCGTCCACCGCGGGCTCGGCGGAGGTGGGGATGGTGTTGATGTAGTCGGTCTCGAGGAGCTGCGGCAGTGCGACGCCGGCCTCCTCGGCGCGCTCCAGCGTGCGGCGCATCAGGTATGCGGCACGGTGCGGTCCTGCGGCCTCGGTGACGGCGTCGAGGGAGGCCTGCCACTCGGCGGTCTCCTCGGGGTCGCGGTCCGGGAGCTGATCCAGCTCGCTCGGCTGGATGGCCTTGGGGTCGGTCATGTCGCCGCCTTCCTCAGTCGAAGGGGGTTCCCTCATCGGTAAGGGTTCGGGGGTGCCCTTGGTCTATGGCAGGACAGGGCTGGGGCTCTGGTGGAGACCCCGCTGGCGACAATAACCCGCTGATCGATGATCGATCAAAGGTAGTGGGCCGAAAAAGTCTCGATATCAAGAAATTGGCATCCTGTGCCGGAGAACCCGGCACGCGGTGCCGCGTTTTCCCTGCTCATCCGAGGGGTGACCGGCCGATTCGGGCGGGGTGCGGGCCGGTTCGGGCGCGCTGCACGCGGGCGGGGCCGAGCGTCCCGGGGCATCCGGGCGTTCGGCCCCGTCGAGGTCCGGGCGGGACCGTCAGGCGGTCGCCTGCCGCGGTGGCGTCGCGGTCTCCGTCCGCTCGGCGTGTTCGTGTCCCTGGCGCTGCCGTGCCGCCTGCTCACGGGTGATCACCTCGGTGGCGGCGCCGACGGCGACCGCGACCGGCCAGCCGATGGCCCCGGCGGCGGTCATGCCGCCGAGGACGCCGTAGAGGACCAGCTTGCGGGGCGAGGGGAGCAGGGACGTGGCCTTGGACGCGGGTGCGGCCTTGCGGACGTTGGGGAACTTGTCCCCCGGGGTCACGTAGGGGATCGGAACCCGGGCGGTGCGCAGGTGCAGCAGCTTGCCGCCCGTCTGCTTCCCCTCCGGGTGTTCCGCCGAGGCCTGCTGTTGCGGTGGCTGGGTCTGTGCTTCTGGGGAAGTCATCTCCGTCCTCTCCTGCCATGAGGCGTGAGTGGCGAGGGGTCTTCCTGGCCGCATTCCATCAATGCACGCGAATAAACCCGTCCGAACGGACGATCCGGGCAAGCCGGTTCGGGTGATGCGGTTCGGGAGGGGAGCCGCTCAGGCGTGTGCGGCCGCCGGGTGTCCGCCCGTGCCGAAGGCCTTCCAGAGATGGACGGCCAGCCGGACCACTGCGGCCTCGAGCAGGGCGACCGCCACCTGGGTCAGGATCGTGGTGAAGATGTGCGGCATGGTCCGCCGCCTTTCGTGTGTGTCGTGCCGGGTACGACTCCTTTGTCGGCCCCGATGTCATCCGGCAGGCTGCACCCGGGTGTTCTGCAGGTGAACTTTTCTCGGCGTCCCGGCGGCGCCCCGCGCCGCGAGGGGCACCAGCACCGACCCCGCCGCCGACGCCAGTGCGATCGTCCAGGCCGCGGGGCCCAGGGGCCGGCTGCCGAAGAAGTGGCTGAGCCCCGGCACGCTCACCACCACGCCCAGCACCACCAGGGACCCCACCGCGGCCACGGCCACCACCGGATCACGGCCCGCGTCCTGGAGCGTCTGGAACAGCTGGGAGGTCACCAGGGCGACCAGGGCGACCGTGTCGGCGCGTCCCCGGGTGCCGGTGGCCCGGGCGACGATCCAGGCGGCCGCGGCCGCCGCCGTGGTGACGGCGGCACGCAGCCGGATGTGACGGATCAGGGCCTTGCCGAGCGAGGCCTCCGGGCCCTCCGCGAGCAGCCGGTCGGGGTGGTCGGCGGGCGGCCGGGCGGCGATGGCCATGGCAGGCAGCATGTCCGTGAGCAGGTTGACCAGGAGCAGCTGGCGGGCGTTGAGCGCGCTGCGCCCGGTGAACAGCGTGGTCGCCAGCGTGAAGGCGATCTCCCCCAGATTGCCGCCGAGCAGGATGCCCAGCGCCCTGCGCACCGAGCCCCACATGGCCCGGCCCTCGACGAAGGCGTCGACGATGGTCTCGATCCGGTCGTCGGTGACGACCACGTCGGCGGCGGCGCGGGCCGCCGACGTGGCCCGGGAGCCGAGGGCGATGCCGACGTCGGCGATCCGGATGGCGGGCGCGTCGTTGGCGCCGTCGCCCGTGACGGCGACGGTACGGCCGGCCGAACGCAGCGCGGTGACGATACGGACCTTGTGCGCCGGGGTGACCCGGGCGAACACCGTGATGTCCGGCAGCCTCCCGGCGAGCGCCGCGTCGTCGAGGGCGTCCAGCTCCGCCCCGGTCATCAGGCGCGGCTCCTCCCCGGGCCGCAGCTCCCGGGCGATCGCGGCGGCGGTGCTGGGGTGGTCGCCGGTGAGCATGACGATGCGCACCCCGGCCCGCGACAGCCGGTCCACGCTCTGCGCGGCGGTGGACCGCACCGGGTCCGCGAGGCCCAGCAGGCCCAGCAGGCACAGCCCGTCGACCGCCTCGTCGCCGAGGTCCCCCGGACCGGCGGGGGCGGCGCCGTCCCGCGGCGCACCCGCGGGCAGGACCCGCTCGGCGACCGCGAGCACCCTGAGGCCGCGCCGGGCCAGCCGGTCGATCTCCGCCTCCGTCTCCGCGCGCAGCCGCTCGCCGAACGGCTCGGTGGCGCCGTCCCGGCGGACCCGGTCGCAGCGGGCCAGGACGATCTCCGGCGCGCCCTTGACCACGATCCGCGCCTCGCTGTCGGACCGCCCCAGCACGGCGTGGTAGCCGCGCCCCGGCTCGAACGGCAGCTCGGCCAGCCGCTCCCAGACGTCCGTACCGAGCCCCGCGGCCCGGGCCGGGGCGGCGCCGAGCGACCCGGCCCCGTCGGCGATGGCCCGGTCGGTGGGATGGGCGAGCGTCGCGGCCTCGCCCGGCGGACCGGCCAGGACGGCCGTGGCGACGATCCGGCGCAGCGCCGGGGTGAGCCGGCCGGGACCCTCGCGCCGCAGGCCGTCGGAGACCTGCCGGAGGCTGATCCGGCCCTCGGTGAGCGTGCCGGTCTTGTCGAAGCACAGCACGTCGGTGCGGCCCAGCGCCTCGATGGTGGAGGCGCTGCGGACCAGGGTGTCGCGCGCGGACAGCCGGCGGGCCGCGGCCAGCTCCGCGACCGTGGCGACGAACGGCAGCCCTTCCGGTACGGCCGCCACGCACAGGCTGACCGCGGCCCCCAGGGCGGCCCCCGGGGGGCGCCTGCGCAGCAGATCGACGCCGAAGAGGACCGCTCCCGCGGCGACGGACAGCGGCAGGAACCACCGGCCCAGCGCCTTCAGCCGCCGTTCCACCCCGCTCTCCGGCGGCCCGCCCTCCGGGCCCGCCTCGGCCGCGCTGCCCGCCTCGGTGGCGGTCCCGGTGGCGACGACCACGCCCAGCGCGTGGCCGGCCGCCACCGTCGTGCCCTCGTAGAGCATCGAGGTGCGGTCCGCGACCGCCCGGGCCGCGGTCGGCGCGGCGCTCTTCACGACGGGCAGCGACTCGCCGGTGAGGCTGGACTCGTCCACCTCCAGGCCCTGTGCCCGCACCACCCGACAGTCCGCCGGGACCGAGTCACCGGCCCGCAGTTCGATCAGGTCCCCGCGCACCAGGTGCTCGCCGGCCGTCTCCACCGGTTCCGCCCGGCCGGGGCGGCGCACCCGCACCCGCACCGAGGTCGCCTCGACCAGCCGCTCGGCCGCGCTGTCGGCTTGCTGCCGCTGCACCCCGCCGACCAGCGCGTCCACCCCGAGCACCCCGCCGATCAGCACGGCGTCCAGCACGGAGCCGAGCGCCGCCGAGACACCGCCGCCGATCGCCAGGACGGGCGTGAGCGGATTGGCCAGTTCCTCCACGACCCGGCCGATCAGGGAGCCGGTCCCCTCGTGCCGGTCACGGCCCGCGAACTGCCTGCGCCGGGCGGCCTCGGCCTCGTCCAGTCCCTGGGACGAGGTGCCGACCCGGGACATCACCTGGCGTACCGCCATGGCGTGCCAGGGGGTGTGCCCGGCGGCCGCCGGGGCCGGACGTCCGTGCAGCCGCCACCCCGCCCAGAAGCCCGCGGCGACCGAGGCGATGCCCACCCCGTCGGTCACCAGACGGGCCCGCGCCCAGGCCCCCGGGCGGGCCACGAGCAGGGTGAGAGCCGAACCGGCCACCGCGCCGGCGCCCTCCAGCCGGACGCACAGACGGCCGATCCGCCGGGCTTCCGGCAGGGCGGTCAGCAGCAGGTGGACCACATCGGGCGGGGCGGTGACGTCGGCGTCCCACGGCACGTGCCGCGGGACGGCCACCGACCCGATGCCCAGGTCCGCGCGGGCCAGGGCACGCCGGGTCCGTGCCGAGACCACCGCGACCCCGTGCCCCTTTGCCTGGAGGGAGCGCACCAGGGCGACGGTACGCCGGTGTCCGGTGGACACGGCCTCCTCGAGCCCGAACCGGAGGTGCAGCCCGGGCGGTCCGCCCACCAGCAGCACCTCACCGCACGCCCGGGCGGCGCGCACCAAGTGGTGTGCGAGCGGGTGCAGTCGGGGGACCAGCGCGGCCACGGCCACCGGCGTGCCCGCCCGCAGGACGAGCACGAGCCGCGCCCCCTCCTCGGCCCACCGCCGGGCCCGCGCGGTCTTCTCCGCGGCGGCCGTCCCGGTGAGGAGGAGGCCGCCGAGGGCGTCCTCGGAACCGGTCTTCGGGCCGGGCAACGGCCGTAGCTCCCAGCCTCCGGACCGCGATCTGCACGCCTCTTGGGGTCCGCCGGAGGCCGGGCGCACCCGACCGCGGCGCCGTCCCGGCCGACGCGAGCGCCGCCGGGACGGCGGTCAGACCCCGCGCGAGGGAGCGCGCCGCCGAGACCGCCGCGGTCATGGCGCCGCGCGTCAAGGACAGCTGTGGCCGGATCACACGGCCTCCACCACCGGCCGACGGGGACGTTGCTCGCCGCCCTGGGGAACGACACGGTTCTCACCAGTATCGGCAGGTTCCGGCGGCTTCGCCCGGTGTGGCGGGCACGACGGACCGGGCGGACGGCGCCGGGACCGGAAGGGGCGGGTACGGAAGGGGCGGGTACGGGAGATCAGGCGGGGGCGTCGGCGGCGTGCGGGGCGCAGCCCAGCACATGCTCCTTCACCAGACGGCCGATGTCCGGATCCTTCCGCCGGAACGCCGCGACCAGCTCCTCGTGCTCCTCGGCGTAGGACTGCTGGACCGTGCCCAGCCAGCGGATGGACAGGGCCGTGAAGACCTCGATGCCCAGGCCCTCCCAGGTGTGCAGCAGCACCGAGTTGCCGGCCGCGCGGACCAGCTCACGGTGGAAGGCGACCGTGTGCCGCACCTGGGCCGTGCCGTCGGCCGTGCGGTCGGCCTCGTACAGCGCGGCGACATGCGGCTCCAGCGCCGAGCAGTCCTCCGCCAGCCGCTCCGCCGCCAGCTCCGCGGCGATCGCCTCGAGACCCGCCCGCACGGGGTAGCTCTCCTCCAGGTCGGCGGCCGAGAGGTTCCGCACCCGCACGCCTTTGTTGGGCGCCGACTCGATCAGCCGCAGCGACTCCAGCTCGCGCAGCGCCTCCCGCACCGGTGTCTGGCTGACCTCCAGCTCGGTCGCGATCCGCCGCTCCACGATCCGCTCGCCCGGCTGCCAGCGCCCGCTGATGATCCCTTCCAGGATGTGCTCGCGGATCTGTTCGCGCAGCGAGTGGACGACGGGCGCGGTCATGAGTGCTCCTTGGACAGGGCTCGTGAATCCGGGGCAGCCGCCCGAAAGGCCCCGTCGAGGGGCGGCGGACGGACGACGGACAGGACCCTTGAGGGCGATCGACCCTTAGACAATACGGCTGACACACCGTCCGGGAGGGGCGCAAGGGGCGCTTTCGCCCAGGTGAGACGAGGCTTACACGGCGCGTACGACGCGGCTCACGCCGTGCTCACGACGGTGCCCCCGCCCGGGAGCCTGGGAAGCTCCGGACGGGGGCACCGGTGACCGGGATCAGCGGCCGTGGATCACAGGCCGAGCTCGACCTCGAACTCGCCCGCCTCCAGGGTCGCCTTGACCGAGTTCAGGTAACGGGCCGCGTCGGCGCCGTCCACCAGGCGGTGGTCGTAGGAGAGGGTCAGGTAGGTCATGTCGCGGACGCCGATGACCGTGCCCTCCTCCGTCTCGATGACGGCCGGACGCTTGACCGTGGCACCGATGCCGAGGATCGCGACCTGGCCCGGAGGCACGATGATCGTGTCGAACAGCGCGCCGCGCGAACCGGTGTTGCTGATCGTGAAGGTCCCGCCGGACAGCTCGTCCGGGGTGATCTTGCCGGCCCGGACCTTGCCCGCCAGCTCGGCCGTGGCCTTGGAGATACCGGCGATGTTGAGGTCACCGGCGTTCTTGATGACCGGGGTCATCAGGCCCTTCTCGGAGTCCACCGCGATACCGATGTGCTCGGTGTCGAAGTAGGTGATGGTCCCCTCGGCCTCGTTGATCCGGGCGTTGACGGCCGGGTGGGCCTTCAGCGCCTGGGCGGCGGCCTTGACGAAGAACGGCATCGGGGAGAGCTTGACGCCCTCACGGGCCGCGAACGCGTCCTTGGCCCGCGCCCGCAGCTTCATCAGCCGGGTGACGTCGACCTCGACGACCGAGGACAGCTGCGCCTGCTCACGCAGCGCCTTGACCATGTTGTCGCCGATGACCTTGCGGATCCGCGGCATCTTCACGGTCTGACCGCGCAGCGGCGAGGCCTCGAGGACCGGGGCCCGCTTCGCCGCGGCCGGAGCGGCGGCCGGAGCCGCGGCGGGGGCTGCCTTCGCGGCCTCGGCGGCGGCGACGACGTCCTGCTTGCGGATACGGCCACCGACGCCGGTGCCCTTGACGGCGGCCAGGTCGACGCCGTGCTCGGCGGCGAGCTTGCGCACCAGCGGGGTCACGTAGGCGCCCTCGTCGGTCGGCCGGGCGGCGGCCGGAACGGCAGCCGGAGCCGGAGCGGCCTGCGGGGCGGGGGCCGGAGCGGCGGCCGGAGCCGGAGCGGCCTGCGGGGCGGGCGCCGGGGCCGGGGTCGGCGTGGGAGCCGGAGCCGGGGCGGCCGGAGCGGGAGCCGGGGCGGCCTGCTGCGGGGCCGGGGCGGGCTCGGGCTGCGCCGGGGCGGGGGCCGGGGCCGCCGGGGCCGGGGCGGCCGCCGGGGCGGCACCCGGAGCGCCGATGACGGCGAGCTTCGCGCCCACCTCGGCGGTCTCGTCCTCGCCGACCGTGATCTCCAGCAGCACACCGGCGGTGGGCGCCGGGATCTCGGTGTCGACCTTGTCGGTGGAGACCTCGAGCAGCGGCTCGTCGGCCTCGACGCTCTCGCCGACCGACTTCAGCCAGCGGGTGACGGTGCCCTCGGTGACGGACTCGCCGAGCGCGGGCAGGACCACGTCCGTGCCCTCGGCGGAGCCGCCGCCGGCGGCGGCCTCGGCGGTGGGAGCGGGCGCCGGGGCGGCCTGCTCGGTGGAGGGGGCCGCGGCGGCCGGCTCGGGAGCCGGGGCGGCGGGCTGCTCGGCGGCCGGGGCCGGAGCCTCGGCCGGGACACCGCTGCCGTCGTCGATCAGGGCCAGCTCGGCACCGACCTCGACGGTCTCGTCCTCGGCGACCTTGATGGAGGACAGCACGCCGGAGGCCGGAGCGGGGATCTCGGTGTCGACCTTGTCGGTGGAGACCTCGAGCAGCGGCTCGTCGGCCTCGACGCGCTCGCCCTCGGCCTTCAGCCAGCGGGTGACAGTGCCCTCGGTGACGCTCTCACCGAGCGCCGGAAGGGTTACGGAAACCGCCATGGTTTCGGTTGCTCCTTAGAAGTGCGGAAGTCTGTGTCGTCGTGCCCGTGACCGAAGGCGTCAGTCGTGGGAGTGGAGGGGCTTGCCCGCGAGGGCCAGGTGGGCCTCGCCGAGCGCCTCGTTCTGCGTCGGGTGGGCGTGGATCAGCTGCGCGACCTCGGCCGGCAGCGCCTCCCAGTTGTAGATCAGCTGGGCTTCGCCGACCTGCTCGCCCATACGGTCACCGACCATGTGGACGCCGACCACGGCGCCGTCCTTGACCTGGACGAGCTTGATCTCGCCGGCCGTCTTGAGGATCTTGCTCTTGCCGTTGCCCGCCAGGTTGTACTTCAGGGCGACGACCTTGTCCGCACCGTAGATCTCCTTGGCCTTGGCCTCGGTGATGCCGACGGAGGCGACCTCCGGGTGGCAGTACGTCACCCGCGGCACGCCGTCGTAGTCGACCGGGACGGCCTTCAGACCGGCCAGCCGCTCCGCCACCAGGATGCCCTCGGCGAAGCCGACGTGCGCCAGCTGGAGCGTCGGGACGAGGTCGCCGACGGCGGAGATCGTCGGGACGTTGGTGCGCATGTACTCGTCGACGAGGACGTAGCCGCGGTCCATGGCGACCCCGGCCTCCTCGTAGCCCAGGCCCTGCGAGACCGGGCCGCGGCCGATGGCGACGAGGAGGACCTCGGCCTCGAACTCCTTGCCGTCGGCGAGGGTGACCTTGACGCCGTCCTGGGTGTACTCGGCCTTCTGGAAGAAGGTGCCCAGGTTGAACTTGATGCCCCGCTTGCGGAAGGCGCGCTCCAGCAGCTTCGAGCTGTTCTCGTCCTCGACCGGGACGAGGTGCTTGAGGCCCTCGACGATCGTGACGTCGGTGCCGAAGGACTTCCACACGGAGGCGAACTCGACGCCGATGACGCCGCCGCCCAGCACGATCGCGGACTTCGGCACGCGGTCCAGGACGAGGGCGTGGTCCGAGGAGATGATCCGGTTGCCGTCGATCTCCAGGCCCGGCAGCGACTTCGGCACGGAACCGGTCGCCAGCAGGACGTGGCGGCCCTGGATCCGCTGACCGTTCACATCGACGGAGGTCGGCGACGACAGCCGGCCCTCACCCTCGATGTAGGTCACCTTGCGCGAGGCGATCAGACCCTGCAGGCCCTTGTACAGGCCCGAGATCACGTCGTCCTTGTACTTGTTGACGGCGGCCATGTCGATGCCCTCGAAGGTGGCCTTCACGCCGAACTGCTCGCTCTCGCGGGCCTGGTCGGCGATCTCGCCCGCGTGCAGCAGGGCCTTGGTGGGGATGCAGCCGTTGTGCAGGCAGGTACCGCCGACCTTGTCCTTCTCGATCAGGGCGACGTCCAGGCCCAGCTGCGCCCCGCGCAGCGCCGCGGCGTAACCACCGCTGCCACCGCCGAGGATCACTAGGTCGAAAACAGTGCTGGCGTCGTTCGCCACGTCACGTCCTCCATGCATGTGCGCCACGCCGGTCTCCAGTGACCGGTCGGCGGCTGGTGTGCGGCCGCTCTTGCCTTCGGCCCTTCGGTGGGGCCCTGTCCTGCCGAGCCCTATCCTCGCACTTGTCCGCACCGAACGAGACGTGGGGCAGGGGTGTGACGCGTCCCACGTCCGAACGTCCGCCCGTCACGCGCGCGAGGACTTCCGGGCCCGCGTGCCCCGGCACACGCGCCGGAACCCGCGGCGGATCCGCGGGACGGGCCGGCCGGCGGGGCCCCGTCCTACCCGCGTACGGGGCCCCGCCGGCGACCGGTCGGCTCAGCCCAGGTCGCCGGCCGCGGTCTGCTCCGCGAGGCGGACCAGCGTCCGTACCGCCGAACCGGTACCGCCCTTGGGCGTGTACCCGAAGGGGCTGCCCTCGTTGAAGGCCGGACCGGCGATGTCGAGGTGGGCCCAGGTGATGCCCTCGCCGACGAACTCGCGCAGGAAGAGCCCGGCGACGAGCCCACCGCCCATCCGCTCGCCCATGTTCGCGATGTCGGCGGTGGCCGAATCCATGCCCTTGCGCAGGTGCTCCGGCAGCGGCATCGGCCAGGCGGGCTCGCCGACCTCCTCGGCGGCCTCGTGCACCGCCGTGCGGAAGGCGTCGTCGTTGGCCATGATGCCGAAGGTGCGGTTGCCCAGCGCCAGCATCATCGCGCCGGTCAGGGTCGCGACGTCCACGATCGCGTCCGGCTTCTCCTCCGAGGCGGCCCACAGCGCGTCGGCGAGGACGAGGCGGCCCTCGGCGTCGGTGTTGAGCACCTCCACCGTCTTGCCGCTGTACATGCGCAGCACGTCACCCGGGCGGGTGGCGGAACCGGAGGGCATGTTCTCGGCCAGGGCCAGCCAGCCGGTGATGTTGACCTCGAGACCGAGGCGGGCGGCGGCGACGACCGCGGCGAACACGGCGGCGGCACCGCTCATGTCGCACTTCATCGTCTCGTTGTGCCCGGCCGGCTTCAGCGAGATGCCGCCCGAGTCGTAGGTGATGCCCTTGCCGACGAAGGCGAGGTGCTTCTTCGCCTTGGCGGAGGTGTACGACAGCTTCACCAGCCGCGGGCCCGACGCCGAGCCGGCGCCGACGCCGAGGATGCCGCCGTGACCGCCCTTGGCCAGCGCCTTCTCGTCGAGCACCTGCACCTTGATGCCGTGCTCCTTGGCCGCGGCCTGGGCGACGGCGGCGAACGCCTCGGGGTCGAGGTCGTTGGGCGGGGTGTTGATCAGGTCGCGGGCGCGGTTGAGCTCCTCGGACACCGTGACGGCACGCTCCACGGCCGCCTTGTACGCCTTGTCGCGGGACTTGTCGCAGAGCAGCACGGCCTCGGCGAGGGGCGCCTTCGCGTCCTTCTTGTCCTTGCCGCCCTCGCCCTTGTTCTTGTGGGCGTTCTTGTAGGCGTCGAAGGAGTAGGCACCGAGCAGCACGCCCTCGGCGACCGCGCCGGCGTCGGCCGCGTCGGTCAGGGGGAGGGCGAACGCGGCCTTCTTGGACCCGGTGAGGGCGCGGGCGGCCACACCGGCCGCCTTGCGCAGTGCCTCGGGGTCGGGCGCGGAGTCCTTCTCGGGCTGGGTGCCCAGACCCACCGCGACCAGGAGCGGCGTCTTGAAGCCGGCCGGCGCGGGGAGCTTCGTCACCTCACCCTCGGCGCCGGACGCGCCGAGGGTCTCCAGGATGCCGGTGAGCCTGCCGTCGTAAGCCTTGTCCACGGCTTCGGCGCCCGGTGCGACGACCGGACCCCCGGCCCCGGACGCGGTGCCCTTGGCGACACCGATCACGATCGCGTCGGCCTTCAGACCGGGGATCGCGGAGGTGCTGAGAGTGAGAGCAGTCACGGTGGTGAATTCTCGCTTCCGATGTGAAGTTGCTGTGGCCGAAAAGCGTGGGTCGACCGGGCCCGGCGCCGACCCTAACGACGACCTGGCGGTACGGTCTCGGCGGGGCCTGCCCCGGTACGGCGCACACTGCGGACGAGCCTACGCGCGTCTGCGCGTGCGCTCCCTCGCGCGGTCTTCACCGTCCGGCGACGTGACGGACACCTTCCGGGCCCCGCCGGCCTGGAGGACGACCTCGTCCGGGCCCCGCGCCTGCCGAGGTGACGGCACGGGTCAGCCCAGTACCGCGACGACGAGCGCGGTCGTCGCCGCGGTCTCCGCGAGCGAGCCGAACACGTCGCCGGTGACCCCGCCGAAGCGGCGGACGCAGTGCCGCAGGAGCAACTCCGCGGCCGCGACGGACAGCAGCACCGCAAGGACGGCATGGACGGCACGGACGGCACCGCCCGCCCCGAGCAGGGCGCCCCCGGCGGCCGCCGCCCCGGCCACCGCGAGGGCGGCGCCCACCGCACCCGCCGGCGGGACGGCCCCGGCGACGGCGGCCCCCAGCCCCCCGGGCCGGGCGGGCGGCACCCCGGCGCGGGCGGCGAGGGTGAGGACGAGCCGGGCCGTGACCGCCGCGACCACGGCGGCGAGCGCGCCCCGGGCCCAGGAGTCGCCGTACGCCTGGGCCAGCGCGGCCACCTGCGCCAACAGCACGAGAACGAGGGTGAGCACGCCGAACGGCCCGATGTCCGACTGCTTCATGATCCGCAGCGCGTCCTCGGCCGGCTTCCCGCTGCCGAGCCCGTCCGCGACGTCGGCGAGCCCGTCGAGATGCAGCCCGCGGGTGAGCGCGGCGGGCACGGCGACGGTGGCGACGGCGGCGAGCGGCGCGCCCGCCCCGAGGGACAGCAGCAGCAGTCCGCAGGCTGCGGCCACGGCGCCGACCGCCAGCCCGGCCAGCGGGGCGCACAGCATGCCGCCGCGTGCGGCAGGGCGATCCCAGCGGGTCACCTCGACGGGGAACACGGTGAGGGTGCCGAAGGCGAAGCGGAGGCCGTCGGCCAGGGAGATCGGGGAGGGCGCGGACACCGGCGCAGATTACCCGGCGGTCGGCAGGGCGCCCCCGACGGCCGTGGATAAAGTGCGCTTATGGGACATTGGTTGCAGCGGAACATCGTCGAACCGGGCAAGCTGCCGCTGCTCCTCGCCCTCACCGCCTTCGTCCTCACCTTCGTGATCACCCGGGGCGTCACCCGGCTGATCCGGGCCGGCAAGGGCCCCTTCGGCAACGTCGAGGCGGGCGGTGTGCACATCCACCACGTCGTGCCCGGAGTGATCCTCACCGTCGTCGGCGGCTTCGGCGCGGTGGCGAGCGGCCGGCACGGCCTCGGTGCGGCGATCGGCGCGGTCGTCTTCGGCATCGGCGCCGGCCTGGTCCTGGACGAGTTCGCGCTGATCCTGCACCTCCAGGACGTCTACTGGACCGAGGCCGGCCGCCAGAGCGTCGAGGTGGTCGTCATCACCGCCGCCCTGGTCGGACTGCTGCTGGCCGGGTTCTCGCCGTTCGGCGTCGACGACGTCACCCAGGACGAACTCCAGGACCGCGCGAGCGTCGTCCTGAACGTGGCGCTCAACTTCCTCTTCTCCCTGATCGCCCTGAGCAAGGGCAAGGCCAGGATCGCCGTCTTCGGTGTGATCGTGCCCGTCGTCGCCCTGGTCGGTTCGCTGCGCCTGGCCCGTCCCGGCTCCCCGTGGGCCAGGCGCTTCTACCGGCGCCGGCACCGCGCCCGGGCCAAGGCCCTCCTGCGGGCCTACCGCCACGACCGCCGCTGGTCCGGCCCCCGGCGGGCCTTCGAGGACTGGCTCGGCGGCAAACCGGACCCACCCCGTCCCTGAGAGGGGCGCGGGGAACTGCGCGAACGGGGGCCCGGGGGCTCCGCCCCCGGGGACGGGAAGGGAAGGGAAGGGGCGGCGGGGGCGAGAAAAAGGTCAGGCGCCCCCGGTCACTCCGACTCCTCCGACTTCTCCGGCCCCTCCGGCCTCTCCGGAAGCTCCGCCGCCAGCGCCGCAGCCGCCTGCACCAGAGGAAGGGCCAGCAGGCCACCCGTGCCCTCGCCCACGGTCACCCCGTGGGAGAGGAGCGGCTCCAGCGCCATCCGGTCCAGCGCCTTCGCCTGCCCCGGCTCTCCGCTGTCGTGCGCGGCCAGCCACCAGTCCGGCGCCCGGAACGCGATCCGCTGCCCCACCAGCGCGCACGCCGCCGTCACCACACCGTCGAGCACGACCGGCATCTTCCGCACGGCGGCCTGCAGCAGGAAGCCCGTCATCGCGGTGAGATCGGCCCCGCCCACCGTCGCCAGCAGCTGCAACTGGTCGCCGAGCACGGGCCGGGCCCGCCGCAGCGCGTCGCGGATCGCCGCGCACTTGCGCATCCAGGCCAGGTCGTCGATGGCCACCCCGCCGCGCCCGGTGACCACGGACGCGTCCGTTCCGCACAGCGCGCCCACCAGCACGCCCGCCGCCGTGGTGCCGCCCACGCTCACATCGCCGAGCACCACCAGGTCCGTACCGGAGTCGGCCTCCTCGTCGGCCACCGCGACCCCGGCCCGGAACGCCGCCTCGGCCTCCTCGAGGGTCAGCGCGTCCTCGACGTCCACGCGTCCGCTCCCGCGCCGCACCCTGTGCCGTACGACGTCCTCGGGCAGGGTCTTCGGATCGCAGTCCAGGGACATGTCGACCACCCGCACCGGCACCCCGAGCCGCCGGGCCAGCACGGAGACCGGACGGCCGCCCTCCAGCACCTCGCGCACCAGCTCCCCGGCGCTGCCCGCCGCCCGCGCCGAGACGCCCAGTTCGGCGATCCCGTGGTCACCGGCGAAGAGGACGACCCGCGGCCGTTCGACCGGCCGCACCGGCACCGCGGACTGCGCGGCGGCCAGCCACTCGCCCAGTTCGTCCAGGCGGCCCAGCGACCCGGGCGGTACGACCCGGCGCTCGCGGTGCGCTTCCGCGTCACGGCGCACCCCGCCGTCCGGGCGCTCGATCAGATCGGTGAAGTCGTCGAGATTAAGCGAGCTCATTCGCCGAACAGTACCGGCCCTGATCGAACGCCACGGAGCCCCACGTCCCGTCGTCGACCTCCCGCCCGCCGGACGACGCCACCCCGACGTCGTTACGCCTCGGACGGCCATCCGATCCGTAACGTTTTGCCGTGGAATGTCATCCGCACGTGCCGGCGTTCCGTCCGCCCGCCCCTGAGTCCCTCCGCCCGCCCGTCCGACCCACCGGGAGCCGCCCATGTCCGTGCCCGACGCGCCCCTCGCCTCCCCGTCGGCCGCCGTGCCCGGCGCCGGCGCCGTTGCCGTACCCGCCCAGCAGGCCTCCGCGCGGGTGCACGAGCCGCGCCGCGCCGACTGCCCCTGGTGCGGCTCGGCACGGCTGCGCAACCGGCTGCGCACCGGCGACCTGCGGCGCCACCGGCCGGGCCGGTTCACCGTCGACGCCTGCCGGGACTGCGGGCACACCTTCCAGAACCCCCGCCTCACCGCGGAGGGCCTCGCCTTCCACCGGCGGGTGCTGCGCGGAGCCCCCCGGGACGCCGTCACCGACGCCGTCCTCGCGCTGCGCGACGCCCCGCGCCGCCGCCGCGCCACGGCCCGCACGATGCTGCGCTTCGGCGAACCGGAGAGCTGGCTGGACGTCGGCACCGGCCACGCCCGCTTCCCGGAGACCGCGCGGGAGTTCTTCCCGTACACCGCGTTCGACGGCACCGACCTCACCCCGCGCGTCGAGCGCGCCCGCGCCCTCGGCCGGGTCGAGGAGGCCCACATCGGCCCGCTGACCTCCGCACGGCTGCGGGCCAGGGTGGCGGGCCGCTACGACGTGGTCAGCATGCTGCACCACCTGGAACACACCACCGACCCGAGGGCGGAACTCCACGCCGCCCTCGACGCCCTGCGCCCCGGCGGCCATCTGCTCGTCGAGACCCTGGACCCCCGCAGCGCGTTCGCCGCCCTGTTCGGCCGGTGGTGGCTCTCCTACGACCAGCCCCGCCGGCTGCACCTGCTCCCGCCGCGCAACCTCCGCGCCGAACTGGAGCGGCTCGGCTGCGAGATCGTCACCACCCGGCCCAGGATCCCGTTCGGATCAGGCCCCGGGCACCGCGCGGTGCACGTTCCGTACGACCTGGCCGGTGCCACCGCGCTGGCCCTCTCCCACGCCCTGCCCGCCCCGGACGCCCCCTGGCGCGCCATCCCGCCGACCCCGTTCCAGCGGCATGCGCGCACCGTCCTGCTGCGCGCGGGCACCCCGGTGGTGGTCGCCGCGGCGCTCACGGACCTCGCCCTGGCCCCGCTGCTGCGGCACACCCCGTTCGCCAACGCGTACCGGATCATCGCGCGAAAGCCGAGGGGCTGACCCGGCCCGCCCGCTCACCCCTTCAGCACCAGCGCCTGTCCCGCCACCACCAGCAGCACCTGCTCGCACTCCTGCGCGAACGCCGCGTTCAGCCGCCCGAGTTCGTCCCGGTAACGGCGGCCGGAGGCGGTGGCGGGCACGATGCCCGAGCCCACCTCGTTGGAGACCGCGACCACGGTCCGCCGGGTCGCGCGCACCGCGTCCGTCAGCTCACGCACCCGTTCCCGGAGCGCCCGTTCGCCGCCGTCGGCCCACTGGGCGTCGTCCCACGCCCCGACGGCGTCCATGGCATCCGTCAGCCACAACGACAGGCAGTCCACCAGCAGCGGCGGCCCGTCGTCCTCCAGCAGCGGCACCAGGTCGCAGGTCTCGACGGTCCGCCACGACCCGGGCCGCCGCTCCTGATGGGCCGACACCCGGGCCGCCCACTCGGTGTCCCCGTTGCGGGACCCGCCGGTCGCCACGTACAGCACCTCCGGGAGCGTCTCCAGCCGGCGCTCGGCCTCCACCGACTTGCCCGACCGGGCCCCTCCCAGCACCAGCGTCCGCCGCGGCAGATCGGGCACGTCCTCGTAGGCGCCCACCTCCAGCGTGGTCCCGTCCGGCACGGCGCGCGCCCCGGCCGCCGCGAGCCGACGGCGCACCTCCGCGCCGGGCGGCACGTCGTGGTCCAGGTGCACGGCGACGACATCCGTCGTCGGCCCGACCGCGCCCACCGCCCGCAACCGCGCCAGCGCGTCCGGGCGCCCCACGACGTCCAGCAGCACCATGGCGTACGGTTCGGCCGGCTCCTCCAGACCGGCCGGCGCCGCGCCCGGCGGCAGGTACAGCAGCCGCTGCCCGTCCGGGCCGGTCACCGCGTACCCGGTGCCCGGCGAGTCCAGCGCCACCGCCCGCACCCGGTGGCCCGTCAGCAGCGCCAGCTCCCGCCCGTCCGGCACCCGGCCGGGCTGCGGCAGACCGGCCGGCACCTCGACTGCGGGCCCGTCGTGCGGATGGGAGAGCAGCACCTGGCGCACGCCGCCGAGCGAGTGCCCCGCGCGGGCCGCCGCGAACGCCACGCCCGGCATGAGGTCGAGCAGCAGCGAGCCGTCCACCAGCAGCGCGGTCGCCGCGCGCGCGTGCGGGCCGGCGGCGGAGGCGCAGGCGGCGCAGGGGCAGTCGGGGCGGGGCAGTCCCGCCGGGGTACCGGTACCGAGCAGAGTGAGTTCCACGGACCCGATTTTCACCCGTCCCCACGGCTCCTGCGCGCCCGACCGGGCAGCCACCCCGCATGATCCACCGCACAGACCCCATGTCCTGGCCTAGTCTCTTGCAAGGAGCCGGACCAAGATCCGGCTCCTGTTGTGCAGTGTGCTGACACCCACGGAGGCGTACATGGCGGCATGGACGTGGCGGTTCGAGAAGGCCGACGGGACGCAGGTCGAGCCCGCGGTGCAGCCGGAGGAGTTCACCACGCAGGGGGACGCCGAGTCCTGGATCGGGGAGAACTGGAAGGCCCTGCTGGAGGGCGGCGCCGACCAGGTGCGGCTGCTGGAGGACACCACGGAGATCTACGGGCCGATGAGTCTCCACGCGGACCAGGCGAGCACCGAGGCCTGAGGTCCGAAACCTGAGGTCCGAAACCTGAGGTCCGAAACCTGAGGCCCGGGAGCTGAGTTCACGGGCGAGGGCTCCGGCCCTCGCCCCCTCCGGGTCCGGCTGTGTCTGTCGCGTCTGTCCGCGTCAGCCCCGTACGCCGCACAGGTGCAGCAGCGACGCCACCCCGCGGTAGGGGTCCGTCCGCCCGGCCCGCTCCTCGACCTCCAGGAGGGTCTCCAGGTCGTCCGGGACGCCGGGGGCGCGCGTGTCGTCCGTCGCCGTGTCCGTGAAGACCCGCACGCCGTACCAGGTGTGCAGCGGCGCCCCGAGCCCGGCGAGCGTCGCCGTCAGCTTCTGCAGCCGGTCGGCCCGTATCTCGAGCCCCGACTCCTCGTCCACGTGGCAGGTCGCGTCGAACGCGGCCAGCGCGCCGGCCCAGTCGCCGCGCAGGCCGGACCGCATCGCGGGCGCGTCACCGTTGCGCACCAGCAGCGACAGCAGTCCGCGCGGGGCGAGCATCCGGGCCAGCCCCGCCACCAGCGGGTCCGGCTCCGCCACGTGCATGAGCACGCCGTGGCAGAGCACCACGTCGAAGCTGCCCGGCAGGAAGTGCACACCGGTGTCCCGGCCGTCGCCCTCGACGATCTCCATCCGCTCCCGGATGCCCTCCGGCTCCCGGGCGAGCGCCGCACGCGCGGCGGCGAGCAGCTCGGCGTCCCGTTCGAGACCGGTCACCGAGTGACCGGCCCGCGCCAGCCGCAGCGCCTGCGAGCCCCGGCCCATGCCGACGTCGAGCACGCGCAGCCGCCGCCCGACCGGGAACCGCCCCACTATCTGCTCGTCCAGCTGGCGGGCCACCAGCTCCAGCCGTACGACCTCCCGCACACCGTCCGGCCCGTCCGGCCCGCCGGTCCCGACCGGCGAGGCCGGTGCGGGCACCACGGGTCGTTCCGGGCTCACCACCGGGCCCGCCGAGGGCGGTCGGCCCTCGGCGAACGGCAGGGTGCTCAGGGCTGCTCTCCGCGCTTGACCTGGGGCTTGGGCAGCCGCAGCCGGCGCATCTGGAGCGAACGCATCAGGGCGTAGGCGACGGCGCCGCGCCGGTTGTCGGTGGGGAAGCGCTCGGCCAGCCGCTTCTTCAGCCGGAAGCCGGTCACGATGGAGTCGAGCACGATCGTCACGATCACGAGCAGCCACAGCAGCAGCGCGATGTTCTGCAGCTGGGGGACCCGGACCATGCTCAGCACCAGGATGACCACGGCCATCGGGAGGAAGTACTCCGCGATGTGGAACCGCGAGTCGACGAAGTCGCGCGCGAAACGGCGCACCGGGCCCTTGTCACGGGCGGGCAGGTAACGCTCGTCGCCACTGGCCAGCGCCTGGCGCTGACGCTCCATCGCGGCTCGGCGCTCGTCTCGCTGCCGCTTGGCGGCCTCCTTGCGCGTCATCGACGTGTTGGCCACGCTGCGACGCTGGGTCTGGGCCACGCTGCGCTTGGGCGTGGGACGGCCCTTGGGGGCCTCCGGGTGGCGGGTCTGCTTGGAGTCGGTCACCGCCGCCTTGTCGGCGTGGGCCTTCTCTTCCTTGGCACGGCTACGGAACACAGAACCCAAGGGTACGGGGTCCGCGGGGTTGGACCCCGGTTCCGGGGGGAACGATCCGGCAACACCAGTCGTCTGTAGAAGGACAGACAGGGGACGTTGCGCACGACTTGGGGTGTGTTGTCCCGTCCGCCCCGGGGTTCACCTACTCCTTGGGCCGGATCGGGCGGCCGCTCAGTCGTCCTTGGGGATGAGCGCATCCGTCCCCGAACAGTGCGGTAATGGATGCAGGGCCCGTACTGTGGGTTCTGTCGCAGAGCTGTGAGCCGGAGTCCGTCAGAAGGGGGCGCGCGAAGCCCATGAGCGGTGTCATGAAGCGTATGGGGATGATCTTCCGCGCGAAGGCGAACAAGGCCCTTGACCGGGCCGAGGATCCGCGCGAGACCCTCGATTACTCGTACCAGAAGCAGTTGGAGCTGCTCCAGAAGGTCCGGCGCGGTGTCGCCGACGTGGCGACCAGCCGCAAGCGCCTGGAGCTCCAGCTCAACCAGCTCCAGTCCCAGTCGGGCAAGTTGGAGGACCAGGGGCGCAAGGCGCTCGCGCTGGGCCGGGAGGACCTGGCCCGTGAGGCGCTCTCCCGCCGCGCCGCCCTCCAGCAGCAGGTGACCGATCTGGAGACGCAGCACGCGACGCTCCAGGGCGAGGAGGAGAAGCTGACCCTCGCGGCCCAGCGGCTCCAGGCCAAGGTCGACGCCTTCCGCACCAAGAAGGAGACCATCAAGGCCACGTACACGGCGGCCCAGGCGCAGACCCGGATCGGCGAGGCCTTCACCGGCATCTCCGAGGAGATGGGCGACGTCGGGCTGGCGATCCAGCGCGCCGAGGACAAGACCGCCCAGCTCCAGGCGCGGGCCGGCGCCATCGACGAACTGCTCGCCTCCGGCGCCCTGGACGACCCGTCCGGCACGCACAAGGACGACATCCAGGCCGAGCTGGACCGGCTCTCGGGCGGTACGGACGTGGAACTGGAGCTGCAGCGTATGAAGGCCGAGCTGGCGGGAGGCCCCTCCGCCGGGCAGCAGGCCATCGAGGGCGGCGAGCAGTCCCAGGACCGGCAGCAGCCGCAGGACACCCCGCGGTTCGACAAGCAGTGACCGCCGCACGGGAAGCCGTGCCGACGACCGAGGTCCTCGCCGGACCCAGGAGGCCGACATGATCGTACGGATCATGGGGGAGGGGCAGGTGGCTCTGGCCGAGAGCCACCTCGCCGAGTTGAACAAACTGGACGAGGAACTCCTCACCGAGATGGAGAGCGGCGACGGCCCGGGTTTCCGCCGTACCCTCACCGCCCTGCTCTCCAGGGTCCACGAGCTCGGCGAACCGCTGCCGGACGACGCGCTGGAACCCTCCGACCTCATCCTGCCCTCCCCGGACGCCACCATCGAGGAGGTCCGGGAGCTGCTCAGCGAGGACGGACTGATCCCGGGCCCGTGAACCGCGGGCCCGTGGGGAGACCCGGCCCCGCCGGGTCCCTCACGGGCGGTCCACGACCGGTCCGCGCACCGGACGTCACGGCGGCACCGGGCGGCACGGCGGTGCCGCGGACGCCGTACGGTGAACGGTCGTGAGCACCCTCCAGCGCGCCCGGTGCCGGCTGCGCGCCCATCCCTTGGCCCTGGACGCCGCCCTGGCCGCGGGCGTCCTGGTGTGCATGGTGGCGGGGTCCTTCGTGGACCCGCACGGCCCGCACGGCGTCACCTGGGAACTGCGCACCCCCGACCCGCTCAGCCTGGCCCTCATGGCCCTCGGCGCCGCCGCGCTGGTCCTCCGGCGCCGGGCGCCCCGCGCGGTCCTCGCCCTCACCGGCGCCGTCTCCGTGGCCGAGTCCGTCACCGGCGACCCCCGCGCCCCGGTCGCCATGTGCGTGGTCGTCGCGCTCTACACCGTCGCCTCCACCACCGAGCGCCCCACCACCTGGCGGGTCGGCCTGCTCACCATGACCGTCCTCACCGGCGCCGCCATGATCGCCGGCCCGCTGCCGTGGTACGCCCAGGAGAACCTGGGGCTCCTCGCCTGGACCGGGATCGGCGCCACCGCCGGGGACGCCGTCCGCAGCCACCGCGCCTTCGTCCAGGCCATCCGGGAACGCGCCGAGCGGGCCGAACGCACCCGTGAGGAGGAGGCCCGCCGCCGGGTCGCCGAGGAACGCCTGCGCATCGCCCGCGACCTGCACGACGTGGTCGCCCACCACATCGCCCTGGTCAACGTCCAGGCCGGGGTCGCCGCCCACGTCATGGACAGGCGGCCGGACCAGGCCAAGGAGGCCCTCGGCCACGTACGGGAGGCCAGCCGCTCGGCGCTGGAGGAACTGCGCGCCACCGTCGGCCTGCTGCGTCAGTCCGACGACCCCGAGGCGCCCACCGAGCCCACCTCCGGCCTGGACCGCCTCGACGAACTCGCCGGTACCTTCCGCAGCGCCGGACTGAGAGTCCTGGTCGCCCGGGAGGACCAGGGCCCCGCGCTGCCCGCCGCAGTCGACCTGGCCGCCTACCGGGTCATCCAGGAGGCCCTCACCAACGTCCAGAAGCACGCGGGCAGCGAGGCGAAGGCTGAGGTCAGCGTCGTCAGGGTGGGTCCCCGCATCGAGATCACCGTCCTCGACGACGGCGCCGGCGACGGCGGGCAGGGCGCCGGCCACGGCGGCGGGCACGGCCTGCTCGGCATGCGGGAGCGCGTCACCGCCCTGCGCGGCACCCTCACCACCGGCCCCCGCTTCGGCGGCGGGTTCCGCGTCCATGCGATCCTGCCCCTCGAGCCCGGCACGTCCACAGCCCAGGGCGGCCCGTGACCAGCGCCCCCGGGGGAGAGCCCGTATGACGATCCGAGTCCTGCTCGCCGACGACCAGGCGCTGCTGCGCAGCGCCTTCCGCGTCCTCGTCGACTCCGAGCCGGACATGGAGGTGGTGGGCGAGGCGTCCGACGGCGCCGAGGCGGTCCGCCTCGCCCGTGAGCGGCGTGCCGACGTCGTCCTCATGGACATCCGGATGCCCGGCACCGACGGCCTCGCGGCCACCCGGCTGATCAGTGCCGACCCCGAGCTCGACGGGGTCCGCGTGGTCATACTGACGACCTTCGAGGTCGACGACTACGTGGTGCGGTCGCTGCGGGCCGGCGCCTCCGGCTTCCTCGGCAAGGGCTCCGAGCCCGAGGAGCTGCTGAACGCCATCCGGATCGCCGCCGAGGGGGAGGCACTGCTGTCCCCGGCCGCCACCAAGAGCCTGATCGCCCGCTTCCTCGCCCAGGGAGGCACCGCCGAGGACGCCGACCGCGACCCGGCCCGCGCGCAGCGGCTCGACTCGCTGACCGGACGGGAGCGCGAGGTGCTGGTCCTGGTCGCCGGCGGCCACTCGAACGACGAGATCGCCGAACGCCTGGAGGTCAGCCCGCTGACCGTGAAGACCCACGTCAACCGGGCCATGGCCAAGCTCGGCGCCCGCGACCGGGCCCAGCTGGTGGTGACCGCCTACGAGTCGGGGCTGGTCCGCCCGAGGGTGGAGTGAACGCCACCGCGCGTACTGCGGGGGGAGTAGCCGCCGCCCGAGGAACAGGACCTCGGGCCTACGGATCGGCCCTCCCCGATGCCCCAGTGTGGAGAACGGACGCCCCTCCGCGCCCGCCTCTCCCCCCAGGTACGTCCCGTACCCCTGACCGTCCACAGAAGAGAGACCTGTAACCCATGTCCTGGCTGGCCAGATTCAGCCTCGCGCAACGGGCGCTGATCGGACTGATGTCGATCATCGCGCTCGTGTTCGGGGCGATCGCGATACCTCAGCTCAAGCAGCAGCTGCTGCCCACCATCGAACTGCCCATGGTCTCCGTGATCGCCCCGTACCAGGGCGCGTCCCCCGACGTGGTGGAGAAGCAGGTCGTCGAGCCCATCGAGGCCAACCTGGAGGCCGTCGACGGCATCTCCGGCGTCACCTCGAAGGCCGGCGAGGGCAACGCCGTGATCATGGCGTCCTTCGACTTCGGCAACGACACCGATCAGCTCGTCGCCGACGTCCAGCAGGCCGTCAACCGGGCCCGCGCGATGCTGCCCGACTCCGTGGACCCGCAGGTCGTCGCCGGTTCCACCGACGACATCCCGGCCGTGGTCCTCGCCGTCACCTCCGACAAGGACCAGCAGGCCCTCGCCGACCAGCTCGACCGGACCGTGGTGCCCGCGCTGAAGGACATCGACGGCGTCGGCCAGGTCATGGTGGACGGCGTGCGGGAGCTCCAGGTCACCGTCACCCCCGACGACGCGAAGCTGGCCAAGGCCGGTCTCACGCCCCAGGCGCTGGCCCAGGCCCTGCAGGCGGGCGGCGTGACCGTCCCGGCCGGCTCCTTCGACGAGGACGGCGCCAACCGCACCGTCCAGGTGGGCGGCGGCTACACCTCGATCCAGCAGATCGAGGACCTGAGGGTCGCCGGCGGGCCCGGCGAGGGCAAGCCGGTCCGCCTCGGTTCGGTGGCCGCCGTGGAGCAGCGGGAGGCCACGGCCACCTCCCTCACCCGCACCAACGGCAGCCCCAGCCTCGCCGTGGTGGTCACCATGGACCACGACGGCAGCGCGGTCACCATCTCGAACGCCGTCGCCGACCTGCTGCCCGACCTGCGAGAGGACCTCGGCTCGGGCGCCGAGCTCACCGTCGTCAGCGACCAGGGCCCGGCGGTCTCCCAGGCCATCGCGGGCCTGACCACCGAGGGCGCGCTCGGTCTGGTCTTCGCGGTCCTGGTGATCCTGGTCTTCCTCGCGTCGATCCGCTCGACGCTGGTCACGGCGGTCTCCATCCCGCTGTCCGTGGTCCTCGCCCTGATCGTGCTGTGGACGCGCGACCTGTCGCTGAACATGCTGACCCTGGGCGCGCTGACCATCGCGATCGGCCGGGTCGTGGACGACTCCATCGTCGTCCTGGAGAACATCAAGCGGCACCTCGGCTACGGCGAGGAACGCCACGAGGCGATCATGAAGGCGGTGCGCGAGGTGGCCGGCGCGGTGACCTCCGCGACCCTCACCACCGTCGCCGTCTTCCTGCCGATCGGCCTGGTCGGCGGCATGGTGGGCGAGCTGTTCGGCTCCTTCAGCCTCACCGTCACCGCCGCGCTGCTGGCGTCCCTGCTGGTGTCGCTGACGGTCGTCCCCGTCCTGTCGTACTGGTTCCTGCGGCCCCCCAAGGGCACCCCCGAGGACGCCGAGGAGGCCCGTCGGCTGGCCGAGGAGAAGGAGGCGAAGAGCCGCCTCCAGCGCGGCTACATCTCCGTGCTGCGCTTCGCCACCCGGCGCAGGCTGGCCAGCCTGGCCATCGCGGTCGTCGTCCTGATCGCCACGTTCGCCATGACGCCGCTGCTCAAGACCAACTTCTTCGACCAGGGCGAGCAGAAGGTCCTCACCCTCCGTCAGGAGCTGGAGCCGGGCACCAGCCTCGCGGCGACCGACGCCCAGGCCGAGAAGGTCGAGAAGCTGCTCGGCGAGACCGAGGGCGTCAAGGACCACCAGGTCACCATCGGCTCGTCCGGCTTCATGGCGGCCTTCGGCGGCGGTACGGACGCCAACCAGGCGACGTACCAGGTGATGCTGGAGGACTCCGCCTCCCATGAGGAGGTGCGGGCCGACCTCGAGAAGGGTCTCGCCGACCTCGACGGCATCGGCACCACCACCGTCGCGGCCGGCGACGGCTTCGGCAACCAGAACCTGAGCGTCGTCGTCAAGGCGGCCGACCCGAAGGTGCTGCGCGAGGCGGCCGACCAGGTGCAGAAGGCCGTGGCCTCCCTGGACGACGTCACCGACGTCACCAGCGACCTGTCGCAGAGCGTGCCGCGCATCTCGGTCAAGGCCAACTCCCGTGCCGCCGCAGCCGGGTTCGACGACCAGACGCTCGGCGCGGCCGTCGCCCAGGCGGTACGGGGCACCCCGGCCGCCAAGGTGGTGCTGGACGACACCGAGCGGGACGTCGTCATCCGCTCGGAGCGGTCGGCCACCACCCTGGCCGAGCTGAAGAAGCTGCCGCTCGGCCCGGTGAAGCTGGGTGACATCGCCACCGTCGAGCTGGTGGACGGCCCGGTCTCCATGACCCGGATCGACGGCCAGCGCTCGGCCACCGTCACCGCCCGGCCGACCGGCGACAACACCGGCGCGGTCAGCGCGGAACTCCAGACCGAGATCAACGCGCTGAAGCTCCCGGCGGGCGCGACGGCCGAGATCGGCGGCGTGACCGCCGACCAGGACGAGGCCTTCGGCAACCTGCTCCTGGCGATGCTGGCCGCGATCGCGATCGTCTTCATGCTGCTGGTCGGCACCTTCCGGTCGCTCGCCCAGCCGCTGATCCTGCTGGTCTCCATCCCGTTCGCGGCGACCGGCGCGCTCGGCCTGCTGCTCGTCACCGGCACCCCGATGGGCGTCCCGGCGATGATCGGCATGCTGATGCTGATCGGCATCGTGGTGACCAACGCGATCGTGCTGATCGACCTGATCAACCAGTACCGCGACCGCGGCCACGGCATCGTCGAGGCCGTGATCGAGGGCGGCCGTCACCGGCTCCGCCCGATCCTGATGACGGCCCTGGCGACGATCTTCGCCCTGCTCCCGATGGCGCTCGGCGTCACCGGCGAGGGCGGCTTCATCGCCCAGCCGCTCGCCGTGGTGGTCATCGGCGGCCTGGTCACGTCGACCCTGCTCACCCTGCTCCTGGTCCCGACCCTCTACGCCATGCTGGAACTCCGCAAGGAGCGCCGTGCGAAGAAGCGGGCGGCGAAGAAGGGCGTGCCCGCGCAGCCGGAGACCTCGGAGGAGCCGGAACCGGCCCAGGTCTGACACCCCGTCCGCACACCGAGGGGGCGCCCCGTGAAGCCGTCACGGGGCGCCCCTCCCGTTGTCCGGGCACGGACGACCCGCACGGCCGACTCTCCTGCCAGGCCGACGCGTTGGAGGCCGACCCGCTCGACCCGCTCGACCCGCTCGACCCGCTCGACCCGGCCGGGACGGTCCTGGCCCGTGCCAGGGCCGCTGCTCGTCGACGGGCGCGCGGGGGAACGGGAGTCGCGCTGCGCGGGGACACGCCTCGCCGGAGCCCGCACGGACGCACTCCGGATCGCGGCAGCCGTCAGGCGTTGAGCTCCTCGAGCGTCCTGCCCTTGGTTTCCACCGCGAAGCAGGCGACGACCGCGCCCACCGCGGCGACGCCCGCCAGTTGGACGAAGACGACGTCGAGGCCGGCTCCGGAGGCGATGATCGCGCCGACCGTGATCGGGCCGAGGATCACACCGAGGCGGTTCCACACACCACCGAACGCGGCGCCCTTGGCGCGGTTGCGCGTCGGGTACAGCTCCGGCGCGTAGAGGTAGAGCGAGGCGTTGATGACGAAGACGAAGAAGGTGGTGCAGGAGGCGAAGAGCGCGACCCGGCCGCCGGAGGTGGCGCCGGCCACGGCGAGCGCGGCCAGCGTGGCCGTGGTGCCGAGCAGTGCGGTGAGCAGCAGCGGCTTGCGGCCGATGCGGTCGACCACCAGCGCGGCGATCACCGTGCCCAGCAGGCCGGTGGCGTTGCTGACCAGGGAGTAGGTCAGCGCGGTGGTGAGGTCCAGCCCGAACTGCCCGGTGTAGAGCGACGGCAGCCAGGTGATGATGCCGTGGTTCACGTAGTAGGCCGCGAACCACAGGGTCGACAGGATGACGGTACGACGCAGATAGCGGCCCTGGAAGATCTCGCGCAGGCGGCCGCGGGACTCCTCGGCCGGGATGTCCGGGGAGGGCTGGGGCAGCGGCCCCTCGACCGAGGCCTGGACCTCGGCCTCGATCTTGGCGATGACCTCCTCGGCCTCCTCCAGGCGTCCCTGGGAGGCCAGCCAGCGGGGCGACTCGGGCACCTTGCGGACCAGGAGCAGCGCCAGCAGCACCGGAAGGCCGCCGATCAGGAACATCGCCTGCCAGCCGAGGTGGGGGACGACCCAGACGGCGGTCAGGGAGGCCGCCGAGAGCCCGGCGGGGAAGATCAACTCGTAGAGCAGCACCAGCTTGCCGCGGTTGTCGGAGCGGGCGATCTCGTTGATGTAGGTGGCGGCGATGGGCACCACGCCGCCGATGCCGATGCCCTGGACGAAGCGGAAGCCGGCGAACATCTCGATACCGGACGAGCAGGCCACCAGGATGCTGGCGAGGCCGGTGATCAGCACGCCGAGGGCGACGGTGCGCACCCGGCCGATCCGGTCGCCGAGCCAGCCCGCGCCGAACGCGCCGAACAGCATGCCGACCGAGGCGGCGGTGACGGCGAAGGTCGCCTGACCGGTGGAGAGGTTCCACTGCCCGGTCAGGACGGGCAGCGCGGAGGCGGCGAGCAGGAGGTCGAACCCCTCGAAGAAGGTGACGGCGCCGATCAGGAAGCGGACCTTGACGTGCCACCGCGAGTGCGGCAGCCGTTCGAGCCTCGCGGCGACGGAGCCCAGGCCCAGGCCTTCTTCTGTGGCCACGGTCGACATGGGGATCCTTCCGCGCGCGGTGCGGGAGCCGGCGGAGTCGCCGCGCCCCCCGGGGCGTTGCCAAGCGGTCGACAATCTAGCGCTCGGCCGCGATGCGTCAGCAGGTTTCGGCCGCATCGGCGGAAAGGCCCCGAAGGTACCGGGCAGGGGTCCGAGACGGGTGTCCTGCGGGGGATCTTCGGGGCCTTCGCGTGGGGGAGTTCCTCGTGCCGGGGAACGGTCCGGTTACGGCAGGGCCAGCATGCGTTCCAGGGCCAGCTTGGCGTACTCCTCGGTCTCCTTGTCGACCTCGATGCGGTTGACCAGGTTGCCCTCGGCGAGGGACTCCAGGGCCCAGACCAGGTGGGGGAGGTCGATGCGGTTCATGGTGGAGCAGAAGCAGACCGTCTTGTCGAGGAAGACGACCTCCTTGCCCTCGGGGGCGAAACGGTTCGCCAGGCGGCGGACCAGGTTCAGCTCCGTGCCGATGGCCCACTTGGAGCCGGCCGGGGCCGCCTCCAGCGCCTTGATGATGTACTCGGTCGACCCGACGTAATCCGCCGCGGCCACGACCTCGTGCCGGCACTCGGGGTGGACCAGGACGTTGACGCCCGGGATGCGCTCGCGCACGTCGTTGACCGAGTCCAGGCTGAAGCGGCCGTGCACCGAGCAGTGGCCCCGCCACAGGATCATCTTCGCGGCCCGCAGCTCGTCCGCCGTCAGCCCGCCGTTCGGCTTGTGCGGGTTGTAGACGACGCAGTCCTCCAGGGACATCCCCATGTCCCGCACCGCGGTGTTGCGGCCGAGGTGCTGGTCCGGGAGGAAGAGGACCTGCTCCCCCTGCTCGAAGGCCCAGTCGAGGGCGCGCTTGGCGTTGGAGGAGGTGCAGATGGTGCCGCCGTGCCTGCCGGTGAAGGCCTTGATGTCGGCGGAGGAGTTCATGTACGAGACGGGTACGACCCGGTCGGCTATGCCGGCCTCGGTCAGCACGTCCCAGCACTCCGCGACCTGCTCGGCGGTGGCCATGTCCGCCATGGAGCAGCCGGCCGCGAGGTCCGGCAGGACGACCTTCTGGTCGTCACCGGTGAGGATGTCGGCGGACTCGGCCATGAAGTGCACGCCGCAGAACACGATGTACTCGGCCTGCGGGCGCGCGGCGGCCTCCCGCGCCAGCTTGAACGAGTCGCCCGTGACGTCGGCGAACTGGATGACCTCGTCGCGCTGGTAGTGGTGGCCGAGCACGAAGACCTTGTCGCCGAGCTTCTCCTTGGCGGCACGGGCGCGTTCCACCAGGTCCGGGTCGGACGGAGAGGGCAGGTCGCCGGGACACTCCACGCCGCGCTCGCTCCTCGGGTCGGCCTCTCGGCCGAGGAGCAGCAGGGCGAGGGGCGTCGGCTGTACGTCGAGCTCCTGGGTCTGGGCGGTGGTCACGACACGCACCCTTTCTGTTCTGCGGCTCGCCGGGCCGTGAGGAACGGCCCGGCGGGACAAGCGGGACACCGGTTCGACGGCTTCTCGTCGAATTGACGCTATCTATCATATCCGGTTCACGTCACTTTGACGACGGCCATCGCGTCCATGTGACGTGAATCCCGGTGCCCCGCTGTTCATTCCCGAAGCCCCGCCGGGAACGATCCGGAACGATTCCGAAGGGCGCCGCACGGACCGTTTTCCGCCCGCCGGGGCGTGTGCGAGCATGAAGGCGGAGCCGAGAGGAAAGAGCTCCCGGCCCGGAATGAATCCGCGGCCCCGCCGGTTGCAACCGTCGGCAAGCAGTCTCCGTACAACCCGGGAGAGATGTAGATGTCCGTATCGGACGAGACCACCACCGCCACCGACGGCATCATCGTGACCGACGCCGCCGCGGCGAAGGTCAAGGCGCTGCTCGACCAGGAAGGCCGTGACGACCTCGCCCTGCGCGTCGCCGTCCAGCCCGGCGGCTGCTCCGGCCTGCGCTACCAGCTCTTCTTCGACGAGCGTTCCCTCGACGGCGACGTGGAGAAGGACTTCGACGGGGTGAAGGTCGTCACCGACCGGATGAGCGCCCCGTACCTGGGCGGCGCCACCATCGACTTCGTCGACACCATCGAGAAGCAGGGCTTCACCATCGACAACCCGAACGCCACCGGCTCCTGCGCCTGCGGCGACTCCTTCAGCTGAGCCGGCCCCTTCCCGTCCGGGCCTCCTCCCGGACGGCACGGCGCGGCGCATGACGAAGGCGGCGGCCCCCCTTTCGGCGGGGCCGCCGCCTTCGTGCCGTACGGACGTCCTCAGCGCTTCAGCGCGTCCTGCCGGAGGAGGGCGCCGTGGGCAGCCGCGCGCCGTCCTTGTGCAGCGGCACCGGCTCGCCGTCGGCGTCCACCACCTCACGGGTGCCCAGCGGTGCGTCGAGCCGTACCGTCTGCTGGTACTGCTTGGCGATCAGGATGCACACCTTGCCCGGCCAGGGCGTCTCGGTCACGGTGACGGTGACCCGGTCCCCGTGCTCGCTCGCCGCCGCCTCGTAGTCGGCGCACACCCCGCCCGTGAAGGTGACCGTCAGCTCGCTGCCCTCGGCGGTGTAGCCCTCGACCTCGACCTCGCGCGGGGACGGAGCCGAGGTCGGCTCGTCGCCGTCGCCCGGCTCGGTGGGCCGCCCGGTGCCGGACTCCCCGGGCCACGCCCCGGAGGCGAGGTACTCGGGGGCGACCGCCGGATAGGTGACCGTGCCGCCGTCCTGCGAGGCCGTCGGACCCGTCTCGAACAGCCAGGACGGTACGAGCGCCTGCCGCCCGTCCACCGCGTGCGCGGCCAGCCCGAACACCGCCTTGTCGACGGTGACCGTGTCCGTGGCCGGCAGGGGCGTCGCCGCGACACACGGCTCCGACTGCTCCTGCTGCTCGCCCTCCAGCGGCACGGGAGTGGCGCAGCCGCCGATCTCGGCACTGCCGCCGGCGCCCGGAGCCGTGTTCAGCAGCTCCAGCGCCTTCTCGGCGCTCACCACGGGGTACGTGTCGCCCTTCACCGGGGTCGACAGCCGGCCGCTGCCGCCGACCACCTCGCCCCCGGCGCCGACGACCACACCGGTCGTCCAGCCGTGCGTGGGCAGCCCGCCGACCTCGGGTTCCGCGTTCACCACCCGCTTGACGCCCATGACCTGGCCCGCGTCGAGCTTCGCGGCGTCCTGGCCGAGCGCCTTCAGCACGGGCGCGGCGGCCTTCCGCGCGGCCTCCTCGGTCACTGCCGGGGCGTCGTCGGCCGAGGGCGTCCGGCAGGTCTCGCCCTTGCAGTCGTCGGTGCCCGGCGCGTACCGGCTGAACGTCCAGGTGCCGGGGGCCTCCCGGTCCACCCGCAGGGTGGGCCCGCTGCCGTCCTTGCCGCCGATCCGCCAGGAGTCGCCCTCCATCACCGGCTTGCCGTCGACGTCGAGCGCCTTCGCCAGGCCGGTCACCTGCGCCTCGGTGATCTGTCCCCGGGCGCGGTAGACCGGCGCCGAGTCGGGGCCGTCGGGGAGAGCGCCGGCGGCGCGGTAGGCGGTGCCGTACGGGTTGGGCTCGCCGGGCGCGATGCCGTGCGGTCCGCCCTCGGCGTAGGCGTCGAGGGTGAGCGGCGGGGGAGTGGCCTCCCCGTTCACCCCCGGAGTCGTACCGTCGCCCGGCCCGCCGACGGCACCGGCAGCGAGGTAGGCTCCGCCGCCCCCGACCAGCAGCACGGCGGCGGCCACCGACGCGATCAGCACCGGCGACCGCCGCCGTCCGGCTCCGCCGCGCTCCCCGTCCCGCTCGGCACCCCTCCCGGACTCCGGGCCGACGGCCACCTGCGGGGCGCCGGGCTCGGACGCCCCCGTGTCCCCCTCCGGCACCTCGGCCCCGCCGCCCACGGCCTCCGGCCGCCCGTCCCGGTCCGGACGGGCCTCACCGGGTTCGCTCCCGGATGCCTCGGGTTCGCCTTCCGGGGCTTTCGCGTCCACGGGTTCCGCCGCCGACGGCTCGGCGGCCTCGGTCCGACCGCTGTCCGCCTCCGCGGCCGTGGTTTCCGGTGCCGGGCCGTCCGTTTCGTCCGCCGAGGGTGCCTCGGGCTCGTCCTCCGGGGTTTTCGCGTCCACGGGTTCCGGCGGCGAGGGCTCGGCGGCCTCGGCCTTCGCGCCACCTGTTTCCGCAGCCCCGGGCTGCGGGTTCTCGTCCCGATCCGGGTCGGCCGTCGAGGGCTCGCTCTTCGGGGCCTGGTCCTCGCCGCTGTCCGCCTCCGCGGCCGTGGTTTCCGGTGCCGGGCCGTCCGTTTCGTCCGCCGAGGGTGCCTCGGGCTCGCCTCGCTCGGGCTTCGTGTCCTCGGGCTCGGGGCTCCGCGGCTCGGCGGCGTCGGCCTTCGCGTCGTCGGAGTCCGGGCTTTCGGACTCCGACTGTCCGGCCCGGGGCCGGTGGGCCTTCGCGGGGCCGGACTCCGGGCCCTCGCCGGCGTCGGTCTGCGGGGTGTCCGCCGAGGGCTCCGGCGCCTTTCCGGGGTCGGCCTCGACGTCTGCCTCGGGCGTGGCGGAGCCGGATGCGGGGGTTCGGTCCGGGGCCTGCGGCTCCGGGGCGTCCTGCGTCGGACCGTCGGCCGAAGCGCCCCCGGTGTCGCGCGCGCTGCCGGAGGCCCTCGCCTCGGCGTCGTCGTTGTCGGGCCGCTCGGTGTTCACCGCATCGCTCCTTCGGCTGCACAGCTGTCCCGGAAGACCCTTCCCGGTCGCACCGGGACTGCTGGTGGGTCGTATCCCGTATCCCCTTTACGGGGGACGGCGATGGGACGCAGCGGGGGAGCGCACGGTTCCCCTCCGGTTTCCCCGGGAGCCGTGAGCCCGGCCGGCGAAGGCCCGGCTCAGTCGCCGTAATCCGACATGGCGTCCAGCAGCCGCGCCGAGGAGGACGGCACGGACACGCCGTGGATCAGGGACGGAGGCACCGGCCGGGTGTGGACGTGATCCGGCGCCGCCCAGCGGGAGGCCATCCGGGCACAGTCGCCGCGCAGCGACTCCAGATCGCCTTCGAGGTCGGCCTGCGTGGGGGCGTGGACCTTGAGGTTCGTCATAGCGGCACCGTACGCATGTCGAAGGTCACGAAGAAAGATCTACTATCGGGTAGTTTCATCGGCTTCAAGTAGACGGCCCGTACCCGGTAGCGTGGGGTGTCAATCCCCCCTCCCCCAGGAGAGTCCACGCCGTGCGCATCGCAGTCACCGGCTCCATCGCCACCGACCACCTCATGACGTTCCCCGGGCGCTTCTCCGACCAACTCGTCGCGGACCAGCTGCACACGGTCTCGCTGTCCTTCCTGGTCGACCAGCTCGACGTGCGCCGGGGCGGTGTGGGCGCGAACATCGCCTTCGGCATGGGCCAGCTCGGCACCCGGCCGATCCTGGTCGGCGCCGCGGGCCCCGACTTCGACGAGTACCGGGCCTGGCTGGACCGGCACGGCGTCGACACCGAGTCCGTCCGCATCTCGGAGACGCTGCACACCGCCCGCTTCGTGTGCACCACGGACGCCGAGCACAACCAGATCGGCTCCTTCTACACGGGCGCGATGAGCGAGGCCCGGCTGATCGAGCTGAAGACCGTCGCCGACCGGGTGGGCGGGCTCGACCTGGTCTCCATCGGCGCCGACGACCCGGAGGCCATGCTCCGGCACACCGAGGAGTGCCGCTCGCGGGGCATCCCGTTCGCCGCCGACTTCTCCCAGCAGATCGCCCGGATGAACGGGGAGGAGATCCGCATACTGCTGGACGGGGCGACCTACCTCTTCTCCAACGAGTACGAGAAGGGGCTCATCGAGACCAAGACGGGCTGGACCGACGCCGAGATCCTCGCCAGGGTCGGCCACCGCGTCACCACCCTCGGCGCCCGGGGCGTACGCATCGAACGCGCCGGTGAGGACCCCGTCGAGGTCGGCTGCGCCCAGGAGGAGCGCAAGACGGACCCGACCGGCGTGGGCGACGCCTTCCGCGCCGGGTTCCTGTCCGGACTGGCCTGGGGCGTCTCACTGGAGCGCGCCGCGCAGGTCGGCTGCATGCTCGCCACCCTGGTCATCGAGACCGTCGGCACCCAGGAGTACCAGCTGCGCCGCGCCCACTTCATGGAGCGCTTCGCGCAGGCCTACGGCGACGAGCCCGCGGCCGAGGTGCAGAAGCACCTGGCCTGACACCCCGACGGGCCCCCGCCACGACGGGCTCCCCGCCCCGAAGCAGGCGCCCGCTCAGGAGAGCCGGCGGACCACATAGGCCGAGCCGTGGTCCGCCGGCTCCTCGCCCACGTACTCCTGCCCGCGCATCTCGCACCACGCCGGGATGTCCAGCCGGGCCGCCTCGTCGTCCGCGAGGACCCGGACCGTGCCGCCCACCGGCACGTCGCCGATCACCTTGGCCAGCTCGATCACCGGGATCGGGCAGCGCCGGCCCAGCGCGTCCACCACCAGGACCCCGCTCCCCCCGGCGGTGCCCCCCGCGGCCCCCGCCGCCACCGGGGCCCCCAGCTTCTCCCGCACCTCCGCCACCACCCGGGGCAGGACGGTCAGGAACCGCTCGACCTCCTCGGCCTCCGTCCCCGGCGGCAGCGAGACCCGGACGTTGCCCTCGCTGAGCACCCCCATCGCCCTCAGCACATGGCTCGGGGTGAGCGTGCTGCTCGTGCACGAGGAACCGGACGACACGGAGAAGCCCGCGCGGTCCAGCTCGTGCAGCACCGTCTCCCCGTCGACGAAGAGACACGAGAAGGTGACGATCCCCGGCAGCCGCCGCCGCGGATCGCCGACCACCTCCACGTCCGGCACCGAGGCCGGCACCCGCGTCCGGATCCGCTCCGTCAGTTCCCGCAGCCGGGCCGCCTCCTCGGCCGCCTCGGCGCGCACCGCCCGCAGCGACGCCGCCGCGGCCACCACCGCCGGGATGTTCTCGAACCCGGCCGCCCGCCCCGACTCCCGCTCGTCCGACGGCCCCTGGGGAGCGAACCGCACCCCCTTGCGCACCACGAGCAGCCCGACCCCCGAGGGGCCGCCCCACTTGTGGGCGCTCGCCGTGAGCAGCGACCAGTCACCCGCCACCGGCCCCCAGCCCAGCGACTGGGCCGCGTCCACCAGCAGCGGCACGCCGGCCGCCCGGCACGCCTCGGCCACCTCGGCCACCGGCTGTACGGTCCCCACCTCGTGGTTGGCCGACTGGAGGCAGGCCAGCGCGGTGTCCGGCCGCAGGGCCCGGGCGTACGCCGCGGGATCCACGGCGCCGGTCCGGTCCACCGCGACCTCGGTGACCGAACCGCCCCCGGACGTGTGAACTTCCCCCGCATGGAGGACCGACGAGTGTTCGACCGCAGACACGATCAGGTGCGATCCGACGCGTCGCCGCCCGGCCAGCGCCCCCTCGACGCCGACGTGCACCGCCCGGGTGCCGGACGGGGTGAACACCAGCTCGTCCGGGCGGCATCCCACCGCCTCGGCGGCCGCCTCACGCGCCGCGTCCAGCAGCAGCCGGGCCCGCCTGCCCTCCCGGTACAGTCGTGCGGGATCCGCCCACCCCTCGTCCAGTGCGGCCAGCAGGGCCTGACGGCCGACGGGATGGAGCGGGGCGGCGGACGCGGCGTCAAAGTAGGCCATACGGCAACGTTAAGGCGTGGCCCGGACGCCGGGCGGCGAGGGGGCCGTACCCTTCGGAGGTCCCGCCGCGGGAAAGGGTGGACGACCGGGCGCTTCCTACCCACCGAGCCCTCACCGCACACCCGCCGGACCACCGGGTCCCCCGTGCGAGCGGTACTTTCGGGCGAGAGGATGCCCCCTTTCCCGCCCTTCGGGGTGACGGGCGGCGCGTATGCCCCCCTCCCCGCGACCCTCCGGAAGGCGTCGGCTAGGGTTTGGTCCGCATAAACATCCAAACCCCTGCCCGACGCAGGGCGGCGACCGACCGGTGAGAAGGACAGGCCGCAGCCGTACAGCGCGGGCGAGACTCTCGGGAAGGCGCTACGTGAGTCCCAACGGCTCCGACCTCCCCCACGGCCTGAAGGGCGTGGGTGGTACCCCCAAGCCGCGGCGCCCGAGGCAGCGGAAGCTGCTGCAGGCACTGACCGCGGGCCTGGTCCTGGCGACCGCCACCGGTTGCACGTGGGAGGACTTCCCTCGCCTTGGTATGCCCACCCCCACCTCAGAACAGGCGGAGCGAATCCTCTCCCTGTGGCAGGGGTCGTGGGCGGCCGCGCTCGCCATCGGCGGGCTCGTGTGGGGCCTGATCCTGTGGAGTGCTTTCTTCCACCGGCGCAGCCGCACCAAGGTCGAGGTACCTCCGCAGACCCGGTACAACATGCCCATCGAGGCGCTGTACACCGTGGTTCCGCTCATCATCGTGTCGGTCTTCTTCTACTTCACGGCCCGGGACGAGTCCGAGCTGATGAAGCTCGACAAGCCCGACGTCACCGTGAACGTCGTCGGCTTCCAGTGGAGCTGGTGCTTCAACTACATCGAGAACGTCCAGGGTTCCACCGGCGACGCCAAGACCGCCAAGGAACTCGAGAGCGTTCCCGAGCTCTACAAGAAGGACTTCCCGGCCAACGCCGGTGGCGTCAACGACTGCGGCACCCCCTCCACGCGGAACCCGCAGACGAACAACCCGGGCCCCACCCTGTGGCTGCCCGAGGGCAAGCGGGTCCGGTTCGTCCTGACCTCGCGCGACGTCATCCACTCCTTCTGGGTGGTGCCGTTCATGATGAAGCAGGACCTCATCCCGGGTCACCCCAACGCCTTCGAAGTGGTCCCCAACCGTGAGGGCACCTTCCTGGGCAAGTGCGCCGAGCTCTGCGGCGTCGACCACGCCCGGATGCTGTTCAACGTGAAGGTCGTCTCCCCCGAGCGCTACGAGCAGCACCTCCAGGAGCTCGCGGAGAAGGGTCAGACCGGTTACGTGCCCGCCGGCATCGACCAGACGGAACACGAGAGGAACAAGGAGGCGAACGTTCTGTGAGCATCCTCAACGAATCCAAGGGTGCCGCAACGGCTGTGGCCTCCTCCGGGAACGAACTGCCGGTACGGCGCAAGCAGCCCGGCAGCATCGTGGTCAAGTGGATGACGACCACGGACCACAAGACGATCGGCACCATGTACCTGGTGACGTCGTTCGTCTTCTTCTGCGTCGGTGGCGTCCTGGCGCTGGTGATGCGCGCGGAGCTCGCCCGACCCGGTCTGCAGATCATGTCGAACGAGCAGTTCAACCAGGCGTTCACGATGCACGGCACGATCATGCTGCTGATGTTCGCGACGCCGCTGTTCGTCGGCTTCGCGAACTGGATCATGCCGCTGCAGATCGGCGCGCCCGATGTGGCGTTCCCCCGGCTGAACATGTTCGCCTACTGGCTCTACCTGTTCGGCTCGCTGATCGCGATCGGCGGTTTCCTCACCCCGGACGGGGCCGCCAGCTTCGGCTGGACCGGCTACGCCCCGCTCTCGGACGCGGTCCGCTCGGTGGGCGCCGGCTCCGACATGTGGATCATGGGTCTGACCCTCCAGGGCTTCGGCACCATCCTGGGGTCGGTCAACTTCATCACCACGATCATCTGCATGCGCGCCCCGGGCATGACGATGTTCCGCCTGCCGATCTTCACCTGGAACGTGCTGCTGACCGGTGTCCTGGTCCTGCTCGCCTTCCCGGTGCTGGCCGCCGCGCTGTTCGCGCTGGAGTACGACCGGAAGTTCGGCGCGCACATCTTCGACGCCACCAACGGCGGAGCGCTGCTGTGGCAGCACCTGTTCTGGTTCTTCGGGCACCCCGAGGTGTACATCATCGCGCTGCCGTTCTTCGGCATCGTGAGTGAGATCGTCCCGGTCTTCTCCCGCAAGCCGATCTTCGGCTACATGGGTCTGGTCGGCGCGACCATCGCCATCGCGGGTCTGTCGGTGACGGTGTGGGCGCACCACATGTACGCCACCGGCGGTGTGCTGCTGCCGTTCTTCTCCTTCATGACCTTCCTGATCGCGGTTCCGACCGGCGTGAAGTTCTTCAACTGGGTCGGCACCATGTGGAAGGGATCGCTGAGCTTCGAGACCCCGATGCTCTGGTCCATCGGCTTCCTGGTGACCTTCCTGTTCGGTGGTCTGACCGGTGTCATCCTGGCCTCGCCGCCGCTGGACTTCCACGTGACCGACTCGTACTTCGTGGTGGCGCACTTCCACTACGTGGTGTTCGGCACCGTCGTCTTCGCGATGTTCGCCGGCTTCCACTTCTGGTGGCCGAAGTTCACCGGCAAGATGCTCGACGAGCGGCTCGGCAAGATCACCTTCTGGACGCTGTTCATCGGCTTCCACGGCACCTTCCTGGTCCAGCACTGGCTGGGCGCCGAGGGCATGCCCCGCCGCTACTCGGACTACCTGGCGGCCGACGGCTTCACCGCGCTGAACACGGTCTCCACGATCGCCTCGTTCCTGCTCGGCATGTCGCTGCTGCCGTTCTTCTACAACGTGTGGAAGACGGCCAAGTACGGCGAGAAGATCGAGGTCGACGACCCGTGGGGCTACGGCCGCTCCCTGGAGTGGGCCACCTCGTGCCCGCCCCCGCGGCACAACTTCCTCACCCTGCCGCGGATCCGCAGCGAATCCCCGGCCTTCGACCTGCACCACCCGGAGATCGCCGCTCTCGACCAGCTCGAGAACGCCGGTCACGGTGAGAAGGTCCTCTCCGGCGGAAAGGAGGCCGGCAAGTGAAGATCCAGGGCAAGATGTTCATGTGGCTGAGCCTCTTCCTGCTCGTCGTGGCGATCGTCTACGGCGTGTGGTCGAAGGAGCCGGCCGGTACCACGGCCCTCTTCCTGGCCTTCGGCCTGAGCATCATGGTCGGCTTCTACCTGGGCTTCACCGCCCGGCGGGTCGACGTGGGCGCGCAGGACAACAAGGAGGCGGACGTCGCCGACGACGCCGGCGAGGTCGGGTTCTTCAGCCCGCACAGCTGGCAGCCCCTCGGTCTGGGGCTCGGCGGTGCCGTCGCCTTCCTGGCCATCGCCGTCGGCTGGTGGCTGATGTACTTCGCGCTGCCGCTGATCCTGCTCAGCATCCTGGGCTGGGTCCTCGAGTACTACCACGGTGAGAACCGCACCCAGTAGCACACGCCGCGCGCCGCAGGGCCCGGACACTCCGTCAGGAGCGTCCGGGCCCTGCGTCTGCCACGTCATATGTCACTCGTTCGAGTCTTCCGGCGCGCCGGACTTGACGTGGCTTCCTAGCGTGAGGCCATGAGACCTGATCCGCACCACCGCACCGTCGTCGGCCGCACGCTGCTGGTGATCGCCCTGGGTGCGGGCGTCGCCGGTTGCTCAGCCGTCGGCGACCCGCTGTCCGCCGAGCCCTACGACGCGGCGGACCAGATATCCTTCAACGGCCCCACCGCCGAGGGCGGTGCCGCCGATCCGGACACGCCCCTGGAGATCCTCGCCGAGGACTCCGACGGGCGCATCACCGACGTCACGGCCGTGGACACCAAGGGCCGCCACGTGGCGGGCGAACTCGCCGCCGACGGGAGCCGCTGGCACAGCACCTCCCCGCTCGTCGCCGACGCGAGCTACACGATCCGGGTGAGCACCGAGGGCGTGAACGGAGCCCCCGGCCGCAAGGTCCTCGCCCTCACCACCGGCAAGCCCGCCGGCAAGAGCAAGAACCTGGGCGTCGTCTTCGGCCCCGAGGCGGGCACCTACGGGGTCGGCCAGCCGCTCACCGCCGAGCTGACCGAGCCGGTGGGGGACCCCGCGCAGCGCGCCGTCGTGGAGCGCGGCCTGAAGGTGTCCTCCACGCCCTCGGTGGGGGGCGCCTGGCACTGGGTGGACGACAAGAAGCTCCACTTCCGCCCGAAGGACTACTGGCCCGAGAACGCCACCGTCCGGGTGCGCAGCACCCTGGAGGGCGTCAGGATCAACGACCGGCTGCGGGGCGCCCGGACCGAACCCCTGACGATCAGGACCGGCGACCGGGTCGTGGCCGTCACCGACGTCGCGGCGCACCGGCTGACGGTCTACAAGGGCGACAAGCAGATCAGGACGATCCCCGTCACCGCCGGCAAACCCGGGTTCGAGACGCGCAACGGCATCAAGGTGGTCCTCGGCAAGGAGCGCACCGTGCAGATGCGCAGCAGCTCCATAGGCATAGCCGAGGGCTCCGCCGAGTCCTACGACATGCCCGTCCACTTCGCCGCGCGGGTGACCTGGAGCGGCGAGTACGTGCACGCCGCCCCCTGGTCCGTCGGCTCCCAGGGGTACGCCAACGTCAGCCACGGCTGCGTCGGCATGAGCACCGGTGAGGCCGAATGGTTCTACGGCACCGTCCGCAGGGGCGACCTGGTGACGGTCGTGAACTCGGGCGGCACCGACATGGAGCCGTTCGGCAACGGCTTCGGCGACTGGAACCTCAGCTGGACCGAGTGGCGCGCCGGCAGCGCCCTGCCGGGCGGCGCGGCGGGCCCCGTCCCGGAGGAGAGGGCACGCCTGCGCCCGCAGCCGGCCTGACCGCGCACGACGAGCCGGGGCCACCGCGGGCGCCGCGCCGGTACGGACCGTGCGGTCAGACGCCCAGGGCGCTCTTCTGCCGCAGCAGGGAGGCCAGGGCCGAGGCGAACTCCACCGGCTCCACCGGCAGCGTCACAGCCGCCTCCGCACGGCTCCAGGTGGCCAGCCAGGCGTCCTGGGGGCGGCCGATGAGCAGCAGCACCGGCGGGCACTCGAAGATCTCGTCCTTGATCTGCCGGCACAGGCCCATGCCGCCCATGGGCGTGGCCTCGCCGTCCAGGACGCAGACGTCGACGCCGCCCCGCTCCAGCTCCTCGAGGACGGCCGGGACGGTCGCGCACTCCAGGAACTCCACGACGGGCACGTCCGGGGCGGGCCGCCGGCCGGTGGCGAGCCGCACCTGCTCCCGGGTGTTGGCGTTGTCGCTGTAGACCAGCACCGTGGCGGTCGCCTGCATTGTTCCTCCACGCTTCTGAGGGGGCTCGGCATCGGCGGTACCGCGCGTGCCGATGGCGCGGATGCTACCCCTTCGGGCAGCTTGTCAACACTGGTTCGCCACCGGTTCGGGCGTCGCTTCGATGGGCCATCCGGGCACTACAGGAGGTGCGAACACACCGAACGGCACCCCCCGGGGTGAGGGCGGGATAAGCGACCGACATAATGTCGGCGTGGCGACAGCAACGACAGTAGACACCGGGCACGCGCTCCCGTCGGTCAACCGACCGAACCTCACCAGCGTCGGAACCATCATCTGGCTGAGTTCCGAGCTGATGTTCTTCGCGGCCCTCTTCGCGATGTACTTCACCCTGCGATCGGTGACCGGACCCGACTTCTGGTCGGAGAAGGCCGACACCCTGAACTTCCCGTTCTCGGCGACGAACACCACGATCCTGGTGCTCTCCTCCCTCACCTGCCAGCTCGGCGTGTTCGCGGCCGAGCGCGGTGACGTGAAGAAGCTCCGGACGTGGTTCATCGTCACGTTCATCATGGGATCGGTCTTCATCGGCGGTCAGGTCCTGGAATACACCGAGTTGGTCAAGCACTACGGTCTGACCATCTCCTCCGACCCGTACGGATCGGTCTTCTACCTGACCACCGGCTTCCACGGCCTGCACGTTCTGGGCGGCCTGTTCGCCTTCCTGCTGGTCCTCGGTCGGACCTACGCGGCTCGGAGGTTCACTCATGACCAGGCGACGGCGGCCATCGTCGTGTCCTACTACTGGCATTTCGTCGATGTCGTCTGGATCGGCCTCTTCGCCACGATCTACATGATCAAGTAGGCGGGCCGAATCCGCGCGCTCGAAGAGCGCATCCATCCAGAAGCATCGACGCAGAAGATCCTGACACCGGGGTAATCCGTGAAAAAGCTCTCCGCACGACGACGCCACCCGTTGGCGGCGCTCGTCGTTCTGCTCCTCGCGCTGGCATGCACCGGGGGGCTGTACGCCGTGTTCGCACCCGCGAGCAAGGCGCAGGCCGACGAAACCGCCCAGTCCCTCGCCATCGAGGAGGGCAAGAAGCTCTACGCCGTCGGCTGCGCCAGCTGCCACGGCACCGGCGGTCAGGGCACCACCGACGGCCCCAGCCTGGTGGGCGTGGGCGCTGCGGCCGTCGACTTCCAGGTGGCCACCGGCCGGATGCCGGCCGCCACCTCGCAGAGCGCGCAGCTCCCGCGGAAGAAGGCCGTCTACAACCAGGCCGAGATCGACCAGCTGGCGGCGTACATCGCCTCCCTGGGCGCCGGCCCGGCCATTCCCACCGAGGAGCAGTACGGCCCCGAGGGCGCCGACATCGCCAAGGGCGGTGAGCTGTTCCGCAACAACTGCGCGCAGTGCCACAACTTCACCGGCCAGGGCGGTGCGCTCACGCACGGCAAGTACGCCCCGAGCCTCGAGGACGTGGACCCCAAGCACATCTACGAGGCCATGCTGACCGGCCCGCAGAACATGCCCTCCTTCCCCGACGGCTCGCTGTCGGAGCAGAACAAGAAGGACGTCATCGCCTACGTGAACGCGGTCAACGGCAAGGAGACCTCGAGCCCCGGCGGCCTGACGCTCGGCGGACTCGGCCCGGTCTCCGAGGGTCTGTTCGCGTGGATCTTCGGACTCGGCGGGCTGATCGTGACCGCCGTCTGGGTCGCCGCTCGGACCGCAAAGGCCAGGAAGTCATGAGTAGCCAAGAGACCCCCGACGAGAAGCTGTCCGTGCAGCAGGGCGGCACGCACGGCGCGGTCCGCGTCGCGGACGAGAAGAACCCGTTCGCCGACCCCGGGCTGCCTCCGCACGAGCCCCGGATCCAGGACATCGACGAGCGGGCCGCCAAGCGGTCCGAGCGTACGGTCGCCCTCCTGTTCACGTTGTCGATGCTGGCCACCGTCGGCTTCATCGTCTCGTTCGTGGCGATCCCGATCGACAAGTCCGTCTACATCTTCCCGCTCGGTCAGATCGGCGCGATGAACTTCGCGCTCGGTATGACCCTCGGTGTCGCCCTGTTCGCCATCGGCGCCGGCGCGGTCCACTGGGCCCGCACGCTGATGTCGGACCACGAGCTCACCGACGAGCGGCACCCGATCGCGGCCCCGCCCGAGGTCCGCGAGAAGGTCATGGACGACTTCCGCCAGGGCGCCAAGGAGTCGGCGCTCGGACGGCGCAAGCTGATCCGCAACACGATGTTCGGCGCGCTCGCCCTGTTCCCGCTCTCCGGAGTGGTGCTGCTGCGTGACCTCGGGCCGCTGCCCGAGGACAAGCTGCGCCACACCCTGTGGGCCAAGGGCAAGCTGCTCATCAACATGAACACGAACGAGCCGATGCGGGCGTCCGACATCGCCGTGGGCTCGCTGACCTTCGCCAAGCCCGAGGGCCTGGAGGAGGACGAGCACGGGTTCATGAACGAGATCGCCAAGGCCGCCCTGATGCTCGTCCGCATCCAGCCGGACGACATCAAGGACAAGCAGTCGCTCGAGTGGTCGCACCAGGGTATTCTGGCGTACTCGAAAATCTGTACCCATGTCGGTTGCCCGATCTCCCTGTACGAGCAGCAGACGCACCACGCCCTGTGCCCCTGCCACCAGTCCACCTTCGACCTCGCCGACGGAGCCCGGGTCATCTTCGGTCCCGCCGGACACGCCCTGCCGCAGCTGCGCATCGGTGTGAACGACGAGGGCTACCTCGAAGCGCTCGGCGACTTCGACGAGCCCGTCGGTCCCTCATTCTGGGAGCGCGGATGAGTACCACGACCAGCAGCACGAACCCGTCGGGCGCGGGCCGCTCCCGCGGGAAGGCGCCGGCCGGCGAACGGGTCGCCGACTGGGCGGACAGCCGGCTGGGGATCTACTCCCTGGCCAAGGCCAACATGCGCAAGATCTTCCCCGACCACTGGTCGTTCATGCTCGGTGAGGTCTGCCTCTACAGCTTCATCATCATCATCCTCACGGGTGTGTACCTGACGCTGTTCTTCCACCCCTCGATGAACGAGGTGGTGTACCACGGCAGCTACGTCCCGATGCAGGGACAGCTGATGAGTGAGGCCTACAAGTCGACGCTGGACATCAGCTTCGACGTCCGCGGCGGTCTGCTGATCCGGCAGATCCACCACTGGGCCGCGCTGATCTTCGTGGCCGGCATGTTCGTGCACATGATGCGCGTGTTCTTCACCGGCGCGTTCCGCAAGCCGCGTGAGGTCAACTGGGTCTTCGGCTTCCTGCTGCTCGTCCTGGGCATGTTCACCGGTTTCACCGGCTACTCGCTCCCGGACGACCTGCTCTCCGGCACCGGCATCCGCTTCACGCAGGGCGCGATCCTGTCCGTGCCGATCGTCGGCACGTACATCTCGATGTTCCTCTTCGGCGGGGAGTTCCCGGGGGACGACTTCGTCGCCCGGTTCTACTCGATCCACATCCTGCTGCTGCCGGGCATCATGCTCGGCCTCGTGGTGGCGCACCTGATCCTGGTCTTCTACCACAAGCACACGCAGTTCGCGGGTCCCGGCAAGAGCAACAAGAACGTCGTGGGCATGCCGCTGCTGCCGGTGTACATCGCCAAGGCCGGAGGCTTCTTCTTCCTGGTCTTCGGTGTGCTGTGCGTCGTCTCGGCGGTCGCGACGATCAACCCGGTCTGGAACATCGGCCCCTACCGGCCGGACATGGTCTCCACCGGAGCCCAGCCCGACTGGTACATGGGCTTCTCCGAGGGCCTGGTCCGTGTGATGCCGGGCTGGGAGATCAACTTCTGGGGCCACACGCTCGCCCTGGGCGTGTTCATCCCGCTGATGGTCTTCGGACTGGTCCTGGTGTCCATCGCGGTCTACCCGTTCATCGAGTCCTGGGTCACCGGGGACAAGCGCGAGCACCACATCCTGGACCGCCCGCGCAACGCCCCGACGCGCACCGCCTTCGGCGTCGCGTGGATCACCCTGTACTTCATCTCCCTCGTGGGCGGCGGCAACGACCTGTGGGCCACCCACTTCAACCTGTCGATCAACGCGATCACCTGGTTCGTCCGGATCGGGTTCTTCGCCGGGCCCGTGGTGGCGTTCATCGTCACCAAGCGGATCTGCCTCGGCCTGCAGCGCCGGGACAAGGAGAAGGTGCTGCACGGCCGCGAGTCGGGCATCATCAAGCGCCTGCCGCACGGTGAGTTCATCGAGGTCCACGAGCCGCTCAGCCAGGAGCAGCTGCACACCCTCACGGCGCACGAGCAGTACAAGCCGGTCGAGATCGGCCCGCTGGTCGACGAGAACGGCGTCGAGCGCAAGGTGAAGCCGACCGAGAGGCTGCGCGCCAAGCTCAGCAAGGGCTACTACGGCGAGGGGTCCCAGATCACCAAGCCGACCGTCGAGGAGTACAAGGAGATCACGAGCGGCCACGGCCACCACTGATCACCTGAAACCCGTACGACACCCAAGTCGCCACACGACGGCGAAGGGCCCCCGTCCGCAGACCGGACGGGGGCCCTTCGCCGTGCTCCGGGCTGGATAAGGTGGGGATGAAACCCCCCTCACCCCCGTCTACGACCCAGGAGCGGCAGATGAGCGCTGTGACCCCCGCAGGAGGCGACACCGCGGCGGACCGCTCCTGGCCCGTCCTGCTGAACGGACTGCTCGACGGGCGCGACCTGTCCGCCGACGACACCGCCTGGGCGATGGACCTGATCATGCGGGGTGAGGCCACCGACGCGCAGATCGCCGGGTTCGCCGTGTCGCTGCGGGCCAAGGGCGAGACGGTCGACGAGATCGTCGGCTGCGTCCGGGCGATGTACGAGCACGCCGTCGCGATCGAGGTGCCGGGGGAGACCGTCGACATCGTCGGCACCGGCGGCGACGGCGCCAAGACGGTGAACATCTCCACGATGTCCTCGATCGTCATCGCGGGCACCGGGGCGAAGGTCGTCAAGCACGGGAGCCGGGCCGCCTCCTCCGCGTCCGGCGCCTCCGACGTCCTGGAGAAGCTCGGCGTCAACCTGGAGCTGACCCCGCAGCGGGTCGCCGAGGTCGCGGAGGAGGCCGGGATCACCTTCTGCTTCGCGGTGAAGTTCCACCCGGCACTGCGCCATGTGGCCGCCGCGCGAGGACAGCTGGGCATCCGCACGGTGTTCAACTTCCTGGGCCCGCTGGCCAACCCGGCCCGGGTCCGGGCCCAGGCCGTCGGGGTCGCCGACCCGCGGATGGCGCCGATCATGGCCGGCGTGTTCGCCGACCGGGGCCACTCCTCGCTGGTGTTCCGCGGCGACGACGGCCTCGACGAGCTGACGACCACCGGCACCTCGCGGGTGTGGGTGGTCCGGGACGGCAAGGTGACCGAGGAGCACTTCGACCCGCGGGACGTCGGCATCGAGCCCGTGCCGCTGGAGGCGCTGCGCGGCGCCGACGCCGCGTACAACGCCGAGGTCGCCCGGCGGCTGCTGGACGGCGAGCGGGGCCCGGTGCGGGACGCGGTGCTGCTGAACTCGGCGGCGGCACTGGTGGCGCTGAAGCCGGGCACCGGGAGCCTGGCGGAACAGCTCCGGGCGAAGATGGCCGAGGCCGCCGAATCCATCGACTCGGGGGCCGCCAAGCGGGTCCTGGAGCACTGGGTGGCGGTCAGCAACGCGTGAACCGTCGCGGCGGTCGGCCCCCGTCCGGCCGCCGCGACGGCGGTTCCGGCGTCCCCCTCCTCGATGCCCCGGACAGCCCGGAGCAGGCCGTGCGGCCTCTGGAAGCCCGCCCTCGTCGACCGTGAGCCCCGCAAGGCCCCGGCCCCGGGAGGACGCGGTTCGCCGGACGTCCGGCGGCACGACGGCGCGGCCCGCACGAGGGGCCTGGCCCGCCCGACGTCGTCGGAGCCCACGCCATCGCCTCGGCCCGCGCGGCGCCCGGCGAGGCCGGGGGCGACGCGCCGGCCCGCCCGCGAGGAGCGGCTGATCCCCACGGTCCGGGACGGGCTCGCGGACGCGCCCGAGGTGCGGTTCCTGCCCCTGTCCCCCGTTCGGGGACGACGCGCCGCGCGTCGGCGCGCACTCCTTCGTCGTCGGCCGGCACGGCTCCCGCCTCGCCGCGGCTCCGTCCGCCGAGTGCGGCATCGGCGTACGGGACGGGCTCCTCCGCGCCCACCCGCTGCCACGCGCCCTGCTCGGCGGTGACCCGCGGACCCCGGACGGGTGCGGTGCCCCGGGGCGGCGTCCGGCGCGAGGCCCTCCGGCGCGATCCGGGTCAGCCTCGGGGCGAGCCCCCGGACGAACAGGTGGAGCGCTTCGTCCGCGCCGTCGGGCAACCCGCGAGGGACGGTGCCCGGTGGAGCCACCGCGCGGTCGACGGCCGCGGCGGCCGTCTCAGCTGTCCAGGCCGATCGCGAACGCGGCCTCCAGGTCGTGCTGCGAGTACGCGCGGAACGCCACGTGCGTGTCGGTCCCCTCCACGCCCGGGATCTTGCTGATCCGGCCCGGGATGACCTCCGCCAGGTCCTCGTGCTGCTTGACCCGCACCATGGCGATCAGGTCGTAGGTGCCGGTGACGGAGAAGACCTCGCTGACGCTGTCCAGTGCGGCGATCTGCTCCGCGATCTCGGGGATCCGGTCCACGCTGGTCTTGATGAGGACGATCGCGGTGATCACGGCTGGTTCTCTCCCTCGGGGGCCGGAGCTGGGGCGGTCCTCACTGTAGTCGCCCCCCGGAAGCGCGCCCACGCGCAGCAGAAGCCCAGCCCGAAGCCCACCAGGTGCGCCAGGTACGCCACCCCGGGGCCGTCGGAGGCGGGCAGCGCCGCCAGCCACTGCAGCACCACCCAGAACGGCAGCACGACCCACGCCGGGAAGCGCACCGGCAGGAAGAACAGGAACGGCAGCAGACTGGTCACCCGCGCCCGGGGGAACAGGAAGAGGAACGCGCCGAGGACCGCCGAGATCGCTCCCGAGGCCCCCACCACGGACTGCTCGGAGTCCATGCGGACGGCGGCGTACCCGAGCAGGGCCAGGTATCCGCAGCCGACGTGGAACAGCAGGAACTGCAGGCGGCCCATCCGCGCCTCGGCCATCGTCCCGAAGACGTGGAGGAAGAGCATGTTGCCGAGCAGATGCACCCAGCCGCCGTGGACGAACAGGGCCGTGGCGGGGGTGAGAGCGGCACCGGGGGAGCCTTCGAACAGTTCTGCGGGGACCACGCCCCAGTGGCGGAAGTAGCTCCGCTGCGCGGCCAGCAGCTCCTCCCCGGACCCGTACGCCGGATCGAGCCCGGAGGCCGGGCTCATGAGGAAGACCGCGCAGCACAGGACGATGAGGGTGTGGGTCACCGGCGCCGACGGGCGCCGCAGCGCTCCGGCGGCCGATGCCCGCCAGTCACGGATCATGAACACAGAGCATGACGTAAGGGGACGCAACCGCACAGACCGCCTCGCCGCCGTGGACGGACGGGCGGCGAGGACCCGCCAGGCCGTAGGGTTACGTGCCACACGCGCCGGGGTGCCCGGTGCGTCACGGACACTGGAAGAAAGGCGAAGAGCCACGATGACGGTCCCCCAGCCGACTGCCTCGACGCGGTGGCGCTGCACCCTCTGCGGCAATCTCACCCGGTTCGACGTGACCCGCTCGTCCAAGGTCGTCGAGTACGTCCACCTCGATCTGGCGGGGGAGCCCAAGGTCGAGGAGCGCGAGGTCCTCGGTGAGACGATCGAGTCGGTGCGGTGCCGCTGGTGCAACGCCGTGGACCAGGTGGAACTCGTCGACAGGCCGGGTGCCGGCTCCTGAGTGGAGCGGGCCCCGCTCGGAAGACCCCGCACGCGGGGTCGCGCACAGGCATTGGGGTGTGACGGATGGTGGAGACCGCGGGCGGGGGGCCGGAGGACGGCGCCGCTGAGGTGCTCGACCGTCCGCTGCCCGACGGTGTGCGCCGCCGGGTCGTCCAGATCGTCTCCGACGGCTTCGGCGGACTGACGGTCGCCGAGCTGCCCGTCCAGCTCAGGCAGTACGCCCGGTTCACCCCGAGCCGCCGCGCCAAGTTCGCCGGCAACGCCATGGCCGCCGCGCTGGAGAGCGAACCGCTGTTCCGCCAGCGCATCGCGGAGCGGCTGAAGGAGGCCCAGCCGGAACTGTCCGGCGCCCTCGACGCAGGCGCTCCGCCCCCGGCCGCCGACCCGCTGGACGTGGCGGCCGCGGCCTACGTCATGCGGCCGCCCGGCTGGGTGAAGCTGGTGACCGCCGCGGGCGAGGAGGCCCAGCGGGCCGACGCCGAGCGCGCCGACGAGGAGAGCCGGGCCGAGGCGGAGCGGCTGCGCGCCGAACTCGCCCGCGCCCGTGAGCACGCCAGGTCCGAGACCGAGCGGCTGCGCGGCGACCTGGACTCGGCCAGGAAAGAAGTGGACTCCCTGCACCGCAAGCTGCGGTCCGCGCTCAGTGACGTCAAGCGCGGCGAGGCCGCGCTGCGCAAACTGCAGGGGGAGCTGGACTCCGTCCGCGCCGACGGGCAGGCGCAGGTGTCCGCCGCCGAGAGCGAGAGCCGGCGGCTCAAGGCGCGCCTCGGCGAGTCGGAGGCCGCCCTGGAGGCCGCCCGCCGGGCCGCCCGGGAGGGCCGCAGCGTCGAGGACATGCGGGTGCGGCTGCTCCTGGACACCGTGCTGGACGCCGCCCAGGGGCTCCGGCGCGAACTCGCGCTGCCCCCCGTGTCCGTCCGGCCCGCCGAGACCGTGGACGCCGTCGAGCCGGGGCGCATGTCGCCCAAAGACATCGCGGCCCGGGCGCTGTCCGAGGACGACCCGGCCGTCCTCGACCAGTTGCTGGCGCTGCCGCAGGCGCATCTCGTCGTCGACGGCTACAACGTCACCAAGACCGGCTATCCCCAGATGCCGCTGGAGAAGCAGCGCCTGCGGCTGCTCGGCCAGCTCGCCCAGCTCGGCGCACAGTCCGGCGCCGAGGTGACCTGTGTCTTCGACGGGGCCGAACTGGCCGCTCCCGTACTGCTGGCGCCGCCTCGCGGGGTGCGGGTGCTGTTCTCCAAGCCCGGCGTCACCGCCGACGAGCTGATCCGCCAGCTGGTCCGGGCCGAGCCGCCGGGACGGCCGGTCATCGTCGTCTCCACCGACCGCGAGGTCGCCGACGGAGTCGCCCGCGCGGGCGCCCGCCCGGTCGCCTCGGCGGTCCTGCTGAAGCGCTTCTCCCGGGCGTAGGGCACAGGGCGCGGGGCGCGGTGACGAGGGCTGTGCGGTACGTCCCATCCGGAACGTAAGACCCAACCGCAACGTACCTGCCGATTGACCGAATTGGCGCGATATTCACGCAACGTAGTGTCAGTCCGATATCACTGCACGTGAGTTGAAGGCAAAGAAACGCACTGTGACATAGATTTTGCGCCCAAGGATTTGAACTGATCACAAGAGAATCACTAGGGTCAGGCCTCGAACCTCCGCTCGGGTGATCGTTCACATGGGGTGGCGACGGCGGAGGTCCCGCCCGCCGGCGTGTCGGTAGGCGGCTGGAGGAAGAAGGAGCTCGCCTCCGTGGCGTCCCACCGTCGTCCCAAGCAGCCGAACCGGGCACGTGTCACTGTGCTCACCACCGCTGCCGCAGCTGCCGTCGTCCTGAGCTCGCAGGCCGCCAACGCGGCCCCCAGCGAGAAGCCGAGCAAGGACGAGGTGAAGGCCAAGGTCGACAAGCTCTACCAGCAGGCGGAGCAGGCCACCGAGAAGTACAACGGCGCCAAGGAGAAGCAGGAGAAGCTCCAGAAGGAGATCTCCACCATCCAGGACAACGTCGCCAAGGGCCAGCAGGAGCTCAACGAGCTGCGCGACGGCCTCGGTTCGATGGCCAGCGCCCAGTACCGCAGCGGCGGCCTGGACCCCTCGCTCCAGCTCTTCCTCTCCGCCGACCCGGACGACTACCTCGACAAGGCGGCCACCCTCGACCAGCTCAGCACCCAGCAGGTCGACGCGCTGAAGAAGATCCAGGAGAAGCAGCGCGAGCTCGCCCAGCAGCGCTCCGAGGCCTCCGGCAAGCTCGAGGACCTCGACTCCACCCGCACCGAACTGGGCAAGAAGAAGAAGGAAGTCCAGAGCAAGCTGGGCGCCGCGCAGAAGCTGCTCAACAGCCTGACTGCGGAGGAGAAGGCGCAGCTCGCCCAGGAGGAGGAGCGCGCCACCCGCGCCAGCGAGCGGGAGGTCCTCAAGGCCTCCGGCTCCGGTTCGGGTTCCGGTACCGACGCGGGCACCGCCGCCGGCACCGGCAGCTCCGCCCCGGTCTCCAGCGGCTCCGGCCGCGCCGGCGCCGCCTTCGCCGCCGCCCAGAGCAAGCTCGGCACCCCTTACGTCTACGGCGCCACCGGCCCGTCCTCCTTCGACTGCTCGGGCCTCACCTCCTGGGCGTACGCCCAGGCCGGCGTCGGCCTCCCGCGCACCTCCGAGGCGCAGACCGGCGCGGGCACCAAGATCTACTCGGCCAGCCAGCTCCAGGTCGGCGACCTGGTCTTCTTCTTCAACGACCTGCACCACGTGGGTCTTTACGCGGGCAACGGCCAGATCATCCACGCCCCGCGCAGCGGCACCGTCGTCCGCTACGAGTCGATGAACACCATCGGCGGCCCGTTCATGTTCGGCGTCCGCGTCTAGAAGCCGACGGACCCGCGTGCCTCCGTTCGGGGGAATCGTGGTCCGCCGCTCGACTCCACGCCCCGCCTGTGACCTGCGGTCAGAGGCGGGGCGTCACCATGTGTGACCACCCGGGTCATTGGTCGGTCGCCCGCCCCGGGGTTACTGTCTGCCGCGTTTCCCCGTCCGTCAGCGGAAGGAGCGCGGTCCCCGTGGGGTCCCATCGACGCCTTGCACCCTCTCCCGGTCTCGACCGGGGCGCCACCGTCGCCGTAGGCATCCTGTCCGCGGCGGCGGCCGCCCTGGGCGCCGTACCGGCGACGGCCGTCCCGCACGACGATCCGACGGCCGACGTGGACCGCCTCTACGAGGAGGCCGAGCGGGCGACCGAGGCGTACAACGAGGCCGACTCCCGCGCAGACGCCCTGCGGGGCCGGGTCAACACCGTCCAGGACGAGATCGCCCGGCAGCAGGAGCGTGTCAACACCCTGCGGGAGGAACTCGGTTCGCTGGCCGGAGCGCAGTACCGCTCCGGCGGGCTGGCCCCCTCCCTCACCCTGTTCCTCTCCGACGACCCGGAGGAGTACCTCGAGCGGGCCTCGGTGCTCGACCGGCTCACCGCCCGCCAGGCCGGCCGGCTGAAGGAACTCCAGGAGGCCGGGCGCTTCCTGGACCAGAACCGCGCGAAGGCGTCCCACAGGCTGAAAGAGCTGGAGCGGAGCCGCAGGGCGGCCGCCGCCCACAAGAAGACCGTGGAGCGCAAACTCGCCGAGGCCCGGCGGCTGCTCGGCGCGCTCCCCGAGGCCGAACGCGCCGCCTACGAGCAGGCCGCCCGGTCCGGCCGCTCCGGCCCGCCCGGCCCGTTCGGCGCCGCGGCCGCTTCCGGCCGTGCGGCCGCCGCCGTCGCCGCCGCCCGCTCCGCCCTCGGCTCGCCCTACGTCTGGGGCGCCAACGGGCCCTTCGGCTTCGACTGTTCCGGTCTGATGCAGTGGTCGTACGCGCAGGCCGGGGTGGCCCTGCCGCGCACCTCGCAGGCCCAGCGGCACGCCGGCCGGCAGGTCCCGCTCTCCCAGGCCAGGCCCGGCGACCTGGTGCTCTACCGGTCCGACGCCAGCCATGTGGGGATGTACGCGGGCAACGGCCAGGTGATCCACGCGCCCTACCCCGGCGCCCCCGTGCGCTACGACCCGGTCGGGATGATGCCGGTCTCGTCCGTCACCAGGGTCTGACCGGAGCGGCCCGGCGCCCGTACCCTCACAAGGGTGGCTGGTCGAAGGAGGATCCCGGGGGCGTCGGTGACGGCGCTGTGTCTGCTGCTGGTCTCCCTGGTCGGCTGCGGCGGCCGGCCGGTCACCGACGGCGCCCACGCCGAGGTGCAGGCCCTGCTCGACCGGCGGGCCGGGGCCGTCCTCGGCCACGACGCCGCCGCCTACGCCCGTACCGGCACCCGGGCCGGGTACGACACCCTGCGGGAGGTGCCGCTGGCCGACTGGACCTACCGCGTGACCGCGGTGCGCCGCACGGGCGACAGAGCCACCGTCGACGCCGACCTCGGCTACCGCGTCGCGGGTTACGACCGGGCCCCGGTCACCACCGCCCGCACCCTGCGCCTGACCCGGCACGACGACGGCCGGTGGTCCGTCGACTCCGACCGTCCCGCCGGGAAGACCGGCCGACAGCTCTGGGACCAGGGCGCGGTGCGTGCCGTGCACGGGGAACGGAGCCTGGTGCTCGGTGTCGGACAGCCCGACGGGAAACTGCGCGACTACGCCGAACTGGCCGACCGCGCGGTGCCGTCGGTGTCGGACGCGTGGGGCCCGCGCTGGGAACGGCGCGTCGTGGTCCTGGTCCCGGGCTCCCTGGAGGAGATGGCGGGGCTGCTGGGTGCGCCCGCCTCCTCCTACCGGGGGATCGCGGCCGTCACCACCGGCGAGACCGGCGCCGGTGCCGAGTCGCCCGCGGACCGGGTCATCGTCAACCCGGACGCCTTCGGAGTGCTCGGCGACTCGGGCCGGCAGGTGGTGGTCACCCACGAGACCACCCATGTCGCCACCCGCTCCCACACCACCGCCTCGACCCCGCTGTGGCTGTCCGAGGGCTTCGCCGACTGGGTCGGCTACCGGGGCAGGGACCGCCTCCCGGCCGACGCGGCACCGGAACTCGCCCGTGCGGTGAGGCACGGGGAGGTGCCCTCCGGGCTGCCGGACGACGGCGACTTCGGCTTCTCGGGCGACACCGACGGCCTCGCCCGCGCCTACGAGAGCGGCTGGATGGCCTGCCGTCTCATCGCAGAGCGCTGGGGAGAGGAACGCCTCGGCGCGTTCTACCGCGCCGTGGGCGCGCACGCGGGGCGGGAGGGCGCGGTCGAGGACGCGATGCGCCGGGTCCTCGGCACCACACCGGAGGCCTTCACCGTCGCCTGGCAGAACTACCTGCGCGAGCAACTCCACTGACCCGGCCGGGGTGTCCGCCGCACCGGGAGACCGGGAGACCGGGAGACCGGGAGACCGCGAGACCGGGCCGGAGTCAGGAGGAGACCGGTGCTCTCGCGGGGCTTCGGGGGCGGTCCGCGGGGTCCGCGGGCGGGAGCGTCCGGGGGACCGTCCCGCGCCACAGGGTGCGGGCGGCGAGGAAGGTGGCGGCCACCAGCAGGCCGTTGCGGAGGAAGAGCAGGGCGACGCCGAGCGGGTCACTGGCCACGACGTGCGCGAACCACAGCGGGAACTCCAGCACCGTCACGAACGAGGCGACCAGCACCAGGGCCACCGGCAGCCGCATCCGGCTCCCCCGGTGGCACAGGCAGACCGCGGCGAGCCCGACCAGCCACACCATGTACTGCGGGCTGATCACCCGGCTGGTGGTGGTGAACATCAGCACGGCCACGAACGCGGCGTCGGCGAGGGTGTGCGGCTCGAAGCGGGTGGCCAGCAGCCGCCACAGCACCAGCCAGGCCAGGGCCGCCCCGGTCAGCACCATGGCGCCCGTGCTCACCCAGGTCACGTACGGGCCGAGGAACTCCACCGAGCCGTAGTTGAGCAGCACCCGGCCGTCCCAGCCGTGGTGCCGGGCGACATGGAAGACCAGCGCCCCCAGCGACTCCACCTCCGTGCCCCGGTCGCGCTGGAAGCCCAGGAACGCGAACGCGCCCGGCACGAACACCGCGAACGCGCCCGCCACCGCGACACCGGTCACCGCCGCCGACACCCACGCGGAACGCCGGCGGACACCGAGCAGCAGCATCGCCGGCCACACCTTCAGCAACGCGCCGAAGGCCGCCAGTGCCCCCAGCAGCCGGGGACGCCGGGCGCCGGCCAGCAGCGCGGCCACCGCCACCGCGGTCACCATCACGTCGTAGCGGGCGTACACCGTCGGACCGAGCAGCGGCACCCCCGCCACCCACACCCAGGCGCCGCGACGGCTTCGGCCCGGCCGCCCGCCCGCGTACAGCAGCAGTGCCAGGGTGGCCAGATCGGCGAGGAGCACCAGGACGAAGAAGGCCGTGGCGTACTCCAGGAACGGCAGCAGACCGGGGGAGAGGATCGCCAGCGCCGCCGCGGGCGGGTACTGCCAGGTCACGTCGTCCAGCGGGAAGGTCCCGGTGCGCAGGACCTCGTACCAGCCCCGGTAGATCCCGGACACGTCGCTGGTGACGTCCGGGCCGGGGAAGACGACCACCTTCAGGACCCACAGCAGCAGGACGGTCCTCGTCAGACCCCAGAGTGCGAGCAGCCGAGCCGGGAACCCGCGCGAGCCCATCGTGTCCACGTGATTCCTGCCCGTCGGTGTGCGGTCCTGGGGGGCCATGATGTCGCGGATCCCGGTGCGCGTGCCACAGCGGCCCCCTCCGGGCCCGGGGCCGGCCGGTCCTCCCGGCGGCCGGTTCGATGCCGGGTGCCGGCGGTTCGGTAGGGTCGGCGACGATGCACAAGACCCTGATCGTGACCAACGACTTCCCGCCCCGGCCCGGCGGCATCCAGGCGTTCCTGCACAACATGGCGCTGCGGCTCGACCCCGATCGCCTCGTCGTCCACGCCTCCACCTGGAAGCACACCCGGGAGGGAGCCCTGGCGACCGCCGCCTTCGACGCCGAGCAGCCCTTCACCGTCGTACGCGCCCGTACGACGATGCTGCTGCCGACCCCGCAGGCTACCCGGCGGGCCGTCGCCCTGCTGCGCGAACACGGGTGCACCTCGGTGTGGTTCGGGGCGGCGGCGCCGCTCGGGCTGATGGCGCCGGCGCTGCGCCGGGCGGGCGCCGAACGGATCGTGGCCACCACCCACGGCCACGAGGCGGGCTGGGCCCAGCTGCCCGCCGCCCGGCAACTGCTGCGCCGGATCGGCGAGTCCACGGACACGATCACCTACCTCGGCGAGTACACGCGCTCGCGGATCGCCGGCGCGCTCACGCCCGGGGCGGCCACGCGGATGGTGCAACTGCCGCCCGGGGTCGACGAGAAGACCTTCCACCCCGGCTCCGGCGGCGACGAGGTCCGGGCCCGGCTCGGACTGACCGACCGCCCGGTGGTCGTCTGCGTCTCCCGGCTGGTGCCGCGCAAGGGGCAGGACACACTGATCCGCGCCATGCCCGCGATCCTGGCCGCCGAGCCGGACGCCGTGCTGCTGATCGTCGGCGGCGGACCCTACGAGAAGGACCTGCGCCGGCTCGCCCGGGACACCGGGGTGGCCGGCTCCGTCCGCTTCACCGGCGCCGTGCCCTGGTCCGAGCTGCCCGCCCACTACGGCGCCGGGGACGTCTTCGCGATGCCCTGCCGCACCCGGCGCGGCGGACTGGACGTGGAAGGGCTCGGCATCGTCTACCTGGAGGCCTCCGCGACCGGCCTGCCCGTCGTCGCCGGCGACTCGGGCGGCGCCCCCGACGCGGTCCTCGACGGCGAGACCGGCTGGGTCGTCCGGGGCGACACCCCCGCCGAGTCCGCCGACCGCATCATCACCCTCCTCGCCGACCCCGGACTCCGCCGCCGCATGGGCGAGCGGGGCCGGGAATGGGTCGAGGAGAAGTGGCGCTGGGACCTGCTGGCCGAATCCCTGAAGAACCTGCTCTGACGTGCTCCGCCGTGGCGGGCACCCCGGGGACGGCGGCGCCCGCCACGCTCCCCGGAGGGAACGGGCGGGCGCCGCCGGACGGGCGGGAAGGTGTCACATGATCGGGTCGGGCTGGCGGGCCAGGTCCGCCGCGCCCACCAGGCCGGCCTTGTTGCCGAGTTCGGCGGCGCGCACCTCGGCCACCGGGCGCCAGTTGCCGCCGACCAGCCAGCGCTTGTAGGACTTGCGGATCGGGTCGAGGACCAGCTCGCCCTCCTCGGAGAGACCGCCGCCGACGATGAACGCGGACGGGTCGAAGAGGGAGGCCAGGTCCGCGAGGCCCGCGCCGACCCAGCGGGCCAGCTCGCGGTAGGAGTCGACGGCCACCGGGTCGCCCTGGCGGGCGGCCATGGAGACGTGCTTGCCCTCGATGCCCTCGGGGGTGCCGTCGCCCAGGGAGAGCAGGACCTCCGCGTTCTCGGGGGTCGCGTTGGCGCGTTGGGTGGCGTACCGGACCAGGGCGCGGCCGGAGGCGTACTGCTCCCAGCAGCCCTGCGAGCCGCAGCCGCACAGCAGGCCGTCCGGCACCATCCGGATGTGCCCGAACTCGGCGGCCACGCCGAAGTGGCCCCGGCGCAGCTTGTTGCCGATGATGACGCCGCCTCCCAGACCGGTGCCGAGCGTGATGCAGATGACGTTGCGGTGGCCCTTGCCGGCGCCGAACTTGTACTCGCCCCAGGCCGCGGCGTTGGCGTCGTTCTCCACCACGACGGGAAGACCCGTGCGGGCCTCGACCTTCTCCTTGAGCGGCTCGTTGCGCCAGTAGATGTTGGGGGCGAAGTACACCGTCGAGCGCTGGCGGTTGACGTATCCGGCCGCACCGATGCCCACGCCGACGATCTCGTGGCCCGCGCGTGCCCCCTCCACCGCGGAGGCGATCGCGTCCACGATGCCGTCGGGCGTGTCCGGGGTCGGCACCTTGTGGGTCGAAAGGATGGTGCCTTCCTCGTCGACCACGCCGGCCGCGATCTTGGTGCCGCCGATGTCGACGCCGATGGTGAGTCCCATGAATCCCTCAGTTCCGGTCGAGCCCCGCTACCGCCCACGGTACCCGAGGCGCTGCCGCCGGGTTCCCGGCACCGGCGGGACCGCCCGTCGGCCCCGGGCCGTCAGTCCAGGTCGATGCGTTCCCCGCCGGGGCCCGGCTCGTCGCCCCGGTCCCGGCCCGGGCCGTCCTCGCCGCCCTCGTCCCGGACCTCGTCGGGGTTCCAGGCACGGGTCTCTCCGGTCGTCCAGCGGCGTTCCTGGCCCTGGACCGCGGAGCGGTAGGCGGCGAGCAGCTCGTTGCCCGCGGCGGCGAGGTGGTCGAAGACGTCCGGGTTGCGTTCGACGACCGGTTCCACGGCCGCCTTGGCCTGCTGGACGACCTGGCGCACCACCTGCTGCGCGGCCGGCCCGGCGACCGCGCCGAACAGGGGCGCCGGGAGGCCACCGGTGAGCTGGTCGAACTTCTCGGCGACCGCGTCGACGAGCTTGCGCAGTTCCTCGGCGGCCGAGCCGGGCGGCGGTCCGTACCGGGCGCGACGGCGGGCCTTCTCCGCCTCGAGGTCCTCGGCGCACGCCGTCGCCCAGGCGTCCGTGTCGAAGGCGGTGCGCGCCTCGTCCACGGTGCGCGCCTCGTCCACGGCGCGTACGTCGTCCGCCACGGCGCGTACGTCGTCCACGGGTTCGTCCCCGGCGGCGTCGGGCGGAGGGAGCTGATCGCTCATGGTGGACTCCTGACTGTGATGGGCCCCTCCGACGTTACCCGAACGGCCGTAGCGGCTTCACGGAGTGCGCGGCCACAGCCGCGGATCCGGCCGGAACCGGATGCGCAGCTCGCCCTCGCGCAGGGCCGCGCCGTCCACGGTGCAGCGGCGCAGCGCGGAGGGCAGTGGGACGGTCCGCCGGAACGGCCCGGCGGTCACGGCGAGTTCGTCGCCGCGCCGGATCAGGTCCAGTTCCTCGCGCCGGGCGCCGGGCAGGGGGATGTGCCAGACCAGTACGCCGTCGTCGGCGGTGGCGGGCTCCCCGTCCGGGGGGAGCCGGAAGCCGGGAGGGCCGGTGACGGGCCACTCGACCCCGGCGGGCGCCCCCTCGGCGGCCGGCACGCCGGGTACGGCGAGCGCGGCGAGGTCGTCCGGGCCCCGCGGGTCGCGCCCCAGGTGGGCGACCGGGTGGACCTCGTACGTCTCGCGCCACTCGTCCAGGGTCTTGCGCTGCTGGGCGACCAGGCCGGCGAGCCGGCCGTCCTCGACGTTCTCGGGCAGCAGGCGCCCGGCGACCAGCGCCTCGGTGCGCAGTCCGCGCAGGGCGAGGCCCAGCCCCGCGGTGCGCACCGCGTCGGCGCCGGCCGGCCCGGGGTCGGCGACCAGCCGTACGGTGGTGTTCCGGTCGGCGAGGACGGCCTCGACCGCGGCCAGTTCGGTGTCCCAGCGGGCGGCCGTCCCGTACAGCCACTCCGCGGGCATCGGGACCCCGGCGAGGCGGCCGAGTACGGGGCGCAGGGCGCGGGCGGCCTGGCGTTCCGGCGGGAGCAGGCGGCGCAGGCAGCGGCGGAGGTCCTCGGGGAGGGCGAGGAGGGCGAGGGCCTGCGGGGTGGGCGGAAGATCGACGACGAGCAGGTCGTAGGCCTGTGACAGCGCCGCGTCCCGCAGGGCGCGCAGCACGGAGAGCTCCTCGGCGCCGGGCAGCGGGCCGAGGTCCTCGGGGTCGAGCCGGGACGCGCCGAGCAGGTCGAGCACGGTGGCGGCCCGGTCCTGGAGGGCGGCCAGGTCGGCGTGGAAGTCCGCGCCGGCGTCGATGCGCCGGGCGGTGAGCCCCTGCTCGACCTCGACGGGCCCGCTGCCCAGGGGCGTCCCCAGTACGGCGCCCAGCGTGTCCACCCGGTCGGTGCCCAGCACCAGGACCCGGGCGCCTCCGCGGGCGGCGGCGAGCGCGGTGGCCGCCGCGACGGTGGTACGTCCGTTGCCGCCGGGGCCCGTGATCAGGAGGGTACGCATGAGGGTGAACGGTACCCGGGCCCGTGCCCGACCGGCGCCGTTGCCTCCCGGCCGGCGCTACTCCGCCGCAGGCTTCCCGTCGGAGCCGTCGGCGGGCTCCTCGCCCGAGCCGTCGGCGGGCTCCTCGCCCGACTCCACCCGCTTCTTCAGTCCCGCCAGGGCCCGGTCGATGATGACCTTCTCGGCCTTGCGCTTGATCATGCCGAGCATCGGGATCTTGACGTCGACGGTGAGCCGGTAGGTGACCTCGGTGGTGCCCGCGCCGGTCGGCTTCAGGAGGTAGGAGCCGTCCAGGGAGCGCAGCATCTGGGACTTCACCAGCGTCCAGGAGACCTCGTGCTCACCGGTCCAGGTGTACGCGAGGATCTGGTCGTCCTTGATCGCGCCGGCGTCCATGACGAGGCGCACCTGCTCGGCCCGGCCCCGGTCGTCGGAGGTGAGGACCTCGGCCTCCTTCACCTCGCCGGTCCAGTCCGGATAGCGGGCGAAGTCGGCGATCACCCCCATGACATCGGCCGGTGCCGCCTCGATCGTGATGCTCGAGCTGGTGTGTTCCGCCATCGCCGTGGCTCCTCCAGGTGCGGGCCGGTGGTTCGGATCGCCGTGCGCGGCCCCCGCGCACGCCCGTGCAGCGGAAGGCTATCGCGCACCCGGTGGGCGCCCCTCATCCGACCACGACTCGTCCGACAGCGACTCCTCCGACCGCGACTCGTCGGAGGTTCTCACCACTCGAGGACCCAGGGCCGGCCGCCGGCCGCGAAGTGCCCCACGTTCACGCATTCGGTGGCCCCGATCCGCATGCGCCGGACCAGCGGCTGGTGCACGTGTCCGAACAGCGCGTACCGCGGCCTGGTGCGGTGGATGGCGTCCAGCAGGGCCCGGCTGCCGCGCTCGAAGCGGCGCGCGACGGTGTCGTACACCAGCTCCGGGACCTCCGGCGGGATGTGCGTGCACAGCACGTCGACCTCGCCGACGGCCTCGATCTTCGCCGCGTACTCCTCGTCGCTGATCTCGTACGGCGTTCTCATGGGCGTGCGCAGCCCGCCGCCGACGAAGCCGAACACCCGGCCGCCGATCTCCACCCGTTCGCCGTCGAGGACGGTGGTGCCGGGGCCGGCGTACTCCTGCCACAGGGGCGGTATGTCGACATTGCCGTAGGTGGCGTACGTGGGGACCGGAAAGGCGGCGAACAGCTCGGCGTACTGCCTGCGCACCGCCTTCTCGATCGCCGCGGCGCGGTCGGCTCCGATGCCCGCCCACAGCCGGGACTGGAACGCGCGCGCCTCCTCGAAACGGCGGGCGGTGCGCAGTTCCACGATCCGGTCGGCGTTCTCCACGCCGAACAGGTCGGGGAAGATGCCGCGGGAGTGGTCGGCGTAGTCGAGGAAGAGCACCAGGTCGCCCAGGCAGATCAGGGCGTCCGCGTCGTCACCGGCGCGGGCCAGGTCACGGGCGTTGCCGTGCACGTCGCTGACCACGTGGACGCGCGTGCGCCGGTTCCCGTCTGGTGTGGAGGCCATGGCGATCAAGGGTAGGCGTGTCCGTCCCGGGTGAACAGTGGCGTACGGACCTGCGGTAACTGGCTCGAGGAGGAGGCGGTGGAATACTGTGCGCGATGGAGCAGCCAGCTGTGTGACGCAGCGAACATCTCACCGGGTCCCCCTGTCGTAGCATCCGTACCGACGGGTAACGTCCGGGCAGTCCACTGGTGCTCGGGTTTTCAACGGCTGAATCCTCGAGCACCCGACCGAGCCTTGGACCGCGCCGTCGCCGCAGCGCACAACGTCGTGGCGCCGACGCCCTAAGAGGAGCAGCAGTCTTGCGCGAGTTCAGCCTTCCGGCTTTGTACGAGGTCCCCGCGGACGGCAATCTGACCGACATCGTCCGCAGAAACGCCGCGCAGCATCCCGATGTCGCCGTCATGGCCCGCAAGGTCGGCGGCGTGTGGCAGGACGTGACGGCGACCGTCTTCCTCGCCGAGGTGCGCGCTGCCGCCAAGGGGCTCATCGCCTCCGGTGTCCGGCCCGGCGACCGGGTGGGGCTGATGTCCCGCACCCGCTACGAGTGGACCCTGCTGGACTTCGCGATCTGGAGCGCCGGCGCGGTCACCGTGCCGGTGTACGAGACCAGTTCGCCGGAGCAGGTGGCCTGGATCCTCAGCGACTCCGGCGCCACCGCCTGCGTGGTGGAGAGCGACGGCCACGCGGCCGTGGTGGAGTCGCTGCGCGACCGGCTGCCCGCGCTGAAGCACGTGTGGCAGATCGACGGCGCGCTCGACGGCGGTGCGATCGCCGAGCTGGGACGGCTCGGCCGGGACGTCACCGACGAGACGGTCGAGGAGCGCAGCTCCGTCGCCAGGGCCGACGACCCGGCGACCATCGTCTACACTTCCGGCACCACCGGCCGCCCCAAGGGCTGTGTGCTCACCCATCGCAGCTTCTTCGCCGAGTGCGGCAACATCGTGGAGCGACTGCGCCCGCTGTTCCGCACCGGCGAGTGCTCGGTCCTGCTCTTCCTCCCGCTCGCGCACGTCTTCGGCCGACTGGTGCAGATCGCGCCGATGATGGCGCCGATCAAGCTGGGCTGCGTCCCGGACATCAAGCAGCTCACCGACGAACTGGCCGCGTTCCGGCCGACGTTGATCCTGGGTGTGCCGCGGGTCTTCGAGAAGGTCTACAACTCGGCGCGGGCCAAGGCGCAGGCCGACGGCAAGGGCCGGATCTTCGACCAGGCGGCGGACACCGCCATCGCGTACAGCAAGGCACTGGACACGCCCTCGGGTCCGTCCCTCGCCCTGCGGGTCAAGCACAAGGTCTTCGACCGGCTGGTGTACGGCAAGCTGCGCGCGGTGCTCGGCGGGCGCGGCGAGGCCGCCATCTCCGGCGGCGCGCCGCTGGGCGAGCGCCTCGGCCACTTCTTCCGCGGCATCGGCTTCACGGTGCTGGAGGGGTACGGGCTCACCGAGTCCTGCGCGGCCACCACCTTCAACCCCTGGGACCGGCCGAAGATCGGCACGGTCGGACAGCCGCTGCCCGGCTCGGTGGTCCGCATAGCCGATGACGGCGAGGTGCTGCTGCACGGCGAGCACCTGTTCAAGGAGTACTGGAACAATCCGGGCGCGACGGAGGAGGCGCTGGCCGACGGCTGGTTCCACACCGGCGACATCGGCACCCTCGACGAGGACGGGTACCTGAGCATCACCGGGCGCAAGAAGGAGATCCTCGTGACCGCGGGCGGCAAGAACGTGGCGCCGGCCGTGATCGAGGACCGTATCCGCGCGCACGCGCTGGTCGCGGAGTGCATGGTGGTCGGCGACGGGCGGCCGTTCGTGGGCGCGCTGGTCACCGTCGACGAGGAGTTCCTGGTCCGCTGGGCGGCGGAGCACGGCAAGCCGGAGGGGGCCACGGCGGCGTCGCTGAGCGGGGACCCCGATCTGATCGCCGCGATCCAGACGGCGATCGACGACGGGAACGCGGCGGTCTCCAAGGCGGAGTCGGTGCGGAAGTTCCGGGTGCTGCCGGCTCAGTTCACGGAGGAGTCGGGGCACTTGACTCCCTCGTTGAAGCTGAAGCGGAACGTGGTGGCGAAGGACTACGCGCACGAGATCGAGGCGATCTACGCGAAGTAGGCGGTTTCGCCCTGCGGTCGCCCCGCGCCCGTCGGAGTCCAGGACAGGAACCGACCTGTTCCCGGCTGCTTTCGCCGTAGTCCGTCACCCTCGGCGGGGGAACCACCGCCATGTCCCGGCAGGTCGGCGCCGCCCCGGAGGGCCGCACCACCGTCTCCCCCTGGGTCGTCACCGACGACACGGGGCCCTTCCTCGACTTCCTCCCCCGGGTGTTCGGGGGCGAGGAACTCGCCAGGGTGCGGACCGAGGACGGCTCCGTCGGACACGGCGAGGTCCGGGTCGGGGACACCGTCGTGTCGGCCTTCGACCGGCGCCCGGGTCGTCACTCCGATCGCCGACGACGCCTTCGGGCAGCGGGGAGGGCGGATCAGGGACCCCTTCGGCGCCATCTGGCGGGTGCCCGGTCACATCGAGGACCTCTCCGAGGACGAGACGGGGAAGCGGCTGCAGCACCCCGGCCACGCCGAGGGGATGCGGGTGGCCCAGGAGAGGCTCGACGCCGAGCTCAGCGGCCGGCGCCAGGGGCGCGCCGGCGCCCCGGTCAGGAGGCCGACGCCCGGATGACCCGCGGCGGGCTCACGGCCGGCACACGGCGGCCCGTACGGGCCGTGGCCCGGGCTTCACGGGCAACCCCGCCCGGCCGCCGGGGTGTTGTACGACCGCGCGGTGTGCCGTCGGCGCGACGAGGGGGCCGTCGTCCAGGGCGAACGGCAGCATGCCTGAGCCGTCCGGCGGTCTCGAGGTCTTCGGGGCAGCCCTGAAGACGTTCCGGGAACGTGCCCTGTTCACCCAGGAGCAGCACGCCGGCCCGTGTGACCCTCCCGGCCGGGCGGGGCGGCGTATCTTGATCCGTATGGCGACGACTCCGCTGCTGCCCGACTCCCGTACCGAGCCGGACGGTTCGGCCGTGGTCAGGGTGCTGAGTTACAACGTCCGTTCGCTGCGGGACGACACCGGTGCGCTCGCCCGGGTGATCACCGCCTGCGCGCCCGACCTGGTGCTGATCCAGGAGGCGCCGCGGTTCTTCCGGTGGCGCAAGAAGCTGGCGCGGCTCGCCTCCGCCTCCGGACTGGTCACGCTGTCCGGGGGCGCCACGGCCGCCGGGCCCGCCGTCCTGTGCTCCCTGCGGGCGACCGTCGAGCGCACCGAGGACGTGCTGCTGCCGCTCACCCCGGGGCTGCACCGGCGCGGCTTCGCCACCGCCGTCGTACGGTTCGGCGGCGCCCGGCTCGGGGTGCTGAGCTGCCATCTGTCGCTGGCGAAGGACGAGCGGTACGAGCAGGGCGGCATGCTCCTGGACCGGCTCGCCGGGATGGGCGTGGAACACGCGGTCGCGGGCGGTGACGTCAACGAACGGCCGGACGGCCGCACCTTCCGGCGGCTGGGCGGCTCCCTCACGGACTGCTGGGCGGCCGCGCCCTGGGGCGGTGAGTACACCTCGACGCCCACCGAGCCGCATCAGCGCATCGACGCCCTGTTCGTCACGGAGGGCGTCGAGGTCCTGGGCTGCGGCGTCCCGCTCGACCAGCCCGGGGTGGACGGAGCCGACCTGAGGGCGGCCACCGACCACCTGCCGGTCCTGGCCGCCCTCAGGGTGCCGGCGGCCGCGTAGACCGCGTGGGCCGGGCGGGTGCGGGACCGCTCTCAGACCACCGCGCCGCGGCCGGGATCGTCGTCGTCCTCGTCGCCGGTGCGCATCCGCATCACCAGGGTGGCGAAGCCGCCCAGGAAACCGCCGATGCAGAGCGTGGTCAGCCCCCAGCTCATCTCCCAGCCGAGCAGGATCGCCAGCAGGAGCAGCACCGGGCCGCCCAGCACCCCCAGCCAGGCGAGCTTGGAGGTGAGGTCGGACTCGGGCAGCGGCGGCGGCTCCGGAGGCACGAAGTGGCCCTCGTCGCCGTCGTCGAAGTCGTCGTCGGAGGATGCGGACAGGCTGTAGTCGCGCGGGCCCACGCCCGGTGCGAAGGCGACGGAGCCGCCCAGCGGCTTGGCCGGCTTCTCCCCGGTCTTCGCCGGGGTCTCGGCCTGCGCCGGCCCCTCGTCATTGGTCTCGGCCTCCAGCAACGCCAGATCCTCGACCGACTTGAACGGCTTGGCGCCCGCCGGATCCGGCGGCTCCTCCCCGTACCCGGCGACGATCGCCGCCCACGCGGCGTCCTCGTCGAAGGGAACGTCCTGTTCCTCCGGCTCCCGGCCGTCACGGCCCCGGTCGACCTCGCGCGCCTCCCGGTCCTCACGCCCTTCGCGGTCCTCGCGCTCCGAGTCGTGCTCAGCCACCTGTGGTCGTCCCTTCCTTGCCGAGACCGGGCTCGCCGACGGCGCCGGGTGCGAGCCGGCCGATGAACGCGGTGCTCTCCCGGAAGATCCGCTCCGCGTCGTAGTCCAACGTCGCCACGTGGTAGCTCTGTTCCAGCAGGATCTCCGTCACGTCGAGCGACGAGACCCGGCCGAGGATCCGGGCCGAGTCCGCGGGCGGCACCACATGGTCCTGCGGGCTGCGCAGCAGCAGCAGCGGCTGGGTGACCTGGGGCAGTTCGCCGTCGAGCAGCCGCAGGAAGGTGCGCAGGGAGTGGGCCGCGTGCAGCGGCACCCGGTCGTACCCCAGCTCCGTGACCGACGGGTCCGCGATGTCGCTCGCGATCCCCCTCGTCGAGGGCACCAGATGCCGGACCACGGGGAGCGCGTGCGCGGTCAGTCCGTGCACCTTGTTCGCCGGGTTGACGACCACGACGCCGCTCACCGCGTCGCCGTGCCGCGCGGCCAGCCGCAGGGCGAGCGCGCCGCCCATGGACAGGCCGGCCACGAACACCCGCGCGCACCGGTCCCGCAGCAGCCGCAACTCGCGGTCCACCTCCGCGTACCAGTCCTGCCAGCCGGTCACCCGCAGGTCCTGCCAGCGGGTGCCGTGCCCGGGGAGCAGGGGCAGCGAGACGGTCAGGCCGTGCTCGGCGAAATGCTCCGCCCAGGGACGCAGCGACTGCGGCGAACCGGTGAAGCCGTGGCAGAGGAGGACCGCGGTCTCCCCGCCCTCATGGTGATACGGCTCGGCTCCGGTCAGGAGCGGCACCTTGGCCTCCCGGTCTGAAAGTCGTAAGAGTCGTAGGAGTCGTGCAGCAGTCGTACAGAGGGGCTGGACGCCATGACGGTCATGGCACGGGTGTCATGGGTCGCGCCCGCACGCGAGGTGCAGGACCTTCACCGTACGCGACCGCACTGACACCGACCAGGGCCGTCGGAGCCATTGACGGTCCCCCGGGATATGGTCTGACCCACACCCACAGGAAGGCACTCGGTTGTTGTACGGCACGATGAAGTTCACCATCGGAGGGTCACTGAAGCTCGCCTTCAGGCCCTGGGTGGACGGCCTGGAGAACGTACCCGCCGACGGCCCGGCCATTCTGGCCAGCAATCACCTGTCGTTCTCCGACTCCTTCTTCCTGCCGGCCGTGCTCGACCGCAAGGTCACCTTCATCGCCAAGGCCGAGTACTTCACCGGCCCGGGTGTCAAAGGCAAGCTCACGGCCGCCTTCTTCAAAGGCGTGGGCCAGCTCCCGGTCGACCGCTCCGGCGCGCGCGGCGCGGGCGAGGCGGCGATCAAGAGCGGGATAGAGGTCATCGAGCGCGGTGAGCTGTTCGGCATCTACCCCGAGGGCACCCGCTCGCCCGACGGGCGTCTCTACCGGGGCAAGCCCGGCGGTCTCGCGCGCGTGGCGCTGGCCACCGGCGCGCCCGTGATACCCGTCGCCATGATCGACACGGAGAAGGTCCAGCCGCCCGGGAAGGTCGTCCCGAAGCTGATCCGGCCGGGCATCCGCATAGGCAAGCCGTTGGACTTCAGCCGCTACCACGGCATGGAGCACGACCGTTTCGTGCTCCGCGCGGTGACCGACGAGGTCATGTACGAGATCATGAAGCTCTCCGGCCAGGAGTACGTCGACATCTACGCGACCGCCATGAAGCGGCAGCTCGCGGACGCGGCCAAGGCCGAGAGGGAAGCGGAGAAGGCCGAGAGGGAAGCCGAGAAGGCGGAGAAGAAGGCGCAGCGGGACGAGGCCGCCGAGCAGCAACGGTCCGATCCCTAGGTCCGTCAGCGGACCCGGGCGGGAGTGGGGGAGGACATGCCCAGGGGCGGGAAGGTCATGAGGATGTCGGTCGAGCAGCCGCTGTGGCGCGCGCTCACCGGCTACCGGGTCCTGGCCATGGTCTACGCGGTCGGCCTGTTCGCCACCGCCCACGACGAGTTCGAGCGCCCCTGGCTCGCCGTGGCCTACTTCGCCGTACTGGCCGTGTGGACCCTGGCCACCCTGCCCCGGGTCGCGAACGCCGACCGCTGCACCAAGCCCTTCCTCACCGCCGACCTGACCGTCGCACTCGTCGGCATCCTGCTCACCCCCGTCGCCGACGCCCACGAGCGGATCCAGGCGGGCGGCCCGACCATGCCGTCGATCTGGACCGCCGGCGCGGTGCTCGCCTTCGCCATCAAGGGCGGCTGGCGCTGGGCGGCCCTCGCCTCCACCCTGGTCGCCGTCGCCAACTTGGTCGAGCGCGGCGGCCCCGCCCGCGACACCGTGCACAACGTGATCCTCGTCTGGGTCGCCTCCATCGCCATCGGCTACGTCGTCGAGGTCGCCCGCGCCTCCGAGCGCACCCTCGCCCGCGCCCTGGAGATCGAGGCCGCGACGAGGGAGCGGGAGCGGCTCGCGCGGGACATCCACGACGGCGTGCTCCAGGTGCTCGCGATGGTGCAGCGGCGCGGCGCGGTGATCGGCGGCGAGGCGGCCGAACTGGGCCGGATGGCCGGCGAACAGGAGGTGGCGCTGCGCACCCTGGTCTCCGGCGGCCTGGTGCCCGTACCCAGGGCCCCGCGGGACACGACCGGGAAAGAGGCGGCACGCGCCGCGGGCGACACCGCCGGAGCGGCCGGGGGCGGCCCGGAGAGCGGTACCGGGGACGGCCCCGTCGACCTGCGTGCCCTGCTCGCCCCGTATGCCGGTGCCCTGGTCAACCTGGCCGAACCCGGGGCGCCGGTGCCGCTCCCGCCGGCCGCCGCACGGGAGGTCGCCGCCGCCGTCGGGGCCGCCCTGGACAACGTGCGCAAGCACGTCGGGCCGGACGCCCGCGCGTGGATCCTGGTCGAGGACGAACCGGACGAGGTGATCGTCACCGTCCGCGACGACGGGCCCGGCATCCCCGAGGGCCGGCTCGTCCAGGCCGAGGGCGAGGGCCGGCTCGGGGTGGCCCTGTCGATCCGCGGACGGCTGCGCGACCTCGGCGGCAGCGCGGAACTGATCTCGGTGCCGGGCCAGGGCACGGAGGTCGAGCTGAAGGTGCCCAAGGACCCGAAGGACACGAAGGACCCGAAGGAAGCGGACGACCCGCGGGGGAAGGCGGAACAGCGATGACGGACACGGCAGCCGAACGGGGGACCGGCCAGGACCCGGTCAAGGTGATGGTGGTCGACGACCACCCCATGTGGCGCGACGCCGTCGCCCGCGACCTGTCCGAGTCCGGCTTCGCGGTGGTCGCCACCGCCGGTGACGGCGACCAGGCCGTGCGCCGCGCCAGGGCCGCCGCCCCCGACGTCCTCGTCCTCGACCTGAACCTGCCCGGCAAGCCCGGTGTCCAGGTCTGCAAGGAGGTCGTCGCCGCGAACCCCGCCCTGCGCGTGCTGGTGCTCTCGGCGAGCGGTGAGCACGCCGACGTCCTGGAAGCGGTGAAGTCGGGTGCCACCGGCTATCTGCTGAAGTCGGCCTCGACCCAGGAGCTCCAGGACGCGGTGCGCCGTACGGCGGCCGGCGACCCGGTGTTCACCCCGGGCCTGGCCGGGCTGGTCCTCGGCGAGTACCGGCGGCTGGCCTCCGACCCGGCGCCCGCCCCGGAGAGCGGCGGAACCAAGGCGCCCCGGCTGACCGACCGGGAGACCGAGGTGCTGCGCCTGGTCGCCAAGGGCCTCAGCTACAAGCAGATCGCCGAACGGCTCGTCATCTCCCACCGCACGGTGCAGAACCACGTCCAGAACACCCTCGGCAAGCTTCAACTGCACAACCGCGTGGAACTCGTCCGCTACGCCATAGAACGCGGCCTCGACGACGAGTAGGGCCCGCCCGGCCCCGGCCGCGCACCCCACTTCAGCCCCGCATATTCACGTATTCACGCATGAGGCGACAAGCCCGGCACGACCCCCGGAGGGACCCCGTGGAAATCCTCGCGTTCGGTGTGCAGTCCGACGAGAAGCCCATGATCGAACGGGCCTTCCGGGGCCACCACGAGGTCCATGGCCTGGACGTCTTCCTCGACGAGGACACCGCCCTCATCGCGGCCAGCCACGAGGTGATCTCCACCAGCGTCAACTGCGACCTCGGCGCCGGGGTCCTGGAGAACCTGGCGGCCGGCGGCACCCGGATGATCGCCCAGCGGTCCACCGGCTTCAACAACATCGACCTGAAGACGGCCGAGCGGCTCGGCCTGACGGTCGCCCGGGTGTCGTACTACTCGCCCCACTCGGTCGCCGAGTTCGCCTGGACCCTCGCCATGGCGGTCAACCGCCGTATCGTCCGCGCCTCCACCCGCACCCGCGACTTCGACTTCCGCCTCGACGGCCTGATGGGCCGCGACATGCACGGCCGCACCGCCGGCGTCCTCGGCACCGGCAAGATCGGCGAGGCGTTCGCCCGGATCGCGCACGGCTTCGGCATGCGGCTGCTCGGCTGGGACGTCGCCGAGAACCCCGCCTGCCGGGGACTCGGCATGACCTACGTCCCCAAGGAGCAGCTGCTCGCCGAGTCCGACCTGGTCAGCCTGCACGTCCCGCTGCTGCCGGAGACCCTCCACCTGATCGACGGAGCCGCCCTGCGGACGATGCGGGACGACGCGATCCTGGTGAACTCCAGCCGCGGCGGACTCGTCGACACCGCCGCCCTCGTCACCGAGCTGCGCGCGGGCCGCTTCACCGGCGTCGGACTGGACGTGTACGAGGCGGAGGCGGGCCTGTTCTTCCTCGACAAGTCCCTGGAGGCCGTCGAGGACGACACCCTGGCCCGCCTCGTCACCTTCCCCAACGTCCTGGTGACGTCCCACCAGGCGTACTACACCGTGGACGCCGTCAACCAGATCATCGAGACCACGGTGCGCAACGTCCTCGACTACACCGCGGGCCGGCGCTCGGAGAACGTCCTGGTGCCGCGGAGCTGACCCATCAGCTCCGCGACGAGCGCCGCGCCGTTCAGGGTGAGCACCGACTCGGGGTGGAACTGCAGCGAGGCGAAGCCGGGGCCGCGCAGGGCGTGCACCTCGCCGTTCGCCGCGCGGCTCACCTCGATGCCGTGCGCGGCCAGTTCCGCCGCGGCCTCGTCGTCGCACCGGGCGACGAAGCTGTTGTAGAAGCCGACCGTCTCCGGCCGCCCGAACAGGTCGATCGTGGTCTGCGCCCCCTGGTACGGCACCTCCTTGCGGACCGTGTCGAGACCCAGCTCGGCCGCGATCAGCTCGTGGCCGAGGCAGACGCCGAGGAGGCCGTGCCGGTGGTCCCTGATCACCGCGGCGGTCAGGCCGCGCAGGAACCGCATCTTCGCGTCGGCCGGGTCGGACGGGTCACCGGGGCCGGGCCCCAGCACCACGGGCCCCTCGTGCGCGAGCACCGTCTCCCGCAGCCCCGGTTCGTCGTACCGCCGGACGGTGACCGCGAGCCCCGAGGAGCGCAGCACATGCGCGAGCATCGCCGTGAAGGTGTCCTCCCCGTCGACGACCAGGGCGTGTCCCGCCGGTCCTGCGAGTCCCGCCCCTCCCGCCGGCGCGGCCGACGGCTCCCGCATCCGCAGCCAGAACGGCGCCAGTGAGGCCCGCCGCCCGTCCAGCGCCGCCCGCACCCGCGGGTCGTCGGCCAGCCGCGGCCGCACGGACTCCTCGCGCGGCCGTCCCGGGAGCACCCCCAGCGCGGTCAGCACCCCGGCCGCCTTCGCATGGGTCTCGGCGACCTCGCCCGCCGGATCCGAGCCCCGCACCAGGGTGGCGCCGACCGGCACCCGCAGCCGCCCCGCCGCGTCGATGTCGGCGGTGCGGATGAGGATGGGGGAGTCGAGGGTCTGCGCTCCACCCGCGTCCCGGCCGAGCAGCGCCAGCGCGCCCGCGTAGTACCCGCGCCCGGCGCCGTCCCGCCCGAGGGGCTCGTACCGCCGGATCACCCGGCAGGCGTTCTGCACCGGCGACCCGGTGACGGTCGCGGCGAACATGGTCTCCTTCAGCACCTCCCGCACGTCCAGCGAGGACCGGCCGCGCAGCTCGTACTCGGTGTGGGCGAGGTGCGCCATCTCCTTCAGCCGGGGCCCGACCACGACCCCGCCCATGTCGCCGACGGTGCACATCATCTTGAGCTCCTCGTCGACGACCATCGACAGCTCCTCGATCTCCTTGCCGTCGGCGAGGAAGTCCAGCAGGTGCTCGGGGGTCGGCCCCCCGGCCGGGTAGCGGTAGGTGCCGCTGATCGGGTTCATCACGACGGTCCCGCCGGACGCCCGCACATGCACCTCGGGGCTCGCCCCGACCAGCGTCCTCCCTCCCGCCTCCCGCCCTGTGTGCACCACGAACGTCCAGTACGCGCCCCGCTCGCCCTCCAGCAGCCGCCGGAACAGCGCCAGCGCGTCGGCCCGCCCGAATCCGGGGATCTCCCCCTCGTAGGTCCGCCGGATCACGAAGTTGGCGCCCTCGCCCCGCCCGATCTCCTCCCGCAGCACCCGTCCGACGATCTCGGCGTACGCGTCGTCGTCGACGTCGAAGCCGCCGCCCTCGACCCGCACGCCGTGCGCGGGCAGCTGCTCGAGGGCGGTGGCGAGCGGGATCTCGTGGCGCTCCTCGGGGGTCAGCACCAGCAGCGGGGTGCCGTCGTCGTGCACGTCGAAACCGCGCTCCCGGATCTGCCGGAAGGGGACGAGCGCCAGCCCCTCGTCGGGCAGGTCGGCCAGCCGGTCACGGGGGCTGACGGGGCCGAGCAGCAGCTCCACCACGGTGTCGTCGTGGCCGGGGGTGCGGCGGCGCAGCAGGGCGAACGGTCGGGGATCGTCCAGCAGGTCGAGCAGGTTCATGGGTCGTGGTCCCTCGGTGACGGAGGGCCGACCGGGGCGCCGCGGGGGCCGCGAACGCCGAAGGCCGCCCCTCGGGCGGCCTTCGCGGAGTCTTGTGTACGCGCGATGAGTCAGTGGGCCGCCGGAGAAGCGGTCCACCACCAGTTGCGGGCGGAAGGGTTCTGAACCGAACCGTTCCGGGTCGAAAGCGCGAACATGCGAGCACCCTAGCGCACGTCTTCCGCCCGGCCCCCGGATGTCCACGGAGAGCATTTCCTGTCTCACTTGCTGGGCATGGCCCGGAAGGCGCCATCCCACCCCGTAATGTTGAGACGTGACCGTGAACGCTAAGACCAGCCCGAGCGCTGGCAACACCTGGCGAGATCTGCCCGCGGCGCAGCAGCCCGAGTACCCCGACACCGAGGCTCTGCGCGCCGTCATCGCGGACCTCGAGTCGTATCCACCGCTCGTCTTCGCGGGCGAGTGTGACCAGCTGCGCGCCCGAATGGCGGCCGTCGCCAAGGGAGAGGCGTTCCTCCTCCAGGGCGGCGACTGCGCCGAGTCCTTCGACGCGGTGTCCGCCGACCACATCAGGGCCAAGCTCAAGACACTGCTCCAGATGGGCGCCGTACTGACGTACGCCGCGTCCGTGCCCGTCGTGAAGGTGGGCCGGATCGCCGGCCAGTACTCCAAGCCGCGCTCCAAGTCGACCGAGACCCGCGACGGCGTGACCCTGCCCACCTACCGTGGCGACTCCGTCAACGGCTTCGACTTCACCGAAGAGGCCCGCGTCCCGGACCCCGAGCGGCTGAAGCGGATGTACAACGCCTCGGCCTCCACGCTGAACCTGGTGCGCGCCTTCACCACCGGCGGCTACGCCGACCTGCGCCAGGTGCACGCCTGGAACCAGGACTTCGTGAAGTCGTCCCCGTCCGGCCAGCGCTACGAGCAGCTCGCCCGCGAGATCGACCAGGCGCTGAACTTCATGCAGGCCTGCGGGGTCGAGCCGGAGGAGTTCAAGACCGTCGAGTTCTTCTCCTCGCACGAGGCGCTGCTGCTGGACTACGAGTCGGCGCTGACCCGCGTCGACTCGCGCACCGGACAGCTGTACGACGTCTCCGCGCACATGGTGTGGGTCGGCGAGCGCACCCGGCAGCTGGACCACGCGCACATCGAGTTCGCCTCGAAGATCCGCAACCCGATCGGCGTCAAGCTCGGCCCGACCACCACGGCCGAGGAGGCGCTGCAGTACATCGAGCGGCTCGACCCCGAGCGTGAGCCGGGCCGGCTCACCTTCATCGTCCGGATGGGCGCGGACAAGATCCGCGACAAGCTGCCCGAGCTGGTCGAGAAGGTCACCGCCTCCGGTGCCACCGTCGCCTGGGTGACCGACCCGATGCACGGCAACACCTTCGAGGCGGCCTCCGGGCACAAGACCCGCCGCTTCGACGACGTGCTCGACGAGGTGAAGGGCTTCTTCGAGGTCCACAAGGAGCTCGGCACCCACCCGGGCGGCATCCACGTGGAGCTCACCGGCGACGACGTCACCGAGTGCGTGGGCGGCGGAGACGAGATCTTCGTCGACGATCTGCACCAGCGCTACGAGACCGCCTGCGACCCCCGGCTGAACCGCAGCCAGTCGCTGGACCTGGCGTTCCTCGTCGCCGAGATGTACCGGGACCAGTAACACCGCTCATCTGCCGGAACGGCGAGGGGTGGGGTACGGATCACACAGGATCCGTACCCCACCCACTTTTCTGCCCCCCGAGCGGCAGGTAAGGTTAGGTTTGCCTCACCGATCAGGGGTCGGTGCGGCACGGCCCCGCACTACATCGGGAGGTGGACCGCGTGTTCGTCTGCAGTTGCTTCGGAGTGACCGAAGAGCAGGTGAGGAGCCACGCGGACGCCGGGGCCTGCACCCCCCGGCAGATCGCCTCCGCCTGCAAGGCGGGCACCGACTGCGGCGGCTGCGTGCGACGCATCCAGGCCCTGCTCGGGCGTGGCGCCTGCCCCCGCCGGCAGCCGGCCGGCCAGGACCGTCCGCCCCTCACCGCGGAACTCCCCGAAGCCGCATAGGCCCGGTCGTCCCGGTGGGCCGGGAACCCGCTCTAGTGGGTCGAGAACCCGCTCGTCCCCGGACCCGAGGAGTCGGGCTGCGACTGCTCGATCACCGTCGACAGGTACAGCGCCTCGCCCAGCTTCTCGATGAGCTCCAGCTGGGTGTCCAGGTAGTCGATGTGGTGCTCCTCGTCGGCGAGGATCGCCTCGAAGATGTTGGCGGACGTGATGTCGTTCTTGTTGCGCATGACCTCCACGCCGCGGCGCAGGCGGTCGATGGCCTCGACCTCGATCTGCCGGTCGGCCTGGAACATCTCCGTCACCGTCTGCCCGACCTGGACGTGGAAGAGCCGCTGGTAGTTGGGCAGGCCGTCGAGGAGCAGGATGCGGTCGGTGAGGACCTCCGCGTGCCGCATCTCGTCGAAGGACTCGGCGCGCGTGTACTCGGCGAGCTTGGTCCAGCCTTTGTGGTCCTGCAGCTTCGAGTGCAGGAAGTACTGGTTGATCGCGGTCAGCTCGGCGGTCAGCTGCTCGTTGAGGAATTCGATGACCTCGGGGTCGCCCTGCATCGCAGTGGCTCCTTCCACACGGATGAACGGGCCGGATGCGCCGCATGATTCCACCGACCGAGAAGATCGTCCAGTAAGTACGTACTTACTGAGTAGGTGTGGATTCACCCACGTTCGGAATGTATTGTCCGACTTCATGGGGCCCCGGTCTGATGCGTCACACCGGGTCTGTCAGGATGGAAGCATGGGGCAGTCGGCGGAACGCGAATCGGGGGAGCGCACAGCAGAGGAAGCGGCGAGGTTCGAGCTTCCGCCGGGGCAGCGACTGCAGAAGGGCTGGCCGGTCACGCACTACGGGCCCGTCCCCAGGTTCCGGCCCGAGCGCTGGGAGTTCAGGGTGTTCGGCGCCACCGCCGACGGCGGCAAGCACTGCTGGAACCACGAGGAGTTCACGGCCCTGCCGTACCACAGCGTGGTGGCCGACCTGCACTGCGTCACGAAGTTCAGCATGCTCGGCGCCGAATGGGGCGGCATCCCGGCCCGTACCCTCCTGGAACTCGCCCCGCCCGCGCCCGACGTCACCCATGTGATGGTGTGGGCCGAGTACGGGTACAGCTCCAACCTGCGGCTGGCGGACTTCTCGTCCGAGCGGACGCTCTTCGCCACGCACAAGGACGGCGAACTGCTGACCGCCGAGCACGGGTTTCCGCTCCGGTTGATCGTTCCCCACCTCTACGCCTGGAAGGGGCCGAAGTGGGTCCGCGGAGTGGAGTACATGACCGCCGACCGCCGAGGCTTCTGGGAGGAGCGCGGCTACCACAACATCGGCGACCCCTGGAAGGAACAGCGCTACTCCTACCAGGAGGAGCCCGGGGAGGGCCCCGAACTCTGACCGGGGCCGGGCCCGCGGGCCCCTGACCCGCGGCTCAGGAGTCCCGGCCCCGGAGTTTCTTCAGACGCTCCACGTCCGCCGCGTGCCCCTCCCTGCCGCCGGGGGTCTCGATGATCAGGGGCACGCCCTCGGTCGCCGGATGCGTCATCAGCGCGCGGAACGGGTCCTCGCCGATGTGGCCGGCGCCGATGTTCGCGTGACGGTCCTTGTGCGCGCCGACCACGTCCATGGAGTCGTTGGCGTGGATGAGCTTCAGCCGGCCCTCGCCGACCGTGTCCACCAGCAGATCCAGCGTCCGGTGCATCCCGTCCGGCCCGGTCAGGTCGTGGCCGGCCGCGAAGACATGGCAGGTGTCCAGGCAGACACCCAGCTTCGGATGGGCGTCCAGCACCTCGAAGTACGGACCGAAGTCCTGGACCAGCGAGCACAGGGAGGCGCCCTGGCCGGCCGTCGACTCCAGCAGCAGGAACGGGTCGTCCTCATGGGTGAGCTCATCGAGCAGCGGCAGCAGGTGCTCCCGCACCTGCCGCAGCGCCACCGGCCGCTCCCGTCCGCCGGTCGCGCTGCCGGTGTGCACCACCACGCCCAGCGCCCCGATCTCGCGCCCGCGCCGCAGCGAGTGGCGCAGCGACCCGACGGACCGTTCGGCGGTCGCCCGGGTGTGGGACCCGAAGTTGATCAGGTACGGGGCGTGCACGTACGCCGGGATCGACTCGGCCGCACACGCCTCGCGGAAGGCCGCGTCCTGCTTCGGGTCGCCGGTCGGCGTCGCCCAGCCGCGCGGGTTGGCGACGAAGACCTGGACGGCCTCCGCGCGCAGCTCACGGGCGTAGGACAGACCGACGGAGTGCAGACCGCCGGCCACGGGGACGTGGCCGCCGACCGGGTTGCGGGCAGGACCGGACAGGTGACTCTTCACCCTTCCAGGGTGTCATGCCCCGGGTCTCCGAAGCCCCTGAGCCCCCCCGTCAGCGGATCTTGAGGGTGATCGTCGAGCCCTTGGGCGCGGTCTCCCCGCCGGGCACCGACTGGGCCTTGACGGTGTCGCCGAACAGACCGAGCAGTCCGCGGTCCTCCTCGACCCGGAACCCGGCGCCCTCCAGCTTCCCGGTGGCCTCGTCCACACTGTCGCCGACCACGTCCGGGACCGGGACCATCTCGGGCCCCTTGGACAGCGTCAGCGTCACGCCGTCCCCCTCGGCGGCCTCACGGCCGGCCTCCGGGCTCTGCAGGGCCACCCGGCCCGCCTCGTGCTCGGAGGTGACCCGCTCGGCGGCGATGCTCACCTTCAGCCCGGCCTCCTCCAGCGCGGCGCGCGCTTCGTCCAGGGCCTGGCCGACCACCTCGGGGACGTCCACCGGGCTGCCCTTGCTCACGGTGAGCGCCACCGCCGAGCCCGCACGGACCTTCGTTCCCTTGCCCGGCCCGGTGGAGACCACGAAGCCCTTGGCCACGTCCGCGCTGAACTCCTGGGTGACCATGCCCGGCTCCAGGCCCGCGTCCTTCAGCACGGACCGCGCCTTGTCCAGCCGGTAGCCGTCGACATCGGGCACCCGCACGGTCTGCGGCCCCTTGGAGAGGGTGAGCGAGACCGAGTCGGTGCCGCGGATGCGGGCGCCCGTCCTCGGATCCGTGCTGATCACCGTGCCCCGCTCCACGGTGTCGCTGTACGCCTCCTCGACCCGGCCGACGCCCAGGCCGGCCTCCGCCAGCCGCTCCCGGGCCTCCTTCTCGGTCTTCGCCAGCAGCGGCGGAACCTCGGTGAACTGGCCGGAGTTGATGTACCACACGCCCACCCCGGCGCCCAGCACCAGCAGCACGGCGACGACGACCGCCAGCGGGCCGCGCCGCAGCAGCGGACCACGCGGCGACACACCGCGCCGGGGCGGCAGCGCCGGGGACTGGAGCCGACTGGTGTGACCGTCCTCGTCGCCGGGCAGCGGGCGGGACGGGGGTCCCCCCGCGCGTGGGGGTCCCCCCGCTCGAGCGAAGCCGAGAGTGGGGGAGAAGCCGAGAGTGGGGGACGTGAGCGCGCGCGGGATGACGCTCGTACGGTTCTCGGCGCCCCGGACGGGCCGGTCCTCCGAGGTCAGCGCCTGCGGCGGCATCGTGTCCAGCTGCTCGTCGTCGAGTCCGCCGCGCGCCTCGCGGACCTGGGCGAGGAGCGCCACCGCGTCGTACGGGCGGACCTCCGGGGTGCGCGCGGTCGCCGAGGCGACCAGCTCGTCCAGCGGGTACGCCATCCCGGGGACGACGGCCGAGGGGGGCGGCACGTCGTCGTGCAGGTGCTTGTAGAGCACGATCGCGGGGGAGTCGCCGTCGTGCGGCTTCTCGCCGGTCAGCATCTCGTACAGCAGGATGCCGCACGCGTACACGTCCACCCGGGGGTCGGCGCTGCCGCTCTCGATCTGCTCCGGCGCCAGGTAGGAGACCGTGCCCAGCACGGTGCCGGTGGTGTTCGTCACCGTGTCCACGGCCCGGACCAGCCCGAAGTCGGCGACCTTGACCCGGCCGTCGTCCCCGATCAGCACGTTCTCCGGCTTCATGTCCCGGTGCACGAACCCGGCCCGGTGCGCGGCGCCGAGCGCGGCCAGCATCGGCTCCAGGATGTCCAGCGCGGCCCGCGGCTGCAGCGCACCGCGCTCGCGCAGCACGTCCCGCAGGGTGCAGCCGGCGATGTACTCCATCGCCAGGTAGACGTAGGCCCCGTCGGTGCCCTGGTCGAAGACCTGGACCACGTTCGGATGGGCCAGCCGGGCCACCGACTTCGCCTCGCGGATGAACCGCTCGACGAAGGAGCCGTCGGCGGCGAGCGCCGGGTGCATCACCTTGAGCGCGAGCACGCGGTCCAGCCGGGTGTCCACGGCCCGGTAGACCGTGGCCATCCCGCCGACCGCGATACGCGCCTCGACGCGGTACCGGCCGTCGAGCAACTGCCCGACCAGAGGGTCCTGAAGGGTCGTGTCCACCCTGGGAGTCTACGAGGAGCCCCCGACGGCGCCGACCGGATCGGTCCGGATCGGTCCGGAACGGTCCCGGACCGGGGCACGACTGCAGCCGACCTGTGACGCACCCCACGAAGGGAGACCCCTGCGCCCACCGGCCCCGCCGGCCCCCGCGGCGGCCGGCGCGACCCGGCCGCACGGCCGCCGACGGCGCCCGGTCCTCACGGGGAGCCCCTCCGCCTCTCGACCGACCGGAAAGGGGCGGTGCGCGGGCGGGAGAACACCCTCAGAACGCCGGCCGCTCCGGATCCAGCGCGGCGAGCCCCTCCGCGGGAGAGGACGCCTCGGCGAAGTGCCGCCGCGGGATCCGCCCCGCCCGCCGGGCCAGCCGCCCCGCCTCGACCGCGCTCCGCATGGCGGCGGCCATCAGCACCGGCTCCTGCGCCCGCGTCACCGCCGAGGCGAGCATCACCCCCGCACACCCCAGCTCCATCGCCAGCGCCGCGTCCGACGCCGTACCGGCGCCCGCGTCCAGGATCACCGGCACGCGCGCGTGCTGCGTGATCAGCTCGAAGTTGTGCGGGTTGCGGATCCCGAGTCCCGACCCGATCGGCGAACCGAGCGGCATGACCGCCGCGCAGCCGACGTCCTCCAGCTTCCGTGCCAGGACCGGGTCGTCGTTGGTGTACGGCAGCACCGTGAACCCGTCGTCGACCAGGGTCTCGGCCGCCTCCAGCAGCTCGACGGGGTCCGGCAGCAGGGTGCGCTCGTCGGCGATGACCTCCAGCTTGACCAGGTCCGTGCCGAGCGCCTCCCGCGCGAGACGGGCGGTGAGCACCGCCTCCCCCGCGGTGAAACAACCCGCCGTGTTCGGCAGCACCCGGATGCCGAGCCTCTCCAGCACCGAGAGCACCGAGCCGTGCACCGAGGGGTTCACCCGCCGCATCGCGACGGTCGTCAGCTCGGTCCCGGACGCCACCAGCGCCCGCTCCAGCACCTCGAGGCTGGGCGCCCCGCCGGTGCCCATGATCAGCCGGGACGTGAAGGACGTACCGCCGAGGACGAACGGATCGTCGGCCATGGTCAGCCTCCCTGCACGGCGGTCAGGACTTCCACCCGGTCCCCCTCGGCGAGGGGCGTGAGCGGCCACTGCGCGCGCGGGACGACCGTTTCGTTGAGGGCGGCGGCCACCCCGGAGTGCGCCTCGGTGAGCGTGCCGACCAGCGCGTCCAGCGCCGTGCCGGGAGCCACCTCGCGCGGCTCCCCGTTGACCGAGACGGTGACCGGGGCGTGCGCGGGAGTGTGCGTCGACGTGTCCACGGGAGTGTTCATGCGGGCTGCTCCGTGAGTGCGGCGGCGGTCGCGGTGAACCGCCGGGGGGTGAAGGGGCGGGCCTGTGCCGGGAGTTCACCGGTGGCCAGGAACTCCGCCAGGACGTCGCCGGTGACCGGAGTGAGCAGTACGCCGTTGCGGTGGTGCCCGGTCGCCAGGACCAGCCCCTCGAGCCCGGACGGGCCGAGCAGGGGCGCGTTGTCGGGGGTGCCGGGGCGCAGCCCGGCCCGGCTCTCGGTGAGCGGCAGCTCGGTGATGCCGGGGACCAGTTCGTGGGCGTCGCGCAGCAGCTCGTACACCCCGCCCGCGGTGACGGTGGTGTCCCAGCCCTGCTCCTCGCTGGTCGCCCCGACCACCAGCTCCCCGCTCTCGCGCGGCACCAGGTACACCTGGCTGCCCCGCACCACCGCACGCACCGTCCGGCTCAGGAACGGACCGAACCGGTCGGGCATCGCCAGCCGGAGCACCTGCCCCTTCACGGGACGCACGGGAGGCAGCAGCTCCGCGGGGACGCCCGCGAGCCGCCCGCTGAGACTGCCTCCGGCCAGCACCACCTGCCCGGCGGCCAGCCCGGCGCCGTCGGCGGTGACCACGCCCGTGGCCCGGTCCCCGGAGACGGTGAGCCGCTCGGCCCACGCCCGGCGCAGGACCACGCCGGCCCGCTCGCAGGCGGTCACCAGCGCCGCCGCCAGCCGCCGGGGGTCGATCTGGTGGTCGCCGTCCACCCGCAGCCCGCCGCGCACACCGGGGGCGAGCATCGGCTCCAGGCGACGGCACTCCCGCCCCGACAGCCACTGCGCGTCGAGCCCCGACTGCTGCTGCAGGGCGTGCAGTTCGCGCAGGTGGGCGCGGTCGTCGGCGTCCAGCGCGACCGCGAGCGTGCCGCACCGGCGGTAGCCGAGGTCGTGGCCGGTGGCCTCGGTGAGCTCGGCCGCGAAGTCGGGGTAGCGGAGCGCGGAGGCGAGGTTCAGGCCGAGCAGGGTCTGCTCGCCGTAGTGCAGTTCCGTGACGGCGGCCAGCATCCCGGCGGCCACCTGGGCGGCGCCGCCGCCCGGCTCGGGGTCCAGCACGGTCGTGGCCAGCCCGCGCTGCGCGGCCCGCCAGGCCGTGACCAGGCCGATGACGCCGCCCCCGACGACGAGGACGTCGGGGGAGCGCTGCGAGGTGTGTGTGGGCGGCATGGGCGTCCAGCCCCTCCCTTCGCCGGCATGACCCGGATCAGGTTCATACGGTCGGAGGCCGCCAGCCTCCCTCTCAGCCCGGTGCGTCCGGGCTCCCGCGCGTGTCTTACGTTGGCCACCCTAGCCCTCGGAACAACGAACGTGTAGGGAGCCTTCGCATGGCCGGTTCGCTCGACGGTCTCGTCCTCGCCCCCGTCGCCGACCAGGCGCCGGGCCAGGTCGGCACCCGCACCCGGTTCACGTACCACGAGCAGGACGGCGGGATCTGGGCCGAGTACGCGGGCGGCGACGTCCTCCGCGGGTACCTGGTGGGCACCCGTGAGGGGGACCGGCTGGACTTCCGGTACGTGCAGCTCAAGCAGGACGGCACCACGTCCTCGGGGCACTGCGTGTCCACGGTCGTGGAGCTGCCCGACGGGCGGGTGCGGCTGGAGGAGGCCTGGGAGTGGGAGTCGCAGCCGGGCAGCGGGACCAGCGTCGTGGAGCAGCTCACGGGATCCTGAGCCCGACTGACCGACTGACCGACTGACCGACTGACCGGTGGTCAGGTGGTCAGGTGTCTATGGTGATCAGGTGAGTGAGCAGACGCAGCAACGGGGACCGTCCGAGCCGCGACGCGTGGTGGTGGCGGGGGCCGGAATGGCCGGCGTGCAGACCGCCGTCGCCCTCCGGGAGCAGGGATTCACCGGCACGGTGACGCTGATCGGCGCCGAACCCCACCAGCCGTACGACCGGCCTCCCCTGTCCAAGGCGGTGCTGCTCGGCAAGGCGGAGGGCTCCGCCTTCGACGTCGACTTCGAGGCGCTCGGCGTCGAACTGCGGCTCGGCTGCGAGGTGCTCGGGCTGCGCCCCGCCGACCACGAACTGGACACGGAGGCCGGGCCGGTCCCCTACGACGTCCTGGTCGTCGCGACCGGTGCCGAACCGGTCCGGCTGCCGGGCGCCGACGGGGTGCCGGGCGTCCATCTGCTGCGCACCCTGGACGACGTCGAACGGCTGCGGCCGGTGCTCGCGGGCCGCCGGGACATCGTGGTCGTCGGAGCCGGCTGGATCGGCGCGGAGTTCGCCACGGCGGCGCGCGAGGCGGGCTGCGCGGTCACCGTCGTGGAGGCGGCCGACCGGCCGCTGGCCGGGGCGCTGCCCGCCGAGGCGGCCGCCCCGATGGCCGCCTGGTACGACGACGCGGGGGTGGTGCTGCGCACCCGTGCGCGGGTGGCGCGCGTCGAGCCCGGCGCGGTGGTGCTGGACGACGGCTCGCGGCTGTCCGCGGGCGCCGTCGTCGTCGGAATCGGGGCCCGCCCCGCCACCTCCTGGCTGGCCGGCTCCGAGGTCGAGCTCGGCGAGCACGGTGACGTGGTCGCCGACCCGCACCTGACGACCTCCGCGCCGGACGTGTACGCGGTCGGCGACTGCGCGTCCTTCCCCTCGGGGCGGTACGGGGAACGCCTGCTGGTGCACCACTGGGACAACGCCCTGCAGGGCCCGCGCACGGTCGCGGCGAACATCCTCGGGGCGGCCACCGGCGAACCTCCGGCGGTGTACGACCCGGTGCCGTACTTCTGGTCCGAGCAGTTCGGCCGCTTCGTCCAGTACGCCGGGCACCACGCGGGCGCCGACCGGACGGTGTGGCGCGGGGACGCCGACGGACCGGCCTGGACGGTCTGCTGGCTCCGGGAGTCCCGGCTGGTGGCGCTGCTCGCGGTGGGCCGCCCCCGCGACCTGACCCAGGGGCGCCGGCTGATCGAGGCGGGCACGGTGCTGGACGCGGAGCTGCTGGCCGACCCGGCGCGGCCGCTGAAGTCGGCGAAGGGGTGAGCCGCGGCCCCCGGGCGGAGGGGCTCGGCTTCCGACTGTCGGTGCCAGATGGCACGCTTGTCCCGTGACCGAGATTGACGCAAAGATCGATGCTCTCGTCCCCGCCTGGCTCACCCTGCCCGACATCGCCGAGATGCTCGGCGTCGAGGTGACGCGCGTCCGGCAACTGGTCAAGGAGGGCCAGCTCATCGCCGTACGCCGAGGTGAGAACCGCGCACTGCAGGTCCCCGCCGCCTTCATCGACGAGGACAAGGTCGTCAAGGGCCTCTCCGGCACCCTGACGCTCCTGCGGGACGACGGTTTCACGGACGAAGAGATGCTGGAATGGCTCTTCACCCCCGACGAGAGCCTGCCGGGCACGCCCGCGCAGGCGCTGAGCGAGAACCGCGGCACGGAGGTGAAGCGCCGCGCCCAGGCGCTCGCCGTCTGAGCCCGCGACGAGACAGCCGGAGCCCGGCTCGTGCCCGCATCGGGGCGGGAGGCCGCGTCCGGCTGTGAACCGCCGCCCGGCGCCGCTCTCCCAGGGCGCCGGGCCCGGGCCCGCGACCGTCCGGCCCGGCCGCCACCGACACACGGGGGGACACCCGCATGCCAGCCACTGCCGCAGGCGCCACCGCAGGTACCGCAGGGACCGCCGCGCGCGCCCAGCTCTCCGACGCCCTGCTCTACCTCTGCACCGACGCCCGCACACGGCAGGGCGATCTCGCGGAGTTCCTGGACGCGGTGCTGGCCGGCGGTGTCGACATCGTGCAGCTGCGGGACAAGGGCATGGAGGCCGGCGAGGAGCTGGAGCACCTGGCGGTCCTCGCGGACGCCTGCGCCCGGCACGGCAAGCTGCTCGCGGTGAACGACCGCGCGGACGTCGCCCACGCCGCCGGCGCCGACGTACTGCACCTCGGCCAGGGCGACCTCCCCGTCCCCGCGGCCCGGGCCCTGCTGGGCGAGGACGTCCTGATCGGCCGCTCCACGCACGCCGAGTCCGAGGCGGCCGCGGCAGCCGTGCAGGAGGGCGTGGACTACTTCTGCACCGGCCCCTGCTGGCCCACCCCCACCAAGCCCGGCCGCCACGCCCCCGGCCTCGGCCTGGTCCGGTACGCCGCCGCCCTCGGCACCGACCGCCCCTGGTTCGCCATCGGCGGCATCGACCTCGGCAACCTCGACGAGGTGCTGGAGGCCGGCGCCCGCCGGGTCGTCGTCGTACGGGCCATCACCGAGGCGGACGACCCGGGCGCGGCGGCGGCCGAGTTCGCGAAGCGGCTGCGGGCGGCATCCGGCGCCCAGTGACCGCGTTCGTCTCAGGTTTGTCCAAGGGGTGGACGAGAAAGCGGCCAATCGGGCAAATAACCCTCATTCGGTTGGGGGAGCGTCGCCCCCTGGCTAACCTGCCGGTATGGCCCTCGGAACCGCATCGACCAGGACTGACCGCGCACGCACCGTGCGCGACATGCTCGCCACCGGAAAGACGACGTACTCGTTCGAGTTCTCGGCGCCGAAGACCCCCAAGGGTCAGCGGAACCTCTGGAGCGCGCTGCGCCGGGTCGAGGCGGTCGCCCCGGACTTCGTCTCCGTCACCTACGGCGCCGGGGGCTCCACCCGCGCGGGCACGGTCCACGAGACCGAGCAGATCGTCGCGGACACCACCCTCACCCCGGTCGCCCACCTCACCGCGGTCGACCACTCCGTCGCCGAACTGCGCAACATCATCGGCCAGTACGCCGACGCCGGGATCCGCAACATGCTCGCCGTGCGGGGCGACCCGCCCGGCGACCCGATGGCCGACTGGATCCCGCACCCGCAGGGGCTGACCTACGCCGCCGAACTCGTCCGGCTCATCAAGGAGTCGGGTGACTTCTGCGTCGGTGTCGCCGCCTTCCCGGAGATGCACCCGCGGTCGGCCGAGTGGGACACGGACGTCGCGCACTTCGTCGACAAGTGCCGGGCGGGCGCCGACTACGCGATCACCCAGATGTTCTTCCACCCCGAGTCGTACCTGCGCCTGCGTGACCGGGTCGACGCGGCGGGTTGCGACACGCCGGTGATTCCCGAGGTCATGCCGGTGACCAGTGTGAAGATGCTGGAGAGGTTGCCGCAGCTCAGTAACGCGTCGTTCCCGGATGCCCTGAAAGAGAGGATCCTCGCAGCGGCGGACGATCCGGCGGCGGTACGCTCCATTGGCATCGAGTTCGCCACGGAGTTCTGCGCGCGGCTGCTGGCCGAGGGAGTGCCCGGACTGCACTTCATCACGCTCAACAACTCCACGGCGACGTTGGAAATCTACGAGAACCTGGGCCTGCACCACCCGCTGCGGGCCTAGACCGGTCGCACCGGTGTACGACACACTGCGTAGCGGCCGCTGGGAGAGGGGCGTACATGGGCTGGACGGTCCTCTACATCGCGTTCGGCGTGGTCGCGTTGTGGCTGCTCGGCGAGGTGTTGCTGCAGTACAAGGCACGCCTGCGCTGGCGGCTGCTCGCCTTCGCCGGCTTCCTGGGCGTCGTGCTCGGTGTGCTGATCCAGGCCGTCCTCGTCATCGGACTGGGCGCCGTGGCCTTCGCGATCGGCCAGACCTACGTCACCCTGTCGTTCCGCCGCGGCTTCGCGGCGGGCTGGGCGGTCAACGCCCCGGCGCTGGCCGCCGTCAAGGGCGGCCGGGGCGACCGCGGGCGGCAGGAACCGACCCTGGAGGTCTCCGGACTGGAGGCCACCGGCGACGGCCACGGCAGCGAGGACGGCTACGGCGACGAGGCCGCCGCCGCCTACCGCACGGCCCGGAACACCTACACCGTGGACGACTACGACCACGACGACGTGTTCACCCCGGCGCGCACCGAGCAGCAGACGGCCGCCGAGACCACCGCCGTCTACGAGCCGCAGCCGCTGCCCGACGACACCGGCTCGTACGGCGTCTACGGAGACAGCGGCGGCAACGGCGGCAACGACGACCAGGGGTACGGCACCCCGGCCCAGGACCAGTACGCGGCGACCGCGCAGAGCCCCGACCAGGGCTACGCCACTGACCAGAACTACGCCTACGACTACTCCGGTTACGGCCAGCAGCAGGCCGCCTACGACAGCACGGGCCAACAGCAGCAGTACGCCGCCTACTCCGACCCGTACATCGGCAACTCGAGCTACGGCGACGCCTCGTACGGCACCGGTTACGCCGACCCGCAGCAGTACGGCCAGCAGGGGTACGGCCAGGACCAGTACGGCGACGGCGCCTACGGCGGCGAGACCCCGGCCGGCGGCCTGTGGGTTCCGCAGCAGCGCAACGCCGACGACCTGTACGGCGGTGAACTCCCGCAGGAGCAGCCGTATCCGTACCAGGGCGACGGCCAGACGGGCCAGACTCCCGGGAACGGCTACGACGAGCAGCAGCAGTACCGTTACTGATCCGCGGGCGTCCCCGTCGTTCACCGGGAGCCGCGGAACTCCGGTCCCTCCACGATCAGGCCGGCGACCAGCGCGCCCGACATCCCGGCGTGCGGCAGCCCCCCGCCGGGGTGCGACCAGCCGCCGACCGTGAACAGCCCCGGCACGCGGGTGCTGTTGGACGGGTGGAGCAGCCGTCCGCCCGCCGCGGCGAGCGCCGGTACGGGCACCGCTCCGCCCTCCGCGCCCGTCGCCTCCGCGATGTCGGCCGGGGTGCGCACCTCGTGCCGGATCAGCCGGTCGCGCAGGCCGGGCACCGCCCGCTCGGCGGCGGTGATCACGCGCTGCGCGTGCTCCTCCAGGCCCGGCCCGGCGCCCCGGGGCACCACCGCGGTGAGGGTGACCGCCTCATGGGCGAGGTCGGGGACCAGCGCCGGGTCGTCGGGCCGCAGGACCGTGACCGTGGGGTGCGCGGGCAGGCTCGCGGGGGAACCGGCCAGGGAGTCCAGCTCGGCCTCCCGGTCCTCCGTGTGCACGACCGTCCGGTGCGGTGTCCCCTCCGGACGCCCTCCGCGCAGCGCCAGCAGCACTGTCAGACGGCTCGCCGTCCCGGTCCTGCCCGGCACCTCGCCGTCCCCCCGCGCCCGGTTCCCCCGGGTCAGCCGGTCCAGCACGGCGGGCGTCACCCCGGCGACCACGTGGTCCGCCTCGGCCACCGTTTCGCCCCCGGAGGCCGGGGAGGGGCCCTCGGCGAACTCCACGCCCGCCGCTCGGCCGTCCTTCTCCAGCACGCCGGTGACCTCGGCGCCGAAGCGGAACTCCACCCCGCGGGCCACACACCGCTCGTACACCGCGCGGGCCAGCTCCCGCATGCCGCCGCGGACGTACCAGGTGCCGAAGGCGTGCTCCATGTAGGGCAGCACCGCCGCGCTCGCCGGGGTGGACCGGGGGTCGAGGCCGTGCTCGAGCGCGTAACTGCCCAGCAGGGAGACCAGCCGGGGGTCGCGCAGCTCCCAGGCGCCGATCTCGGCGAGCGTGCCCGCGGTGCGCGTGCGCAGCAGCTTCCTGTGGGGGACGGCAGGGTAGGGCTCGCGCTCGGCGAGCACCCGCCAGTTGGGCCACAGCGGCTCCTCCAGGAGCGGTCTGCGGCTCCTGTCCCAGGCCTCGCGGGCGCGCACCAGGAAATCGCCCCAGCGCTGTCCGGCGGTGGGGCCGAGGGCCTCCTGCAAGGCGGAGACGACACCCGCGCGGGACGCGTTCGGCAGCGAGACCCGCGTACCGTCCGCGAACACGTGGTGGGACGACGGGTCGACCTGGACCAGGTCGACGCAGGCGTCCAACGGCTCCTTGCCGGTCTTGAGGAACAGATCGCGGTAGACCGCGGGCAGCGGGAGCAGCCCGGGGCCGGTGTCGAACGCGAAGCCGTCCCGCTCCAGCCGGCGCAGCGCGCCGCCGTACGTGTCCGTCCGCTCGTACACCGCCACCCGGTGGCCCGCGACGGCCAGCCGGGCAGCGGCCGCCATCGCGCCCATCCCGGCGCCGATCACCGCAATCCGTGCCATGCCAGGGACTTTATCCGCCCCCGCCGACACCCCGGCCCCGAGTACCGGCGCCCCCGCTCCGGTGACCAGCCGGCGGGACGGCGTCGTGGGGGCGGGTGCGCAGGACTGAGTACCCGTACCTAGTTCCCGAGATGAGTACGCGCGCGGATGGGAGACGACCTGCGGAAACGAGAAAGTGGAGAGCACGGAGAGGGGAACGGCTCCGGAACCGGCGACACGGGGCGCCGGAAACGGACCGGCCCGCGATCCGCTCCTTCCGTCGGCGTCGTCGGCGTCGTCGGCGGGAGCGAGGCACGGGGGACCCGGGGGACGACCGCAACGGGGGTTTTACGGGGGGACGTACAGGGGGAACCGGGGGAACCACGGGGGAGCAGGAAGTGCCGGTCCGGCAGTGGCTCGCGGGGGACGCAGCCACCGTCGGACCGGCGCTTTCGTGCGCGCCGGGGCGCACGCCCGGAGGGCACCGCCCGCCCGGTCGGCTCAGCGGCGGCCGCCCACGCGTCCCTGCAGCATCAGGGAGAGCGCCGCGTGCACCTCGTCCAGGGAGCGCCCCGGCTGGAAGGACTGCCAGTCCAGCGCGGCCACCAGCACCATGCCGACCAGCGCCGCAGCCGTCAGCGGAACGTCGGTCTCCGCGCCGAACTCGCCGCTCTCCACGCCCTCGCGCAGCACGTCCTCGACGACCGCCACGGCCTGCTGCCGGACCACCAGCAGTGTGGACTGCCAGGCCCGGTTGGTGCGCCACAGTTCGGCCACGTACAACTGGGTGAAGGCCGGGTAACGGTCGATGAAGACGAGCCCCGCGCGGATCATCGCGTCCAGCGCGTCGCCCCTGCCGCCGCCCCGGAGGGCCGTCCGGTCGGCCGCCTCCCGCAGCGAGGCGGCGAGGAGCCCGACCCCGTGCCGCAGCAGCTCCTCGAAGAGGACCGACTTGCTCGCGAAGTTGTAGTAGACCGTGCCCTTCGCGACCCCCGCCCGCTCGGCGATCTCGTCCACCGTGGTGGCGGAGAAACCCTGTTCGGCGATGAGGGTGACGGCCGCCTCGTAGAGCTTCTGCCGGGTGGCCTCACGGCGGGCGCCGCCGCGCGACGTGGTGCTGCTGCGTTCCATGGCCCTGATTGTCACAGGGTCGCCGCCCCGCCCCTCCACAGGCTCGGCCCTGGATCGGACTGCCGATGGGAGCGGAGCCTCGTAGAACCCCAGGTCGGAACGGATTGTCAGTGCCATACCGCACGATGAGCGCATACGGCACCCGGTAGCAGGGGATGCCGTCACGAAGACGACAGGAGGTTCGTCATGGCCCACTCCTCCGCAGCCGCCCATCGGCGCCGCGCAACCGGCCCTGCCCCCTCACTGACCGGCCCGGCGGACGACGTCCACCCCGTGCTGCGCCGTGCCACCGCCCCGCCCGCCGCCCTCGACCTGCTCGCCCAGGCCCGTGCCGGACTCGACGAGGCCACCGTCCTCGACACACCCAACGAACGCTATGCGACGGCCCACCTCGCGGCCCTGCGCACCGCCGCCGCCGTGCTCGCCGCGCGGGGGCGGCCCGAGACCTCGCCCCGGGCCCGGAGCCGGATCCGCAGCGCCTGGGACGTGCTCCCCGAGATCGCGCCCGAACTCACCGAGTGGAGCGCCCTGTTCGCTTCGGGCGCCCGGCGCCGCGCGCGGGCCGAGGCGGGCATCCGGGACGCGGCGAGCGGCCGGGACGCCGACGACCTGATACGGGACGTGGCGATGTTCCTGCGTCTGGTGGAGCGGATGCTCGTCCTCCAGCCGGTCCTCCCGCAGCCCCGTACCGACGCGGACCGGGACATGCCCGACGCCGGCTGACCCGCGCGGACGCACCGGCGTCCGCCACCGCGGGGCGGCCCGGGGCGCCGCCCCGCGGTGGCGAGGGAGCATGCCACAGGCAATAGGGTGGAAGGCGCCTGAAGCCTCCACCGTCCTCACCTGTGTCCGGGCGGGGAGGCAGCCCGATCGCTCCGCCGTGGATGAGGCGGTGCCGCGCCGAGGAGTCAACTGCCGTGTCGGACACCCTGCGCCCCCGCGCCGCTCTCCGTACCGCCGTGGTCCAGGAGGTCCTCCAGGACGCCCTGCGACGCCGGGCCGAGGCGACCGGCAGGCCGGCGCTGGACGTCCTCGACACCGGCGGCGGCAGCGGCAACTTCGCGGTGCCCCTGGCCCGTCTCGGCCACCGGGTCACCGTCGTCGACCCCAGTCCCGACGCGCTGTTCGCCCTGGAGCGCCGTGCCGTCGAGGAGGAGGTCGCCGACCGGGTCAAGGGCGTCCAGGGCGATGTGCACGGCCTCTTCGACGTGGTCGAGCGCGGCGGCTACGACGCGGTGCTGTGTCACGGCGTCCTGGAGTACGTCGACGACCCGGCCGAGGGCGTGCGCAACACGGTGGCGGCCCTGCGCCCCGGAGGCGTCCTCAGCCTGCTCGCCGCCGGCCTCGGCGGCGCCGTGCTCGCCCGGGCCCTCGCCGGTCACTTCAAGGAGGCCCGGCAGGCGCTCGACGACCCGAACGGCCGATGGGGCACGGCCGACCCCGTACCGCGCCGCTTCACCGTCGACCAGCTCACCGGTCTGGTCGAGGACGCGGGGCTGCGGGTCGGCGCCGTGCACGGGGTGCGGGTCTTCGCCGATCTCGTCCCCGGCGTGCTCGTGGACACCGAGCCCGGGGCCCTGGACGCGCTGCTGAGGCTGGAGGCCGCGGCGGCGGAACTCGACGCCTTCCACTCCGTGGCCACCCAACTCCATGTGCTCGGTGAGGCGCGGGGGACCGCCGGGGCCTGAGTGATCGCCTGGGACGCGTCGCTGATCAGCGACGCGTCCCTCGGCCCGCCCGTCCATGGAGTGCGCCACAGGCCCCCCGAATGGCGGCGGGGCACCGTATGATCGAGGGAGACCGTCCGGCATGACGGCTCGGCCATCGGGGAATGAGAAGTCTCGAGCGGCCGGGGACGCGCATGGCGGGTTCCGGACGGCCGATTGGCGCAGAGGGGCGGGTTTCACGGGGTCGATTCCCCGCCTATCCTGAAGGGACCCCCCGGGTCGCCCCGGCGACTTGCACGATGAGGAGGACGCCGTGCCGCTCTCGGAGCACGAGCAGCGCATGCTCGAGCAAATGGAGCGAGCGCTGTACGCCGAAGATCCCAAGTTCGCGTCGGCGCTCGAGGGAAGTGGCCTGCGTACGTACACCCGTCGGCGGGTCTACCAGGCGGTCGCGGGCTTCCTCGTAGGTATTGCGCTCCTCATGGCCGGAATGGTCGCCCAGCAGGTCTGGCTCAGTGTGGTGGGCTTCCTCGTCATGCTGGGCTGCGCGGTTCTCGCCGTGACGGGCTGGCGCAAGGCCCCCAAGCCCGGTGAGCAGGCCGTCGGAGCCGAGGGCTCCACGGGTCTGCCGCACTCCGGCCGGCAGGGCAGGCAGCGACGCTCCGTGATGAACCGCATAGAGGAGCGCTGGCAGCGCCGCCGCGACGAACAGGGCGGACAGTAGCTCCCGCCCCGGCTTCCGCAGACAGCTCCAGGACGCCCGAGAACTGAGAACACGGATCAGGGGGTGGCCACCGACCCGGTGGCCACCCCCTGATCCGTGTCCGCGCCGGGGCCCGGAGGCGAAAGGGCCGCACAGCTCCACTGCACCCCTGCCGCCGCGGGACCCCGCAAGGGATCCCGCGGCGGTTTCCGCTAGGTGGACCGCCGCCAGGTGGGCCACGCGGGCCGCCATGTCGGCCGCAGCGCGAGGGCGCGTTCCCGGACGTCGGCCCACCGGGCCGACACCGACCACACCACCCGCACCGTGGAGCGCGGGGCGAACAGCGCGCGCAGCCGCGTGCCACGACCGGCCACGGACCGCAGTCCGGCCGTCACCCGGCGCACGTCGTCCGCCGACCCCACCGCGGGACGCGGCCGCGGTGCGTAGAGGACCTGCTCCATGGCGTCCGCCACCCGGTGCGCCGAGGCCGCGGCGTCCGGGTCGAGCCGGCCGAGCCGGACGATCCGGGCCGCCGCCCTGCGCGGGGTCAGCGACTCGTCCGGGGAGATGCCGAAGTCCCACGCGGTGTCGGTCAGCTCGTCCCAGACGGCCAGGACGTGCGCGGCCGCGTCCGCCTCCGAACGGCCGTGCGCGCCCAGGCGTGCCGCCCGGGTCCGCAGCCGCCACAGCACCGGTGCCAGCGGCAGCACCAGGACGGTGAGACCCGCCAGCGCCCACGCCGCCACCGTGTACCACGGGGGACCGCCGCCGTCCGTGGGCAGCGCCGCCGCCGGCACCTCGCTCTCGCAGCCACCGTCCAGCCTCCGCTGCTCCAGCGTGCAGCCCTCGCGTGAGGACGGGGCGGCCGAGGGCTCCGAGGACGCTGCCTCGGACGGCCGGGCCGGATCGGGCACCGTGCTGTCCGAGGTGTCCGGCGCGGTGTACGCGGGCGCCGAACCACGGGTGGGGGTCGGCTCGAAGCGGGTCCAGCCCACGCCCTCGAAGTACAGCTCCGGCCAGGCGTGGGCGTCCCGCAGCCCCACCGACACCGAGCCGTCCGGCTGCGGGGTGCCGGGCGCGAAGCCCACCGCGACGCGGGCGGGCATGTCCAGCGACCGGGCCATCGAGGCCATGGCGAAGGAGAAGTGGACGCAGAAGCCCTCCTTGTCCCTCAGGAAGCGGGCGATCGCCTGCGAGCCGCTGCCGACGGCGACCTCGGTGTCGTACCTGAAGCCGCCGGTCGAGGCGAAGTACTCCTGGAGCTCGACCGCCCGCTCGTAGTCGTTCGCCGCCCCCTCGGTGACCCGACGGGCGGTCCGGGACACCAGCGCGGGCAGCGAGTCCGGCAGCTCGGTGTAGTCCCGCTTCAGGGCGGCCGACGGCGCCGACGCGTCGGCCAGCTGCTCCGCCGTGGGCCGCACGTCGAGACTGCGCACGCTGTACGTCAGCCCCCGGGTGTTCTGGCCGTGGTCGCCGACCAGCGTCATCCCGACGGGCTCGTAGCGCCAGTCCCCCCTGATGTCCACCCCGCTCGGCGGATACGGCATCGGCAGCCAGTCCTGCCCGTACCAGTCGGCGGTCGACACCGTCGTGGCGATCTCCGTGCGCTCGACGTCCCGGCCGAGGCCGGCCGGGGTCGGGAAGCCACCGGCGGGCACGGTGGTGATGGACCGCTTGGACGGCTTCCAGGTGGTGCCGTCGAAGTCGTCCAGGGAGACGATCCGCAGATACAGGTCCGAGACGTCCTCCATCTCGGTCCGCACGGACAGGACCTGGCGGTCCTCGTCCACGTTCAACGAGTCGCGCAGCGACACCAGCGGGTTCACCGCGGAGATCGTGCCGCCCCCACCGGCGCCCGAGCCGGCGCCCGAGCCCGCCGGGTCCAGCAGACCGCCGTCCATCGTGGGCAGGGCGAGCGGCGCCACCAGGGCGACGCCCACCGCCAGCAGCCCGATCCGCCGACCGGTGCGCACCGGGGAGGAGACCCCGCCCGACTCGGCGGCCGGGCCCCGCGCCGCCCCGCCGAACACCCGCCCCCACTGGGAGAGCCGGTCCCGCCCCTCCGCGAGGAGCAGCGCCAGATAGCCGACCGCCGCCAGCAGGAACCACAGCCAGCCGTCGCCGCCGCCGTCGGACAGCCCCGCGGCCACCGAGTACAGCGCGAGCAGCGGAAGCCCGGCCGGGGCCGCGCTGCGGAAGGTCACCGCGAGGGTGTCCACCAGCAGCCCGATCAGCAGGACCCCGCTGATCAGCATCAGCCGGATGCCGTCGGACAACGGCGCCGGTATCGCGTAACGGCCGACGTCGGTGCCGCCCTGTTCGAACAGTTCGGCGAAGAAGCGGAAGGCGTCAGGCCCCGGAACCAGGCCGGCGAACGCGTGCTCACGCGCGAACACCAGCGTCAGCAGCACGAGCGCCACCAGCACCTGCACGGCCACGGTCAGCGGACGGGCCAGCGGCACCCGCCGGGCCAGCGCGCCCGCACCGGACTGCACGGCCAGCAGGAGGGCCGCCTGCACGATCCAGGAAGCCGGCCCGACCAGGGGCAGCAGTGCGCACGCGGCCAGCAGCGTGGCCGCCCACGAGGCCAGTGTCAGCCGTAGTCGTCCGCTCACCCTGCTCCCTCCCCACCGCGTGCCGCCGCCAGATCGGACCGCTCCCGGCCGACCAGCCGCCACTGCTCCTCCAGGGAGGCGCCCCGCGGCACGCTCACGGCCGTCCAGCCCGCTTCGCGCAGCATCCGCAGCCGCTCCCCGCCCCCGCCCAACGGACCGGACACGTCCGACGGTTCCCGCAGCCAGGTCCCGCTGTCCAGCACGAAGGCGACGGCGCCCCCGATGCGCTGCCGCATCCGGGCGAGCACCGCGGCCTGCTCCTCGTCGAGATCGCCGAGGAAGGCCACCAGCAGCCCCTCGTTCCCACCGCGGACCATGTCGTACGCCCGGGACAGGCCCGCCCCGTCGGAGGGGTCGACCAGGGCGAGGGCGTCCATCATCAGGCCGGCCGTGTCCGCCGACTCCTGGCTCGCGCCCGCGAACCCGTCGGGCCCCTCGCCCGGCACCGAGTCGCCGGTGTCGGTCAGCAGCCGCACCGAGAAACCCCGCTCCAGCATGTGCATCAGGACGGAGGCCGCACCCGACACCGCCCACTCGAACGCCGAGTCGGGACCCGCGCCGTCGTAGGCGACGGCGCGGGTGTCCAGCAGCACCGTGCAGCGGGCCCGCTGCGGCTGCTCCTCGCGGCGGACCATCAGCTCGCCGTAGCGCGCGGTGGAACGCCAGTGCACCCGGCGCAGATCGTCGCCGTGGCGGTAGCCGCGCGGGATCACGTCGTCCTCGCCGGCCAGCGCCAGCGAACGCTGCCGTCCGTCGCCGTGCCCCTTCGCCTCACCGCTCAGCCGTACCGGCGGCAGCGGCTCCACGCGCGGGATCACCGTCAGCGTGTCGTACGTCGAGAAGGACCGGGTCAGCTCGCACATCCCGAACGGGTCGGACAGCCGCAGCTGCAGCGGGCCGAGCGGATAGCGGCCGCGCAGGTCGGAGCGGACCCGGTAGGACACCTCGCGGCGGCCGCCCGCCTCCATCCGGTCCAGCACGAACCGGGGGCGCGGCCCGAGCACGTAGGGCACCCGGTCCTGGAGCATCAGCAGGCCCGTGGGCATGCGGGAGACGTTGTCCATCCGCAGGTGCACCCGCGCCTCGGAGCCGGCGGGCACCCGCGCGGGGGAGAGCCGGCGGCTGCCCGCGACCCGGTGGCGGGTGCGGTAGAGCACGCCCGCGCACATCAGCGGCAGCACCGCCAGCAGCAGCCCGACCCGCAGCAGATCGCTCTGCCCGAGCACATAGGCGCAGACCGTGGCGGCCACACCGGCGGCCAGGAAGGAGCGCCCACGGGTGGTCAGCCCGGCCAGAGCCGTGCGCAGACCCCCCCTGTCACCGCGGTCGCCCTCCGCGCGGGCGGATCCCGCGGTGCTCATCACAGCCTCCGCGGCTGGTGCCGGCCGTACCCCAGGCCGCCCCGGCCCAGACCGATCCCGGCCTGGGCCGGGGCCTCGGTGGGCACCGGGGTGCGCTGCAGGATCTCCTGGACCACCTGCTCCGCGGTGCGGCGGTTGAGCTGGGCCTGGGCGGTGGGCAGCAGCCGGTGCGCCAGCACGGCCACGGCGAGCGCCTGCACGTCGTCCGGCAGGGCGTAATCCCGGCCGTTCAGCGCCGCGGACGCCTTCGCCGCGCGCAGCAGGTGCAGGGTTGCGCGCGGCGAGGCGCCGAGTCTGAGGTCGGGGTGCGTGCGGGTGGCGGCGACCAGCTCCACCACGTACCGGCGTATCGGCTCGGCGACGTAGACGTCGCGCACCGTCTCGATCAGCTTCAGGATCTCGTGCGCGTGGGCCACCGGCTGGAGGTCCTCCAGCGGAGAGAGCCCGCCGTGCACGTCCAGCATCTGCAGCTCGGCCTCCGCGCTCGGGTAGCCGACCGAGACCCGGGCCATGAACCGGTCGCGCTGGGCCTCGGGCAGCGGATAGGTGCCCTCCATCTCGACCGGGTTCTGCGTCGCCACCACCATGAAGGGGCTGGGCAGCTCGTAGGTCCTGCCGTCGATGGTGACCTGGCGCTCCTCCATCGACTCCAGGAGCGCGGACTGCGTCTTCGGCGACGCGCGGTTGATCTCGTCGCCGATCACCACCTGCGCGAAGATGGCGCCCGGCTTGAACTCGAACTCCTGCTGCTGCTGGTCCCAGATGGAGACGCCGGTGATGTCCGACGGCAGCAGGTCCGGTGTGAACTGGATGCGCCGCACCGAACAGTCGATGGACCGCGCCAGCGCCTTGGCCAGCATCGTCTTGCCGACTCCCGGAACGTCCTCGATGAGCAGATGTCCCTCGGCGAGCAGCACGGTCAGCGAGAGCCGTACGACCTCGGGCTTGCCCTCGATCACGCTCTCCACCGAATCCCGCACCCGCTCGATCACGGCGGTCAGGTCATCCCCCACGCTGGGCTGCGCTCGCGTGGGGGAACCCCCAAGGCTCGCTCGATCGTCATAGGTCGGCACCCGGCCCTCCTCGGCCTTCCCCCTCGCTCCCAAGGAACAAGGGCCCCAAACGTCCGGGCCGGCACCTTGCTGTGCGGCCCGGCTCACCCCGAATCACGGACACCGCGCGGGAAAGGTTCCGCACGGCACCACTCCCGCATTCTTGCCGCCGTTACCGATTCGTGTCACTCGCCTGTGGACAACCGGCGGCGATATGTCGGGCCGTGCGGCCTTTGTGGAACCGAGGTCCGGTCGCTCTCGGGGCGGGGCAGCAGGTCAGGCGGGGTCGATCTCGCGCAGCAGGCCGGTCTTCACGTCGAAGACGAACCCCCGCACGTCGTCGGTGTGCAGCAGGAACGGCGAGGTGCGCACCCGCTGCATCGACTGCCGTACGTCCTGGTCGACGTCGCGGAAGGACTCCACGGCCCAGGCCGGACGCTGGCCGACCTCCATCTCCAGCTCGTGCCGGAACTCCTCGGTGATGGCCTCCAGGCCGCAGTTGGTGTGGTGGATGAGCACCACGCTGCGGGTGCCCAGTGCGCGCTGGCTGATGGTCAGCGACCGGATCACGTCGTCGGTGACCACACCGCCCGCGTTGCGGACGGTGTGGCAGTCGCCGAGCTCGAGGCCGAGCGCGGCGTGCAGGTCGAGCCGGGCGTCCATGCAGGCCACCACGGCCACGCGCAGAACGGGGCGGGCGTCCATCCCGGGATCGGTGAAGGCGCCGGCGTACTGCTGGTTGGCGTCGACCAGCCGGTCGGTGACCGTGCCGTGGCCGAGCGTCGCGCTTCCGGAACTCGCGGGAACCGATGCAGAAGTCGTCATAGCCATGACGTTACTGGCCACGTGCTCTCCGGTCCTGCTGTGAGACAGGACAAAGAACGTCATCATGCTTTGGAGTGAGATGACCCACAAGGGTGGCGTGATCCTCCTCGTACGGGTGGTTTCCCTCGGCGCGGGGTGTCGCCGGGCCGGGGGCCGCGCCGCACAGGCCGGTTGATTGACCGGGCGAAACCGTGGACTAAAGTGACGCGGAGCGGGAGGCGAGACCCTCCCCGCTGCACTGATTTCCCCCGGAGACCCGGGCAGCGTCCCGGAGATCCCCCGCGTGCGCTGCGCGTACGTACGGCTCGGCCTCCTCCCGTTCCCGGCCGGCCGACGCCTCCGGCGCCGGCAGGCTGCCCCGTCCACACCGGGGGAGGGGCGGGGACCCGGCGGTGCGTCACGGCCGCGCCGGACCTTGAGAGGGCCCAGATCCAATGGGGCGCGAAGCGTTTGCGAACACGGGCGGGCAGAGTCGGCACGTCCCGGTGATGCTCCGGCGGTGCCTGGACCTGCTGGCGCCCGCCCTGGAGCGGCCGGGCGCGGTGGTCGTCGACTGCACCCTCGGTCTGGGCGGCCACAGCGAGGCCCTGCTGACGCGGTTCCCCGAGGCGCGGCTGGTCGCCCTGGACCGGGACAAGGAGGCCCTGCGCCTGTCCGGCGAGCGGCTCGCCCCGTTCGGCGAGCGCGCCACCCTGGTGCACGCCGTCTACGACGAACTCCCCGAGGTGCTCGACCGGCTCGGCATCGCGCGCGTGCAGGGCGTCCTGTTCGACCTGGGGGTCTCCTCCATGCAGCTCGACGAGGCCGACCGTGGCTTCGCCTACGCCCAGGACGCCCCGCTCGACATGCGCATGGACCAGACGACCGGCGTCAGCGCCGCCGAGGTCCTCAACACCTACCCGCCCGGTGAACTCGTCCGCATCCTGCGTGCCTACGGCGAGGAGAAGCAGGCCAAGCGGATCGTGGCCGCGGTGGTGCGCGAGCGGGAGAAGGAGCCGTTCACCACCAGCGCACGCCTGGTCGAGCTGATCCGGGACGCGCTTCCCCAGGCCGCCAAACGCACCGGCGGCAATCCGGCGAAGCGCACCTTCCAGGCCCTGCGGATCGAGGTCAACGGTGAACTCTCCGTACTGGAGCGGGCCGTCCCGGCCGCGGTGAAGGCGCTCGACGTCGGTGGCCGGATCGCCGTGCTGTCGTACCACTCCCTGGAGGACCGGCTGGTCAAGCAGGTGTTCGCGGCGGGCGCCGCCACCACCGCGCCCGCCGGGCTGCCCGTCGTTCCCGAGCGCTACCAGCCCCGGCTCAAGCTGCTCACGCGCGGTGCCGAACTTCCCACCGAGGAGGAGATCGCCGAGAACCGGCGGGCCGCACCCGCACGGCTGCGGGGCGCCCAGCGGATCAGGGAGCACCTTGAACGAGACGTGTGAGGCCGAGGGGCGCGTGCGGCGGTCACGACGCGTGAACCCGGCGCCGTGCGGGCCATGCGGGTGCGGAAGGCAGGCGAACCCAGGGGAGCGTGAGTGAGCAGGAAACCCGAACTGCCCGAACTGAAGGGGAGGGCGGCCCGTCTCGCGGGTCTCCTCCCCACGGGACGGGCCCAGGCGGCCCGCACCCCCTTCGTGCTGCTCGTCGTCCTTCTCCTGGGCGGCGGCCTGATCGGGCTCCTGGTGCTGAACTCGGCCCTCAGCGAGGGAGCCTTCGAACTCGACGACCTCAAGCGGGAGACGAAGAGCCTCACCGACGAGGAACAGGCCCTGCAGCGGGACATCGACGCCTACTCCGCCCCTGACGCCCTGCAGCGCCGCGCACGCGAACTCGGCATGGTGCCCGGCGGCGACCCCGCCTTCCTGAACCCCGACGGCAAGGTCGAGGGCGCCCCGACCCCCGCCTCCGCCGCCCGCGCCCCCCTGGTGATCCCGCCCGAGGCACTGGCCACCGCGACGGTCCCGCCCCCCTACGCGGTGGCGAGCATCGCGGCCGTCGCCCCGACCCCCGCGGCCGCGCCCGCATCGACTCCCGGCAGGTGACGGAAGTGGCCGACAACGCCGGAAACACCGGAAAAGCCGGGAAATCAGCCAGGCAGCCGCCGCGCCGCCGCGTGCCCGGACCCGCCGGGCCCGCCCGCCCGGGCGCCCGGCAGCGCCCCGGGCCCGGCCACCGCCCGGCCCGCCGCCCCGCACCCCGCCCGGCGGCCCCGAAGGCCCTCCGGCTGGGCAGCCCGCGCCCCCGTCTGCGCCTCGCCGGCCTGGCCCTGACCCTCGTCCTGGGCGTCTTCGTCGTACGCCTGCTCCAGGTGCAGGCCGTCGAGGCCGACACCCATGCGGCGAAGGCCGGGCAGAACCTCCAGGTGGGCCAGGTGCTGGACGCCGAGCGCGGCGAGATCACCGACCGCAACGGCATCGCCCTGGCGACCAGCGAGGACGCCTACGACATCACCGCCGACCCCACGATGTTCGCCCCCGACCAGCTGGAGATCGCCGACGGCCCCGAACAGGCCGCCGCCCTCCTCGCCCCGATCCTCGGCCAGGACCAGGACAGGCTGGTCGAGAAGCTGCGGCCGGACAACAAGGCCCTGCGCTACGTCAAACTCGCGAGCCGCCAGACCCCGCAGGTCTGGAAGCAGATCAAGGACCTGAAGGCCGCGCTGGCGAAGAAGGCGGAGACCGACACGTCCTCGGTCAACGTCCTCGCGGGTGTCCTGTCCGTGCCCACCAGCAAGCGGGTCTACCCGAACAACGAACTCGCCGCCGGGATACTGGGCTGGGTCAACGCCGAGGGCAAGGGCGGCGGAGGCATCGAACTCCAGCTGGAGAAACGGCTCGCCGGTGAGGACGGCAGCATCCGCTTCGTCCAGTCCGGCGGCCGTCTGGTGCCGACCGCGGGGTCCAGCGAGACACCGGCCGTGCCCGGCAGCGACGTCGAGCTCACCATCGACCGCGACATCCAGTGGGCCGCGCAGAACGCCATCAGCGAGCAGGTCGAGGAGTCCGCGGCCGACCGCGGCTACGTCATCGTCCAGGACACCCGCACCGGCGAGGTCCTCGCCATGGCCAACGCGCCCGGGTTCGATCCGGGCGACCTCTCCGACGCCGACCCGGCGGCGCTCGGCAACGCGGCCCTCCAGGACGCCTTCGAGCCCGGATCCACCGCCAAGGTCATGTCGATGGCGGCCGTGCTGGAGGAGGGCGCGGCCACCCCGCGCACGCACGTCGTCGTGCCCAACCGGCTGCACCGCGGCGACCGGCTGTTCAAGGACGACGTGGACCACCCGACCTGGTACCTGACGCTCAACGGGGTGCTCGCCAAGTCCAGCAACATCGGCACCATCCTGGCCACCGGCCAGCTCGGCAAGACCCAGGCCCAGGCCAACAAGGTCCTCCACGACTACCTGCGCAAGTTCGGCCTCGGCGACCACACCGGACTCGGCTTCCCCGGCGAGACCAAGGGCATCCTCGCCCCACCCGGCGCCTGGTCGACCTCCCAGCAGTACACGATTCCTTTCGGCCAGGGCGTGTCCGTCAACGCCATGCAGGCCGCGTCCGTCTACTCGACCATCGCCAACGGCGGCGTACGCATCGAACCCACGCTCGTACGCGGCACCAAGGGGCCCGACGGACGCTTCACCCCCGCCCCGGAGCCCGAGAAGTCGCGGGTGGTCAGCGAGAAGACGGCGAAGACCCTCGCCCGGATGCTGGAGTCGGTCGTGGACGACGAGGAGGGCACCGGAACCAAGGCGCGCATCCCCGGCTACCGGGTCGCGGGGAAGACGGGCACGGCCAACCGCGTGGATCCGGCCACCGGCAAGTACCACGGCTACACCTCCTCCTTCGCCGGGTTCGCACCCGCCGACAAACCCCGGATCACCGTCTACTGCGCCATCCAGAACGCCACCGAGGGCAGTTACTTCGGCGGCCAGATCTGCGGACCCGTCTACAAGAAGGTCATGGAGTTCGCCCTCAAGACCCTCCAGGTACCGCCGACCGGTGCCGCACCGGCCAACCTCCCGGTCACCTTCACACGCTGACCGGCCGCGAACCCCTCGCGTCCGGCCGGCACGGAACCACCCAGGAACAGCCCGTGACAACGATCACCCCCGATCCCGGGAACCGGGACACCCCCCGCCGTGGACCGGACCCCTCGTCCACCCCGCCCACCCCGTCGTCCCCGCCGGACGGAGCCGCGGACGAACCCCGCTTTGGCTCCGCGGCGGGTGCGCCCGGTACGCTCACCGCCGTGCCACACGCTGATCAGTCGCAAACCACCCAGAAGGGTCAACCCGTGACATTTCCCGGGCCGCCCCGGCCGGCGCGGGTCTCCGCCACACCCCTCGCGGAACTCGCCGGTCAACTGGGTGTCGCCGCACCGCCCCGGACCGCCGACGTCACGGGCATCACCCATGACTCGCGCGCCGTACGCCCCGGCGACCTGTACGCCGCCCTCCCCGGCGCCCGCGCGCACGGCGCCGACTTCGTCACCCAGGCGGCGGGCCTCGGCGCGGTCGCCGTGCTCACCGACCCGAGCGGCGCCGAACGCGTCGCCGCGGCCGGGCTGCCCGCGCTGGTGGTCGACGACCCCCGCGGGGAGATGGGCGAGCTGGCGGCCACGATCTACGGCCACCCGGGACGCGATCTGCTCCAGATCGGCATCACCGGCACCTCCGGCAAGACCACCACCGCCTATCTCGTCGAGGGGGGCCTCAGGGCCGTCCACAGCACGGACGAGGGGGGCCGGCCCGGGGCGCCGTCGGGCGAGGGCGGTGGCGGGCGACGGGTGGGGCTGATCGGCACCGTCGAGATGCGCGTGGGGGACGAGCGCATCAAGTCCGAGCGCACTACGCCGGAAGCCACCGACCTGCAGGCCCTGTTCGCCGTCATGCGCGAACGCGGGGTCGAAGCGGTCGCCATGGAGGTCTCCAGCCACGCCCTGGTGCTGGGCCGGGTGGACGCCTGTGTCTTCGACATCGCCGTCTTCACCAACCTCAGCCCGGAACACATGGAGTTCCACTCCGACATGGAGGACTACTTCGCGGCCAAGGCGCGCCTGTTCACCCCGCAGCGCAGCCGGCTCGCGGTGGTCAACGCCGACGACGAGTACGGCCGCCGCCTCACCAAGGAGGCCGGCGTCCCCGTCATCACCTACTCCGCGGAGGGGCACCCCGACGCCGACTGGCGCGCCGAGGACGTCGAGGTCGGTCCGGCCGACTCGACGTTCACCGTGATCGGGCCCGAGAACGAGCGGATCACCGCCCGGTCGCCGCTGCCGGGCCCGTTCAACGTGGCCAACACCCTCGCCGCGATCGTCGCCCTGGCCGCCGCCGGACTCGACCCGCAGGCCGCCGCCGACGGGGTCGCCGCCGTCCCGGGCGTGCCCGGCCGGCTGGAGCGGGTGGACGAGGGCCAGCCGTACCTCGCGGTGGTCGACTACGCCCACAAGACCGACGCCGTCGAGTCGGTGCTGCGCGCCCTGCGCAGGGTCACCGAGGGCAAGGTGCACGTGGTGCTCGGTTGCGGCGGCGACCGGGACGTCACCAAGCGCGAGCCGATGGGCGCCGCGGCGGCCCGGCTCGCCGACACCGCCGTACTGACCTCAGACAACCCCCGCTCCGAGGACCCCCTCGCCATCCTCGCCGCCATGCTCCAGGGCGCGGCCTCCGTGCCCGCCCACGAGCGCGGCGAGGTGCAGGTCTTCGAGGACCGGGCCGCGGCGATCGCCGCGGCCGTCGCCCGCGCACAGCCCGGCGACGCCGTGCTGGTCGCGGGCAAGGGCCACGAGCAGGGACAGGACATCGCCGGGGTGGTGCGTCCCTTCGACGACCGCCAGGTGCTCCGCGAAGCTATCCAGCAGACCCAGGGATGAACTTGTGATCGCCCTCTCCCTCGCCGAGATCGCCGAAGTCGTCGGCGGGCAGACGCACGACATACCGGATCCGTCCGTGCAGGTCACCGGAGGTGTCGTCCGGGACTCGCGGGAGGCGGGTCCGGGCAGCCTCTTCGTCGCCTTCGTCGGCGAACGCGTGGACGGCCACGACTTCGCGGCCGCGGTCGTCGAGGCGGGCGCGGCCGCCGTGCTCGCCTCCCGCCCCGTGGGCGTGCCCGCGATCGTCGTCGACGACGTCCCGAGAGCGCTGGGCGCCCTCGCCCGGCACGTCGTGCAGCGCCTCGGCGCGACCCTCGTCGCGCTCACCGGCTCGTCCGGCAAGACCAGCACCAAGGACCTCATCGCGCAGGTGCTGCGGCGCAAGGCGCCGACCGTCTTCACCCCCGGATCGCTCAACAACGAGATCGGGCTGCCGCTGACCGCGCTCACCGCCACCGAGGAGACGAAGTTCCTCGTGCTGGAGATGGGCGCCCGCGGGATCGGCCACATCCGCTACCTCACCGACCTGACGCCCCCGAAGGTCGGCCTCGTCCTCAACGTCGGCACCTCCCACATCGGCGAGTTCGGCGGCCGGGCGCAGATCGCCCAGGCCAAGGGCGAGATGGTGGAGGCCCTGCCGCCGGCCGAGGAGGGCGGCACCGCGATCCTCAACGCGGACGACCCGCTCGTACGCGCCATGGCGTCCCGTACGAAGGCGAAGGTGCTCCTTTTCGGAGAGACCGACGAAGCGGACGTTCGGGCCGAGAACGTGCGACTCACGGACAGCGGACAGCCCTCCTTCAGGCTTCACACACCCTCCGGTGCAAGCGATGTGACCATGCGCCTGTACGGTGAGCATCACGTGTCGAACGCGCTCGCCGCGGCCGCCGTCGCCCACGAGTTGGGCATGTCCGCAGAAGAGATCGCACTCGCGCTCTCCGAGGCGGGCTCCCTCTCCCGCTGGCGGATGGAGGTCACCGAGCGCCCGGACGGCGTGACGGTCGTCAACGACGCCTACAACGCGAACCCCGAGTCCATGCGAGCCGCCCTGCGCGCGCTCGCGGCCATGGGCAAAGCCTCACAGGCGAAGGGGGGCCGTACGTGGGCGGTGCTCGGCAAGATGGCCGAGCTCGGGGACGAGGCGCTCGCCGAGCACGACGCGGTCGGACGGCTCGCCGTCCGGCTCAACGTCAGCAAGCTCGTCGCGGTCGGGGGCAGGGAAGCCGCCTGGCTGCAACTGGGCGCATATAACGAGGGTTCGTGGGGTGAGGAGTCGGTGCACGTGTCCGACGCACAGGCGGCTGTCGACCTGTTGCGCAGTGAATTGCGCCAGGGAGACGTCGTTCTCGTGAAGGCGTCCCGTTCGGTCGGTCTCGAGAGCGTGGCGCAGGCGCTGCTCGCGACCGGTACCGAGGGTGAGGTCGTCACCCGATGATGAAGCAGATCCTGTTCGCAGGAGTCATTGGCCTCTTCCTGACGCTGGTCGGCACCCCGCTGCTGATCAAGCTGCTCGCGCGCAAGGGGTACGGGCAGTACATCCGTGACGACGGCCCGCGCGAGCACGCCAGCAAGCGCGGTACGCCGACCATGGGCGGCATCGCCTTCATCCTGGCGACGGTCGCCGCGTACTTCCTGGCGAAGCTGGTCACGGTCTACGTCGATCCGGACCCGAACGTCAACGCGTCGCCGACCTTCTCGGGTCTGCTGGTGCTCGGCCTGATGGTGGGCATGGGCCTGGTCGGCTTCCTGGACGACTACATCAAGATCGTCAAACGGCGTTCGCTGGGCCTGCGGGCCAAAGCGAAGATGGCCGGCCAGCTGATCGTCGGTATCGCGTTCGCGGTGCTCTCGCTGCAGTTCGCGGACAACCGCGGCAACACCCCGGCGTCCACGAAGCTGTCGTTCATCACCGACTTCGGCTGGACGATCGGCCCGGTGCTGTTCGTCGTCTGGGCGCTGTTCATGATCCTCGCGATGTCGAACGGCGTGAACCTGACGGACGGCCTGGACGGTCTGGCCACCGGCGCCTCCGTCCTGGTCTTCGGCGCCTACACGTTCATCGGCGTCTGGCAGTTCCAGGAGTCCTGCGCCAACGCGACGACCCTGACCAACCCGGGTGCCTGCTACGAGGTGAGGGACCCCCTGGACCTCGCGGTGGTCGCCTCCGCGCTGATGGGCTCCTGCCTGGGCTTCCTGTGGTGGAACACCTCGCCGGCCAAGATCTTCATGGGTGACACCGGTTCGCTCGCGCTCGGCGGTGTCCTCGCGGGCCTCGCCATCTGCTCCCGCACCGAGCTGCTGCTCGCCATCCTGGGCGGCCTGTTCGTCCTCATCACCATGTCGGTGGTCATCCAGGTCGGCTCCTTCAAGCTCACCGGGAAACGCGTCTTCCGGATGGCGCCACTCCAGCACCACTTCGAACTCAAGGGGTGGTCCGAAGTCCTTGTGGTGGTCCGCTTCTGGATCATCCAGGGCATCTGTGTGATCGTCGGACTCGGCATCTTCTACGCGGGATGGGCAGCGGACAAGTGACCGACTGGCAGGGCAAGCACGTCACCGTCGCCGGGCTCGGCGTCTCCGGGGTCCCGGCGGCGAAGGTGCTGCACGGGCTCGGCGCGCGGGTCACCGTCGTCAACGACGGCGACGACGCGGGCGCCCGCGAGCAGGCCGCCGGACTGGAGGCGCTCGGCATCACCGTGCGCCTCGGTGACGGCGCCACCCTGCCCGACGGCACCGAGCTGATCGTCACCGCCCCCGGCTGGAAGCCGGACAAGCCGCTGTTCGCGGCGGCGGAGAAGGCCGGGGTGCCGGTGTGGGGCGACGTCGAACTCGCCTGGCGGCTCAGGAAGCCCGACGCGGCGCCCTGGCTCGCGGTCACCGGCACCAACGGCAAGACCACCACCGTCCAGATGCTCGCGTCGATCCTGCGCGCAGCGGGCCTGCGGACGGCCGCAGTCGGCAACATCGGGGTCTCCCTGCTCGACGTCGTCACCGGCGAGGAGCAGTACGACGTGCTCGCCGTGGAGCTGTCCAGCTACCAGCTCCACTGGGCGCCGTCCCTGCGCGCCCACTCGGCGGCAGTGCTGAACCTCGCCCCCGACCACCTCGACTGGCACGGCTCCATGGAGGCGTACGCCGCCGACAAGGGCCGTGTCTACGAGGGCAATAGGGTCGCCTGCGTCTACAACGCCGACGCCACCGACAAGCCGTCCACCGAGGACCTGGTCCGCGCGGCCGACGTCGAGGAGGGCTGCCGCGCCGTCGGCTTCACCCTCGGCACCCCCGGCCCCTCCCAACTCGGCGTCGTCGAGGGCATCCTGGTCGACCGCGCTTTCGTCGAGGACCGGTACCGCAGCGCCCAGGAGCTCGCCGAGGTCGCCGACGTCGACCCGCCCGCCCCGCACAACGTCGCCAACGCCCTCGCCGCGGCCGCCCTCGCGCGCGCCTTCGGGGTGCCGGCGGCGGCCGTACGGGACGGACTGCGGGCCTTCACCCCGGACGCCCACCGCATCGCGCACGTCGCCGACGTGGACGGGGTCGCCTATGTCGACGACTCCAAGGCGACCAACACCCATGCGGCACAGGCCTCGTTGGCGGCCTACGAGTCGATCGTGTGGATCGCCGGCGGACTCGCCAAGGGCGCCACCTTCGACGAACTGGTCGCGGCGTCGGCGAAGCGGCTCCGCGGCGCCGTCCTGATCGGCCGGGACCGCGAGCTGATCCGCGAAGCCCTGGCGCGACACGCCCCGGAGGTACCCGTGGTCGACCTCGACCGGACCGACACTGGGGCGATGCTTCAGGCTGTCCAGGAGGCGAAGCGGCTCGCACGGCCCGGTGACACGGTGCTGCTGGCCCCGGCCTGCGCCTCGATGGACATGTTCGCCAACTACAACAGGCGCGGTGAGGCGTTCGCCCAGGCGGTGCGTGAACTCGGTGCCTGACCCGGCCGCCTGCGCCGGGCGACCTTGGGAGGGACCTGTGGGACCGTCGAGGCGCCGTGGGGCGTGCAGCGGAGGCCGCCATGTCCAGTAGCCGCACCGGGCGCCCGCCCGCGCGGCGGGCGCCCCGCCCGCCCGCCGCGCCCCGGCCCGCCCGCCGGAACAGCGTCCGCACCCTCGGCACACGGGCGCGCAGGGCCTGGGACCGGCCGCTGACCGCCTACTACGTGATCCTCGGCGGCAGCGCGCTGATCATCGTGCTCGGCCTGGTGATGGTCTACTCGGCCTCCCAGATCACCGCGCTGCAGAAGTCGCTGCCGGGCTCGTACTTCTTCCGCAAGCAGCTCCTGGCCGCCGGCATCGGGACCGTGCTGCTGCTCGCGGCCGCCCGGATGCCGGTGAAACTGCACCGGGCGCTGGCCTACCCCCTCCTCGCGGGCGCCGTCTTCCTGATGGCCCTGGTGCAGGTGCCGGGGATAGGGATGGCGGTCAACGGCAACCAGAACTGGATCGGCCTCGGCGGTTCCTTCCAGCTCCAGCCCAGTGAGTTCGGCAAGCTCGCCCTGGTGCTGTGGGGCGCCGACCTGCTCGCCCGCAAACAGGACAAACGGCTGCTGGCCCAGTGGAAGCACATGCTGGTGCCGCTCGTACCGGTCGCCTTCATGCTGCTCGGACTGATCATGCTGGGCGGCGACATGGGCACGGCGATCATCCTGACGGCGATCCTGTTCGGCCTGCTCTGGCTGGCGGGGGCACCCGTCCGGCTGTTCGCCGGGGTGCTGGCCGTCGCCGGGCTGATCGGCGCGTTCCTCGTCTGGAGCAGCCCGAACCGCATGGCCCGGCTCGCCTGCCTCGGCGCCACCGAACCCCAGGCGGGCCCCGTCGACTGCTGGCAGGCCGTGCACGGTATCTACGCCCTCGCCTCCGGCGGGATCTTCGGTTCCGGACTGGGGGCGAGTGTGGAGAAATGGGGCCAACTGCCTGAAGCCCACACCGACTTCATCTTCGCCGTCACCGGTGAGGAACTGGGCCTGGCGGGGACGCTGTCGGTACTCGCGTTGTTCGCGGCTCTAGGCTATGCGGGTATCCGCGTGGCCGGACGCACGGAGGACCCCTTCGTGAGGTATGCCGCGGGAGGCGTGACCACCTGGATCACGGTGCAGGCCGTGATCAACATCGGTGCGGTCCTCGGACTGCTGCCGATCGTCGGTGTCCCGCTCCCGCTGTTCTCCTACGGGGGGTCCGCCCTGCTGCCGACCATGTTCGCCATCGGGCTGCTGATCGCCTTCGCGCGTGACGAGCCCGCTGCGCGGGCGGCGCTTGCGATGCGGCAACCTCGCTTTGGTAGAAAGCGGGCCGGGGAGTCTCAACGGCCCCGGAGATGGAACACGATGCGACGGCGCGCCACGGCGGCACGCTCGTCCGGAGAGCGGTGAATTTCGGTGCATGTCGTACTCGCCGGCGGAGGAACCGCGGGCCACATCGAGCCCGCGCTCGCCCTCGCGGATGCCCTGCGCAGGCAGGATCCGACCGTGGGCATCACGGCCCTGGGCACGGAACGCGGTCTCGAGACGCGTCTGGTACCCGAGCGCGGGTACGAGCTGGCGCTGATCCCCGCCGTACCGCTGCCGCGCAAGCCCACCCCGGAGCTGATCACCGTCCCGGGCCGGCTGCGCGGCACCATCAAGGCGACGGAGCAGATCCTGGAACGCACCAAGGCGGACGCCGTGGTCGGCTTCGGCGGCTACGTCGCGCTGCCGGGCTACCTCGCCGCCAAGCGGCTCGGTGTGCCGATCGTCGTCCACGAGGCCAACGCCCGCCCCGGCCTGGCCAACAAGATCGGCTCCCGGTACGCGGCCCAGGTCGCCGTCTCCACCCCGGACAGCAAGCTGCGCGACGCCCGCTACATCGGGATCCCGCTGCGCCGCTCCGTGGCCACCTTGGACCGGGCCGCCGTGCGCCCCGAGGCCCGTGCCGCGTTCGGGCTCGACCCCAACCTGCCCACGCTGCTGGTCTCCGGCGGCTCGCAGGGCGCCCGGCGGCTGAACGAGGTCGTCCAGCAGGTCGCGCCGTGGCTGCAGCAGGCCGGGATCCAGATCCTGCACGCGGTCGGCCCGAAGAACGAACTGCCCCAGGTGCAGCAGATGCCTGGAATGCCGCCCTACCTCCCGGTGAGTTACCTGGACCGGATGGACCTGGCGTACGCCGCGGCCGACATGATGCTCTGCCGCGCGGGCGCGATGACCGTCGCCGAACTCTCCGCCGTCGGACTCCCGGCCGCCTACGTTCCACTGCCGATCGGCAACGGCGAGCAGCGGCTGAACGCCCAGCCGGTGGTCAAGGCCGGCGGTGGCCTGCTGGTCGACGACGCGGAGCTGACGCCGGAGTGGGTGCGGCAGAACGTGCTGCCGGTCCTGTCCGACCCGCACCGGCTGTACGAGATGTCCCGCGCCGCCGCCGAGTTCGGCCGACGGGACGCCGACGAGCTGCTCGTCGGCATGGTGTACGAGGCGATCGCCGCCCGTGCGCGACAGTAGGGCCTGTCCGGCGGGCCGGATCGCAGGAGATCGACGATAACGCGGCTGGGCCTCCCCCCTGTTCGAAGAGCTCGGGGGAGTGCGTGCCGGACGCCGCCTCTGCGGCGTGATCCGCCGACAGGCACCGGACAGACCCTGGACGCGTGGATGAACGCGGGTGACGGGAGGCAGGATTCGTGGCCGGAACGACGACCGCCGAGCGCGGTGGACGCCAGCGGGAGTCGTCCGGCCCGCCGCCCGTCAGGCGGTTGAGGCGACGGCACCTTCGTCTGATCATCATCCTGGCGGTCGCCCTGGTGTTCCTCGGGAGCGGGACGTTCTGGCTGTTGTACGGCTCCGATCTGGCCAGGGTGGAGCGGGTCTCCGTGTCCGGGACCCGCGTTCTGACTCCCGGGCAGGTGCGCGAGGTCGCCGAGGTTCCCCTCGGGGAGCCGCTGGCCATGGTGGACACCGAGGCGATCGCATCGCGGCTCCGCCAGGAAATGCCGCGCATCGCGACAGTTGACGTGATGCGTTCCTGGCCGCACGAGATCGGGTTGGAGATCACCGAGCGCACCCCGGTTCTTCTGCTGGAAAAGGGCGGGGAGTTCGTCGAGATCGACGCCGAGGGCGTCCGGTACGCCACGGTTCCGGAGGCCCCCCGGGACGTTCCCCGGCTGGAATTGACCGTCCGCCGAAGCGGCGGCACGGCCGCGAGCCTGCGTCGCTTCGGCGAGGCGCGACTGGTGCGGGAGGCGGTCCGGATCGTCCGTGATGTCCCGGGGCCCGTCGCCCGGTCCGTCCGGAGCGTCAACGTCCGTACGCGCGACGACATCTCGCTGAAGTTGACGGACGGCAGGGAGGTCGTCTGGGGGAGCGCCGAGCGGGGCGCCGCGAAGAGCCGCGCCCTCACCGCCCTGCTGAAAGCGGCCCCGGACGCGCGGCACTTCGACGTGAGCGTTCCCACCGCCCCCGCGTCATCGGCGGGTTGACGTCCGTCTGTGCAGGTCAACCCCCTGGTTGGGCGGTGCCACGGCTGATCACATAGGGTGAAAAGAAAAACGGGAGGTTCGGCGTGTTCATTGAACGCGCGCCGCTTGTCGACTTAGTGTCCTGTTCGGAAGACTCCAGGGAGCAGGCACACTGGTAACCCTAAACTTCAACGTTAGGGTTCGGGTCGGTGATACGGACCGTCCCCATCGGCATCAGTCGTCGGACCGCGGCAAGGCCGTGAGACGGCGACACGTAACTCGAGGCGAGAGGCCTTCGACGTGGCAGCACCGCAGAACTACCTCGCAGTCATCAAAGTCATCGGTGTCGGCGGCGGTGGTGTCAATGCCATCAACCGGATGATCGAGGTCGGTCTCAAGGGCGTCGAGTTCATCGCCATCAACACCGACGCGCAAGCCCTGTTGATGAGCGACGCCGACGTCAAGCTCGACGTCGGCCGGGAACTCACCCGCGGACTCGGCGCCGGAGCCAACCCGGCTGTCGGCCGCAAGGCGGCCGAGGACCACCGCGAGGAGATCGAGGAGGTCCTCAAGGGGGCCGACATGGTCTTCGTGACGGCCGGGGAGGGCGGCGGCACCGGCACCGGCGGCGCCCCCGTCGTGGCCAACATCGCCCGCTCGCTCGGCGCTCTCACCATCGGCGTGGTCACCCGCCCGTTCACCTTCGAGGGCCGGCGCCGCGCCAACCAGGCGGAGGACGGCATCGCCGAGCTCCGCGAAGAGGTCGACACCCTCATCGTCATCCCCAACGACCGGCTGCTGTCCATCTCGGACCGCCAGGTCTCGGTCCTGGACGCCTTCAAGTCGGCGGACCAGGTCCTGCTCTCCGGCGTCCAGGGCATCACCGACCTCATCACCACGCCCGGCCTGATCAACCTCGACTTCGCCGACGTCAAGTCGGTCATGTCCGAGGCCGGCTCGGCCCTCATGGGCATCGGCTCGGCCCGCGGCGACGACCGCGCGGTGGCGGCGGCCGAGATGGCGATCTCCTCGCCGCTGCTGGAGGCCTCCATCGACGGCGCCCGCGGCGTGCTGCTCTCCATCTCCGGCGGCTCCGACCTCGGCCTGTTCGAGATCAACGAGGCCGCCCAGCTGGTCAGCGAGGCCGCCCACCCGGAGGCCAACATCATCTTCGGCGCGGTCATCGACGACGCCCTGGGCGACGAGGTCCGGGTCACCGTGATCGCGGCCGGCTTCGACGGCGGACAGCCGCCGGCGAAGCGGGACAACGTCCTCGGCTCCTCCTCGGCCAAGCGCGAGGAGCCCGCCCCCGCGCGGCAGCCCGAGGGGCGGCCGTCCTTCGGCTCGCTCGGCAGCGTCACGCCCCGGGAGGACCCGGAGCCGGTCCCGGCCCCCGAGCCGGTCGGTGACATCCCGGTGGCCCAGCCGCCGGTCCAGCCGACGAGGGCCTACTCGGACAGCGCGGCCGAGGAGCTGGACGTCCCGGACTTCCTCAAGTGACAGGACGGCGCGAGAGCGTGCGCGGCGCGCACTTCGCCTTCACCGACCGGTGGGGCGGGGTGAGCGCCGCTCCGTATGCGGAGCTCAACCTCGGCGGAGCGGTCGGCGACGATCCCGGCGCCGTGCGCGCCAACCGCGAACTGGCCGCGAAGTCCCTCGGCCTCGACCCGGCCCGGGTGGTGTGGATGAACCAGGTGCACGGCGCCGACGTGGAGGTGGTCGACGCGCCGTGGGGCGACCGTCCGGTCCCCGAGGCCGACGCGGTCGTCACCGCGCGACGGGGCCTCGCCCTCGCCGTGCTCACCGCCGACTGCGTGCCGGTGCTGCTCGCCGACCCCGTCGCCGGCGTGGCCGCGGCGGCCCACGCGGGACGGCCCGGACTGGTCGCGGGCGTGGTCCCCGCCGCCGTGCGGGCCATGACCGCACTCGGCGCCGACCCGGCCCGGATCGTCGCCCGCACCGGACCCGCCGTCTGCGGCCGGTGCTACGAGGTGCCGGAGGAGATGCGCGCCGACGTGGCCGCGGTCGAACCGGCGGCGCACGCCGAGACGAGCTGGGGCACGCCGGCGGTCGATGTGGACAGGGGCGTGCACGCCCAGCTCGAACGGTTCGGGGTGCGCGACCGGGAGCGGTCGCAGGTGTGCACCCTGGAGTCGGACGATCACTTCTCGTACCGGCGCGACCGCTCCACCGGGCGGCTCGCGGGCTATGTGTGGCTGGACTGATGGGGCATGACGGAACGCAGGGATGAAATCGCCGCGAACCTCGCGGATGTGGAGCGACGGATCGCCGCCGCGTGCGCGGCCGCCGGACGCGGGCGCGACGAGGTGACCCTGATCGTGGTCACCAAGACCTTTCCCGCCGGTGATGTGCGGATCCTGTCGGAACTCGGTGTACGTCACGTGGCCGAGAACCGTGACCAGGACGCCGCCCCCAAGGCGGCCGAATGCTCGGATCTGCCCCTTTCTTGGCACTTTGTCGGACAGCTCCAGACCAACAAGGTGCGATCCGTGGTCGGTTACGCGGATTTCGTGCAGTCCGTCGACCGTGCCCGTCTTGTCACGGCCCTCGCCAAGGAAGCCGTGCGGGCCGGACGCGAACTCGGCTGCCTCGTCCAGGTCGCGCTCGACGCCGACGAATCCGCGGCGGGCGGGGGCCGGGGGGAGCGCGGTGGTGTCGCGCCGGGCGGCGTCGCGGAGTTGGCCGATCTGATCGCCGGTGCCGAAGGGCTGCGGCTGGACGGGCTGATGACCGTCGCCCCGCTCGCCGGGGAGTACGCCGGGCGACAACAGGCGGCGTTCGAGCGCTTGATGGAATTGTCGACCGACCTGCGCAGGGCCCATCCTGCTGCGAACATGGTCTCCGCGGGGATGAGTACGGACCTCGAACAGGCCGTTGCGGCCGGAGCGACACATGTGCGCGTCGGCAGCGCGGTACTCGGAGTCCGCCCCGGGCTCGGGTAACGTCGCCAGGAAGTCGGACCACAGTAGAAAATATGGTCATTGCCGCTGATGGGCGGACTTGAGGATCTTGTGGATCGCGGGCACTCGGCGGTCGTCAGCAGATCCACCACAGAGGAGGACTCGAAGCATGGCCGGCGCGATGCGCAAGATGGCGGTCTACCTCGGCCTCGTGGAGGACGATGGGTACGACGGCCGCGGATTTGACCCAGACGACGACTTCGAGCCCGAACTCGACCCGGAGCCCGAACGGGACCACCGGCGGCACGAACCGTCGCACCAGTTGCATGGATCACATCAACTCCACAGGGACGAAGAGGTGCGAGTGGTGCAGCCGCCCCCGCCCCGTGAGCCGGTCGCCCGGTCCGCTTCGCTTCCCGCTGAATCGGCACGCCCGGCGCGCATCGCGCCCGTGGCGTCCATCACACAAGAACGCGCGAACCTGGAGAAGAACGCACCGGTGATCATGCCCAAGGTCGTGTCGGAACGAGAGCCCTACCGGATCACCACGCTCCACCCGCGGACCTACAACGAGGCCCGTACCATCGGGGAACACTTCCGTGAGGGCACCCCGGTGATCATGAACCTTACCGAGATGGACGACACGGACGCGAAGCGACTTGTCGACTTCGCGGCCGGTCTGGTGTTCGGCCTTCACGGCAGCATCGAGCGGGTGACGCAGAAGGTGTTCCTGCTGTCTCCTGCTAACGTCGATGTCACGGCGGAGGACAAGGCCCGTATCGCAGAGGGCGGGTTCTTCAACCAGAGCTGAGACGCAGGACCGGGCAGAAGCAGGACACAGGGGAGAGGGACCGACAGACCATGAGCGTGTTCGCGCAGGTGATCTACATCGCGCTGATGGTGTTCCTCATCGTGCTCATCTTCCGTCTGGTCATGGACTACGTCTTCCAGTTCGCCCGCTCGTGGCAACCCGGCAGGGCGATGGTGGTGGTCCTGGAGGCCACCTACACTGTCACCGATCCACCGCTCAAGCTTCTGCGGCGGTTCATCCCGCCGCTGCGTCTCGGGGGCGTGGCGCTCGACCTGTCATTCTTCGTACTGATGATCATTGTTTACATTCTGATCTCCCTCGTGGGCGGTGCGCTGAGGTGACTGTGGACGACATGGGCCTGCCGACTGCCGATGACTACGTTGAGGTGAAGAGATGCCGTTGACCCCCGAGGACGTGCGGAACAAGCAGTTCACGACCGTCCGCCTCCGAGAAGGCTATGACGAGGACGAGGTCGATGCCTTCCTCGACGAGGTCGAAGCCGAACTGACGCGCCTGCTCCGAGAGAACGAGGACCTGCGCGCCAAACTGGCCGCGGCCACGCGCGCTGCTGCCCAGAACCAGCAGAACATGCGCAAGCCCCCCGAACAGCAGGACCAGCAGGGGCAGCAGGGGCAGCAGGGACCGCCTCCCCAGGGCATGCCCCAGCAGGGCATGCGAGGTCCCGGCGGACCGGTGCCCGCCGGCATATCGGGCCCGCCGCAGCAGCAGATGGGTGGCCCCATGGGTGGTCCGCCCCAGCTGCCGAGCGGTGCGCCGCAGCTGCCCGCCGGCCCCGGCGGACAGGGCGGCCCGCAGGGTCCCGGCCCCATGGGCCAGGGTCCCGGCCCCATGGGCCAGGGTCCCGGACCGATGGGCCAGGGCGGCCCGATGCAGGGGCAGATGGGCCCCGGGGGTCCGATGCAGGGCCAGATGCCGGGCCAGATGCAGGGGCAGATGGGCCCCGGCGGCCAGATGGGCCCCGGCGGCCCGATGGGCGGCCCCGGCGGCCACATGGGCGGTCCTCCCGGCCTCCCCGGCCAGCAGGGCGGCCCCGGTGGCGACAGCGCGGCCCGCGTGCTCTCGCTGGCCCAGCAGACCGCCGACCAGGCGATCGCCGAGGCCCGTTCCGAGGCCAACAAGATCGTCGGCGAGGCGCGTTCGCGTGCCGAGGGTCTCGAGCGGGACGCCCGCGCCAAGGCGGACGCCCTGGAGCGGGACGCGCAGGAGAAGCACCGCGTCGCGATGGGCTCCCTGGAGTCCGCCCGCGCCACGCTGGAGCGCAAGGTCGAGGACCTGCGCGGCTTCGAGCGTGAGTACCGCACGCGGCTGAAGTCCTACCTGGAGTCGCAGCTGCGTCAGCTGGAGACCCAGGCGGACGACTCGCTCGCCCCGCCGCGTCAGCCGGCCGCCCCGTCGCTGCCGCCGTCCCCGGCGCCCTCGATGGCTCCGGCCGGTGCCGGTGCGCCGTCCTACGGCGGCAACCAGCCGATGGGCGGAGGTCCGGGCGCCCAGCCCGGTCCGTCCTACGGCAGCCAGCAGCAGATGCAGCCGGCGATGACCCAGCCCATGGCGCCGGTGCGCCCGCAGGGGCCGTCGCCGATGGGTCAGGCGCCCTCGCCGATGCGCGGGTTCCTGATCGACGAGGACGACAACTGACGGCCTCACAGCCATGAGTACGGCCTGACGGCCGACGGCGTTCAGGGCGGGGCCCCGGGTTCGACGAACCCGGGGCCCCGCCCTTTCGCCCTGCGCGTTCGGGCTCTTCGCGGTGGTTGTCCGAGGCCCGGAGCAGTGGTCCGGCGGACACTGTGCCGAGGGCCCGGGCCCGCCGAGGAGATTCGGCGGGCCCGGGCCCTCACGGGTGCCGGGCGACGTGGGGCGGGCGCCCGGGGCGCCTACGCCTTGCGCAGCCGGAACGTCAGGGACAGGCCCTCGTCGGTGAACGCCTGCCCGTAGGAGTCGTCCGCCTCTCCCCGGGCGAAGTCGGTGGCCAGGACCTCTTCGGCGATCAGGGCGGAGTGCTCGGTCAGGGCCGCGACGGTGGCGGCCTCCGCGGCCGTCCAGCGCAGGGCGATCCGGTCGGCCACGTCGAGACCGCTGTTCTTGCGGGCCTCCTGGATCAGCCGGATCGCGTCCCGGGCCAGACCCGCGCGGCGCAGCTCCTCGGTGATCTCCAGGTCCAGCGCGACCGTGGCACCCGAGTCGGACGCCACCGACCAGCCCTCACGCGGGGTTTCCGTGATGATCACCTCGTCCGGGGAGAGGGTGATCGTCTCACCGTCGACCTGCACCGAGGCGGTGCCCTCGCGCAGCGCCAGGGACAGCGCGGCGGCGTCCGTGTCCGCGACGGCCCGGGCCACGTCCTGGACCCGCTTGCCGAACCGCTTGCCCAGCGCGCGGAAGTTGGCCTTCGCCGTCGTGTCCACCAGCGAGCCGCCCACCTCGGACAGGGAGGCCAGCGACTCGACGTTCAGCTCCTCGGTGATCTGCGCGTGCAGCTCGGGGTGGAGGGTGCCGAAGCCGCTCGCGGCGATCAGGGCGCGCCTGAGCGGCTGGCGGGTCTTGACCCCCGACTCTGCGCGGGTGGCCCGTCCCAGCTCCACCAGGCGGCGCACCAGCACCATCTGGGTGGACAGCTCCGGGTCGATCGCGCTCAGGTCCGCCTCGGGCCAGGAGGACAGGTGGACCGACTCCGGGGCGTCCGGGGTGACCGGCACGACCAGGTCCTGCCAGACCCGCTCGGTGATGAACGGGGTCAGCGGGGCCATCAGCCTGGTGACCGTCTCCACGACCTCGTGCAGGGTGCGCAGCGCGGCCTGGTCGCCCTGCCAGAAGCGGCGCCGGGAGCGGCGGACGTACCAGTTGGACAGGTCGTCGACGAACGCGGACAGCAGCTTGCCGGCCCGCTGGGTGTCGAAGCCCTCCAGCGCCCGGGTCACCTGGTCGGTGAGCGCGTGCAGTTCGGAGAGCAGCCAGCGGTCCAGCAGCGGACGGTCGGCGGGCGCCGGGTCGGCCTCGGAGGGGGCCCAGCCGGAGGTGCGTGCGTACAGCGCCTGGAAGGCGACCGTGTTCCAGTACGTCAGGAGCGTCTTGCGGACGACCTCCTGGATGGTGCCGTGCCCCACCCTGCGGGCCGCCCACGGGGAGCCGCCGGCCGCCATGAACCAGCGGACCGCGTCCGCGCCGTGCCGGTCCATCAGCGGGATCGGCTGCAGGATGTTGCCCAGGTGCTTGGACATCTTGCGGCCGTCCTCGGCGAGGATGTGGCCGAGGCAGACGACGTTCTCGTAACTCGACTTGTCGAAGACCAGCGTGCCGACGGCCATCAGCGTGTAGAACCAGCCGCGGGTCTGGTCGATGGCCTCGCAGATGAACTGCGCCGGGTAGCGGGCCTCGAACAGTTCCTTGTTCTTGTAGGGGTAGCCCCACTGCGCGAACGGCATCGAACCCGAGTCGTACCAGGCGTCGATGACCTCCGGCACGCGCGTGGCGGTCTTCGCGCAGCCGTCCTGCGGGCAGGCGAAGGTGACCTCGTCGATGTACGGGCGGTGCGGGTCGAGCCCCGACTGGTCGGTGCCGGTCAGCTCGGTCAGCTCGGTGAGCGAGCCGACACAGGTGAGGTGGTCGTCCTCGCAGCGCCAGATCGGCAGCGGGGTGCCCCAGTAGCGGTTGCGGGACAGCGCCCAGTCGATGTTGTTGTCCAGCCAGTCGCCGTACCGGCCGTGCTTGACCGAGTCCGGGAACCAGTTGGTGTTCTCGTTCTCCTCGAGCAGCCGGTCCTTGATCGCGGTGGTGCGGATGTACCAGGAGGGCTGCGCGTAGTACAGCAGCGCGGTGTGGCAGCGCCAGCAGTGCGGGTAGCTGTGCTCGTACGGGGTGTGCCGGAAGAGCAGGCCGCGGCTGTCCAGGTCCTCGGTCAGCTTCTCGTCGGCCTTCTTGAAGAAGACGCCGCCGACCAGCGGGACGTCCTCCTCGAAGGTGCCGTCGGGGCGGACCGGGTTCACCACGGGCAGGCCGTAGGAGCGGCAGACCTTGAGGTCGTCCTCACCGAAGGCGGGGGACTGGTGGACCAGACCCGTGCCGTCCTCGGTGGTGACGTAGTCGGCGCTGACGACGTAGTGGGCCGGCTCGGGGAACGGAACGAGCTCGAAGGGGCGCCGGTACGTCCAGCGCTCCATCTCGGCGCCGGTGAAGGTCTGCCCGGTGGTCTCCCAGCCCTCGCCGAGGGCTTTCGCCACCAGCGGCTCGGCGACGACCAGCTTCTCCTCGCCGTCGGTGGCGACCACGTAGGTCACCTCGGGGTGAGCGGCGACCGCGGTGTTGGAGACCAGGGTCCAGGGGGTGGTCGTCCACACCAGGAGCGCGGCCTCCCCGGCCAGCGGGCCGGAGGTGAGCGGGAAGCGTACGTAGACGGACGGGTCGACGACCGTCTCGTAGCCCTGCGCCAGCTCGTGGTCGGACAGGCCGGTGCCGCAGCGCGGGCACCAGGGGGCGACACGGTGGTCCTGGACCAGCAGGCCCTTGTTGAAGATCTCCTTCAGCGACCACCAGACGGACTCGATGTACTCCGGGTCCATGGTGCGGTAGGGGTCGTTGAGGTCGGCCCAGTAGCCCATCCGGGTGGTGAGCTCCTCGAAGGCGTCGGTGTGGCGGGTCACCGACTCGCGGCACCTGGCGTTGAACTCGGCGATGCCGTACGCCTCGATGTCCTGCTTGCCGGAGAAGCCGAGCTCCTTCTCCACCGCCAGCTCCACCGGGAGGCCGTGGCAGTCCCAGCCGGCCTTGCGGCCCACGTGGTAGCCCTGCATGGTCCGGAAGCGGGGGAAGACGTCCTTGAAGACGCGCGCCTCGATGTGATGGGCGCCCGGCATGCCGTTGGCGGTGGGCGGGCCCTCGTAGAACACCCACTCGGGGCGGCCCTCGGACTGCTCGAGGCTCTTGGCGAAGATCTTCTGTTCCCGCCAGAAGTCGAGCACGGCGTGCTCGAGGGCGGGCAGGTCGACCTGGGCTGGCACCTGTCGGTACGTCGGCGTTGTCATCAGCGGGCTTCCTCCGGCGGACTTGCTGCCTTCCGTCCGGAGGGACGAGAGCTGTGTCGATCCCTGCGCCGCCGTCGGCGCGCTCCCGCGGTACCACCCTCCTTGGCCCCCCGGTGCGTCGTGTGCTCCGGTGAGCCCCCTCATTGGGGTCGCGATGCCGGTTCTACTCGCCCGGGCGGGCCCGTGGGCCGGGCCCACGGTCCAGGACTTTCCTCCGGCGGCTCCGGGGTGATCTTCACGTCGGGCTCGCCCCCGGGCTCACACCGTCCCCGGGTCGCTCTGGGCTGCGTACGCCGCTACTCGTCCCCATCCACGCTTCTCGCTGCGCCCAGTGTACGGCGCGGCGGAGGCAGTGGCCGACCGGTTTCTCGCACGGGTGCTCGACGGGGCGGCACGCGCGCCGCGGGGGTGGCCGCGGAGGTCCCTCACGGAGTGGCATACGCCCGAATGGAGCGGTACGGGCGTTCGGGCTCGCTGGCGTCCGGCTTGATGGCATACCCGGCGGGGAGCTGGGCACAACGCATGCAGGTCCGCCGCGCGGCGTCGGCGGGGCGGGCGAATCGGGCGGTGCGCCCCGTTGCCGCGGGGTCCGAGTCGATTTATCGTCCCAGCACGATTCACGCGCAAGATCACGGTATGTGAAGGGGCCGCGGCCATGGTGGCGAAGAAGACCGCCGACGAGAAGTCGGCGCCCAGCAGGGCCGCGCCCGTTTCCGGCGGCGGAGCCGAGAGGGAGGGCGGGAGGAGGAGCACCCAGGGGGGCGGGAAGGCGGCGGCGAAGAAGCCGGCGGGGAAGGCCGCGAAGGGAACGGCGGCGAAGGGGACGGCGGCGAAGAAGGCGGCCGGGAAGAAGGCGGCCTCCGCGACGGCGGCCGGCGGCCCGGACGGGAAAGCGGCCGGAGCGGGGGCCGGCGTCGGCCGGGGCGCCGCACACGAGGGCACCACCAGGATCAGCGGGGGCACACAGGACATGGCCGGGCGCGGCACGGCCACTGACGCGGGCGCGGCCGAGGCCGCGACGCAGACGGGAGCGACCACGGTGGGTGCTAAGAAGACTCCTGGTACGGCGACGGCGGCGAAGACCGCCGTGCCCAAGGCGCGGATCTCGGGGGTGGAGCCCGGCGATCTCGCGGTGCGCCCGGGTGAGGACCCCTGGACGCCGGAGGAGGTCGAGGACGCGCGGGTCGAACTGATGACCGAGGTGTTGCGGCTGCGCGAGGAGATCAGCTCGTCCGAGCGGTCGCTGGCCGGCCTGATGCGGGACTCCGGTGACGGCGCGGGCGACGACCAGGCCGACACCGGTACGAAGAACATCACGCGGGAGCACGAACTGGCGCTCGCCGCCAACGCGCGCGAGATGCTCACCCAGTACGAGCGCGCCGCACAGCGCCTGGAAGCCGGCACCTACGGCCTCTGCGAGAACTGCGGAAACCCCATCGGGAAGGCCCGCATGCAGGCGTTTCCCCGGGCCACGCTGTGCGTCGAGTGCAAGCAGAAGCAGGAGCGCCGCTACTGATCACCCCCACATGCCTCCTGAGCGCGAGGGCCGTGCGGGGTGTGACGTACCCTCGTCCTCAGTCAGGTACCTAGGTTGAGGGACTCACGTGGCAGAGGCGGAGCGCATCATCGGTACGCCGAAGACCCCGGACGCGGACCGGGACGGGCAGGACCGTGCCGAGCACGACCGGGCCGGGGAGGTCCGGGCCGACGATCGGGCCGACGCCCAGGACACGGCGGCCGGGGCATCCCGCGGCAAGCGGCGGGTGGCCGTGCTGTTCGCCGTGGCCGCCGTCGCCTACGCCCTCGATCTGATCAGCAAGCTGATCGTGGTGGCCGAGCTGGAGCACCACGAGCCCATCGAGATCATCGGGGACTGGCTGAGGTTCGAGGCCATCCGCAACGCGGGCGCGGCCTTCGGTTTCGGCGAGGCCTTCACCGTGATCTTCACGGTGATCGCGGCGACGGTGATCGTGGTGATCGTCCGGCTCGCCCGCAAGCTGTACAGCCTGCCCTGGGCGATCGCGCTGGGGCTGCTGCTCGGCGGCGCCCTCGGCAACCTCACGGACAGGATCTTCCGCTCCCCGGGCGTCTTCCGGGGTGCGGTCGTGGACTTCATCGCGCCCAAGCACTTCGCCGTCTTCAACCTGGCGGACTCGGCGATCGTCTGCGGCGGCATCCTGATCGTCCTGCTGTCCTTCCGCGGCCTCGACCCGGACGGAACCGTCCACAAGGACTGACCGGACCGCTGAACGCGCGTACGGGGTCGTCCGACCGGTCCGGCATACTCGACGGGTGAGCACCATTCCCGAGATCCGTACCCTGCCCGTGCCCGACGGCCTGGAGGGCGAGCGCGTCGACGCCGCCATCTCCCGCATGCTCGGCTTCTCCCGGACCAAGGCGGCCGAACTCGCCGCCGCGGGAAAGGTCACGGTCGACGGGTCGGTGGTCGGCAAGTCGGAGCGGGTCAGCGGCGGCGCCTGGCTCGAGGTGGAGATGCCGCAGGCGCCCGCGCCGGTCCAGGTGGTCGCCGAACCCGTCGAGGGCATGGAGATCGTGCACGACGACGACGACGTGGTCGTCATCGTCAAGCCGGTCGGGGTCGCCGCCCACCCCTCGCCCGGCTGGACCGGACCGACCGTGATCGGTGGTCTCGCCGCCGCCGGGTACCGCATCTCGACCTCCGGCGCCGCCGAGCGCCAGGGCATCGTGCACCGCCTGGACGTCGGCACCTCCGGTCTCATGGTGGTCGCCAAGTCCGAGTACGCGTACACCTCGCTGAAGCGCCAGTTCAAGGAGCGCACGGTCGACAAGCGCTACCACACGCTGGTCCAGGGCCACCCCGACCCGACCAGCGGCACCATCGACGCGCCCATCGGCCGCCATCCGAACCACGACTACAAGTGGGCGGTCACCGCCGAGGGCAAGCCCTCCGTCACGCACTACGACCTCGTCGAGGCCTTCCGCGCCGCCTCCCTCCTCGACGTCAAGCTGGAGACCGGCCGCACCCACCAGATCCGCGTCCACATGGCCGCCCACCGGCACCCCTGCGTGGGCGACCTGACCTACGGCGCCGATCCCACGCTCGCCAAGCGGCTCCGCCTGACCCGCCAGTGGCTGCACGCCGTGGGGCTCGGCTTCGAACACCCGGGGGACGGCCGGTGGGCGGAGTTCACCAGCGACTACCCCGAGGACCTGCAGCAGGCGCTGGACCAGGTCCGGGAGGAGACGTACGCGTGAGCACCCCGTACGTGGTCCGCGAGGCGATGGGACCCGGCGACCGGGAGGCCTGCTTCGCGGTGCGCAAGGAGGTCTTCGTCGCCGAGCAGGGCGTGCCGGAGAACCTCGAATACGACGAGTACGACGCGTACGACTCCGGCGCCGTGCACGTGCTGGCGCTCGACGAGGACGGCACGGCGCTCGGCACCGGGCGTCTGCTGCACGGAGAGGCCGCCGCCGCGAAGAACGGCGGCGGCCGCGCCGAGCAGCAGACGCCCGGCGCCCTGGGGCGGCTGGCGGTGACCCGCCGGGCGCGCGGGCGCGGCGTCGGGGCGGCGCTGGTGCGGGGCATCGAGGAGGCGGCCCGCGCACGCGGACTCACCGCCGTCGACCTGCACGCGCAGACCCACGCCCTGGGGTTCTACGAGCGGCTGGGGTACGAGGCGTACGGGCCGGAGTTCCCGGACGCGGGCATGCCGCACCGGGCCATGCGGCGCGTTCTGTAACCGGGGCATCGAACGGCCTGGTGAGGGCAGGAGCGTGGCAGGCTGGAAGCCTGCCGTGCGACCGTCGACCCGACCGGAGCGCTGACCGTGGATCAGTTGGCCCTGTTGTTCACCGTGGTGCTCGGGGCCGTGGTGAGCGTCCCGGTCGGGGACCGGCTGGGGCTGCCGGCGCCGGTGCTGATGACGGTCTTCGGGATCGCCCTGGCGCTGCTGCCGTTCGTCCCGAACGTCGACGTTCCGCCGGACCTGATCCTGCCGCTGCTGCTGCCGCCCCTGCTCTACGCCGCCGTCCGCCGGACGTCCTGGCGCCAGTTCGCCGCGAACGTCAGACCGATCCTCCTGCTCGCCGTGGCACTGGTGTTCGTCACCACGCTGTGTGTGGCCGTCGTGGCGCACGCGATCGTGCCGGGTCTGCCGCTGGCCGCCGCCGTGGCCCTCGGCGCGCTGGTCGCGCCGCCCGACCCGGTCGCGGCGACCGCCGTCGCCGGGAAGCTGGGACTGCCGCGCCGACTGGTGTCGATCCTGGAGGGCGAGGGCCTGTTCAACGACGTGACGGCGATCGTGCTGTACCACGTGGCGATCGCCGCCGCCGTGAGCGGAACCTTCTCGCCCTGGCGGGCGGGGCTGGACCTGGTGCTCTCGGCGGTGGTGGCGGTCGCGGTCGGCCTCGCGCTGGGCTGGGGGACCAACAGGCTGATGGGCCTGCTGGGGGACGCGACCCTGCAGATCGCGATGAGCCTGCTGGTGCCGTTCGCCGCCTACGCCCTGGCCGAGGAACTGCACGGCTCGGGGGTGCTCGCCGTACTCACCACCGCGCTGTTCCTGGTGGAGTACGCCACCGACGCCGACGAGGTCATGACCCGGCTCGCCGGGCACGCCTTCTGGGACATCGTCGACACGCTCGTCACCGGCGTCGCGTTCGGACTGGTCGGCCTGGAGCTGCACAACGCGATCGGCACCGCGGCCGGCCACTGGGGCGAGCTGCTCCGCTGGGCGGCGGTGATCGTGGGCGTGGTCGTCCTCGTCCGGCTGCTGTGGCTGCTGCCGGCGGCCTGGCTGACGAAGCGGCTGCACTCCGCGAGGGACCTCGACGAGGAGATCCCGGTCGGCTGGCGCGAGACCGTGGTGATGTGGTGGTCCGGAATGCGCGGGGTGGCCTCCGTGGCCCTGGCGCTGGCGATTCCGCTGCAGACCGATGCCGGGGACGCCTTTCCCGTCCGCAGTGAGATCGTCTTCATCGCGTTCGGGGTGATCATGGCGACGCTGCTGGTCCAGGGGATGACCCTGCCGTGGCTGGTGAAGCGGCTGGGAGTGGAGGCCGACACCGGGCGGGAGAAGGAGTACGAGCGGGATCTGGCGGTACGGGCGGCGCGGGCGGCCAAGCGGCGGCTGCGGGAGATCGAGGCGGTCGAGGAGCTGCCGGAGGAGCTGTCCGAGCAGATGCTGCGGAGCGCCTTCGAGATCGGGATGCAGATCAACCCGGACATGGCGGACGACGAGCGGAGGGAGGCCCACCGGCAGCGGACCCGGCGGGCGAAGCGGGTGCGGCGGATCCGGAGCGAGATGCTGAGCGCCGCCCGGCACGAGGTGCTGGCGGCGCGCAGTGAGGCGGGGGCCGATCCCGGGGTGGTCGACCGGGTGCTGCGGCATCTGGATGTGCGGAGCATGCGGTGAGTTCGTCCCCCGGCGCGGCCTTCTGTTCGTAGGGTCTGGGTATGACGCGAAACGTGGTGATCAGCGGGGGCGGTACGGGGATCGGGCTGGCTGCGGCACGGATGTTCGCCGCGGACGGGGACCGGGTGCTGCTGCTCGGGCGGCGCGGGGACGTGCTGGAACGGGCCGGGGCCGGGGTGCCGGGGGCGTCGGTGTACGCCGCCGACCTCGCCGACCCGGTGGCCGTGCGCGGTGTCAGCGGCTTCGTGGGCCGGGAGTTCGGGGCCGTCGACGTGCTGATCCACAGCGCCGGGGGCAACGGTCTCCTGGAGCCCCCCGCCGGGGGCGACGACCCGCTCGACGCCGTCGCCCGTCACTGGACGGTCAACTTCCGGCTCAACCTGCTGACCGCCGTCCTGCTCACGGAGGCCCTGAAGGACCGGCTCGCCGAGCCCGGCGGGCGGGTGCTCTTCCTGAGCTCCATCGCCGCCTACCGGGGGTCCGGGCAGCTCGCGTACGCGGCGGCCAAGGCCGGACTGCACCCGTACGCCCACGACCTCGCCCGGAAGCTGGGACCGCACGGCATCACGGTCAACGTGGTCGCGCCCGGCTACGTCGAGGACACCGCCTTCTTCGGCGACGGCCTCGACGACGAGCGGCGGGCGCGGCTGATCGCCGAGACGTCCGACGGCCGGGCCGGGAGGCCCGGGGACGTGGCCGCGACCCTGCACTGGCTGGCCTCCCCGGGCGCCGCACACATCACCTCCCAGATCATCCAGGTCAACGGGGGTGCGGAACGGGGCCACTGAGACACCGTCAGGGCTTGTTGGTGTGTGCCGCGCTTGGTGTGTTCACCGGGCTCGTCGGGCTCCTCGGACTCGCGGGCGTTTCCCGCTTCCCGGCGGTCTCGTGCGGGCCGCGGGCCGCCGGTACGGCGCCGGGGGAGCGGCGGTGGCCGCCGAACTCCGGCGCCGGGCCCGGCGGCAGCTCCGCGGCGGCCGTGCTGACCCGGGGCAGGGCGTAGGGGTGCTCCTCGGCCAGCCAGCGGATCATCTGCTCGCGGACCGTGACCCGTACCGTCCAGATGTCGTCCGCGTCCCGGGCCGTCACCAGGGCCCGCACCTCCATGGTGGTGGGCGTGCTGTCCGTCACGGTCAGGTTGTAGGCGCGGCCGTCCCAGGCCGGGCACTCCCGCAGGATGTCGCGGAGCCGGTCACGCATCGCCTCCAGCGGGGCCGAGTGGTCCAGGTGCCAGAAGACGGTGCCGGTCATCTGCGGGGTGCCGCGCGACCAGTTCTCGAACGGCTTGGACGTGAAGTACGACACCGGCATGGTGATCCGGCGCTCGTCCCAGGTGCGCACGGTCAGGAAGGTCAGGGTGATCTCCTCGACCGAGCCCCACTCGCCGTCCACCACGACCGTGTCGCCGATGCGCACCATGTCGCCGAAGGCGATCTGCAGTCCGGCGAACAGGTTGCCGAGCGTGGACTGGGCGGCGACACCGGCGACGATGCCGAGGACACCGGCCGAGGCCAGCAGCGAGGCGCCGGCCGTGCGCATCGCGGGGAAGGTCAGCAGCATCGCGGCCGCCGCCACCACCCCGACGATCGCCGAGACCACCCGCCTGATCAGCGTCACCTGGGTGCGCACCCGGCGGACCCTGGCCGGGGCGCGTTCGCGGTGCACGTTGGCGTACCGGGTGTACGAGGTCTCGACGACGGCCGCCGCGATCCGGATCGCCATCCAGGCGACCGATCCGATCATCACCAGCGTCAGGATCCGTCCGATGCCCTCCCAGTGGCTCTCGAACAGCCGGGCCTGGTCGTACGTCCCTCTCAGCAGGGCCGCGCAGATCAGCAGTTGGTAGGGGATGCGGGCACGGCGGAGCAGTCCCCACATCGGGGTCTCGGGGCGCCGTTCGTCGGCCTTGCGCAGCAGTCGGTCGGTGGCCCAGCCGAGCATCAGGGTGAGCACGACCGAACCGCCGACCACGATCAACGGGCGGAGCACGTCTTCCATGCCCTGGAACGTAACCGTCCTCGCGCGGAGTGAACATGTGAGGTTCGCACCGTCGTGGGTAGGGCCTCGGCCCGGCTGGCACCATGGGCGTCATGAACATCATGCTGTTTCACTCGACCTACGGCCTCCGGCCCGCGGTGTCCCGGGCCGCGGAGCGGCTGCGCGCCGCCGGACACGAGGTGTGGACGCCCGACCTCTTCGAGGGCCGTACGTTCGACACGGTCGAGGAGGGCATGGCCCACCAGGAGTCGATCGGCAGGGACGAGTTGCTGAGACGGGCCGTCCTCGCCGCCGCGCCCTACTCGGAGCGGGGGCTGGTGTACGCCGGTTTCTCCTTCGGCGCCTCGGTCGCCCAGACGCTGGCCCTCGGCGACGGCAGGGCGCGCGGGCTGCTGCTTCTGCACGGCACCTCGGACATCGCGGCCAACGCCCAGGTGGACGACCTGCCGGTACAGCTGCACGTCGCCGAGCCGGACCCGTTCGAGACCGACGACTGGCTGAGCGCCTGGTACCTGCAGATGGGCCGCGCCGGAGCCGACGTGGAGGTGTACCGGTACGCCGGGGCCGGCCACATCTACACCGACCCCGACCTGCCGGACCACGACGAGGAGGCCGCCGAGGCCACCTGGCGGGTGGCGCTCGGCTTCCTCGACTCGCTGCAGGACTGACTGGAGGACTGATCCGGGAACGTCAGACCGGGGTGTGGACGCGCTCGACCCGCTGCGTGCCGCTGCGGGTCCGGTACGAACGGGCCCACGCGGAGGTGGCGGCCGGGTCGGTGCGGCCGGACAGCACGTAGTAGTCCATCTGCGCCCGCTCGGCGGTGATGTCCAGCACGCCGTAGCCGTGGCGGTCGGTGTCGACCCAGTGGACGTGCCGGTTGGCGGCCCTGATCAGCGGTGAGGCGACCGAGGAGACGGTGCCCTCGGAAACCTTGACGATGTCGTCGAGGTTGTCGGAGGTGACCGAGGTGACGACGAACTCGGTGGCCGCCGACGGGGACAGCGGGTAGGTGCCCGCGTTCACCGGTACGTCGTTGGCCCACGCCATGTGGATGTCGCCGGTGAGGAAGACCGTGTTGCCGATCGCGTTCGTCCGCAGATGGGTGAGGAGTTCGCGGCGGTCGTCGGTGTAGCCGTCCCACTGGTCGGTGTTGAGGGCGAGGCCTTCCCGCGGCAGGTCCAGCAGCTCGGCGAGCGGCTTCAGCAGACTGGCCGGGAGCGCGCCGAGGGCGAGCGGCGAGATCATCACCGAGGTGCCGACCAGCCGCCAGGTGGTGTCGGAGGCCGACAGTCCCGCCTTGAGCCAGTCGAGCTGGGCGCGGCCGGTGAGCGTGCGGTCCGGGTCGTCGACCCGGCCGTCGCCGAGTGGGACCTGCTGGGAGCGGAAGGAACGCAGGTCCAGCAGCGAGAGGTCGGCGAGCCTGCCGAAGCGCAGTCGGCGGTAGGTGGTGCCGGCCAGCGCGGGACGCACCGGCATCCACTCGAAGTAGGCCTGCTTGGCCGCGGCCTGACGTGCGGCCCAGGCGCCCTCCGCGCCCTCGGTGTGGTTCTCGGCGCCGCCCGACCAGGCGTCGTTGGCGAACTCGTGGTCGTCCCAGATCGCGACGACCGGTGCCTTGGCGTGCAGCGCCTGGAGGTCGGGGTCGGTCTTGTACGTCGCGTGCCGGACGCGGTAGTCGGCGAGGGTGACGATCTCGTGGGCGGGCGCGTGCGGGCGGACCGTCCTGCCGCGGGTGCCGTACTCACCGGTGCCGTACTCGTAGATGTAGTCGCCGAGGTGCAGCCATGCGTCCAGGTCGCCGCGGGCCGCGAGATGGCGGTACGCCGAGAAGTGCCCGCCCTCCCAGTTGGAGCAGGAGACCACGCCGAAGCGCAGACCGGTCACCACGGCGTCGGCGGCCGGAGCGGTGCGGGTACGGGCGACCGGGGAGTCGGTGCCGCCGGCGGAGAAGCGGAACCAGTAGTCGGTGGCCGGCGCCAGGCCGCGGACGTCGGCCTTGACGGTGTGGTCGGAGGCGGCGGTGGCACGGATCGAGCCCTCGGCGACGACGGTGCTGAACGCCTTGTCCAGGGCGACGGTCCAGCTGACCTCGGTGTCCGGGCCGAGCCCGGAGCCGGGTATCGCCTCCGGCGTCGGCGTCACCCGCGTCCACAGCAGGACGCCGTCCGGCAGCGGGTCGCCGGAGGCCACCCCGTGCAGGAAGGCGGGGGTCTGGGAAGTGGTCGCGCGGGCGGAGGGCGCGGCGGCGAGCGGTCCGGCCAGGACCACGGTCGCGGCGGCCACCTTGACGACCGTACGGCGGCGCGGGGCAAGGGAGTTGACGTCCGCGGGGGCGGAGAAGGCGCTCTCGGATGATCTGTGTCGACTGGTCACAGCCGATCAGGTTACTGACAGGTACGCACGAGAGCGGGCGAACTCACAAAAGTTCGCCCGCTCGTCGACTACTCGGTCACTTGGTGACGCCCGCGTCCTTGAGTGTCTTCTGCCAATCGGCGTCCGTGCCCGGGGTCTCGACCACCTTGTCGTTGATCTTGAGGGTCGGGGTCGACTGGACGTCCTCGGCCTTCTGGAAGGATTCGCCCATCTTCAACGCCCAGGCGTCATAGGTGCCCTTCTTCACGGCGTCCTGGAACTTCTTGTTGTTCTTCAGGGCGTCGACCGTGTCCGCCACCTTGATCAGGTAGTCGTCCTTGGCGAACTCGTCGGTCGACTCCTGCGGGTGGTACTCGGCGGAGTACAGCGCGGTCTTGTAGTCGATGAACGCCTCGGGGCTGACGTTCAGCGCGGCACCGAGAGCGCTGAGCGCGTTCTTCGAGCCCTCACCGCCCAGGTTTCCGTCGAGGAAGGTGCCGATCGTGAAGGAGAGCTTGTAGTCGCCGTCCTCCATGCCCTTGTTGACGGCCTCACCGATGCCCTGCTCGAACGAGGCGCAGCCGGGGCAGCGCGGGTCCTCGTAGAGGTGGACCACGTGGTCGGACTTGGAGTCGCCGATGAGCACCGTGGTGCCGTCCTTGCCCGAGGTGTTGGCCGGGGTGACCACCTTGGCCTCGGCGGCCTTGTCCCATCCGGTGGGCTTGTTGGCCTGGACGATCGCGTAGCCGATGCCGCCGGCTATCGCCAGGACGCCGACGATCGAGCCGGCGACGACGAGCTGGCGCTTGATCTTGGCCTTCTTGGCCTCGCGCTCGCGCTCGATGCGCAGGCGCTCACGGGCCGCCGTCTTCGCCGCCTGGCTGTTCCGCTTGCTCATGGTGATGCTCTCCACAGGGGGACGCGCACAGTGTTGTGCGGGATGTGTACGGGGGGACTGCAGATGCTCGGACTCGGGCCGCCGACGCCGGGGCGGAGGGCCGCCTCGGCCTCGGCCGCCTCAGACGAGGGCGGCGGAGCGCGGCGGTCCGCGTCGTCCCAGGGAGTGCACGAGGAACCGGTCCACGGCCGTGGTGGTCCGGAGGGCCGGGCGATGCGGCCGGTGCGTCTTCGGGGCCCGGCGCACGGTCACCGCGGCGACCGCCAGCAGCAGCGGCCGGAACGTGCTCGCCGCCATCGCGCCCAGCAGCTGGGCCAGCGCACGCTCGCCGCGGTGCAGCCAGGCGGCGGCCAGCAGGCCGACGCCGATGTGCGCGCCGAGCAGCAGCCAGGCGGTGGCGGGGCCGGCCTGGGCGAGCAGGCCGGCGAACCGGTCACCGCCCTCGGCCGCGGTGCCGGCCACCCGGGCCAGCGGGGTGCCCACACTGCCGCCGTCGCTGCACAGCAGGTCGAAGCCGACCGAGCGCAGCGGACCCGCGACCGGGCCGCCCATCTGCCCGTAACAGAGGTGCTGCCCGGTGGTGAACACGGTGTCGGCGGCCAGCTCCAGCGGGATCAGCAGCGCGGCGATCCGCCCGAAGGAGCTCTCCCGGCCCGCGAGCGCGTAGGCCAGGACGAACACGGCGGCGGCGATCACCGCCACCGTGTTCAGCGGCAGCGGAGCCCCGGACAGCAGCACGTGCGACGCGGCGCTGAGGGTCACGACCATGGTCGTGAACAGCGCCGCGCGCACGGCTCTGAGCGGGGCTCCGGGTATGTCCATGATGGGGACGAGTGTGTCACGTGCTCCGGTAAGGGATCCCTAAAGGGGTCCTGTGGACTGCGTCTCCCCGGCGGGCCCTGCCTCCCCGGGCGGGAGGAAGGTCACAGGCCCGGGATCCTGCCGTTGCGGAACAGGTCCAGGAAGATCTGGTGGTCGCGGCGCGCGCGTGCGCCGTAGGTGTGCGCGAAGTCGACCAGCAGGGGCTCCAGCCCCTCCTCGTCGGCCGCGATCGCCGCGTCGATGGCGCGCTCGGTGGAGAACGGCACCAGGGACTCGCCGGAGGTGTCGTCCGCGGCCGCGTGCATCGTGGCCGTGGCCCGGCCCAGGTCGGCGACGACCTGGGCCATCTCCTCCGGCTCGTCGATGTCGCCCCAGTCCAGGTCCACGGCGTACGGCGAGACCTCGGCGACCAGCTGCCCCGTGCCGTCCAGCTCGGTCCAGCCCAGCCACGGGTCGGCGTGCGCCTGCAGGGCGCGCTGGGAGATCACCGTGCGGTGGCCCTCGTGCCGGAAGTAGTCCCGGATCGCCTGATCGGTGATGTGCCGGGAGACGGCCGGGGTCTGGGCCTGCTTGATGTAGATCACGACGTCGTTCTCCAGGGCGTCGCTGTGCCCCTCCAGCAGGATGTTGTACGAGGGCAGCCCGGCCGAACCGATGCCGATGCCGCGGCGGCCCACCACGTCCTTCACGCGGTAGGAGTCCGGGCGGGCCAGCGAGGAGTCCGGCAGCGTCTCCAGATAGCCGTCGAAGGCGGCGAGGACCTTGTAGCGGGTGGCGGCGTCGAGCTCGATCGCGCCGCCGCCGGAGGCGAAGCGGCGCTCGAAGTCACGGATGACGGTCATCGAGTCCAGCAGCCCGAAACGGGTCAGCGAACGGGCGTCGCGCAGTGCGTCGAGCAGCGGGCCCTGCGCCGTGTCCAGCGTGAACGGCGGCACCTCGTCGCTCTTCGCCCCGGTCGCCAGCGCGTGGACGCGCTCCCGGTAGGCGGCCGTGTAGATCCGCACCAGCTCGGTGATCTGCTCGTCGCTGAGCGCCTTCGCGTACCCGATCAGCGCCATGGAGGCGGCGAAGCGCTTGAGGTCCCAGGTGAAGGGGCCGACGTAGGCCTCGTCGAAGTCGTTGACGTTGAAGACCAGGCGGCCGTTGGAGTCCATGTACGTGCCGAAGTTCTCCGCGTGCAGATCGCCGTGGATCCACACCCGTGACGTCCGGTCGTCCAGGTAGGGACCACCCCGCTTCTCTGCGTTCTGATCGTGGTAGAAGAGGCACGCCGTACCCCGGTAGAACGCGAACGCCGAAGCCGCCATCTTCCGGAACTTCACGCGGAACGCGGCCGGGTCGGCGGCCAGGAGCTCGCCGAAGGCGGTGTCGAGGACGGCGAGGATCTCCTCGCCGCGGTGCTCGTCGTTGAGCTGCGGGACCGACATCGCTGAGTGCCTCCTGGTGCGGGACGTCCGGGGACGGCTGATCCGTCCCCGTGCCTAACGCGCGGCGCGTCACGGGAGTGCCCGCGCCACTCGCCAGAAGGTACGACGGCGGAGCCCCCGGGTGTCAGTGCCGGAGCATAGACTTCGACGTTGACCACCGGACCGCCCACCTGCCCGTCACCCATCGCCCACCCGTCACCCGACCGCCGCCCCTCAACGAGGCGCTCCGCGCCGCAGCAATCATCCTTGGAGGCCGTACCGTGCCGAAGTCGCCCTTCACGCACCTGCACGTCCACACCCAGTACTCGCTGCTGGACGGTGCCGCGCGGCTGAAGGACATGTTCAACGCCTGCAACGAGATGGGCATGAGCCACATCGCCATGTCCGACCACGGCAACCTGCACGGCGCGTACGACTTCTTCCACAGTGCACAGAAGGCCGGAGTCACCCCGATCATCGGGATCGAGGCCTATGTCGCGCCCGAGTCGCGGCGCAACAAGCGCAAGGTCCAGTGGGGCCAGCCGCACCAGAAGCGGGACGACGTCTCCGGCTCCGGCGGTTACACCCACAAGACCATCTGGGCGGTCGACAGCACGGGTCTGCACAACCTCTTCAAGCTCTCCTCCGACGCGTACGCCGAGGGCTGGCTGCAGAAGTGGCCCCGGATGGACAAGGAGAGCATCGCCCAGTGGTCCACCGGGCTGGTCGCCTCCACCGGCTGCCCCTCCGGCGAGGTCCAGACCCGGCTGCGCCTCGGCCACTTCGACGAGGCGCTCAAGGCGGCCGCCGACTACCAGGACATCTTCGGCAAGGACCGGTACTTCCTGGAGCTGATGGACCACGGCATCGACATCGAGCACCGGGTCCGCGACGGCCTCCTGGAGATCGGCAGGAAGCTCGGCATCCCGCCCCTGGTCACCAACGACTCGCACTACACCTACGCGCACGAGGCGACCGCCCACGACGCGCTGCTGTGCATCCAGACCGGCAAGAACCTCTCCGACCCCGACCGCTTCAGGTTCGACGGCACCGGCTACTACCTCAAGTCCACCGAGGAGATGTACGCCATCGACTCCTCCGACGCCTGGCAGCAGGGCTGCGACAACACCAGGCTGATCGCGGAGATGGTCGACACCACGGGCATGTTCGAGAAGCGCGACCTGATGCCCAAGTTCGACATCCCGGAGGGGTACACCGAGGTCAGCTGGTTCCGCGAGGAGACCATGCGCGGCATGCACCGCCGCTTCCCGGGCGGCATCCCGGACGACCGCATGAAGCAGGTCGAGTACGAGATGGACACCATCATCTCGATGGGCTTCCCCGGGTACTTCCTCGTCGTCGCCGACTTCATCATGTGGGCCAAGGAGCAGGGCATCGCGGTCGGCCCCGGCCGTGGCTCCGCGGCCGGCTCGATCGTCGCCTACGCCCTCGGCATCACCGACCTCGACCCGATCCCGCACGGCCTGATCTTCGAGCGGTTCCTCAACCCCGAGCGCGTCTCCATGCCCGACGTCGACATCGACTTCGACGAGCGCAGGCGCGTCGAGGTGATCCGGTACGTGACGGAGAAGTACGGCGCCGACAAGGTCGCCATGATCGGCACCTACGGCAAGATCAAGGCGAAGAACGCCATCAAGGACTCCGCGCGCGTGCTGGGCTACCCGTACGCCATGGGCGACCGGCTCACCAAGGCCATGCCCGCGGACGTCCTCGGCAAGGGCATCGACCTCGACGGCATCACCAACCCCGCGCACCCGCGGTACAACGAGGCCGGCGAGATCCGCGCGATGTACGAGAACGAGCCGGACGTGAAGAAGGTCATCGACACCGCCAAGGGCGTCGAGGGCCTGGTCCGGCAGATGGGCGTGCACGCGGCCGGCGTGATCATGTCCAGCGAACCCATCGTCGACCACGCCCCGATCTGGGTGCGGCACACCGACGGCGTGACCATCACGCAGTGGGACTACCCCCAGTGCGAGTCGCTCGGCCTCCTGAAGATGGACTTCCTGGGCCTGCGCAACCTCACCATCATGGACGACGCCATCAAGATGGTGAAGGCCAACAAGGGCATCGACCTGGAGATGCTCTCCCTGCCGCTGGACGACCCCAAGACCTTCGAACTGCTCTGCCGCGGTGACACCCTCGGTGTCTTCCAGTTCGACGGCGGCCCGATGCGCTCGCTGCTCCGCCAGATGCAGCCCGACAACTTCGAGGACATCTCCGCCGTCTCGGCCCTCTACCGGCCGGGCCCGATGGGCATGAACTCGCACATCAACTACGCGGAGCGCAAGAACGGCCGCCAGGAGATCACGCCGATCCACAAGGAACTGGAGGAGCCGCTCCAGGAGGTGCTGTCGGTCACCTACGGCCTGATCGTCTATCAGGAGCAGGTGCAGAAGGCCGCCCAGATCATCGCGGGCTACTCGCTCGGCGAGGCCGACATCCTCCGCCGCGTGATGGGCAAGAAGAAGCCGGAGGAACTGGAGAAGAACTTCGTCATCTTCCAGGCCGGCGCCCGCAAGAACGGCTACAGCGACGAAGCCATCCAGGCCCTCTGGGACGTGCTGGTGCCCTTCGCCGGCTACGCCTTCAACAAGGCGCACTCCGCCGCGTACGGACTGGTCTCGTACTGGACCGCCTACCTCAAGGCCAACCACCCCGCCGAGTACATGGCCGCGCTGCTCACCTCGGTCAAGGACGACAAGGACAAGTCAGCCGTCTACCTCAACGAGTGCCGCCGCATGGGCATCAGGGTGCTCCCGCCGAACGTCAACGAGTCCGAGTCGAACTTCGCCGCGCAGGGCGACGACGTGATCCTCTTCGGCCTGTCGGCGGTCCGCAACGTCGGCACCAACGTCGTCGAGTCGATCATCAAGAGCCGCAAGGCCAAGGGGAAGTACACCTCGTTCCCGGACTACCTCGACAAGGTCGAGGCGGTCGTCTGCAACAAGCGGACCACGGAGTCACTGATCAAGGCGGGAGCCTTCGACTCCATGGGGCACACCCGCAAGGGCCTCACCGCCCAGTACGAACCGATGATCGACAACGTGGTTGCGGTCAAGCGCAAGGAGGCCGAGGGGCAGTTCGACCTCTTCGGCGGCATGGGCGAGCAGGAGACCAGCGAGCCCGGCTTCGGCCTGGACGTCACCTTCACCGAGGACGAGTGGGACAAGACCTACCTGCTCGCGCAGGAGCGGGAGATGCTCGGCCTGTACGTCTCCGACCACCCGCTGTTCGGACTGGAGCACGTCCTGTCCGACAAGGCCGACGCGGGCATCTCCCAGCTCACCGGCGGTGACTTCGGCGACGGCGCGGTGGTCACCATCGGCGGCATCATCTCGGGCCTCCAGCGCAAGATGACCAAGCAGGGCAACGCCTGGGCGATCGCCACCGTGGAGGACCTCGCCGGTTCCCTCGAGTGCATGTTCTTCCCCGCGACCTACCAGCTCGTCTCGACCCAACTCGTCGAGGACGCCGTGGTGTTCGTCAAGGGCCGCCTCGACAAGCGCGAGGACGTGCCGCGCCTGGTCGCCATGGAGCTCCAGGTGCCCGACCTGTCCAACGCGGGCACCAACGCGCCCGTCGTGCTCACCATCCCGGCCACCAGGGTCACCCCGCCGATGGTCAGCCGCCTCGGCGAGATCCTCGGCCACCACAAGGGCGACAGCGAGGTCCGCATCAGGCTCCAGGGGCCGACGAAGACGACGGTGCTGCGCCTGGACCGGCACCGGGTCAAGCCGGACCCCGCCCTGTTCGGCGACCTCAAGGTCCTCCTCGGCCCGTCCTGCCTGGCGGGCTAGGGCTCCGAGGGGCCCCGGGGGCCGGGGCGCGCCGGGCCGGTCGGGCCGGTCGGCCGAGGCGCGCGAGGAGAGGCCCGAGACATGAGAGGGGGTGCGCCCGGTGACGGGCGCACCCCTCTGCAGGTACCGTGCGCGGGGCGCTCAACGGCCCCTCACGCAGGTGTCAGTTGTGGCCGAAGCGCTTCTGCCGACCCTTGCGGGCGACATCGCCGGGAGTGATCTGCGGGCCGTGCTGCTCGGTCTGCGGCTCCGCGGCGGCCGGCTGTGTCGCCTGCTGGGAGCGTCCGGCCGGCTGCTGCTTGCGTTCACGGTTCTTGTTCTTGGCCATGGTGATGCCTCCTGCGGGGGATCTAGGGGCCAGGGCCGGGACCAGACTCACATAGCCGAACGATGGTCGCATGTCGGACAATTACCGTGTGTGACAGGGTGGGTAGGCGAAGGAAGTGTGGAAACGCCACGCCGAAGATCGAGTTCGGGCCGTTAACCCCGGCGTGGTCGGGCAGACTCGAAGCAAGCCCGAAGCAAACCTCCCGGAAAGAGGGTGGATCGCGTGGACCGCTGCATCGTCCTGGTGGACGCCGGGTATCTGCTGGGGGCCGCCGCCAGTCTCCTCGCCGGAGATCCCTCGCGGTCCCGCATCACCGTCGATCACGCCGCCCTCATCCAGGGACTGCGTGACCGTGCCGAGTCCGACACGAGTCAGCCCCTGCTGCGGATCTACTGGTTCGACGGCGCCCCCGACCGCGTGCCGCAGCCCGAGCACCGCCGGCTGCGGGTGATGCCCAGGGTGACCGTTCGGCTCGGAGCCCTCACGCGCAGTGACGGCCGTTGGGCGCAGAAGGGCGTGGACGCCGCCATGCACGCCGAGTTGACCGAGCTGGCCCGCAACCGCGCCTGTTCCGACATCGTCCTGGTCACCGGCGACGGTGACCTGCTGCCCGGCATGATGGCGGCCAAGGAGCACGGCGTCGCCGTCCACCTGTGGGCCGTACAGGCCGCCGACGGCGACTACAACCAGTCCGAGGACCTGGTCGCCGAGGCCGACGAACGCCGGGTGCTGGACCGTGCGTGGATCACCAAGGCGGTGCGGACCAAGGACTTCTCCGGGGTGTGCGCCCCGCCGCCCCCCGCCCGTCCCGACATCGCCGCGATCCTCTCCGCCCCGCTGCCGGAGTCCGCGCCGGCCGCCGAGCAGGCCGAGCAGGAACCCCCGCATCCGGTCGGCGCCGGGCACAACGGCGCCGGGGAGCGGCCGCCCGCCGCCAAGGGCGTGCCCACCCCCAAGGATCTGGCAGCCCTCCGCGGCCCCAGCGCCCCGCACCCCCAGCAGCCGCAGTCCGCCACCCTGCGCTGGTCCTCCGACAAGGGCTGGGTCGACCGGTCCGTCACCGAACCTGCCGACGCCGCCTCGCTGCCGACGCTCGCCCAGCTGACCTCCGCGGAGCAGCGGTGGGCCGACCGCGAGGAGGACATCACCACGGTCGGCGGGGATCCCTTCGAGGTGGGGCAGGTCTTCGCCCGCCGCTGGGTGGACCGGCTCGGGGACCAGAGCGGCATCCAGCGGCTGTCCGTCATGTACCCCCGCATCCCGCACCGCATCGACGGCGAGCTGCTGCGCTACGCCGCCCGCTTCGGCCTGCTCGCCCACAAGGACGACCAGATCGACGAACGCGACCGGTACGCCATCCGTGCGGGCTTCTGGCGCGAGCTGGACCTGCGCACGGGGACGGAGCGCGCCGCGACCGCGGAGTGACCGGGTTTTTCGGGGCGGTCGGCCGACCCGGCAGTGGGTCCGGGCCGCGGACCCCGTAGTCTCGTCCCTTGTGAGCACGCGCGCGGTACACGCATTCCGGGACGATGGCGACATCGTGTGCGCGGTGCGCGGGCTGGCCAAGACGTATCCGGCTGCCCGCGGACGCCGCGGTCTCCCGGCGACCCCCGAGGTCCGGGCCACCGACGACGTGACGCTCGACGTCCGGCGCGGTGAGATCTTCGGACTGCTCGGGCCGAACGGGGCCGGCAAGTCCACCCTGGTGCGACAGCTCACCGGTCTGATGCGGCCCGACCGCGGCAGCGTGCGGATCCTGGGCCACGACATCGTGCGCCACCCCGAGCGCGCCGCGCGGATCCTCGCCTACCTCGGGCAGGAGTCCACCGCGCTCGACGAGCTGACGGTCTCCCTCGCCGTGGAGACCACCGCGCGGCTGCGCGGCCTCGACGCCAAGCGGGCCCGTGCGGACCGGGACGCCGTCCTCGACGAACTGGAACTCACCCCGATCGCCGGGCGCCCCCTGAAGAAGCTGTCCGGCGGCCAGCGCCGGCTGGCCTGCTTCGCCACCGCGCTGGTGGGGGAGCGGCCGCTGTTCGTGCTCGACGAACCCACCTCCGGCATGGACCCGGTGGCGCGGCGCGCCGTGTGGTCCGCCGTCGACCGGCGCCGGGCCGAGCACGGCGCCACCGTGCTGCTGGTCACCCACAACGTCATCGAGGCCGAGACCGTCCTCGACCGGGTTGCCGTCCTCGACCGGGGCCGGGTGATCGCCTGTGACAGCCCGGCCGGACTGAAGGAGCGGGTCGCGGGCGAGGTACGGGTCGAGCTGGTGTGGCGCGAGGCGGCCCCGCTGCACGTGCCCGAGGTGGCCGCGCTCGTGGACCGCGCCGTCGGCTCGGGCCGCCGCTGGACGCTGCGACTCGCTCCCGAGGAGGCCCGGACGGTCGTCGCCACCGTCACCGGCGGCGCCGCCTTCGCCGCGCTGGACGACTTCACGCTCGCCACGCCCAGTCTGGAGGACGTGTACCTGGCGCTGGGCGGTGCCGCGCGGCAGGGACTGGTGAGGGCGTGAGCGGCGGCGGGGCGCTGAGCACACCGGGCACCGTGTCCGTACGGAACGGGACGACTGCCGGAGTGGATGCGAGTGGATCTCCGACCGAACCTCCGCGGGAACCTCCGTCGGGACCTCTGTCGGAATCTCCGTCGGAACGGGAAGGGGAGCAGCGCGACGTGAGTGTCGTACCCGCCGATGCCCTGCCGGGCGGTGCCCTGGCCGCGGAGGAGGCCGCGCCGGAGCCGGCCGTGCTCGGGCCGAGGGCGCGGCTGTGGCCCGCGCTGGCGGCCGTGTACCGGGCGCAGCTGTCCCGGGCGCGGGTGGCGCGGATCCCGCTGCTGTTCGTGGCGACCTTCCAGTCCGTCGGGATCATGATCCTGATGCGCGGGGTCGTGGACGGCGGCGGCGAGGCGCGGGCGGTGGTCGCCGGATCGTCCGTCCTGGTCGTCGCCTTCGTCGCGCTCAACCTGCTCGCGCAGTACTTCGGACAGCTGCGGGCCGGCGGCGGCCTCGACCACTACGCGACCCTGCCCGTCCCGCCGGCGGCGGTGGTGCTGGGGGCCGCCGGCGCCTATGCCTCGTTCACCGTGCCGGGGACCGTGGTGACCGCGGCCTTCGGGTGTGTGCTCTTCGGGCTGCCGCTGACGCATCTATGGGTGCTGGCCGCGGTGATCCCCCTCTCGGGAGCCGCGCTCGCCGGGCTGGGGGCCGCGCTGGGGCTGCTCGCGCCGCGGGCCGAGTTCGCCACGCTCCTCGGCCAGCTGGGCATGTCGGCGGCCCTGCTGCTGGGCGTGCTGCCGGCGGAGCGGATGCCGGAGGCGGTGCGCCTGGTCCGGGACCTGCTGCCGTCGACGTACGGTGTCGAGGCCCTCGCGCGGACCTTCGCGCCGCGTCCCGACTGGGCCCTGGTCCTGGGCGACCTCGCCGTGTGCGGGGTGGTCGGTGTGCTCTCGCTGGCCGTGGCGACCTGGGCGTACCGCAGGGCCGCTGTCCGGTGACGCGCCGCACGACGGGGCCTGGCACGATGTCAGGGTGAGCGCACCTCTGACACCACCACCGCCTCCGCATGAACGCTCCTCGCACGGCGGGTGGCAGCCCCCGTCCGCCGGTCAGGCGGCCGCCACGTCCGCGGACGGGTCCGACGGCCACGACCGTACCGGGACCGCCGGATCCTCCGGGACCGCCGAATCCTCCGGGCCCGCCGAGTCCGCCGGACACGGTGGCCACCCCGGCCCCGGCTGGTACGGGCAGGACGGCCCCGGGATGAGGACGGAGCTGCGCGAGGCCGCCGTGACCGCGGTGGCGGTGGCGCTCGGCGGGGTGCTGCTCGGCGTGCTGTGGTGGTGGCTGGCGCCGCGCGTGCCGCTGACGGGCGACGTCGTGGGCGACAACTGGGTCGTCTACCTCAAGGACACCGAGGGCGAGCAGGCCATCGGGGTGGACGGGACGTTCACGCTGCTGGCCCTGGGGTTCGGCGCGGTGAGCGCGCTCGCCGTGTTCCTCGTGCGGCGGCGTGGGGGCGTGCCGCTGGTGGTGGCGCTCGGGGTCGGCGGGCTGCTCGGGTCGTTGCTGGCGTGGCGGCTCGGGGTGTGGCTCGGGCCCGCGCAGGACGTCGTCGCCCAGGCGAAGGACGTGGGCAAAGGAGTGACCTTCGACGCGCCGCTGAAGCTGAGCGCCAAGGGGGCGCTGCTGGCCTGGCCGTTCGCCGGACTGGTCGTCCACCTGGGTCTGACCGGGCTCTTCGGCCCCCGCGACCCCGACCCCTTCCCGCCGGCGGACCTCTCCGTACCGCAGCGGCCGGACGGCGGGGCACCGGGAGCGTAGTCCCCCGGTGGGGCGGGGCGGGGTGCGCGGGGGCCCGGTTCAGGCGGGGCGCCTGCCGTGGTTCGCGCGGCCTTTCCTGGTGCGCCACTTGCGTTTGCGGGTTCTCTTCGACATGCCTCCTCTGATTAGTCGAGGAAGCGGGGCCCGTCGAGGGCTCAGGCACGCCCGATCGGGGCGAGTACCGCCGCGGTCAGCCCGGCCAGGTCGCCCGGGGCGAGCTCGACCTCCAGGCCGCGGCGGCCGGCCGAGACACAGATCGTCTCGTGCAGCCCGGCCGAGTCGTCCAGGACCGTCCGGAGCCTCTTGCGCTGGCCCAGGGGCGAGATGCCGCCGCGGACGTAGCCCGTGGTGCGTTCCGCGAGGGCGGGGTCGGCCATCGCGGCCCGCTTGCCGCCCACCGCCGCCGCCAGGCCCTTCAGGTCCAGCTGCCCCGCCACCGGGACCACCGCCACCGTCAGCACGCCGTCGACGTCCGCCACCAGCGTCTTGAAGACGCGGTCCGGGGAGACGCCCATCGCCTCGGCCGCCTCCTCGCCGTAGGACGGGTGCGCCGGGTCGTGGTCGTAGGAGTGGACCGTGAACGGCACCCCGGCCGCGGTGAGCGCCACCGTCGCGGGCGTTCCGCCCGGCTGCTGCTTCTTGGACTTCCTGGCCATTCCCGCCCCTGCCCCTGCCGTTGTCGCTGCCACTGTCCCTGCCGCTGTCTCCGCTGTCCCGCCGCCTCAGTTGAGGTTCGTCGGTCCACGGGTCAGATCGGCCGCGGGCAACGACGGCAGGTGGCGGATGACGGCCGTCTCCGTGCGAAGGAGCCTCAGCTCGTCGCGGAGCCGGGACGCCGTGTCCGGTGCCTGGAGCAGACGCTGCTTGGTCGGCGTGTCGAGCATCATCGCGGCGGCGACCAGGTACGACACCACCCCCGGCTCGTCCGGCAGGTCCGCGCCGGTGGTCAGCGACCGCTCCCGCGCCCCGGCCAGCCGCTTCTGGTACTGGCGGAACGCCCGCAGCACCCCCTCCGCGAGCGCCCCCGCCTCCTCACCGGGCTCCTCGGCCAGCGGTTCCAGCTCGGCCGTCAGGAACGGTCCGGAGGCGTCGACCGACAGGAGGCGCATCCGGGTCGTCCCCGTGGCCAGCACCTCGAAGGTGCCGTCGGGCCGCTCCCGGATCGTGGCCGCGTCGGCCGCACAGCCCACCTTGTGCAAGGCCCGCAGCGGGTCCGGTCCGAAGCCCGCCGCCGGGCCCCGCTCGGGTACGGACGTCGGATCGGGCATGCCGGGAGCGCTCGGGGCGACCTCGTGGCCGTCGCGGATCGCCACGACGGCGAACCGGCGCGGCTCGTCCTCGGAGATCTTCAGAAGCTCGCGCATCATGGCGCGATAGCGCTCCTCGAAGACGTTGAGCGGAAGCACGAGCCCCGGGAACAGCACCGAGTTCAGGGGGAAGAGCGGGAGCCGGACGGTGGTCACGACGCAAAAGCCTAATGGTCGCCGAAGCGGACCCGGCCGCCACGTTCACTCCGTGGACGGCCGAAGCCCGGGGCGAAGGCTCCGGAGGGGTCGGCGGCGGGACCGGCGGCCACCGCCGCGTACACGCTCCGGCGCACCTCCAGGAACCGGCCGAGGGGATCGCCCGTGTCACGGTCCCAGGGCGAGGAGGTGGCGTACGGGCCGGTGAGGCGCAGCTGCTCCAGGGCGTCCGGCCACCGCTCCAGGCGCTGCAGGACGTAGACCAGCAGGTTGCGCAGCTCGGCCGAGCGGGGGTGGGCCGCCGGAAGCCGGGCGGACAGGGACGCGGCGCGGTCGGCCGCCGCTTCGAGCCGGGCGCGCGGCACCTCGGGACCGCAGCCGTCGGTGAGGTAACCGAAGGCCGCCCACAGCGGCAGCGCCTGCGTGAGCGAGCCCTCCGGCGCGTCCTGCGCGGCCTGGTCGGCGAAGTCGAAGCACTCGCGGTGCGCGCCGTGCCAGGAGGACGCCAGGTAGCGCAGGGCCGCCACATGGCAGCCGTAGTGGTGCGGGGCGCGGCGGACCGCGGCCTCCCACAGTTCCTGGAAGTACCGGTGTCCGGCGCGTGCGCCGCGGGCGTGGTCCAGGGCGAGCCGCCACGGCACGGGGTCGCGGTGGTCGGCCCGGGCCGCGGCCGTGATCAGCGGGCTCACCTCGCGCAGCGCTTCGGCGCGGGCCGGCGAGTCCCAGGCGCGGTGCACCGCCCGCTGGGCGTCCACGAGCAGCCCGTCGGGGTTGTGCGGGTCGAGGGCGCGCCAGGTGTCCAGCCACCCGGGGCGCGAGCGTGCGAAGGCCGCGAGTTTCCGCACCTTCCGGTCGCGGTGCTCCCAGGCCCCGCTGTGCCGGGTGGCGGCGAGCAGTTCGGCGGCGGGCACGGGATCGCCGGCGGCGGCCCCGACCAGTGCCGGACCCAGTTCCTCGTCGGGCGCGTCGAGGAGCACCTCGTCGTCGGCGGGCAGCACAGGGGCGATGGGCGAGGTGGTGCCCGTCTTTCCTCGCACCCGGGACGCACGGGTGAACGTATGCAGCAGAGCCATGGTGTCGACCATTGAAAGACCGCAGGTCACAGCAGCGCCAGACCCTTCGCGGAAGTCGCGGAAAGTTGTACGCCAACTGGTCAAGGCCGGGTAAAAAGCCCCGGGATCTCCGGGGCTGCCGGGGCCGTGGAGAGGGCTCTCGGAACCGGTCCGGACGGGACCGGACAGAAGTGGCCGAAATCAGCCCGAGGTGATCGGAGGCGGTCAGAAGCGGCGCAGGGCCCGGGTGACCCCCGCCGCCACCGTCGTGGCGAGGATCCAGCCCAGCAGGACGAACGCCGCCGCGAGCCACTGCCAGCCGCCGTGCAGCTGCCAGAACCCCACCTGGCCCAGGTCGATCACCGGCAGCAGCAGGTCCAGGACGAACAGGGCGGGATTCCACACCGGGTGCTCGCCGTCCTGGACGGGCGGATGGTGAGCGGAGGCGAACGCCAGTGAGCCACCCGCCCACAGCACCGCCATCCACACCGCGGCCCGCCCCGGCCGGTAGCCGTAGGCGACCGTCCAGTCCTGCGCGTAACCCCACAGCTTGGCCGCCACCGGCAGGCTCTCGCGGCGCCTGCGCTGCTTGGCGAGCAGCACCTCGCGGGCGTCCTCGTCCTCACCGCCCGCCCGCAGCACCGCGGCCAGCCGCTCGTACGGCTCCGGGGTGTACTCGGCGCTCGCCGCGGCCACCCACTCCAGCCGCTCCGCCAGCGAGAACGGCCCGCGCGGCACGAGGGTCTCGTAGACGAAGCCGCCCATGTGCAGCCGACCGGGCCCCGGCCAGCTGTCCGCCCGGTCCACCAGGTTGACCACCCGCGCTCCCGACAGCGTCACCCGCCCGCGGGCCGGACGCTCCCCGAGGAACCGCAGCTCCGGCGTCTGCACCCGACGCAGCGACAGCTCCTGGTCGTCGGTCAGGGTGAACCGGGCCCGCTCGAAGTCGACCGCGTCCCCGAACCGCCCGTCGTCCAGCCGTACCCCGCCCCGGCACTCGAACCGCTGTATCCGCGTCCCGCGGGCCGGTGTCATCCCGCTCCTCGCCTGGGAACCGACCCCGGCGGGCGTCAGATACAGCGACCGCTCGACGGTCAGCTGGGGCGCGTTCAGCGCGAGCCGGGCGGACGGGTTGTCCAGCAGGGCCCCGCGCAGACTCAGCGAGACGCCTATCTGCGCGGTCCGCAGGCTCAGCTCGCCGTGTGACTCCAGCAACTCGGCCTGGAGGTCCTGGCCCACGGTCATGCCGTCCGCGGAGATCGAGCGGCCGTTGCGGTCGCGGTGCACGACCGCCTGGTTGAGCAGCAGATCCGTACCGATCTGGGCGTCGGTCAGCCGTATGCCGCCCGGGAACCGGCAGCGCGGCAGATGCAGATCGCCCTCCGTCTGCAGCCGGGCCGCCTCCAGGCGCGGCACCGAGCAGTCCACCAGCCGCATCGTCGTGAACCGGGCCTCCGGCAGCAGCACGTCCCGCTCGAAGCGGCAGGCGCGCATCTCGACGTACGGCGCCACCGTGCCGCCCGCCAGGTCCAGCACACCGCTGATCCGCACTCCGACCAGCTTCAGCGAGGGGACCCGGCCGGCCAGCGCGGGCGGCCCGTCCAGCAGGAGCCAGCACACGACGCGGGCCCGCACGGTCCGCTCGGGCCCCCACGGGTGCCCTCCGTGCGGATCGTCGACGACCGTGTCCCCGCTGCTCAGGTCGTACACGCTGCCGTTGCGGAAGGCCTGCCACATGCCCGCCTCCACGGCGGTCAGGTCGTCCGGCGGCTCCCCGGCGCGCGGCCCGGCGCCCTCGGTCACGCCTTTCCTCCCTTCCCGGTCCTTCTCCGGACCTTTCCTCGGAACGTCCTCGGAACGTCCTCGGAACGTCCTCGGAACGTCCTCGGAACATCCTCGGAACGTCCTCGGATACTTGCGAGTTCGTCTCTTCGTACGACGGTTCATGCCCACTGGGTGACCCGTCGAACACAGAAAGTGAGAAGGTTCTTCTTCGTGTGCACAGTGCGTCACGATGGGCGGCCTGTATCAGCCACTGGAACGCTCGCACGGCGTTCAGCACGGGTCTGAGAGAATTGACCCCGTGATCTCTCGAATCGATCTGCGCGGCGACGCCCTCCCCGAGGGCCCCGCCCTGCGCGACCTGCTGCCCCGAGCCGACTTCGACGTCGCGGCCGCCCTGGAGAAGGTGCGGCCCATCTGCGAGGACGTGCACCATCGGGGCGACGCGGCGCTGATCGACTTCGCCGAGCGCTTCGACGGCGTGAAGCTGGACCGGGTACGGGTCCCGGCCGCCGCCCTCGAGCGCGCGCTGGAGGAACTCGACCCGGCCGTGCGCGCGGCCCTGGAGGAGTCCATCCGCCGCGCCCGCCTCGTCCACCGGGCGCAGCGCCGCACCACCCGCACCACCCAGGTCGTCCCCGGCGGCACGGTCACCGAGAAGTGGGTGCCCGTCGACCGCGTGGGCCTGTACGCGCCCGGCGGCCGGTCCGTCTACCCGTCCTCCGTGATCATGAACGTCGTCCCGGCGCAGGAGGCCGGCGTCGAGTCGATCGCGCTGGCCTCGCCGGCTCAGAAGGAGTTCGGCGGCCTGCCGCACCCGACGATCCTCGCCGCGTGCGCGCTGCTCGGCGTCGACGAGGTGTACGCGGCCGGCGGCGCCACCGCCGTCGCGATGTTCGCCCATGGCACCGAGTCCTGCCCGCCCGCGCCCATGGTCACCGGCCCCGGCAACATCTGGGTCGCCGCCGCCAAGCGCTACTTCACCGGCAAGATCGGCATCGACGCCGAGGCCGGCCCGACCGAGATCGCGATCCTCGCCGACGCGACGGCCGACCCGGTGCACATCGCCTCCGACCTGATCAGCCAGGCCGAGCACGACCCGCTGGCCGCCGCCGTCCTGGTCACCGACTCCGCGGACCTCGCGGACGCGGTGGAGGAGGAACTGGAGCCGCAGGTCAAGGCCACCAAGCACATCGAGGACCGGATCGTCCCGGCGCTCGCCGGCCGGCAGTCCGCGATCGTGCTGGTCGACGGCCTCGACGAGGGCCTGCGCGTGGTCGACGCCTACGGCGCCGAGCACCTGGAGATCCAGACCGCCGACGCCGCCGCGCTCGCCGACCGGGTGCGCAACGCCGGCGCGATCTTCGTCGGCCCCTGGTCCCCGGTCTCGCTCGGCGACTACGCGGCCGGCTCCAACCACGTCCTGCCCACCGGCGGCTGCGCCTGCCACTCCTCGGGCCTGTCCGTCCAGTCCTTCCTGCGCGGCATCCACATCGTCGACTACACCGAGGACGCGCTGGCCGAGGTCGCGCACCACGTGGTGACGCTGGCCGAGGCGGAGGACCTGCCCGCGCACGGCGCGGCGATCAAGGCGAGGTTCGGCTGGAAGGTGCCCGAGAGCAAGTGAACGACACACACGTCACCATCGACGACCTCCCCGTACGGGACGAGCTGCGCGGCAAGTCCCCCTACGGCGCGCCCCAGCTGGACGTCCCCGTACGGCTGAACACCAACGAGAACCCCTATCCGCTGCCCGAACCGCTCGTCGAGCGGATCGCCGAGCGGGTCCGCGAGGCCGCCCGGAACCTCAACCGCTACCCCGACCGGGACGCGGTCGAGCTGCGCACCAGGCTGGCCGAGTACCTGACGAAGACCGGCTCGCACCCCGTCGACGTCCGCAACGTCTGGGCGGCCAACGGCTCCAACGAGGTCATCCAGCAGCTGCTGCAGACCTTCGGCGGGCCCGGCCGCAGGGCGATCGGCTTCGAGCCGTCGTACTCGATGCACGGACTCATCGCGCGCGGTACCGGCACCGAGTGGATCTCCGGCCCCCGGGGCGACGACTTCACCGTCGACGTGCCCGCCGCCGAGAAGGCGATCGCCGAGCACCGCCCGGACGTCGTCTTCGTCACCACCCCCAACAACCCCACCGGCAACGCGGTCCCGGCCGAGACGGTCCTCGCGCTGTACGAGGCCGCCCAGGCGGCCAAGCCGTCGATACTGGTCGTGGACGAGGCGTACGTCGAGTTCAGCCACGGCGACTCGCTGCTGCCGCTGCTCGAGGGACGCCCGAACCTCGTCGTCTCCCGCACCATGTCGAAGGCGTTCGGCGCGGCCGGCCTGCGCCTCGGCTACCTCGCCGCGCACCCGGCGGTCGTGGACGCCGTGCAGCTCGTCCGGCTGCCCTACCACCTCTCGGCGATCACCCAGGCGACCGCGCTGGCCGCCCTGGAGCACACCGACACGCTGCTGAAGTACGTCGAGCAGCTGAAGCGGGAGCGGGACCGGCTGGTCACCGAACTGCGCGGCCTCGGCTACGACGTGACCGCGTCCGACGCGAACTTCGTCCAGTTCGGCACGTTCGCGGACGCCCACGTGGTCTGGCAGAAGATCCTCGACCGGGGCGTCCTGGTCCGGGACAACGGCGTACCGGGACGGCTGCGGGTCACCGCGGGCACCCCGGCCGAGAACGACGCGTTCCTCGACGCGGTCCGTGAACTGGTCAGTTACGTGGGGGCCACCCCCACACCCCCTAAGGAGCAGAGCGAATGAGCCGCGTAGGACGCGTGCAGCGGACGACGAAGGAGACGTCGGTCCTCGTCGAGATCGACCTCGACGGCACCGGAAAGACGGAGATCTCCACCGGGGTCGGCTTCTACGACCACATGCTCGACCAGATCGGCCGGCACGGTCTGTTCGACCTGACCGTGAAGACCGAGGGCGACCTGCACATCGACTCCCACCACACCATCGAGGACACCGCCCTCGCCCTCGGCGCCGCCTTCAAGCAGGCGCTCGGCGACAAGACGGGCATCTACCGCTTCGGCAACTGCACGGTCCCCCTGGACGAGTCCCTCGCCCAGGTCACCGTCGACCTGTCCGGCCGCCCCTACCTCGTGCACACCGAGCCCGAGAAGATGGCGCCGATGATCGGCGAGTACGACACCACGATGACCCGGCACATCCTGGAGTCCTTCGTCGCCCAGGCCCAGGTCGCCCTGCACGTGCACGTGCCGTACGGGCGCAACGCGCACCACATCGTGGAGTGCCAGTTCAAGGCACTGGCCCGGGCCCTGCGGTACGCCTCCGAGCGCGACCCCCGCGCGGCGGGCATCCTGCCCTCCACGAAGGGCGCCCTGTAGGCATGAACGGCGTGTCCACCGCCCTGATCGTCGTCGGCCTGTTCTTCGTCGGCGGGGTCGTCTCGTTCATCAAACAGAAGATGCCCAGGAGTCTCGTCGTGGTGCTCGCGATCGGCGCCGCGATGTGTCTGGCCGCCGGTGTCCTCAGGCTGGAGGTGTGACCGTGAGCGCCACCAAGCGGGTCGTGGTCTTCGACTACGGCTTCGGCAACATCCGCTCCGCCGAACGCGCCCTCGCACGCGCGGGCGCCGAGGTGGAGATCACCCGCGACTTCGACACGGCGATGAACGCCGACGGCCTGCTCGTCCCCGGCGTCGGCGCCTTCGCCGCCTGCATGAAGGGCCTGCGGGAGGCCAGAGGCGACTGGATCATCGACCGCCGGCTGTCCGGCGGCCGGCCCGTCATGGGCATCTGCGTCGGCATGCAGATCCTGTTCGCCCGGGGCATCGAGCACGGCGTCGAGACCGAGGGCATGGACGAGTGGCCCGGCTCGGTCGAGCCGCTGAGGGCCGACGTCGTGCCCCACATGGGCTGGAACACCGTGGACGTGCCGGCCGGCTCCGAGCTGTTCGCCGGCCTGGACACGGACGCCCGCTTCTACTTCGTGCACTCCTACGCCGTCCACGACTGGACCCTTCCGGCGGAGAACCCGGTGATGCGGGCGCCGACGGTCACCTGGTCCACGCACGGCGAGCCGTTCGTCGCCGCGGTGGAGAACGGCGCCCTGTGGGCGACGCAGTTCCACCCCGAGAAATCCGGCGACGCCGGCGCCCAGCTCCTCACCAACTGGATCGGAACCCTGTAGCGACATGGCCAAGCTCGAACTCCTCCCCGCCGTCGACGTCCGTGACGGCCAGGCCGTCCGCCTCGTGCACGGCGAGTCCGGCACCGAGACCTCCTACGGATCCCCCCTGGAAGCCGCGCTCGCCTGGCAGCGCTCGGGTGCCGAGTGGCTGCACCTGGTCGACCTGGACGCCGCGTTCGGCACCGGCGACAACCGCGAGCTGGTCGCCGAGGTCGCCCGCGCCATGGACATCAAGGTGGAACTGTCCGGCGGCATCCGCGACGACGCCTCCCTGGCCGCCGCCCTGGCCACCGGCTGCACCCGCGTGAACCTCGGCACCGCCGCCCTGGAGACCCCCGAATGGGTCGCCAAGGTCATCGCCGAACACGGCGACAAGATCGCCGTCGGCCTCGACGTGCGCGGCACCACCCTCCGCGGCCGCGGCTGGACCCGGGACGGCGGCGACCTCTACGAGACGCTGGAGCGCCTCGACAACGAGGGCTGCGCGCGGTACGTCGTCACCGACATCGCCAAGGACGGCACCCTCCAGGGCCCGAACCTGGAGCTGCTGAAGAACGTCTGCGCCGCCACCGACCGCCCCGTGGTGGCCTCCGGCGGCGTGTCGTCGCTGGACGACCTGCGGGCCATCGCCGAGCTCGTCCCGCTCGGCGTCGAGGGCGCCATCGTGGGCAAGGCCCTGTACGCGAAGGCGTTCACCCTGGAAGAGGCCCTGGAGGTCACCTCGTGAAGAAGGACGCGGTGCGATGACGGCCGAAGCCGTCCGGCGCGTGCGGGGCGGGAGCCCCTGGGAGGACTCCTTCGGCTGCGCACGCGCCGTCGCGGCGGGCGACCGCGTCCTGGTGGGCGGCACCACCGCGTTCAAGGGCGACGTGCTGTACGGGGAGGGCGACCCGTACGAACAGGCCAGGGTCGCCTTCGGCACCGCCCTGGAGGCGATCGCCGAGTTCGGGCTCGGCGCCGACTCCGTGATCCGCACGCGCGTGCACATCGCGCACTCGCGGGACATCGACGCGGTGGGCCGCGCCCACAAAGAGCTGTTCGACCCGGTGCGCCCGGTGACCAGCCTCCTGGTGGTGGAGGGCTTCATGGACTCGCGCGTACTGGTGTCGGTCGAAGTGGAAGCGTTCCGAGGACATCAGAGGCACTCGGCGGACATAGAGGAGCACGGTTCATGACCCTGGCGGTCCGAGTCATCCCCTGCCTGGACGTGGACGGCGGCCGGGTCGTCAAGGGCGTCAACTTCCAGAACCTGCGCGACGCGGGCGACCCCGTCGAGATGGCCAAGGTGTACGACGCCGAGGGCGCCGACGAACTGACGTTCCTGGACATCACCGCCTCGTCGGGCAACCGCGAGACGACCTACGACGTGGTGCGCCGCACCGCCGAGCAGGTGTTCATCCCGCTGACCGTGGGCGGCGGCGTCCGCACCGTCGAGGACGTGGACAGGCTGCTGCGGGCGGGCGCCGACAAGGTCGGCGTCAACACCGCGGCGATCGCCCGCCCGGACCTCATCCGGGAGATCGCCGAACGCTTCGGCCGTCAGGTCCTCGTCCTGTCGGTCGACGCCCGCCGCACCGGGTCCACCGAGTCCGGTGAGCCGGGTGGGTCCGGCGTCTCCTTCGAGGTCACCACGCACGGCGGCCGCCGGGGCACCGGCATCGACGCCGTGGAGTGGGCACACCGGGCCGCGGAGCTGGGCGCGGGCGAGATCCTGCTCAATTCCATGGACGCGGACGGCACCAAGGACGGCTACGACCTGGAGATGATCGCCGCCGTCCGCAAGCACGTCACCGTCCCGGTGATCGCCTCGGGCGGCGCCGGCCGGCTCGCCGACTTCCCGCCCGCGGTCGCCGCGGGCGCCGACGCGGTGCTCGCCGCCTCGGTGTTCCACTTCGGCGACCTGCGCATCGGCCAGGTGAAGCAGACCCTGCGGGAAGCGGGCCACCCGGTCCGGTGACGCCCCGCACAGCGGTGGCCCCGGCCGTCGTGTGACGGCCGGGGCCACCGCCCGGCCGGCGGCGCGTACGCCGCCCGCGCTCAGTCCTTGGGCTGGGAGAGCTGGATCAGGTTGCCCACCGTGTCGTCCAGGAGGGCGGTGATCACCGGGCCCTGCTCCTGCGGCTCCCGCACGAAGATCACGCCCTCGCCGCGCAGCCGCTCGTACTCCGCGCGGAGGTCCGTCACGGAGAACACCATGGCGGGCAGCCCCGCCTCACGCACCGCCCTGCGGTACGGCTCCGCGATGGGCCCCTGACCGGGCTCCAGCAGCAGCTCCAGGTCCCGCTGGGCGCCCTCGGGAGCCCCGACCGTGATGAACAGCGTGCCGTCGCCCAGGTCCGTCCGGGTACGGGTCTCGAAGCCGAGCACATCGGTGTAGAACGTGTGCGCCTTCGCGACGTCGTCGACATACACGCTGGTCATGGCGACCTTGATCATGGGACTTCTTCTTCCGATCTCTCAGGTGCCTCGGATCTGTCGGATCCCCGGGAGGGAACGAGGCTTCAGATCCCGAGCTGCTTGGACTCGGTCAGCTTCGCGATCGCGTCCGCGTCGCCCTCCAGCTCGACCTCGGCGGCGCTCTGCCGCCCGTAGGCGAACAACACCAGCTCCGAGGGCTCGCCGGTCACCGTGACCACGGGCGTGCCGCGGTGGGCCACCGCGGTCTGTCCGTCCGGACGGCGCAGCACCAGGCCCGTGGGGGCGCCGCGACCCAGCATCCGGGCGCTGCGCTCCAGCCGGGACCACAGGGCGTCCTGGAACACCGGGTCCAGCTCACGCGGCGTCCAGTCGGGCTGGGCGCGGCGCAGGTCCTCCGTGTGGACGTAGAACTCCACGATGTTCGACAACTCGTCGATCTGCTTGAGGCTGAAGGGCGAGAAGCGCGGCGGGCCGGTACGGATCAGCTGGATCAGCTCCTCGTACGGCTTGGCGGTGAACTCCGCCATCACCCGCTCCAGACGCGGTGCCAGCTGCTTGACCAGGACGCCGCCGGCGGCGTCGGGGCGGCGCTCGCGCACCACCACGTGCGCGGCGAGATCGCGGGCGCGCCAGCCCTCACAGAGGGTGGGGGCCTCCGGGCCCGCCGTCTCCAGCAGATCGGCCAGGAGAAGTCGTTCACGCTTGGCATGGGTCGACATGTGGTCAGCCTACGGTCACCCGCCCGGTCCGCCCACCCGCCCCGCCCCTTTCCAGTCGGTGGACGGAACCCGGGCGCACCCGTCCCGCGCGGCACAATGGTCCCCATGACCAGCACGTCCCGGCCCGGCCGCCTAGACCCGCAGATCGCCGCACGGCTCAAGCGCAGCCCCGACGGCCTCCTGCCCGCCATCGCCCAGCAGTACGACACCCGGGAGGTGCTGATGCTGGGCTGGATGGACGACGAGGCGCTGCACCGCACGCTGACCACCGGCCGCTGCACCTACTGGTCGCGCAGCCGCCAGGAGTACTGGGTCAAGGGCGACACCTCCGGACACGTCCAGCACGTGAAGTCCGTCGCCCTGGACTGCGACGCCGACACCCTCCTGATCAGGGTCGACCAGGTGGGCGCCGCCTGCCACACCGGCGCCCGCACCTGCTTCGACGCCGACGTGCTGCTCCCCGACACCCGCCCGGACGACGCCGGTGCCGGCGTGCCCGTCCCGGATCAGTAAGGTCGGCCGGCATGGACCTCGAGACGTTCCGCAAGCTCGCCGCCGACCGCCGGGTCATCCCGGTCACCCGCAAGCTCCTCGCCGACGGCGACACCCCCGTCGGCCTCTACCGCAAGCTCGCCGCCGAGCGCCCCGGCACCTTCCTGCTCGAGTCCGCGGAGAACGGCAGGTCCTGGTCCCGGTACTCCTTCATCGGCGTCCGCAGCGCCGCCACCCTCACCGAACGCGCCGGACAGGCGCACTGGGAGGGCACCCCGCCCGTCGGAGTGCCGGCCGAGGGCGACCCGCTCGGCGCGCTGCGCGCCACGCTCGAAACCCTGCACACCCCGCGCGACCTCGCCCACGACCTCGGCCTGCCGCCCTTCACCGGCGGCATGGTCGGCTACCTCGGCTACGACATCGTGCGCAGGCTGGAGAAGATCGGCCCCGGCGAACGGGACGACCTGCGGCTGCCCGAACTGACCATGCTGCTCACCAGCGACCTCGCCGTCATGGACCACTGGGAGGGCTCCGTCTGGCTGATCGCCAACGCGATCAACCACAACGACCTGGACACCGGGGTCGACGAGGCCCACGCCGACGCCGTGGCCCGCCTGGACGCCATGGAGGCCGACCTCACCCGCGCGGTGGCCCAGCCCCCGGCCGTCCTCCCGCCCTCCGAACTCCCCGACCACACCGCGCTGTGGGGCGGCCCCGACTTCCGCGCGGCCGTCGAGGACATCAAGGAACGCATCCGCGCGGGGGAGGCCTTCCAGGTCGTCCCCTCCCAGCGGTTCGAGACCCCGTGCACGGCCAGTGCCCTGGACGTCTACCGGGTGCTGCGGGCCACCAACCCCTCGCCCTACATGTACCTGTTCCGTTTCCCCCACGGGGACGGCGAGGCCTTCGACGTGGTCGGCTCGTCCCCCGAGGCACTCGTGAAGGTCGACGACGGGCAGGCGATGGTCCACCCCATCGCCGGCACCCGGCCCCGCGGCGCCACCCCGCAGGAGGACCAGGCCCTCGCGGAGGAACTGCTCGCCGACCCCAAGGAGCGCGCCGAGCACCTCATGCTCGTCGACCTGGGCCGCAACGACCTCGGACGGGTCTGCGAGCCCGGCTCCGTCGAGGTCGTCGACTTCATGTCCGTCGAGCGGTACTCGCACGTCATGCACATCGTCTCGACGGTCACCGGCCGGGTCGCGGACGGCCGTTCCGCCTTCGACGTGCTCACCGCCTGCTTCCCGGCCGGCACCCTCTCCGGTGCGCCCAAGCCCCGGGCCATGCAGATCATCGACGAACTCGAGCCGTCCCGGCGCGGGCTGTACGGCGGCTGCGTCGGCTACCTGGACTTCGCGGGCGACTCCGACACCGCCATCGCGATCCGCACCGCGCTGCTGCGCGGGGGCACCGCGTACGTCCAGGCGGGTGCCGGAATCGTCGCCGACTCCGACCCGGTGGCGGAGGACGTCGAGTGCCGCAACAAGGCGGCCGCGGTGCTGCGCGCCGTGCACACGGCCAACCGGCTGGGCACCGTGTGAGACGGTGCGCGGCGGACCCGGGGCGAGCCCCCGGGTGACGGCTCGCGCGCGGGTCACGCGATAGTGGAGTACGTGACTGCTGTACCTCCCCCCCGTTCCCCTCGTTCCCCTCGGTCCGAGGCCGCCGGTCCCGCCCGCGCCGGCCGCCTCAGTCTCGCCGTCGCCCTGCTGGGCGGGGCCCTGGGCGCGGCCGTGACCCTGCTCGCCACCCGGCAGCAGTGGTCCCGGGGCACCGCCACGGTGGCCGGCGGGGACTTTCCCCTGACCGCCAACGGCAGTGACGTCACCGGCGTCCCCGCCGCCCTCGCCGTGGTGGGGCTGGCCGCACTGGTCGCCGTCTTCGCCGTCCGGCGGACCGGCCGCCTCGCCGTCGCCGCGCTGCTCGCCCTCTCCGGCGCGGGCATCGTCACGGCCGCCCTGCTCGGCGCCTCCGACAGCTCCGCGCTCGACGACAAGGCCGCCGAGGTCTCCGGCGACACCTCCGCCACGGTGGCGGCCCTCAGCCACACGGCCTGGCCCTACGTCGCGGCCGCGGGCGGCCTGCTGCTCCTGCTGGCCGGCGTGCTCGCCCTGCGCTACGGCAGGCTGTGGCCCGGCATGTCCGGCCGCTACGAGCGCGGCGGCGCCCCCCGGCCGCGCCGCGCTGCCGCCGCCGATCCCGACCGGCCCGAGGACCTGTGGAAGGCCCTCGACCGCGGGGAGGACCCGACCGGGACCTGAACCGGGCCGCGGCCCGGTTCAGGTCCCGGAGGGTACGTTCGCCGTGCGGAGGAGCACCCCCGCTGACGGCGCGCGCGCGGGTGCGGGACAATGAGTCCGAGCGTCTGCTCAGACAAGTACACAGCAACGAGGAGCAAGCAATGGCGGGCAGCAGCCACGGTCACACCCCGGCCGCCTGGACCGGTGTCATCATCGCCTTCATCGGTTTCTGCGTCGCGAGCCTGTTCATGGTGGTGAGCTCGCCGGTCGGCTTCTGGGCGGGCATCGGCATCGCGCTGCTCGGCGGAGCCGTCGGCGGAATCATGAGCAAGATGGGCATGGGCAAGCCGCAGCACGTCCACCCCCTGAACCAGACCGGCGGTGACCGCGAGCCGGTCCGCGCCGAGAGCTGAACGCCAGGAGCACTCCGGAACAGGGGCGGTCGGCACACGGGCGCCGCGACCGTCCCTGACCCGTGCGCGCGGGGCACAATGCACCCTGTGAACGCCGTCAGCCCCCGCACGCCCGGCACACCCGGTACGCCCCGCGCGCCCCGCGGCAGGGCCGCACGCCTGGCCCTCCCCGCCGGAGCGCTCGCCGCCGTCGCCGGAGCCTTCGCCTACGTCGGAGCGGTGGACCCCAACCAGCCCGGCCACTACCCGGTCTGTCCGCTGCTGCGCTTCACCGGCCTGTACTGCCCCGGCTGCGGCGGGCTGCGCAGCGCCCACGCCGTCGTCCACGGCGACCTCCTGACGGCCCTCCAGGCCAACGCGCCCGCCGTCCTCGGCTACGCGGCCCTGGCCGTGCTCTGGACCGTGTGGGTGGCCCGCGCGGTGCGCGGCAAGCCCCTGCGCATCGACCCCCCATCCGCACTCCTGTGGTCCCTGGGAGCGCTGGTGCTGGTCTTCACGGTGGTCCGGAACCTGCCGTTCGGCAGCTGGCTGCACCCCTGATCAGCTGCTGGACGTCCAGCATGGGGGCACCTCCCGCCCGAGCTGTGCGAAGCTGGTTCGAGGGCGGGGGAGGGACCGGCATCCACCGGATGCGAGGGGTACGCCCCATTACGGATACCATCGCAATGACCACCGGTTTCGTCCGGCGACCCGACCATGAGGGCGGGGACGCCCCGGGACGGAAACGAACGCACTGAAGACGGACCGTCTGGAAGGGGGCCTCTCGCGTGAGTGTGCTCGACGAGATCATCGACGGAGTCCGTGCCGACCTCGCGGAGCGGCAGGCGCGGGTGAGCCTCGACGAGCTCAAGGAGCGCGTGGCCAAGGCCCCCGCGGCCAAGGACGGCGCGGCCGCCCTGCGGGGCGAGGGCGTCAAGGTGATCTGCGAGGTCAAGCGCTCCAGCCCGTCCAAGGGCGCGCTCGCCGCGATCGCCGACCCGGCAGGACTCGCCGCCGACTACGAGGCGGGCGGCGCGGCCGTGATCTCCGTCCTCACCGAACAGCGCCGCTTCGGCGGATCGCTGGCCGACCTGGAGGCGGTCCGCGCCCGCGTGGACGTCCCCGTCCTGCGCAAGGACTTCATCGTCACCTCGTACCAGCTCTGGGAGGCGCGGGCGCACGGCGCCGACCTCGCGCTGCTCATCGTCGCCGCCCTCGACCAGCCGGCCCTGGAGTCGCTGATCGAGCGCGCCGAGTCCATCGGGCTCACCCCGCTCGTCGAGGCGCACGACGAGGAGGAGGCCGAGCGCGCGATCGACGCGGGCGCCAAGGTCATCGGCATCAACGCGCGCAACCTCAAGACCCTCGAGGTCGACCGCGGCACCTTCGAGCGGATCGCCCCCGAGCTCCCGGACCACCTCGTCAAGGTCGCCGAGTCCGGCGTCCGAGGCCCGCACGACCTGATCGCCTACGCCAACGCCGGCGCCGACGCCGTCCTGGTCGGCGAGTCCCTGGTCACCGGCCGCGACCCGAAGACGGCGGTCGCCGACCTGGTGGCGGCGGGCGAGCACCCGGCACTGCGGCACGGCCGCGGCTGACACCCCGGTAGGCTTGGCCCGATGCCCCTCCCGATCACCCTGAGCGCCAGGGACCCGTACGCGCGCCTCGCCCGTGGCTGCCGCCCGCGCGGCTGCCGCGCGCCCGCGCGCCGGGTCCACGGGCGCCGGGTCCGGTACGTGATCGGTGACGAGCCGGGTCAGGTCAACGGCATGCGATGGCAGCGCCCCTTCCAGGGGCGCGGGACTGTGCCCGAACACGGGCGGCTCCGGCGCGCGGACGCGCCGAGCCGCCCGCGGCCCGCAGTGGCCTGACACCCCCGCCCCCCACGGCGATCAGTGACCGAGAACAACGCTCACCGTGAGGTTTCCGCATGTCCAGCCAGTTCTTCATCCCCGATCCCGAGGGTCGGACCCCGAGCCCCGAAGGCTACTTCGGGGCGTTCGGCGGCAAGTTCATCCCGGAGGCGCTCGTCGCCGCCGTGGACGAGGTCGCCGTCGAGTACGACAAGGCCAAGGCCGACCCCGAGTTCGCCCGCGAACTCGACGACCTGCTGATGAACTACACCGGCCGCCCGAGCGCCCTCACCGAGGTGCCGCGCTTCGCCGAACACGCCGGTGGCGCCCGGGTCTTCCTCAAGCGCGAGGACCTCAACCACACAGGCTCCCACAAGATCAACAACGTGCTGGGCCAGGCGCTGCTCACCCGGCGCATGGGCAAGACCCGGGTCATCGCCGAGACCGGCGCCGGCCAGCACGGCGTCGCCACCGCCACCGCCTGCGCCCTGTTCGGCCTCGACTGCACCGTCTACATGGGCGAGATCGACACCCGGCGCCAGGCCCTCAACGTGGCCCGGATGCGCATGCTCGGCGCCGAGGTCATCGCCGTGAAGTCCGGCAGCCGCACCCTCAAGGACGCCATCAACGAGGCGTTCCGCGACTGGGTCGCCAACGTCGACACCACGCACTACCTCTTCGGCACCGTCGCCGGACCCCACCCCTTCCCCGGCCTGGTGCGCGACTTCCACCGCGTCATCGGCGTCGAGGCCCGCCGTCAGCTCATGGAGCGCGCCGGACGGCTGCCCGACGCCGCCGTCGCCTGCGTCGGCGGCGGCTCCAACGCCATCGGGCTCTTCCACGCCTTCATCCCGGACGCCTCGGTGCGGCTGATCGGCTGCGAACCCGCGGGCCACGGCATCGAGAGCGGCGAGCACGCGGCCACCCTCACCGCGGGCGAACCCGGCATCCTGCACGGCTCGCGTTCCTACGTCCTCCAGGACGACGAGGGCCAGATCACCGAGCCGTACTCCATCTCGGCCGGGCTCGACTACCCGGGCATCGGACCCGAGCACGCCTACCTCAAGGACTCCGGCCGCGGCGAGTACCGCGCGGTCACCGACGACGCCGCCATGCAGGCGCTGCTGCTGCTGTCGCGCACCGAGGGCATCATCCCGGCCATCGAGAGCGCCCACGCGCTGGCCGGCGCCCTGGAGGTCGGCAGGGAGCTCGGCCGGGACGGGCTGATCGTGGTCAACCTGTCCGGCCGGGGCGACAAGGACATGGACACCGCCGCCCGCTACTTCGGGCTGTACGACACCGACCCCGCCGGCCCCGCGGCCGCCGCCACCGGCACCGCCACCACGGACAGGACCGTCGCCGCCGACGCGGACACCGACGCCGCCGAGATCGAGAGGGACGCCAAGTGAGCGGGAACGTACAGCTGCTGAGCGACACCCTCGCCGCGGCCAGGTCCGAGGGCCGGGCCGCCCTCATCGCCTACCTCCCGGCCGGGTTCCCGACCGTCGACGGCGGAATCGACGCCGTCAAGGCCGTCATCGACGGCGGCGCCGACGTCGTGGAGGTGGGCCTGCCGCACAGCGACCCCGTCCTCGACGGGCCCGTCATCCAGACCGCCGACGACATCGCCCTGCGCGGCGGCGTCCGGATCGCCGACGCGCTGCGCACGGTCCGGGAGGCGCACCGCGCCACCGGGAAGCCGATCCTCGTCATGACGTACTGGAACCCCGTCGACCGCTACGGCGTCGAGCGGTTCGCCGCCGAACTCGCCGAGGCGGGCGGCGCCGGGTGCATCCTGCCCGACCTGCCCGTCCAGGAGTCGGCGCTGTGGCGGGAACACGCCGACAAGCACGGGCTCGCCACCGTCTTCGTCGTCGCGCCCAGCAGCAAGGACGAGCGGCTCGCCGAGATCACCGCGGCGGGCAGCGGCTTCGTCTACGCGGCGTCCCTCATGGGGGTCACCGGCACCCGCGAGTCGGTCGGCACGCAGGCCGAGGAACTCGTGGCACGCACCCGGGCGAGCCGTGCCGACCTGCCGGTGTGCGTCGGGATCGGCGTCTCCGACGCCGCCCAGGCCGCCGAGGTCGCCCGCTTCGCCGACGGTGTGATCGTCGGCTCCGCCTTCGTCAAGCGGATGCTGGACGCCCCCGACCCGGCCGCCGGGATCCAGGCGGTGCGGGCGCTGGCCGGCGAACTCGCCAAGGGCGTACGCGGACAGGCATGACCGCGCCCTCCCCGGGCCGGACACCACGGGTGGCCGACCGTCCGGGAGGCGTCAGCAGATAGTCATACGGGTCCCTCGTACGGGTGGACCTGGGACCGGGGAGGCGCGGTGCGCCTCCCCGGTTCGTTCTGCGGGGTGTGAGCGAGAAGAATCGTGAGGGAAAGCGCACCGCCCGGGAGCGGCTGGCGGTCGAGCGCGAGAAGCAGAAGACGGCGGACAGGCGCCGCCGCACCCTGATCGTGGGTGCGGGCGTGGTCTGTGTCCTGGCGCTCGCGGCAGTGATCGGAGTGGTCGCGGCCAACGCCGGAAAGGACGAGGGAAGCAAGGAGGCCGGCCCGGTGGTGGCGCCCTCGGGTGCCCTCGGCAAGGACGGCCTCGCCATCCCGGTCGGCAAGGAGAACGCCAAGTCCACGCTCACCGTGTGGGAGGACTTCCGCTGCCCCGCCTGCAAGTCCTTCGAGCTGGCGTACCGCCCGACCCTGCACGAGCTGACCGAGTCCGGCCAGCTCAAGATCGAGTACCACCTGGTCACGCTCATCGACGGCAACATGGGCGGCACCGGCTCCCGCAACTCCGCCAACGCGGCCGCCTGCGCCCAGGACGCCGGCAAGTTCACCGAGTACCACGACGTGCTGTTCGACAACCAGCCCCAGGAGACGGACGACGCCTTCGCCGACAAGGGCAAGCTCATCGAGCTGGCGGGCAAGGTGGACGGTCTCGACACGCCCGCCTTCCGCAGCTGCGTGGAGGACGGCACGCACAACAGCTGGGTCGGAAAGTCCCAGGAGGCCTTCCAGAAGGGCCGTTTCCCGGGCACCCCGACCGTCCTGCTCGGTGACAAGAACATCTACCAGGACCGGACGATGACGCCGGCGAAGCTGAAGGAGATGGTCCAGAAGGCCAATCGGGAACAGTAGGCGCGCCCTCCCGTTATGGAGCCGTAGCCGGGCCACCCGACGTGGGACCGGTCCGGCACGGTAGCGTCGACCCTGCCATGGAACTTGCCTACATTCCCAGCCCGTCGAGCGGGGTGCTGTACCTGGGCCCCATCCCGCTGCGCGGCTATGCCTTCAGCATCCTCGTCGGCCTCTTCGTCGCCCTCTGGATCGTCGACCGCCGGTGGGTGGCCCGCGGCGGTCAGAAGGGCACCGCCTGGGACATCGCGTTCTGGGCCATCCCGTTCGGTCTGGTCGGTGGTCGCCTCTACCACGTCATCACCGATTACCAGCTCTACTTCGGCGAGGGCCGCGACTGGGTCGACGCCTTCAAGATCTGGGAAGGCGGCCTGGGCATCTGGGGAGCCGTCGCCCTGGGTGCCCTGGGCGCCTGGATCGGCTGCCGACGCCGGGGCATCGCCCTGCCGCCGTACGCCGACGCCGTGGCTCCCGGGCTGGCGCTGGCGCAGGCGATCGGACGCTGGGGCAACTGGTTCAACCAGGAGCTCTACGGGCGGGAGACGGATCTTCCCTGGGCCCTGCACATCACGTCCACGGAGGGCGGCCGGGTACCGGGGTACTACCACCCGACGTTCCTGTACGAGTCGCTGTGGTGCGTCGGTGTCGCCCTGCTGGTCATCTGGGCGGACCGTCGCTTCAAGCTCGGACACGGGCGGGCGTTCGCGCTGTACGTCGCGGCGTACTGCGCGGGCCGGTTCTGGATCGAGTACATGCGCGTCGACGAGGCCCACGACATCCTGGGCCTGCGGCTGAACAACTGGACCGCGATGATCGTCTTCGTGCTCGCGGTGGTCTACATCGTGGTGTCGGCGAAGAAGCGGCCGGGACGCGAGGACGTGGTGGAACCGGGCGCGGCCGACGCCTCCGGCGGGACGGGCGAGCAGGACAAGACGGACTTCCCGGAGGCGACGGACGACGCCGAGCCGACGGAGGCCACCGAGGCGGGCGAAGAGACCAAGGCCGAGGAATCAGCCAAGACCGCCAAGACCATAAAGACCGCCAAGACCGCCAAGGGCAAGGAAGACGCCGAGGCCGAGGAGGGCGCCGAGGCGGATTCCGGGGACGCCCGCTCCAAGGACGGGGCCGGGTCGGCGAAGAAGAGCTGACGGTCCGAGGGCTTGACGGCCTTCTGCGACGACGACGCCGTGGGGCGTCCGGGACCTCCCGGACGCCCCACGGCGTCTGCGGCCCTCAGACCCGGCGGGCCAGGGACAGGACGCACCGGGCGGCCGCCACCACCGCCGCGTCGATGAAGCAGCCGTCGGGAAGTGCCTGGGCGCCCCGTTCGCCGGCCGCCGCCTTGACGATCCGCTCCGCCTGCTCGACCTCCTGCTCCGTCGGCAGATAGGCGCGCTCGATGACCGGCAGCTGCCGGGGATGGATGGCGGCGCGCCCCAGGAAGCCCAGGTCGCGGCCGCGGACGCAGGAGGCGAGGAGGCCCTCCAGGTCACGGGTGTCCGGGTGGACGGACTGGGTCGGCGGGGCCAGACCCGCCGCCCGCGCGGCGACCACCACCCGGGAGCGGGACCAGTCGAGGCCCGCATCGTCCCGTACGCCCAGGTCGGCCCGCAGGTCCGCCTCGCCGATCGAGATGCCGCGCAGGGACGGGTGGGCGGTGGCCACGGCGTGCGCCCGTTCGATGCCGAGCGCCGTCTCCAGCAGCGCGTACAGGGGGAGTGCGCCGCCGCGGGCGGAGACGGCCCGCTGCGCGGCCCCCACGACGTCGGCGGGGGAGGACACCTTGGGCAGCCGAAGCCCGGTCAGGCCCGGGGCCGGGGCGACGGCGGCGAGGTCGGCCTCGCCCCAGGGACCGGTCAGGGCGTTGACGCGGACGTGGACCGGGAGCGGCTGAGGGTCGCGCAGCAGCTCGGCGGTGGCGGCCCGGGCGTACTCCTTGCGGTCGGGGGCGACCGCGTCCTCCAGGTCGATCACCACCACGTCGGCTCCGCAGCCGAGGGCCTTCGCCACCACCCGTGGCCGGTCGCCGGGGGCGTAGAGCCAGGTCAGCGGGGCCTTTTCCGTCGTCCCGGGCACGGCCTCCGCCGCCCTCGTCACAGGGCGCCCTCCGCGCGCAGCGCCGTCAGCTCGGCCGGGGTGAGCCCCAGTTCGGTCAGGACCTCGTCGGTGTCCGCGCCGTGCGGCCGGCCCGCCCAGCGGATCGCGCCGGGGGTGCGGGAGAGCCGGAAGAGGACGTTCTGCATGCGCAGCGGGCCCAGCTCCGGATCGTCGACCGTGGTGATGGTGTCCAGGGCCTGGTACTGCGGGTCGGTCATCACGTCCCGTACGTCCTGGACGGGGGCCACCGCGGCTTCGGCCTTCTCGAAGGCCGCGAGCACGTCGGTGCGGGTGCGGCGGGCGATCCATCCGCCCACGGCCTCGTCCAGGGTGTCCGCGTGCCGGGCCCGGCCGGCGCCGGTGGCGAACCACGGTTCGTCGATCAGTTCGGGCCGTCCCACCAGCCGCATCACCCGCTCGGCGACCGACTGGGCCGAGGTGGAGACGGCGACCCAGGTGTCGTCGGCGGTGCGGTAGGTGCCGCGCGGGGCGTTGTTCTGGGAGCGGTTCCCGGTGCGGGGCTGGACGTGGCCCAGCTGGTCGTACCAGGTCGGCTGCGGGCCGAGCGCGGTGAGGATCGGTTCGATGAGGGCCATGTCGACGACCTGGCCCTCGCCGGTGTGTTCGCGCCCGGCGAGCGCGGTCAGCACCGCGTACGCCGTGGTCAGCCCCGCGATGGAGTCGGCCAGCCCGAACGGCGGCAGCGTCGGGGGTGCGTCCGGTTCACCGGTGATGGCGGCGAAGCCGCTCATCGCCTCGGCGAGGGTGCCGAAGCCGGGACGGTGGGCGTACGGGCCGAACTGGCCGAAGCCGGTGACGCGGGCCAGGACCAGCCGGGGGTTGGCGGCCGACAGTTCGGGCCAGCCCAGGTCCCACTTCTCCAGGGTGCCCGGCCGGAAGTTCTCGATGATCACGTCGGCTGTCCCGGCGAGGCGCAGCAGGGTCGTCCGGCCGCCGGGCGTGGACAGGTCGAGGGTGATGGTCCGTTTGTTGCGGCCGAGCATCTTCCACCACAGCCCCACGCCGTCCTTCGACGGTCCGTGGCCGCGGGAGGGGTCCGGTTTCCGCGGGTGCTCGACCTTGACGACCTCGGCGCCGAAGTCGCCGAGCAGGGTCGCGGCGAGGGGCCCGGCGAAGAGGGTGGCGAGGTCCAGGACGCGCAGGCCGGTCAGCGGAGGGGCGGCGGGGGCGGTGGGCCGGGTCATGGGCGGGAGGCCTCCAGACGGGTCAGCCGGGCCAGGGTGTCGAAGCCGATGCCGTCGAAGGCGCCGACGGAGGTGGCCAGCCGGTTCTTCAGCGGGGCCGTCCAGCGTTCGGGGAGCGCGGTGGGGGAGCCGGCGAGGAGGGCGGCGATGCCGCCGACGGTCGCACCGGTCGAGTCGGTGTCGAGGCCACCGGAGACGGCGCGGCAGATCGCGCCGGTGAAGTCGCCGTCCGCGTGGGTGAGGGCGGCGGCGATCAGCGCGGTGTTGGGCACGGCGTGCACCCAGTGGGCGTCCGCGTGCCGGGCGTGGATCGCGTCGACGACGTCTGCGAAGTCGTCGTGCTCGTGCGCCAGTCGCACGGCGTGGCGCACGGCGCGGGCGAGCCGGGAGCGGGGCGGTACGACGGCGAGACCGGCCCGCAGACAGGCGTGGACGTCCTGACCGCTGTTGCCGCCGCCGGTGGCGTCGCCGCTGCCGCTGCCGCTGTCGGCGCCCGGGTCCGCGGCGGCGGTGGCGATGGCGGCCGCGGCGAACATCGCGGCGTAGACGCCGTTGGCGGTGTGGCTGAGGATCGCGTCGCGATGGGCCTGTTCCGCCGCGCCCGCCGGGTTTCCCGGGTTGGTCCAGCCGTGCAGGTCGGCGCGGATCAGGGCGCCGATCCACTCGCGGAAGGGATTGCGGTGCCGGGCGGTGCGCGGGGGCTCCAGACCGCTCAGGAGGTTGCGGTAGGCGACGCGTTCGGCGGTGAAGGCGCGGCCCGCCGGGAGTTCGTCCAGCCACAGCCGGGCCACGTCCGCGGTGGTGAAGCCCCTGCCGTACCGCTGGAGCAGCAGCAGGTTGAGGAGGGGGTAGTCGAGGTCGTCGTCCTCGGGCATGCCGTCGATGTTCTCGGCGAGGGACGTGGCCGCGGAGCGACGGTTCCAGGGGTACCGGGCGGCCAGTTCCGCGGGGACCCCGCGGGCGGTGAAGTAGCCGTTCAGGGGCCAGTTCCCGGTGGCGCGGGCGAGCCGGCGGATGCCGTCGAGGGGGAGCTTCTCCACGGGCTTGCCGAGCAGGCAGCCGACGGCCCGGCCGAGCCAGGCGGCTTCGAGGCGGTCGGTACGGCGGTGGTCCGCGTCGGTGCGGTTTGCGTCGGTGCGGTCCGCGTCGGCGTGGCCGGGGACCGGCGGACCGGAGGCGGCGGGGGAGGGCCAGTCGGGGCACAGGGACTTGATCGCGGCGAGGTCCGTCGGCTCGTCGTCCGCCAGGCCGCTGGGCAGGTCGGCCAGTTCGTCCAGGAGGTCCCCGGCCAGCAGCCTGAGGTAGCGGGACGCCGGGCGCGGGGAGGCGCCGGCGCGGAGCGGGGCCTCGGGGCCGCCCGCCGCGCGCCAGCGGGCCGCGACGGCCGAGGGCGCCCTGCCGTCCTGGGCCGCCTGGCGCAGCTCGTGGCCGATCAGGTCCTCCGGCTGGACCCAGGTCAGTCGGAGCACGCCGGGCCTCCCAACTCGGCGAACGCCTGTTCGTGGGCCCGCCGCCGGGAGACGTCGCGTGCGAAGACCTCGCAGGTCACCGCGGTCAGCGCGGCCGCGGGCGCCCAGAGGTCGAGACGGCTGGCGTCCGCCACGGTCTTCGCCCAGTCCTCGGGGACCGGTGAGCCGAGGGCGCCGGTCACCGCCCCGGCCATCGTGGCGATGGAGTCGCAGTCCCGGCCGTAGTTCACCGCGCCCAGCACCGCCTGCCGGAAGTCGCCGCGGGCCACCACCACCATGCCCAGCGCGACGGGGAGTTCCTCGACGGAGTGCAGCCGGGACGGCCGGCGGGCGCCCAGCGAGGGGGAGCGGTAGTCGGGGCCCACGGTGTCGTAGGGGGCCACCGCCTCCCGCAGCGGGCGCAGCGCGGACTCGAAGTCCGGGTGCCGGGACGCCTCCTCGCAGACCCGTTCGATCGCCTCGCGGGTGCCGTCCTTCGCCAGTGACAGGCACGCGTCGACGACCGAGTCCGCACTCGCCCCCGGCGCGCACGCCGCCGCCACGGCCGCGGCGAGCACCCCCGCCGCCTCCCGGCCGTACGACCACTGGTGGGCCCCCGCGACGTCCAGCGCCTCGGCGTACGCGCCCGCCGGATTGGCCGCGTTGACCAGGCCGACGGGGGCCATGTACATCGCGGCACCGCAGTTGACGATGTTGCCGGAGCCCGCCTCGCGCGGGTCGACGTGGCCGTAGTGGATCCGGGCCACCAGCCACTTCTCCGCGAGGAAGATCCGCTGCAGCGGGAGCGCCTCCGCCTCCAGTTCCGGGATCCAGCGCGGGGTGCCCATCAGGTCCGGCACCAGGTGGTCGGCGACGGCATGGGCGTCCAGATGGTCCCGGACCCGCGTGTACACCCGGACCAGGGCGTGCGTCATGAGGGTGTCGTCGGTGACGTGTCCGTCGCCCTTGTGGTACGGGGCGATGGGCCGGGCGGTGCGCCAGGCGTCGCCGTTCCAGGGACCGACGACACCGTGGACCCGGCCACCGTGGCGTTCGGCGATCTGCTCGGGGGAGTACCCCTCGACGGGGCCGCCGAGCGCGTCGCCGACGGCGGCTCCCACCAGCGCGCCGGTGATCCGCTCGTCCAGGGGCACACCGCGGCCCCGCTTGTCGTCCTCTGTGAGCGTCATGTCCGAATCATCCCCCTGGCGGGGGTGGTTGCGCGGCTTCCAGGAGTCCGGCGAGTTCCACCAGGTCGGTGCCGGTGAACCGGGGGAGCGCGCAGCCGGAGAGGGTGCGGCAGCTCTCCCGCCACGACCCGGGGATCGCCGAGCTGCCGCCCAGCGTGCCGGTCAGGGCGCCCACGAGGGCGGGGGCGGAGTCCGCGACCCGGGACAGGCAGGCCGCGGCGGGTACCGCCTCCGCGATCCGGCCGCGGGCGGCGGTGGCCAGGGCCAGGGCTACGGGGACGGTCTCGGCGGCGGCGACACCGTAGCTGTAGACGTGGTCGACGATCTGGTGCTCCAGGAGCGGTACGAGGGCGAAGGCGCCGTCGTTGTCCTCGGCGAGCCGCAGGGCGTGCCGGGCGTTGCGGCCGATCTCCGTCTCCTCGGGCAGCTCGGCGAGCGCGGCGGCCACACAGGCCGCCACATCCGCTCCGGCCAGCGCGAGGGCGACGGCGGCGGCCATCGCGCGGGCGCCGTGCACCCCGTCGCCGTCCTGGGTGTAGCGGGCGTCGAACTCGGCGAGCGCCGCGGCGCGTGCGGGGTCCCCCGCCTGGGCGACGGCCAGGACGCAGGCCCGTACGCAGGCCGCGTCGTCGAAGTAGTGCGGGTTGTCGTGGCCGGTGGCGGGCGGTCGCAGACCGGTGGCGAGGTTGCCGAGCCCGGCCCGTACGGAGATACGGGCGCGCAGGGGGAGCACGGCCGACTCGATCTCGGGGGCGCGGGCGGCCGCCGCGGCGACCTCACCGGCCGCGACGCTCCAGGTCAGGTCGATGGCGGCCCGGGTGCGGCGTTCCCGGCTCAGGTCCCCCAGGACGCTGTCGCGGCCGGCCAGCAGGACCGCCTCGGCCGCGAACGCCGCCCACTCGGCGTCGTCGGAGGGGCCGAGCCGCAGGGGCTCCGGGGGCTGGTTGAGGGCGATCGGTACGGGGAGGGTGGTGGTCGCGTTCTGTTCGGCGAAGACGTCCAGCTCCCGGGTGAGCCGCCGGGTCCACTCGGGCATCCGGGCGGCCCGGTGCCGTGCGGCGGGCCAGCCGGCGGCGTCACCGGCGGCGAGGCCGAGCAGCAGGCCCTCGATGCGGGCCCGCGGCGGCGGGGCGGGGGGTACGGCCTCGGTCCCGCCTTCGGTCCGGTGCTCCCCGCCCGCTTCGCGCGGGCGGGTCCCGCGGCCGGAGGCGGGCGGCTCCTGGGAGGCTCCCTTCCCCTCGACGGCCGAGGACGGCGCTGCGACTGTGGCTGCGGGTGGGGCCGGGGTGGTGACGGTGGACGGAGCCGGGGCGGGGGGCGGGGTCATGTCGGGGCCTCCGTTTCGGTGTCCGCTGCCAGGACGAAAGCGCCTGCCGTGAGCAGGTCCGCGATGTCCAGGACGTGGTGGCCCGCCATCGCGGGCAGACAGCTGCCGCGGGCCGGGCCGATGGCCGCGGCCCAGGCCTCCGGGATCGCGTGAACGCCCCGGGTCGCCCCCGCGAGGGCGCCCGCCACGGCCGCCGTGGTGTCGGCGTCGCGGCCCATGTTGACGGCCGTCAGCACCGCTTGTTCGAAGTCGCCGTCCGCCGCCGCGTACGCGCCGAAGGCGAGGGCGACGGCTTCGGGGGCCAGATCGGTCCAGGGGTAGCCGCCGACCACGACGGCGGAGCGGACCGCGCGTTCGCCCAGGTGGGCGGCGGTGACGGCGCGGCGCAGGGAACGGGCGGTCCAGGAGTCCTCCGGCACCAGGGCCAGGGCGGAGGCGACGACGGTGACCGCCGGTGCTCCCGCCATCGCCGCGGCCACGCCCGCCGCGACCGCCTGGCCGCCGTAGATGCCCTCGCCGTCGTGGCTGACCGAGCCGTCGACGGCCGCCAGCCGGGCCGCCTCGGCGGGACGGCCGGCCGCGAAGACGCCGTGCGGCGCCGCCCGCATCGCCAGCCCGTCGCTCCAGGGGTGGCGGTGCTGGGCGGAGAGGGGGGCGGCCAGTCCCCGGCGGAGGTTCTCCAGGGTGCCGCGTTCGCTGAAGCCCGCGCCGCGGAAGGACCCCTCGCAGCGGTCCGCGATCCACTCGTGCCAGGCCGTCTCCACCTGCTCCGGAGTGAGCGCGGAGCCGTGCCGGGCCAGCAGCAGGCCGGTGAGGATCGCGTATTCGGTGTCGTCGGTGCCCGCGGGGTGCTCCGCGACGTACCCGGTGATACGGCCCCACCGGGCGCGGATCTCGGAGGGCCGCATGTTCTCGGCCGGGGCGCCCAGCGCGTCGCCGACGGCCAGGCCGAGCAGCGCGCCGCGGGCCCGCTCGCGGAGTCCGGCGGAGTCCTCGTGCGCCGGGGCGGAGGGGATGCAGGCGATCGATGCCATACACGGCTCTCCTCTCAGGGGCGCCCCGAGAGGCGCGGAGCCCTTTGCGGAACTGTCCCCGGTGAGGTGTCCGGCGCAGCCTCACACGCCTCAGCGTCACCCGGTCGGCATCCGACCGGTCCTCCGCACAGACCTGCGTCATGCGCAAAACCGCAGGTTAGCCCAGCCTTTCCTTGCTGGCGGAGGGGAATCAAGGGGAGTATCTTGAGCGTTGTAAAAAAGTAGAACATGTCTAAAGTTGCGTCTGTTCGCAGACGCGTGTGAACTCCCTGGGGGACCGTATGGCGCTCATCGAGACCGAGGCGACGCTGCACGAGGCGCACCGCGACAACCACACCCACCGCGATGTGAACGGAGGCTGGCTGCGCCCCGCCGTGTTCGGCGCGATGGACGGACTGGTCTCCAACCTCGCGCTGATCACCGGCGTCGCCGGCGGCTCGGTCGGTCAGCAGACCATCGTCATCACCGGCCTCGCGGGTCTGGCGGCCGGCGCCTTCTCCATGGCCGCCGGCGAGTACACCTCCGTCGCCTCCCAGCGCGACCTCGTCGAGGCCGAACTGGACGTCGAACGGCGTGAACTGCGCAAGCACCCCGAGGACGAGGAGGCCGAACTCGCCGGCCTCTACGAGTCCCGCGGTGTCGATCCGGAACTCGCCCGCGAGGTGGCCCGGCAGCTGTCGAAGGACCCCGAGCAGGCGCTGGAGATCCACGCCCGCGAGGAGCTGGGCATCGACCCCGGCGAGCTGCCCTCGCCCACCGTGGCCGCCTTCTCCAGCTTCGGCGCCTTCGCGCTGGGCGCACTGCTGCCCGTACTGCCCTATCTGCTCGGCGCGAGCAGCCTGTGGCCGGCCGTGCTGGTGGCCCTGCTGGGACTCTTCCTGTGCGGCGCGCTGGTGGCCAAGGTGACCGCGCGGACCTGGTGGTTCAGCGGGCTGCGGCAGCTCGCCCTCGGCGGCGCGGCGGCCGGCGTGACCTACGCCCTGGGCGCGCTGTTCGGAACCGCCATCGGATGACCCGGCCCGGACGGTTCGGACGGACGATCCAGTGCGGATGACCCGGCCCGGACGGTCCGGACGGCCCGGTCGGACCACGCCGCTCGCGTGGTCCGACCGGGCCGTCCGGCGATCCGGCTCCGCTTTCGCGCGGCGGAGCGCGCAAGTAGCCGTTACTCGTTGGTTTCGACCGTGTGACGACGGGGCATGAGCGGAAAGCGCTGCGGGCAACGAAGCTCGTGCCACACGTGCGAGGAGAGGCGAAGCCGCCCTCTTCTCGCCTTCGGACCGGCAGGCACCGATCTGCCCGCCCCGGTCCCCCCAGCCTCCGCCACCAGGTACGGAACCCCGCCGTGACCTGCGAGGTGTCCGCACAACGGGCCGAAATATCCCCCTTTTCGGGACCCCGGTGATCGTGTAATCTGCACGAAATTTCGCAGTCACGCAGAGGGCCAGCGTCGTCCCTCGGCACACGCCGCACGCCACATGACGACGACGAGGAGAGCCGATGCGTATGCCGCGTCAGCCGTGCCAGCATCCCGCGCAAGGCCAGAACCGGTCCTCCATGGACGCCCGCCCCGCCCCCCAGGGCCTGTACGACCCCCGCGAGGAGCACGACGCCTGCGGCGTGGGCTTCGTCGCCACCCTCACCGGAGAGGCCTCCCACACCCTGGTGGAGCAGGCACTCACCGTCCTGCGCAACCTGGAGCACCGCGGCGCCACCGGCTCCGAGCCCGACTCCGGCGACGGCGCGGGCATCCTCTCCCAGGTCCCGGACGCCTTCTTCCGCGAGGTGGCCGGATTCGAACTGCCCGAGGCCGGCGCCTACGCCGTCGGCACCGCCTTCCTCCCCCTCGACGGGGCCGACGAGGCCGCCGCCCGCATCGAGGAGCTCGCCCGCGACGAGGGCCTGACCGTCCTCGGCTGGCGCGAGGTGCCCGTCGCACCCGAACTGCTCGGCGCCACCGCCCGCTCCACGATGCCCGCCTTCCGCCAGATCTTCGTCACGGACCACACCTCGACCGGCATCGACCTCGACCGCAGGGCCTTCGCACTGCGCAAGCGCGCCGAGCGCGAGGCCGACGTCTACTTCCCGTCGCTGTCCGCGCGGACCATCGTCTACAAGGGCATGCTCACCACCGGCCAGCTGGAGCCCTTCTTCCCGGACCTGTCGGACCGCCGCTTCGGCTCCGCGATCGCGCTCGTGCACTCCCGGTTCTCCACGAACACCTTCCCGTCGTGGCCGCTCGCGCACCCCTACCGCTTCGTCGCCCACAACGGCGAGATCAACACCGTCAAGGGCAACCGCAACTGGATGCGCGCCCGGGAGTCCCAGCTGGTCTCCGACCTGTTCGGTCCCGAGAAGGACCTCGAGCGCGTCTTCCCGGTGTGCACCCCCGACGCCTCCGACTCCGCCTCCTTCGACGAGGTCCTCGAACTGCTGCACCTCGGCGGGCGCTCACTGCCGCACTCCGTGCTGATGATGATCCCGGAAGCCTGGGAGAACCACACGTCGATGAACTCCAAGGACGCGGCCCGGCGCGCCTTCTACCAGTACCACTCCACGATGATGGAGCCCTGGGACGGCCCCGCCTGCGTCACCTTCACCGACGGCACCCAGGTCGGCGCCGTACTCGACCGCAACGGCCTGCGCCCCGGCCGCTACTGGGTCACCGACGACGGCCTGGTCGTCCTCGGCTCCGAGGTCGGCGTCCTCGACATCGACCCGGCGAAGGTCGTCCGCAAGGGCCGCCTGCAGCCCGGCCGCATGTTCCTGGTGGACACCGCCGAGCACCGCATCATCGAGGACGACGAGATCAAGACCGCCCTCGCCGGCGAACACCCCTACGCCCAGTGGCTGGAAGCCGGCGAGATCGAACTGTCCGACCTGCCCGAGCGCGAGCACATCGTGCACACCCACGCCTCGGTCACCCGGCGCCAGCAGACCTTCGGCTACACCGAGGAGGAACTGCGCGTCCTGCTCACCCCGATGGCCAGGACCGGAGCCGAACCGATCGGCTCCATGGGCACCGACTCCCCGATCGCCGCGCTCTCCGAGCGCCCCCGGCTGCTCTTCGACTACTTCACCCAGCTGTTCGCGCAGGTCACCAACCCGCCGCTGGACGCGATCCGCGAAGAACTGGTCACCTCCCTGCGCAGCTCCCTGGGCCCCCAGGGCAACCTGCTCGAGCCGACGGCCGCCTCCTGCCGCTCCGTGGTCCTGCCCTTCCCGGTCATCGACAACGACGAGCTGGCCAAGCTCATCCACGTCAACGCCGACGGCGACCTGCCCGGCTTCAAGGCCGCCACCCTCTCCGGCCTCTACCGGGTCTCCGGCGGCGGCGACACCCTCGCCGCCCGCATCGAGGAGATCTGCGCCGAGGCCGACGCCGCCATCGGCAACGGCGCCCGCCTGATCGTCCTGTCCGACCGGCACTCCGACGCCGAGCACGCGCCGATCCCGTCGCTGCTGCTCACCGCGGCCGTCCACCACCACCTCATCCGCACCAGGCAGCGCACCCGGGTGGGCCTCCTCGTCGAGGCCGGAGACGTCCGCGAGGTCCACCACGTGGCCCTCCTCATCGGCTTCGGCGCCGCCGCCGTCAACCCCTACCTGGCGATGGAGTCCGTCGAGGACCTCGTCCGCGCGGGCACCTTCCTGTCCGGCATCGAGCCCGAGAAGGCCATCCGCAACCTCATCCACGCCCTCGGCAAGGGCGTCCTGAAGGTCATGTCCAAGATGGGCATCTCCACCGTCGCCTCCTACCGCGGCGCCCAGGTCTTCGAAGCCGTCGGCCTCGACGAGCGGTTCGTCGAGAAGTACTTCCACGGCACCGCCACCAAGATCGGCGGCATCGGCATCGACGTCGTCGCCCGCGAGGTCGCCGCCCGCCACGCCAAGGCGTACCCCGCCTCCGGCATCGCCCCCGCCCACCGCGCCCTCGACATCGGCGGTGAGTACCAGTGGCGCCGCGAGGGCGAACCGCACCTGTTCGACCCGGAGACCGTCTTCCGCCTCCAGCACTCCACGCGCTCCGGCCGCTACGACGTCTTCAAGCAGTACACCGACCGCGTCGACGAGCAGTCCGAACGCCTGATGACACTGCGCGGCCTGTTCGGCTTCAAGCCCGACCGGGCGCCCGTCCCCCTCGACGAGGTCGAGCCGGTCTCCGAGATCGTCAAGCGGTTCTCCACCGGCGCCATGTCGTACGGCTCCATCTCCCAGGAGGCGCACGAGACCCTCGCCATCGCCATGAACCGGCTCGGCGGCAAGTCCAACACCGGCGAGGGCGGCGAGGACCCCGAGCGCCTGTACGACCCGGCCCGCCGCTCCTCCATCAAGCAGGTCGCCTCCGGCCGCTTCGGCGTGACCTCCGAGTACCTGGTCAACGCCGACGACATCCAGATCAAGATGGCCCAGGGCGCCAAGCCCGGCGAGGGCGGCCAGCTGCCCGGCCCCAAGGTCTACCCGTGGATCGCCAGGACGCGTCACTCGACACCCGGCGTGGGCCTCATCTCCCCGCCGCCGCACCACGACATCTACTCCATCGAGGACCTCGCCCAGCTCATCCACGACCTGAAGAACGCCAACCCCGAGGCACGCATCCACGTCAAGCTGGTCTCCGAGGTCGGCGTCGGCACCGTCGCCGCGGGCGTCTCCAAGGCCCACGCCGACGTCGTGCTCATCTCCGGTCACGACGGCGGCACCGGCGCCTCCCCGCTGACCTCGCTCAAGCACGCCGGCGGCCCCTGGGAGCTCGGCCTCGCCGAGACCCAGCAGACCCTCCTGCTCAACGGCCTGCGCGACCGGATCGTCGTCCAGACCGACGGTCAGCTCAAGACCGGCCGCGACGTCGTCGTCGCCGCCCTCCTCGGCGCCGAGGAGTTCGGCTTCGCCACCGCACCCCTGGTCGTCTCCGGCTGCGTCATGATGCGCGTCTGCCACCTGGACACCTGCCCCGTCGGCATCGCCACCCAGAACCCGGTCCTGCGCGAGCGGTTCGCCGGCCAGGCCGAGCACGTCGTGAACTTCTTCCGGTTCATCGCCGAAGAGGTCCGCGAACTCCTCGCCGGACTCGGCTTCCGCTCCCTGGAGGAAGCCGTCGGCCACGCCGAGGTCCTCGACGTGACCCGCGCCGTCGACCACTGGAAGGCGCAGGGCCTGGAACTGGCCCCGCTGCTCCACGTCCCGGACCTGCCCGACGGCGCCGTCCGCCACCAGGCCGTCCCCCAGGACCACGGACTGGCGAAGGCCCTCGACAACGAGCTGATCAAGCTCGCCGCCGACGCGCTCGCCGCCGACGGCGCCGTGGACGCCCAGCCGGTCCGCGCCCAGGTCGCCATCCGCAACATCAACCGCACCGTCGGCACCATGCTCGGCCACGAGGTGACGAAGAAGTTCGGCGGCGCCGGCCTGCCCGACGACACCATCGACATCACCTTCACCGGCTCCGCCGGCCAGTCCTTCGGCGCCTTCGTCCCCCGCGGCATCACCCTGCGCCTGGAGGGCGACGCCAACGACTACGTCGGCAAGGGCCTCTCCGGCGGCCGCATCGTCGTCCGCCCCGACCGCGGCGCCGACCACCTCGCCGAGTACAGCGTCATCGCCGGCAACACCCTCGCCTACGGCGCCACCGGCGGCGAGATGTTCCTGCGCGGCAAGGTCGGCGAACGGTTCTGCGTGCGCAACTCCGGAGCACTGGTCGTCTCCGAGGGCGTGGGCGACCACGGCTGCGAGTACATGACCGGAGGCCACGCGGTCGTCCTCGGCGGGACCGGCCGCAACTTCGCGGCCGGCATGTCCGGCGGCGTCGCCTACGTCATCGACCTCGACCGGGACAACGTCAACGCCGGCAACCTGGACGCCGTCCACGAACCCGACGACACCGACCGCGCCTGGCTGCACGACGTGGTGCGCCGGCACCAGGAGGAGACGGGCTCCACCGTCGCCGCCAGGCTGCTCGCCGAATGGGACACCGCGGCCGAGCGCTTCAGCAAGATCATCCCCCGTACGTACCAGGCAGTGCTCGCCGCCAAGGACGCCGCCGAGCGAGCCGGACTCTCCGAGTCCGACACCCACCGGAAGATGATGGAGGCGGCGACCCATGGCTGACCCGAAGGGCTTCCTGAAGCACGGGCGCGAGGTCGCCGCCTCCCGCCCGGTCACCGAACGCGTCAAGGACTGGAACGAGGTCCACGTCCCCGGCTCCCTGCTGCCGATCATCGGCAAGCAGGCCGGCCGCTGCATGGACTGCGGCATCCCGTTCTGCCACAACGGCTGCCCGCTGGGCAACCTCATCCCCGAGTGGAACGACTACGCCCACCGCGGAGACTGGCAGGCGGCCTCCGAACGCCTGCACGCCACCAACAACTTCCCGGAGTTCACCGGCCGACTGTGCCCCGCCCCGTGCGAATCGGCGTGCGTCCTGGGCATCAGCCAGCCGCCCGTCACCATCAAGAACGTAGAGGTCTCGATCATCGACAAGGCGTGGGAGACCGGTGACGTCGCCCCGCGCATCCCCGAACGCCACTCCGGCAGGACCGTCGCGGTCGTCGGTTCCGGCCCCGCCGGCCTGGCCGCCGCCCAGCAGCTGACCCGGGCCGGCCACACCGTCGCCGTGTACGAACGGGCCGACCGCATCGGCGGCCTCCTGCGCTACGGCATCCCCGAGTTCAAGATGGAGAAGCGGCACATCAACCGCCGTATCGAGCAGATGCGCGCGGAGGGCACCAAGTTCCGCACCGGCATCGAGATCGGCCGCGACATGCCGGCCACCGCACTGCGCAAGCGGTACGACGCCGTCGTCCTCGCCGTCGGCGCGACCACCCCGCGCGACCTGCCGGTACCGGGCCGTGAACTGGGTGGCATCCACCAGGCCATGGAATACCTGCCGCTGGCCAACAAGGTGCAGGAGGGCGACTACGTCGCCCCGCCGATCTCCGCCGAGGGCAAGCACGTCGTCGTCATCGGCGGCGGCGACACCGGCGCCGACTGCGTGGGCACCGCCCACCGCCAGGGGGCCGCCTCCGTCACCCAGCTGGAGATCATGCCCCGCCCGGGCGAGGAGCGGAACCCACTCTCCCAGCCGTGGCCGACCTTCCCCCTGCTCTACAAGGTCACCTCCGCGCACGAGGAGGGCGGCGAACGGGTCTACTCCGTCTCCACCACCCACTTCGAGGGCGACGCCGACGGCAACGTGCAGTGGCTGCACCTGACCGAGGTCGAACTCGCCGACGGCAGGCCCACCCCCAAGCCCGGCACCGAGCGGGCGATCCCGGCCCAGCTGGTCACCCTCGCCATGGGCTTCACCGGCACCGACCGGGACAACGGCCTCGTCGAACAGTTCGGCCTGGAGCTCGACGAACGCGGTAACATCGCCCGCGACGCCGATTTCCAGACCAGTGTGCCGGGTGTCTTCGTCGCCGGTGACGCCGGCCGCGGCCAGTCGCTCATCGTGTGGGCGATCGCCGAGGGCCGGTCCGCCGCACGCGGCTGCGACCGTCACCTCACCGGCGCGAGCGACCTGCCCGCACCGATCCGTCCCACCGACCGCTCACTGGCGGTGTGACGGCCCGCCCCGCCCGCCACCCGGCGGGCGGGCACACCGCACGAGGGACCTGACGGTCCCCCACAGAGGTCCCGTACAACGGCGTACGGAACACCAGGTGGCGCCTGCCTGCCGTCCCCGACCGGACGAAACCGGGCAGGCGCCGCCGCATCCCCTCAGGGAACCCGGAAGGTGATCCCGTTCACCCGCCAGGTCAGCGGCGTCGCCAGCTCCAGGTTCCCCTCCCGCAGGAACCGGCGCTGAACCGTGTCCAACCGGGACGTGTCGGCGCCCGGCTTCCGCGTGAGCACGGCCGCACGGCGCACCTCGAGGAACGCCTCCAGAAACGTTTCCTCGTCGCCGCCCCGCCCCGGCGTCTCCGCCTTGCGCATGGCCCGCTCCCGCAGGCCGTAGAAGCCCTCGGGGCCGGTGTCGGGACCACGCCGGACCATCGCGTCGTAATACACGAACTGGCCGAGCGTGCCGAGACCGTCCAGCTTGGCCATGCGCACCGCCGGATCGAAGTAGACCCGGTCGCGCTCGGCCTCCTGGGCCGCGCGGAAGGCGGGCTTCTCCGACTCCGCCCGCCAGGCCTCGGGGAAGCCCGGATCCAGGCCCTCGTGCGAGTCCGTGCCGTCCACCGCACGCAGCGCGGGCAGGAACTCCGCCAGCCCGTTGTCCGGGTGGTCCCTCGTGTAGCCCTCCACGAGGGCGAGCAGGTCGTGGGTGCCGGTGGTGAAACCGATGATGCCGGCCGTGTAGCCGACACCGTCCCCGCCGTCCTCGATGGCGCCGTAGGTCTCACGCCAGCGCAGCGTCGAGTTCTCGGCGCTCGCCACGAGCTGCTGGGCGAGCTCCTTCTTCGCCGGATCGGCCAGACCCGGCGGCCGGCTCGCCACCAGCGCGTCGTCCTCGGCCGACTGCGACCCGGCACGCTCCTCGGCCCGCTCGCGCGCGTTCGGCGAAGCGGACACGGCCGGACCGCGACCGGCGGCCGCACCGTCCGACCCTCCGGGAATCACCATGTACACGGCCGTCGCCACCACCGGCACGGCCGCGATCAGCAGCGCCGGACGCCTCACCGGAAAACACCCCCACCGGTCAGATCCGCCACCTTGACCGCCGCCAGGACGACCAACAGCGCGAACAGCCCCAGACACGCCCCCGCCTGCACCCACACCCGGTGCCTGCCCCTGGGCGCGTACGCGAAGGCCGCCGCCACCGCACCGCCCGCCAGCAGCCCGCCCAGGTGCCCCTCCCACGACGTGAACACCGCGGAGACCACCAGCCACAGCAGCAGCCCCGCCATGAACCGGTTGACCGCGCCCATGTCGGCACCGATCCGACGGGCCACCACGTAGTACGCGGCCCCCAGCCCGAAGATCGCCCCGGACGCCCCGACCACCACGTCCTGCGGCGCGAGCAGCAGGACCAGCACCGAACCGCCCAGCGCCGACAGCAGATACAGCACGAGATGGTGGACGCGGCCCAGCATCGGCTCGACGGCCCGGCCCAGGTTCCACAGCACCACCATGTTCATCACGATGTGCAGGATGCCGAACGTCCCCCCGGTCGGCGGCAGATGCAGGAACGCACCGGTCAGCAACCGGTACCACTCCCCGCCCACCACCCCCTCCGGACGGAAGGCCCCGAAGGACCCGCCCCCGACCCACACATAGTGCCCGCCGTCCGGCCCGACCAGCCCCGCACCCAGCATCGCGAACCGGTCCACCACCTCCGGCAGCGCCACCTCCGCCAGATAGGCCAGCACATTGACGACGATCAGCGCGTACGTCACCACCGGCACCGCCGAGACCCGGCCGCCCACCACCGTGCGGGCCTGCCGCATCGACCGCACGCCCTCCTTCACGCACTCGGGACACTGGTGGCCCACGGCCGCCTCCCGCATGCAGTCCGGACAGATGTACCGCTCACAGCGCACACAGCTGACGTGGCACTCCACCTTGGGATGGCGGTAACAGGTGGTGACGGTGGACTCGGAATCCACGAGCCGGCTCCTTGCGGGGGACGGGACGGAAGAGCCGGCGAGGACGGCGGCGCACAGAAAGTATCGAACACCGTTGCAGTCGGGCGGAAGAGGGGTCGAAGCACCCGGCCCGCACACCACGGCCCACCCCCTACGTGCCTACGTGTCGCACTCCAGCACCGTCCGGCACAACCCGCACCGCACCCGCACCCACCCCCGCACCGCGACCCTGATCCGCTGATGACAGGTCGGACACGGAAACGACACCCGCAACGCCCCCTCACCGCCACCACCGGACGTGAAGCTGTACGGCACACCCCCCGGAACCGACGCGACCCCCACAAGAGCCTGCCGCCGGTCCCGCGCGTACCGCCGGCGCCCCACCCAGCCGGCCGCCGCCAACGGCGGCTGCCGCCCGTCCCGCCGCGCCAACTCCATCCCCTTCACATACGCCGCATAAGCCTGCGCACTGGTGAACCACACCGACGGATCCTCACCGAACACCAGCGACCGCTTCGCCAGCACATACCCGAACTCCTCCGGCGTGAGATACCCCAGCTTCTGCGACGACATCCCGTCCTCCCGGAACGCGTCCAGCAGCAGCCACCCCGCCCCCAGATACGTCGCCGCCGTGTCCGTCAGGATCTCGTTGTCCCGCGTACCGGGGAACGACAACCCCAGGCGATGCAGATACACATGCATCACCTCATGCGCCAGCGCCGCCCCGACATCCCGCCGATGCGTCCGGAACCGGTCATTCAGCTCCACGAAATACTCCGGACCGGCCGCAAGCTCGACATTCGCCGCATGCCGCATCTCACGGAAACCGACGATCAACCGCGCATCCGGCAACCGATAGTGCCGCACCAGCTCCCGCGCCACCCGCTGCGCCCCCAGATGAAGATCATCCAGATCGCCGAACGCCACATCCACCGGAGCCACACTGGTCGAGAACGACCGCACCGTGTCGTACGACAGACGCCGGTACACCGCCGTGACAGCCGACCGCACCGTCTCCAGATGCGGAAAACCGTGCTCCACCGGACCGCCGTTCGCCACGCCTCACCCCCAAGACGCCAGAAACCGGTTCCACCCTACGACCCCGCCCCGACAACCGCCCCCGCCCCGACACCCGCCCCTGCCCGGCCGACCCCGACCGTCCACACCCCGAACACCCCACCCCCCACCCGCCACCGCCCCGTAGGCTCCCACCCCATGACCACCAGCAACACCGGTACCGGAGACATCGACCCCGCCGTCCGCGAGGAACTCACCCGGTTGCGCGAGAGCATCGACAACATCGACGCCGCCGTCGTCCACATGCTCGCCGAACGCTTCAAATGCACCCAGCAGGTCGGCCGCCTCAAAGCCCACCACCACCTGCCACCCGCCGACCCCGCCCGCGAAAGCCGGCAGATCACCCGACTGCGCACCCTCGCCGAGAACGCCAAGCTCGACCCGGCCTTCGCCGAGAAATTCCTCAACTTCATCATCGCCGAGGTCATCCGCCACCACGAACACATCGCCGACACCACCACCAGGAACACCCCCGGCGACTCCACCCCCACCACCGACTGACACCCCCGAAAACCCGCAGAGGCGCACACCGGAGAGCCCCGACAACCCCGGACATACACCACGTACCGAACCGCCCCTGTGCCGCACCCGCGGCATCGGGCAGCATGGCCTGCATGTCCGTACTGACGCGCGACGAAGCGCACAACCGAGCACAGCTCCTCGACGTCCACCGCTACACGATCGAACTCGATCTCACCACCGGTGACGACACCTTCGACTCCCACACCCTGATCCACTTCACCGTCCTCACCGACCAGGGCAAAACGGACACCTTCGTCGAAGTCAAGCCCGCCGAGCTGCGCTCCGTCACCCTCGACGGACACCCCCTCGACCCCGACACCCTCGACGGCAACCGACTGCCGCTCAAGGACCTCACCCCCGGCGAACACGAACTACGCGTCGACGCCACCATGCACTACTCCCGCACCGGCGAAGGCATGCACCGCTTCACCGACCCCGCCGACGGCGAAACCTACGCCTACACCCAGCTCTTCATGAACGACGTCCAACGCGTCTTCGCCGCCTTCGACCAACCCGACCTCAAAGCCGTCTTCGAGATGACCGTCACCGCCCCCCACAACTGGACCGTCCTCGCCAACGGCATCACCCGACACCTCGGCCAAGGCCACTGGAAAGCAGCCCCCACCCCCCTCATCTCCACCTACCTCGTCGCCGTCGCCGCAGGCCCCTGGCACACCGTCCGCACCGAACACCGCGGCCTGCCCTTCGCCCTCCACTGCCGCCGCTCCCTCGCCCCCCACCTCGACACCGACGCCGACGAACTCCTCGACATCACCCGCGCCTGCTTCGACCGCTACCACGAAAAATTCCAGGAACCCTACCCCTTCGACTCCTACGACCAGGCATTCGTCCCCGAATTCAACGCCGGCGCCATGGAAAACCCCGGACTCGTCACCTTCCGCGACGAATTCGTCTTCCGCTCCGCCGTCACCGACACCCAACGCCAGACCCGCGCCATGGTCATCGCCCACGAAATGGCCCACATGTGGTTCGGCGACCTCGTCACCCTCACCTGGTGGGACGACATCTGGCTCAACGAGTCCTTCGCCGAGTACATGGGCTACCAGACCACCGCCGAAGCCACCCGCTTCACCGACACCTGGACCGACTTCGGCATCACCCGCAAACCCTGGGGCTACGACGCCGACCAACGCCCCTCCACCCACCCCGTCGCCCCCGAGAACGTCCAGGACACCGCCTCCGCCCTCCTCAACTTCGACGGCATCTCCTACGCCAAGGGCGCCTCCGCACTACGCCAACTCGTCGCCTGGCTCGGCGAAAAAGACTTCCTCGCCGGCATCAACACCCACATCGACCGGCACAAATTCGCCAACGCCACCCTCGCCGACTTCATCGACTCCCTCGCCTCCGCCACCGACCGCGACGTGCACGCCTGGGCCGACGCCTGGCTCCGCACCACCGGCGTCGACACCCTCACCCCCCACATCCCCACCGACAACGGACACCGGCACCTCACCATCCGCCGCACGGACGGCGACAACCGCCCCCACCGCATCACCCTCGGCCTCTACGACCAGGACCTCGACGACACCCGCGGCCTCACCCTCCGCACCCGCCTGGAAGCCGACCTCCCCACCCACGGCGACACCACCATCAGCACCCCGGGCCCACGCCCCGCCCTCCTCGTCCTCAACGACGACGACCTCACCTACGCCAAGATCCGCTTCGACGACCACTCCTTCCGGACCATCCGCACCCACCTGTCCGGACTGCCCGACCCCCTCACCCGCGCCGTCGTCTGGAACGCCCTGCGCGACGCCGTCCGCGACGGCGACCTCCCCGCCACCACCTACCTGGACATCGCCCGCACCCACCTCCCGCACGAAACCGACCCCGCCCTCGTCCAAGGCGCCCTCGCCTTCGCCACCACCCACATCGCCGACCGCTACACCACCCCCGAACAACGACCCGCCGCCCTCACCGCCCTCACCGACCTGTGCCGCGACCTCATCCGCCGCACCGAGGACGGCGACCACCCCGACCTGCGCCTCATCGCCGTACGCCACCGCATCGACACCGCCGCCCACCCCCACACCATCGCCTCCTGGCTCGCCGACGGCACCGTCCCCGGCGGCCCCGAACTCGACCCCGAACTCCGCTGGCGCGTCCTCACCCGCCTCGCCGTCCTCGACGCCACCGACGAAGCCGCCATCGCCGCCGAACTCGCCCAGGACCCCAGCGCCACCGGCCAGGAAGGCGCCGCCCGCTGCCGCGCCGCCCTGCCCCACGAAGACGCCAAGGCCCGCGCCTGGGACACCATGTTCCACACCGACGACCTGTCCAACTACCTCTTCACCGCCACCGCCCAGGGCTTCTGGCAACCCGAACAGGCCGACCTCGTACGCCCCTACGTCGCCCGCTACTACAAGGACGCCGTCGCCCTCGCCGCCCGCCGCGGCCCCGCCATCGCCGAAGCCGCCGGCCACTGGGCCTTCCCCGTCCACGCCGTCGACCCCGAAACCCTCCGCCTCGGCGAGAAATGCCTCCGCAAGGCCGACCCGACCCCCGCCCTCCGCCGCAAACTCGTCGACCAGCTCGACGACCTGGCCCGAGCGCTGCGGGTGCGCCAGGCATAACCCACGAACGACACGGATGCCTCGCTGTCGGGGGTGCCGCACCGCACGGAACCCCCGACCACGCGAACTCATGACCGATACATGGCCGGCATATGGCCGACCCGTGAGTGGCAGTCATGAATACTCCTACGAACATTCGGTCGCACAATTCAACCCTTGTCCATAAGCATTCATGAGCAGTCCGCCGAACGGACACATACGACCTCATCACTACCCATCGGTAAGCCCTAGGCTCACACCATGCGCCGAGCAAAAATCGTCTGCACGCTGGGGCCCGCCACCGACACATACGACCAGATCAAACACCTGGTCGACGCCGGAATGGACGTGGCCCGATTCAACCTCAGCCACGGCACCCACGCCGAACACGAGGAGCGCTACCACCGCGTACGAAAAGCCGCCGACGAAACCGGCCGCAGCGTCGGCCTCCTCGCCGACCTCCAAGGCCCGAAAATCAGACTCGGCCACTTCACCGAAGGCCCCGTACTCCTCGAACGCGGCGACACCTTCACCATCACCGTCGAAGACGGCGCCCAAGGCGACCGCCACACCAGCGGCACCACCCACGCCGGCCTCGCGGACGACGTCACCCCCGGCGAACGCGTCCTCATCGACGACGGCAGAGTCACCCTCGAAGTCACCGGCATCGACGGCCCCCGCGTCCACACCACCGTCATCGAAGGCGGCATGGTCTCCGACCACAAAGGCCTCAACCTCCCCGGCGTCGCCGTCTCCGTCCCCGCCCTCTCCAAAAAAGACGAAGACGACCTCCGCTGGGCCCTGCGCACCGGCTTCGACACCATCGCCCTCTCCTTCGTACGCAGCGGACGCGACATCAAGGACGTCCACCGCATCATGGAAGAAGAAGGCCGCCGACTCCCCGTCATCGCCAAAATCGAAAAACCCCAGGCCGTCGAGAACATCGACGACATCGTCGCCGCATTCGACGCCGTGATGATCGCCCGCGGAGACCTCGGCGTGGAAATGCCACTCGAACAAGTCCCCATCGTTCAAAAACGCGCCATCAAACTCGCCAAACGCAATGCCAAACCGGTCATCGTCGCCACCCAAATGCTCGACTCGATGATCGACAACGCCCGCCCCACCCGCGCCGAAGCCTCCGACGTCGCCAACGCCGTCCTCGACGGCACCGACGCCGTCATGCTCTCCGGCGAAACCAGCGTCGGCAAACACGCCGTCCACACCGTCCGCACCATGGCCCGCATCATCGAAGCAGCAGAGGAAGACCTCCTCGCCAAAGGCCTCCCACCCCTCACCGAACGCAACAAACCCCGCACCCAAGGCGGCGCCGTGGCCCGCGCGGCAGCGGAAATCGGCGACTTCCTCGGCGCCAGATTCCTCGTCGCCTTCACCCAGTCCGGCGACACCGCCCGCCGCCTCTCCCGCTACCGCTCACCCATCCCCCTCCTCGCCTTCACCACCGACCCCGCCACCCGCTCCCAACTCAGCCTCACCTGGGGCGTCGAAACCTTCCTCGGCCCCCACGTCGGCACCACCGACGCCATGGTCGACCAGGTCGACGAACTCCTCCTGCGGTACGCCCGCTGCGAGAAGGGCGACACGGTCGTCATCACGGCCGGCTCCCCTCCGGGAGTCCCCGGCACGACCAACCTCGTCCGCGTCCACCACATCGGCGAGGACGACACCTCCAAGTAGCCTTCCCGGGGCCCCGGTTCAGTACTTGGGGCCCACGTGACGGTCCATGAGGGCGACGGAGGCCTTCTTGGCGACGGAGATGTTGCGAGGGTTCGGCTGCCGCCATTCGACGCCCACCCGGTCCAGGGACCGGGTGAAGAGGCCGATGATGTCGGCCGAGAGATTGGTGAAGAAGTACCGCGGGTACTCGTACCGCTTCTGCTCTCCACCGACCGTCCGAGTCGTCCAGTTGGTGATCCGGCACCCGTCGGAGTGGATGAGGCCGCGGACGAACTCCCACGGGTGAGTGTCGACGACGGCCAGCTGCCAGGGCTCGAGGACGATCGGCCGCTCATGCTTCTTGCCTGGACCGTGTTGAGGGAAGAGCCGTGGCCAGTAGGGGGAGTAGCTGGTGACCGCCACACACCCCTGCTTCGGCTGGACGTGGACGCCGATACCGGGGCGGACTCGGGAAATGGCTTCACGGCACTGTTCGATCAGCCCTGGCCACGCGTCCGCGCAGACGATCCGCAGGTAGTAGCCGGAGCGCGGGTGCGCGCTGATGCAGCCATCGCCGAGGTAGAGGCCCAGGAGATAGGCGTAGGCGTACTCATCGGCAGGTGGTCCGGGGTCGGGAGGCGCCATTCGAGGCAAGGGCTCCAGGCGGTGCTGCCAGGATCTGATCGCGGCGCGCGAGATACCTGTCGCGTGGCTCACCGAGTTGAGACTGCGGCCCTGGGTCACCAGGGCGAGTGCTCGCTTGCGAGTGCTGAGGTCGTACATGTGCACACCGTGTGCCAATGATCGCAGTGACACGCAATAAAAGGCGGATGTTCACACGAACGTGGGCATCCGCTCGGGAGTGCATTCTTGGAATCGAAGGAAAAGTGCCCCGGGTGGGATTCGAACCCACACTGTCGGTGGTTTGAGCACCGCTTCTCTAACCAGTTGGAATACCGGGGCCTATGAAACGAAGGTCAGCGGTCACCCGCCGTGCCCCCACCTTACCGCAGCTGGGTACGCTCTTGTCAGCAGTACCGGTCTGCCCCGCACCAAGGAGCCCCCACGTGAGCGTCCCCGAGTCGCCCCAGCCAGTAGACGCGTCCGACGACGACAAGTCGCACGTGCCTCCGATGACGACGCGCGTCGTCATCGCCGAGGACGAGGCGCTGATCCGGCTCGATCTCAAGGAGATGCTGGAGGAGGAGGGGTACACCGTCGTCGGTGAGGCCGGTGACGGTGAGCGGGCGGTGGAGCTGGCGCGTGAGCACCGGCCGGATCTGGTGATCCTCGATGTGAAGATGCCGAAGCTGGACGGTATCTCGGCGGCGGAGAAGATCGCCGAGGAGAGTATCGCGCCGGTGTTGATGCTCACGGCGTTCTCGCAGCGTGATCTGGTGGAGCGGGCGCGGGACGCCGGGGCGATGGCGTATCTGGTGAAGCCGTTCTCGAAGAGTGATGTGGTGCCGGCGATCGAGATGGCGGTGTCGCGGTTCACGGAGTTGCGGGAGCTGGAGCGTGAGGTCGCGGATCTGAGTCTGCGGTTGGAGACGCGGAAGCTGGTGGACCGGGCGAAGTCGGTGTTGCAGACGGTGTACGGGTTGTCGGAGCCGGCGGCGTTCCGGTGGATCCAGAAGACGTCGATGGATCGGCGGATGTCGATGCAGCAGGTGGCGCAGGCGGTCATCGACGATGCGGCGGAGAAGAAGGCGGCGAAGGGTTAGAGAGTGGTACGGGTGAGGCCCGCGTCCCTTGGTGGGGGCGCGGGCCTCTGGGTTTTCCGGGGTGGGTGGGGGTCAGTCGACGCCGAGGTAGGCCTTGCGGACGGATTCGTCGTGGAGGAGGTTCTGTCCGGTTCCGGAGAGGACGATGTTGCCGACTTCCATGACGTGGCCGTGGTCGGCGAGGGAGAGGGCGGCCTGGGCGTTCTGTTCGACGAGCAGGATAGTGGTGCCCTGGGCCTTGAGTTCGGCGATGGTGGCCATGATTTTCTGCATCATGATCGGTGAGAGGCCCATGGAGGGTTCGTCGAGCATGAGGAGTTTGGGCTGGGACATGAGGGCTCTGCCCATGGCGAGCATTTGCTGTTCTCCGCCGGAGAGGGTGCCTGCGGCCTGTTTGCGGCGTTCTCCGAGGATGGGGAAGAGGTCGTAGGCGCGCTGGATGTCCTTCTCGATGCCTGCCTTGTCGCTGCGGAGGAAGGCGCCGAGGCGGAGGTTGTCCTCGATGGTCATGCGGGGGAAGATGTGGCGGCCTTCGGGGGAGTGGGCGAGGCCGAGGGCGACGATGTCGTGCGCCGGGGTCTTCTTGAGTGATTTGCCGTTGAATTTGATCTGGCCGCCGACCGGCTTGAGGAGGCCGGAGAGGGTGCGCAGGGTGGTGGTTTTGCCGGCGCCGTTGGTGCCGATGAGGGTGACGACTTCGCCGGCTTCGACCTTGAAGGAGATTCCCTTGACGGCTTGGATCTTGCCGTAGGCGACTTTGAGGTCTTCGACTTCGAGGAGTGCGGTCATCGGTCGTTCTCCTTGCCGGGCGCGGCGTCCGTGGTGGCCTCGGCGGCATCGGTGTCTGTCGTGGTGTCGGCCTGTGCCTCTGCCTCGGCCCCTGCCTCTGTCTCGGCTTGGGGCTCGGCCTCTGCCTCTGCCTCGGTCTGTGTCTCGGCCTGTGCTTCGGCTCTCTCGACCTCGGCGATCTCTTCCTCGCCGGGTGCACCTTCGAAGGGTTCGCCGAGGTAGGCGGCGATGACGCGTTCGTCCTGCTGGACGGTGGCGCTGTCGCCCTCGATGAGTTTTTCGCCCTGGACGAGGACGGCGACGCGGTCGCAGAGGTTCATGATGAACCGCATGTCGTGCTCGATGACGAGGATGGCGATGCCCATGTCCCGGATGGCGAAGATCAGTTCTTCGGTGGCGCGGGTTTCCTGCGGGTTCATGCCGGCGGTGGGCTCGTCGAGGAGCAGCAGGCCGGGTTCGCTGGCCAGGGCGCGGGCGATCTCGAGTTTGCGCTGTTCGCCGTAGGGCAGATTGCGTGAGAGGTGGTCGGCCTTGTGGGCGAGGCCGACGAACTCGAGGAGTTCCATGGCGCGTTCGCGGGAGGCGGCTTCGGCCTTGTGGAAGCGGGGGCCGCGCAGCAGGGCGGACCAGAGTCCTTCCTTGGTGCGGGTGTGCCGGCCGACGAGCACGTTCTCCAGGACCGTCATGTTGGCGAACAGGCGGATGTTCTGGAAGGTGCGGGCGATGCCGGCCGCGGTGACCTTGAAGGACTTGGGCGGCAGGACCTTGTCCTTGTAGCGGACTTCGCCTTCGGTGGGGATGTAGAGGCCGGTCAGGCAGTTGAAGAAGGTGGTCTTGCCGGCGCCGTTGGGGCCGATGAGTCCGACGATCTCGCCGCTGTTGACGGTGAGGTCGACTCCGCGTACGGCGGTGAGGCCGCCGAAGCGCATGGTGACGCCCCGTGCGTCGAGGACGGTCTCGCGGGGGGCGGTCGCGTCGGGCGTGGTGCCCTGGGTGGTGGTGTCGGTTGTCATGGGTCAGACCCCTGCCTTGCTGAGGGCTGCGGGCGTTTCCGTGTTCTCGTGGAACTCGAGCTGGCGGCGCCGGTTGGGGATGAGGCCTTCCGGGCGGAAGCGCATGAGCAGGACGAGTGCGAGACCGAAGGCCAGGAGCTGGTAGTCGCCGAGGAACTGGAGCTTGGCCGGGATGAGGTAGAGCAGGGCTGCGCCGACGAGGGGGCCGCTGATGGTGCCCATGCCGCCGAGGACGACCGCGGCGAGCAGGAAGGCGGAGTTGGGCGGGACGACGTGGGCGAACATGTACTGCTCGGGGGTCACGGTGTAGGTGACGTGGGCCTGGACGGCGCCGGCGAGGCCGGCCAGGGTGGCGCCGAGGGCGAAGGCGACGAGTTTGACGCGGAAGCCGTTGATGCCCATGGCGCGTGCGGCGGTTTCGTCCTCGCGGACGGCGATCCAGGCGCGGCCGATGCGGGAGTCGCTGCTGCGTCGGAAGACGATCACGACGACCAGGGTGATGAGCAGCATCAGCAGGAAGTAGTTGGCGAAGCGGCCGATGGTGAACCCGAGGAGGGTGTGTTCCTGGCCGAAGTCGAAGCCGAGGATGTTCAGGTTCGGGATGGAGGAGATGCCGGCGGAGCCGTTGGTGACGTCGGGTCCGGAGGTGCCGTCGGTGTTGAGGACGGCGATGCGGAAGATCTCGCCGAAGCCGAGGGTGACGATGGCGAGGTAGTCGCCGCGCAGTCGGAGGGTGGGGGCGCCGATGAGGACGCCGAAGATCATGGAGACCAGGGCGCCGAGCAGGGCCGAGGCCCAGAACGGCATCTGGATGTGCAGGGGTGAGGAGGGTGAGCCGGAGACCAGGGCGGCGGTGTAGGCGCCGACGCCGAGGAAGGCGACGTAGCCGAGGTCGAGGAGGCCGGCGAGGCCGACGACGATGTTCAGGCCGAGTGCGACGGTGGCGAAGATGAGGATGTAGACGCCGATGGTGGCGTACTGGTCGTCGGACTGGGTGAAGGGGAAGGCGGCGGCTGCGACGAAGGCGCCGATCATGGTGATGTTGCGGTGCTTGGAGGTGATCGTCGAGATGCGGGCGACCAGTCCGGCTTTGAGGAGCGCGGTGAAGCAGAAGCCGACGGTGATGAGGAAGCCGATGAAGAGTTCGTCGTAGGCGGTGCCGATGCCGTAGGTGAAGACGGTGAGGCCGATGGCCATGGCCGCGATGATGATGAGGATCTCGGCGTAGGAGGGGAGTTTGCCGAGGGGGCGGGGGGTACCGGTGGTGAAGGCTGCCTGCACCTGCCTCCTGTGGTGGGCTGTGGTGTGTTTGAACTGGTTCCAGCCGCTGTCCTCGGGGTCGATGGGGTCGGGGTCGGGGCGTTCGAAGGGGAGGGCGAGGGCGCCGAGGAGGGCGGTGAGGCTGGTAGCGGCGGCGAGGTAGCCGCCGGGTTCCAGGTTGACGACGCCGCCGAGTTTCACGCTGATGGCGAGCACCGTGTACCAGGTGGTGCCGAAGGTGGCGAGGGCCGCGAGTTTGATGGCCGCGTCGGCGCCGGCGGGGGTGGCCCAGCCGAGGCCCTTGATGCGGTAGGAGGAGAGGGCGAAGAGGGCGGTCAGGGCTGCGCTGATGAGGACGAGTACCTGGAGGCCGCCGGGGTAGCCATAGACGGTGAGGTCGCCGGGGAAGGCGGAGGTCCAGGTCCAGGCGAGGAAGGCGGAGGCGACGGTCAGGAGGGCGCCGCCGGTGGCCAGGGCGCGGCCGATGTGTTCCGGGAGGGGGATGAGCCCGGTGGGTGCGCTGCCGGTGGTGGGGGCGTTGGGGGTTTCGGGTGCGGTGATCTGTGTGGTCATCGGTGTCACGCCCTGTCCGCGACGCGCTCGCCGAGCAGGCCCTGGGGCCGGAACAGCAGCACGAGGATGAGGAGTACGAACGCCCAGACGTCGGCCCAGGACTGGCTGCCGAACTGGTGCATGCCGGGGATGTCGGAGATGTAGGCGGTGGCGAGGGTTTCGGCGACGCCGAGGACGAGGCCGCCGATCATGGCGCCGTAGATGTTGCCGATGCCGCCGAGGACGGCTGCGGTGAAGGCCTTGAGGCCGAGGATGAAGCCCATGCGGAATTCGATCTGGCCGTACTTGAGGCCGTAGGCGACGCCGCCGACGGCGGCGAAGGTGGCGCCGAGGGCGAAGGCGACCACGATGATGCGGTCGGTGTTGATGCCCATGAGCTTGGCGGTGTCGGGGTCCTGGGCGGTGGCCTGCATGCCGCGTCCGGTGCGGGTCTTCATGACGAAGTAGCCGAGGATGGCCATGCTGATGGGGGCGGCGCAGAAGACGAAGATGTCACCGGTCTGGATGGTGACGCTGCCGATCTCGAAGGGGCCTCCGTCGATCTGCGGGAAGGGGCGGGCGGACTTGGCTTCCGGGTACCAGGCCCACACCGCTTGTTGCAGGGCGAGGGAGAGGCCGATGGCGGTGATCAGGGGCGCCAGGCGTGGGCCGCCGCGCAGGGGGCGGTAGGCGAACCGTTCCGCCCCCATGGCGACGAGGACGGCGACGATGATGGCGCCGAGGAGCATGAGCGGCAGCGCGATCCACATGGACGTGCCGTTCGGAAGTACCCACAGGTAGACCGAGAGTGCGCCGAAGGCGCCGGTCATGAAGATCTCGCCGTGGGCGAAGTTGATGAGCTGGACGATGCCGTAGACCATTGTGTAGCCGATGGCGACCAGCCCGTACATGGATCCCAGTAGCAGGCCGTTGACCAGCTGCTGCGGCAGTTCGTTCACCGCATGTCCTCCGAGACTTTCGGATGTTCGACGGATTGTGGCCGGATGCGAGCACGCGCGGGGCGCCAGTGGAACAGCGCCCCGCGCGGCTGGTGAGTGGTAGGGCTCGGTCAGCCCGTGAAGGTGCCGGACTTGACGGGCACGAAGGCGCCGTCCTCGACCTTGTAGACGGTGAGCTGCTTGTTGGTGGCGTCACCGAACTCGTCGAAGGAGACCTTGCCGGTCACTCCGTCGAAGGAGACGTTCTGCATGGCCTCGGTGACCTTGGCGCGGGCGTCGGTGGGCAGCTTGCCGCCGTTGTCCTCGACGACCTTCTTGACGGCTTCGATGATGGCCCAGGCGGAGTCGTAGGAGTAGCCGCCGTAGGCCGAGTACTCGTCCTTGTAGCCGGCGGCCTTGTAGTCGGTCACGAACTTCTTGGCGGAGTCGAGTTCCTCGACGGGGGCGCCGACGGAGGTGGCGAGGTCGCCGGTGCTGTCGGGGCCGGCCAGTTTGACGAAGTCGTCGTCGTTGATGCCGTCACCGCCGACGAGCGGGATCTTGGCGCCGGCTGCCTTGATCTGCTTGCTGAGCGGGCCGGCCTGCGGGTACTCGCCGCCGTAGTAGACGACGTCCGCGCCGGACTTCTTCACCTTGGTGGCGACCGCGGAGAAGTCCTTGGTGTCGGGGTTGATGTGCTCGGTGCCGACGACCTTGCCGCCGAGCTTCTTGAACTCCTCGGTGAAGGTGCCGGCGAGGCCCGCGCCGTAGGTCTTCTTGTCGTCGATGACGAAGACCTTCTTCTTCTTGGCGTCGTTGTAGATGTACTGCGCGGCGAACGGGCCCTGGACGGCGTCCGTGGTCGAGGTGCGGAAGTAGGCCTTGTACTGGCGGGCCTTCTTGGTCTGCCAGTCGGGGCCCTGGGTGAGGGAGGGGCCGGTGTTGGCGGGGGAGACCTGGACCAGCTTGGCGTCGTCGAAGACCTTCTGCATGGACTCGGCGACGGAGGTGTTGAGGGGGCCGACGGCGCCGAGGACGGTCTTGTCGGCGACGAGCTGGACGGCGTTCTGCTGGCCCGAGGAGGGCTGTGCCTGGTCGTCGAGGGCCAGGATCTTGAAGGTGACGCCCTTGACGTAGTCCTGCTTGTTGGCGGTCTTGGCGGCCAGGTCGGCGGAGTTCTTGATGCCGAGACCCAGTGCGGACAGGTCGCCGGTCAGTGGGGCGTCGACGCCGATGGTGACGGTGGTGGTGCCGCCTTTGCCGGAGTCCGATCCCTCGTCTCCGCCTCGTGAGCCGCAGGCGGTGAGGGTGAGCGCTCCCGCTGACAGCGCGGCGGTGATGGCGATGAGCGAACGTTGACGCACGATCCAGTCCTTTCCCCTGACGGGCGTTTCCCGGTGGAAACGGCCGAGTCGAGCGCTGGGCCGAAGTGACGATCAGGCGGCGCGGTGACTGGCCGTGACTCTAAGCGGGTGTGGGGAATGCGGAGGAGGGTCTGGCCAAGGCTGTGACTCTCTTGTTATGACACGACGTATTGCAGAGCGGTATTCCGTGGGGGGTACGGCGGAATTACATCCGTTTTGCGCTGTCCGGATCATGAGAAACCGCAGGACCGGACGGGAGGAGTTCAGGTGTGTCAGGGGTTTTGGTGATTACCTGAAATCGTTGCTGCAGGCGACTTGTCGGGCTCGGTGGGAGGCCTTGTGCGGAGCGGGGTCCGCAGGTGGGGCCGCAGGTCCGTATCGCTTGCGGATTACGTAGAGTTACGCCGGGAGGGGGTGGTCGGCGCCCCCGTCCATTCTTCGCATTCCGCGCTGCGCAGGGTGATGGTGATCTTGCGTGCGGGGCCTGTTTTTGTCCGGAAAGGGGCGCCCGGATCGGGAGTCGGTGAGAGCCCCGCGTGTGGCTGGAAATGTGCGGATGGCGGCGGCAGAATAGCTGTATTCTGCACGGAGTTTGATGGTGAGCCCGGAATTCCGTTTACCTTCTCCCAGGCTTGTGACCTGCGGTTTCAGGGGGGTGATAGCGATCACTTCGGGCGGGAACGGCGGGGCGCCCCAGGGCGTGCGGCGGGGAGCCGCGGAGGGGGTGGGACGGCCGGGGCGCTGGTTCCGTCGCAGGGGCCCGCGGGGGCGGGTCGGTCGCCGCCGAGGCACTTCGGCCGGTTTGTTCGCACGGTGCCGCTCGGTGCGGGCCTCGTGCGGCTGACGGCCGTTCAGATCTTGGTCGGTCGGGCGGCTTTGGCGTCCACCGGCGGGCGCGCGGCGGCCACGGCGTCGCCGGACGCCGTCACGGGCCGCAGTGGGCGGCCGGGACGGTGGGTCGGGAAACGGGTGCGGGGGCGGCCGCACGGCCGCCCCCGCACCCTCACGCGCCGGTCAGCCCGTGGCGCCGGCCGCCCGCTCGGCGTCGCCCGGGTTCACGTCCCGCAGCAGACAGGTCAGGCGCGCGGTGCACACCCGCTTGTCGGCCTCGTCGCTGATGACGATCTCGTACGTCGCCGTGGACCGCCCCCGGTGCACCGGGGTGGCGACGCCGGTGACCAGGCCGGAGCGGACGCCCCGGTGGTGGGTGCAGTTGAGGTCGACACCCACGGCGATCTTGGAACTGCCGCCGTGCAGCATCGACCCCACCGAGCCCAGGGTCTCGGCCAGTACGGCGGAGGCGCCGCCGTGCAGCAGCCCGTAGGGCTGGGTGTTGCCCTCCACCGGCATCGTCCCGACGACCCGCTCGGCCGAGGCCTCCAGGATCTGCACGCCCATGCGCGTACCGAGATGGCCCGCGGAGAAGAGCGCCTGCAGATCCACGCCGAGCGCGGCGTACTCGTCGATGACCTCGTGCGGGAACTTCACGTGCTGCTGCTCTCCCATGGGGCCCGGCTCCGTTCGTCGTGATCACTGCGGCATACGGCACTGCGCCACCACCGCGACCGCGGAGGTGGCGCTGAGCAAACGCTCAGTCGGTCGCCGATTGTTCCAGACGGACCACGACGGACTTGCTGGCCGGGGTGTTGCTGGTGTCCGCGGTGGCGTCCAGCGGCACCAGGACGTTGGTCTCCGGGTAGTACGCGGCGGCGCAGCCGCGGGCCGTCGGGTAGTGCACCACGCGGAAACCGGGCGCCCGGCGCTCCTCGAGACCGTCGCCGCTGCCGCGGTCCTTCCACTCGCTGACCAGGTCGACGTACGAGCCGTCCGCCAGCCCCAGGTCCCGCGCGTCCTGCGGGTTGACGAGCACCACGCGGCGGCCGTTCCTGATGCCCCGGTAGCGGTCGTCCAGGCCGTAGATCGTGGTGTTGTACTGGTCGTGCGAGCGCAGCGTCTGCAGCAGCAGCCGCCCCTCGGGCAGTTCGGGGTACTCCACCGGCGCGGCGGTGAAGTTGGCCTTGCCGGTGGCCGTGGGGAAGCGCCGTTCGTCGCGCGGGGCGTGGGGGAGGGCGAACCCTCCGGGGTGCGCCACGCGCGCGTTGAAGTCCTCGAAGCCGGGGATCACGCGCGCGATGCGGTCGCGGATCGTCGCGTAGTCCTTCTCGAACTCCTCCCACGGGACCTTGCTGTCCGCGCCGAGGACCCGGCGGGCCAGCCGGCACACGATGGCCGGTTCGGACAGCAGCTGTCCGCTCGCCGGTTCGAGGCGGCCGCGGGAGGCGTGCACCATGCCCATGGAGTCCTCGACCGTCACGAACTGCTCGCCACCGTCCTGCAGATCGCGTTCGGTGCGGCCCAGGGTCGGCAGGATCAGGGCGCGCGCGCCGGTGACGGCGTGCGCGCGATTCAGCTTGGTCGACACGTGCACGGTCAGCCGGGCCCGGCGCATCGCGGCCTCGGTGACCTCCGTGTCGGGGGAGGCGGAGACGAAGTTGCCGCCCATGGCGAAGAACACCTTCGCCTTCCCGTCGCGCAGCGCGCGGATGGCCCGTACGACGTCGTAGCCGTGCTCGCGCGGAGGTGCGAAGCCGAACTCCTTCTCCAGGGCGTCCAGGAACTCCGGTGCGGGCCGCTCGAAGATGCCCATGGTGCGGTCGCCCTGCACGTTGGAGTGGCCGCGCACCGGGCAGACGCCCGCGCCGGGGCGGCCGATGTTGCCGCGCAGCAGCAGGAAGTTGACGATCTCGCGGATCATGGGCACGGAGTGCTTGTGCTGGGTGAGGCCCATCGCCCAGCACACGATGACGCGCTTCGACGCGAGGACCATGCGCAGGCACTCCTCGATGTCGCCGCGGGTGAGGCCGGTCGCGGCGAGTGTCGCGTCCCAGTCGGCGGCGCGGGCGGCCTCGGCGAACTCCTCGTAGCCGTGCGTGTGTTCGCGCACGAAGTCCTCGTCGACGGCGCCGGGCGTGTCGATGATCAGCTTGTTGAGGATGCGGAAGAGGGCCTGGTCGCCGCCGAGGCGGATCTGCAGGAACAGGTCGGTCAGGGCGGCGCCGGTGGTGAGCCCCTTGGGGGTCTGCGGGTTCTTGAAGCGCTCCAGGCCCGCCTCGGGCAGCGGGTTGACGGTGATGATCCGCGCGCCGTTCGCCTTGGCCTTCTCCAGGGCGGACAGCATGCGGGGGTGGTTGGTGCCGGGGTTCTGCCCGGCGACGATGATCAGGTCGGACTTGTAGAGGTCCTCCAGCAGGACGCTGCCCTTGCCGACGCCGATGGTCTCGGACAGGGCGGAGCCGGAGGACTCGTGGCACATGTTCGAGCAGTCGGGCAGGTTGTTGGTGCCGAGTTCGCGTGCGAAGAGCTGGTAGAGGAAGGCGGCCTCGTTGCTGGTGCGTCCGGAGGTGTAGAAGAGGGCCTCGTCGGGGGAGTCGAGGGTGGCGATCTCCTCGGCGACGATGTCGAAGGCGCGCTCCCAGGTGACCGGCTCGTAGCGGTCGCCGCCCTCGGGGAGGTACACGGGGTGGGTCAGGCGGCCCTGCTGGCCCAGCCAGTAGCCGCTGCGGCCGGCCAGGTCGGCGAGGGGGTGCGCGGCGAAGAACTCGGGGGTGACCCGGCGCAGGGTGGCCTCCTCGGCCACGGCCTTCGCGCCGTTCTCGCAGAACTCCGCGGTGTGCCGGTGCTCGGGCTCCGGCCAGGCGCAGCCCGGACAGTCGAAGCCGTCCTTCTGGTTGACGTTGAGCAGGGTCAGCGCCGTGCGTCTCACGCCCATCTGCCGGTGCGCCATACGCAGGCTGTGGCCGATCGCCGTGAGGCCCGCGGCCGCGTGTTTCGGCTCGGTGACCTGCGGCGCGTCCTGGACCGGATCACCCTTGGGCGGCTTGGTGGCCATCGCGCACTCCTCTTCGCGTACACGTGTGACATACGCCTCCGATCCTCGCACGCGGCGGTGACGGCGAGGGAGGCCGAAGGGTGCCGAAGGACACCGAAGGACGCCGAGGGGTTCGGAGCGCGGGCAGCCGCGGGGGCCGCGGGGTACGGGGGCGGGGCCGAGTGTCAGTGGCGCGTGGCAGGATCGGGGGCGTGGCAGAGACAGCAGCGAAGAAGACCGACCAGACCTCCGGCGAGAGCCGTCCGCGACTGATGCTCATGGACGGGCATTCGCTGGCCTACCGCGCGTTCTTCGCGCTGCCCGTGGAGAACTTCACGACCGCGGCGGGCCAGCCGACGAACGCGATCTACGGTTTCGCGTCGATGCTGGCGAACACGCTGCGCGACGAGGCGCCCACCCACTTCGCGGTGGCCTTCGACGTCTCCCGCAAGACCTGGCGGTCGGCGGAGTTCCCCGAGTACAAGGCGAACCGCTCCAAGACACCGGACGAGTTCAAGGGACAGGTCGAGCTGATCGGTGAGCTGCTCGACGCGATGAGCGCCCCGCGCTTCGCCGTCGAGGGCTTCGAGGCGGACGACGTCATCGCCACGCTCGCCACCCGTGCCGAGGCCGAGGGCTTCGACGTGCTGATCGTCACCGGCGACCGGGACTCCTTCCAGCTGGTCTCCGAGCACACCACGGTGCTGTACCCGACCAAGGGCGTCTCCGAACTGACCCGGTTCACCCCGGAGAAGGTGGTCGAGAAGTACGGGCTGACCCCCGCGCAGTACCCGGACTTCGCGGCGCTGCGCGGCGATCCCTCCGACAACCTGCCCGGCATCCCCGGCGTCGGCGAGAAGACGGCCGCGAAGTGGATCAACCAGTTCGGTTCCTTCGCGCAGCTCGTCGAGCGGGCCGACGAGGTCAAGGGCAAGGCCGGGCAGAACCTGCGCGACCACCTGGAGTCGGTCAAGCTCAACCGCCGCCTCACCGAGCTGGAGCGAGAGGTCGAGCTGGGCAGGGACGTCGCCGACCTGGAGCGGACCGCCTACGACCGCAAGGCCGTCGCGATGATCCTGGACACCCTGGAGATCAGGAACCCGTCGCTGCGTGAGCGGCTCTTCGCCGTCGATCCGGGCGCGCAGGAGTCCGAGACCGCCCCGGTCGTCGCGGACGGGGTGGAACTGGAGGGCACCGTCCTGGGCGCGGGCGAGCTGGCCGGCTGGCTCGCCGAGCACGGCACCGCGCCCCTCGGCGTCGCCACGGTCGACGCCTGGGCGCTGGGGACCGGCTCGGTCGCCGAGATCGCCCTGGCCGCGGCCGCGGGACCGGCCGCCTGGTTCGACCCGGCCGAGCTCGACGAGGGCGACGAGCGGGCGTTCGCCGCATGGCTCGCCGACCAGGAGCGGCCCAAGGTGTTCCACAACGCCAAGGGCGCGATGCGGGTCTTCGCCGAGCACGGCTGGAGCATCCGGGGTGTCTCCATGGACACCGCGCTCGCCGCCTACCTGGTCAAGCCGGGCCGCCGCTCCTTCGACCTGGACGCGCTGTCCCTGGAGTACCTCCACCGCGAGCTGGCGCCCGCCGCCGCGGCCGACGGCCAACTGGCCTTCGGCGCGGACGACACCGCCGAGGCCGAGGCGCTGATGGTGCAGGCCCGCGCGGTCCTCGACCTGGGCGAGGCCTTCGAGGACCGTCTGAAGGAGGTGGGCGCCGCGGATCTGCTGCGGGACGTGGAGCTGCCGACGTCCGTCCTGCTGGCCCGCATGGAGCGGCACGGCATCGCGGCGGACCGGGCCCACCTGGAGTCCATGGAGCAGATGTTCGCGGGCGCCGTCCAGCAGGCCGTGCAGGAAGCGCACGCGGCGGCGGGACACGAGTTCAACCTGGGCTCGCCCAAGCAGCTCCAGGAGGTCCTCTTCGGTGAACTCGGCCTGCCGAAGACGAAGAAGACCAAGACCGGCTACACCACCGACGCCGACGCCCTGGCCTGGCTGGCGGGCCGGACCGACAACGAACTGCCGGTGATCATGCTCCGGTACCGCGAGCAGGCGAAGCTGCGCGTCACCGTCGAGGGGCTGATCAAGACCATCGCCGCGGACGGCCGCATCCACACCACGTTCAACCAGACGGTCGCCGCCACCGGCCGCCTGTCGTCGACCGACCCGAACCTGCAGAACATCCCGGTCCGCACCGACGAGGGCCGCGCGATCCGCCGAGGGTTCGTCGTCGGAGAGGGCTTCGAGTCGCTGATGACGGCGGACTACAGCCAGATCGAACTGCGGGTGATGGCCCACCTCTCCGAGGACGCCGGACTCATCGAGGCGTTCACCTCCGGCGAGGACCTGCACACCACCGCCGCCGCGCAGGTGTTCGGGGTCGAGCAGTCCGCGGTCGACGCGGAGATGCGCCGCAAGATCAAGGCGATGTCGTACGGCCTCGCGTACGGACTGTCCGCCTTCGGCCTCTCCCAGCAGCTGAACATCGAGGCGGCCGAGGCCCGCGCCCTGATGGACGCGTACTTCGAGCGGTTCGGCGGGGTGCGGGACTACCTGCGCCGCGTGGTCGACGAGGCTCGGGCCACGGGTTACACGGCGACCCTCTTCGGCCGCCGGCGCTACCTGCCCGACCTCAACAGCGACAACCGCCAGCGCCGCGAGGCGGCCGAGCGGATGGCGCTGAACGCGCCGATCCAGGGCACGGCGGCGGACATCGTCAAGATCGCCATGCTGAACGTGGACCGAGCGCTGCGCGAGGCGGACCTCACGTCCCGGATGCTCCTCCAGGTCCACGACGAAATCGTCCTGGAGATCGCCCCCGGCGAGCGCCCGGCCGCGGAAGAGCTGATCCGCCGGGAGATGGCCGCCGCGGTCCGGCTCCGCGTCCCCCTGGGCGTCTCGATCGGCGCGGGCCCGGACTGGGAGTCGGCAGCGCACTAGCCCTGCCGGGCGGAGGCGGCGGGTCGTCACGGAGGGTGCCCTCCGTGACGACCCCGTCCTTGCCCTTGTTCCTTGAGGGGTCTCACTCGCGTGGACCTCGCGGGCGGGCCGTGGCGGGGGCCGGGCGCCAGGATGCGGGGCATGGGTATACGCATGCTTCACCGCAGAGCGGGGCCCCCGCCGACCGACGCCGACGGACCCACCCTCGAGGCGTTCTCGCCGGTTCCGGTCTTCGCGGCCACCGCGAGTACCGCCCGTACTCCCGTCCCCCTCACGACCGCGCTGCGCCGCGTCGGCCGATGGTGCACCGGCCGCGGGAGCGCCGCACCGTCCGTCCCGTCGCCCGGTGCCGGCGAACCGCCCCCGTGGCGGCTGTGGGCCGAGCTGACCCGCAGCTATCTGGCGCTCGCCCTCACCCTGCTGCCCCGTCCCCGCCCCGTCCGTACCGTCACCGTGTTCGTGGCGGCCGGAGAGCCCCTCAGCGCGCGGCCGTACGGCTCGGCCGCCCCATACCGGCGTCATCAAGGTCCCCGGTGGCCGGGACCGGACGCAGCGCCCTGACCGCCACGGCGTACAGCGGCAGCGCGACCACGAGCCCGGCGCCCGCCCCGAAACACACCGTGGGGATCAGCTCCCAGGGCTTCGCGGTCGCACCCCAGTAGTCCCACCACCGCGAGGCCCGGTGCACGGCACCCACCAGCGCACAGCCGCCGAGCAGCGCGGCGGCCCCCCACCGGTCGGCCGCGGACAGCGACACCACCCCCGCCGGCACGGGCCGGGGCGCCGCCCGCTTCAGCGCCCGCGCCAGGAACACGACGATCACCACCGCGGCCACCGCCGAACCGCCGTACTGCAGGTACCAGTACAGCGGTGAGCCGGCGACCTCCCGTCCCAGGACGGGAAAGACCCGCATCCCCCACCGGTCGAGGTGGGTGAACGCGTCCCACACCACATGCGTCAGCGCACCGAGCACGGCCGAGACGTACCAGCGCGCCACCAGGGAGGCCCGCACGCGCGCGGGTGGCGTGCCGCAGCGCAGCAGGGCGGCCGTCCGCCCCTGCCGGCGCCGCGGCAGCAACGCCACGAGCGGTTCGCGGATCAGGAGCCACAGACCCACCAGCGCCCAGGCGATGCACACATCCACGGTCAGGACGCCCGGGAACGAGTGGGTGAAGTCCCCGAACTCCATCGCTCCGGACAGGACGCTGGCCGCGTAGTAGGTCAGGTCCGGGGCGAGACTGCCCGCCACGAGAACGGCCGGCACCAGCGGCCCCCGGCCGGTCCCGTCGGTCCGTACGGCGGGCAGGACCGCCGCCGCATGGCTCAATGTGAAGGGCAACTCGGCTCCTCGGAGGGCTCGTTGACCGGGCCGGTCGGTCCCGGTGCTCGGCGGACCACAGTACGCGCGGCACCGCCGTCCGTGTCCGCGCGGGGAGGACTGTGGCCAACCGGTGAATACCGGGCATGAACGGGTGTGCGGGCAAAGGAAGTTGCCGTAGGGTCGCGAGAGCCGCCGTGTCAGGTGCAACCGGCGGGCGGACCGGATCGTCACAACCGGGCGAGTGTGACAGACGTTGACGGATGCTCCGGTGTCCGTGGGGAGGGGTTCACTCTATGGCGGCGCATTTCGGCAGGAGGCTGCGCAAGGGAGCGGCAACCACCGCCGTGGCGGCGGCCGCGGTGGCGGCCCTGTCCGCGTCCCAGGCTCCGGGTGCGACGATCGACGACCCTGGCGGACGGGCCGCCTCGGACGCCGCCACGGCGCCCGAGGAGAGCGCCGACGGCCCCGGCGCGACCGGCAACTCGCCCTACTACACGGACCTGCCGCCGCTCAACAGCCCCAAACCCTCCCCGTCCGCGAGCACCGACCCGCTCACGCCGGGCGCTTCCGAGGCGGGCATACCCGCGACCGTCCTCGACGCCTACAAGAAGGCCGAGGCGGCGCTGCGCGCGTCCAAGCCCGGCTGCAACCTGCCCTGGCAACTGCTCGCCGCCATCGGCAAGGTGGAATCGGGTCAGGCCCGCGGCGGGCGCGTCGACGCCGAGGGCACCACCCTCTCCCCGATCATCGGCCCGCAGCTCGACGGCAACGGCTTCGCGCTCATCCGGGACACCGACAACGGCGTGTACGACGGCAACAGCGCCTACGACAACGCCGTCGGCCCCATGCAGTTCATCCCGTCCACCTGGGCGTGGGCGGGCCGCGACGGCAACGGCGACGGCCGCAAGGACCCCAACAACATCTACGACGCCGCCCTGGCCGCCGGCCACTACCTGTGCCGCTTCGGCTGGGACCTGTCCGACCGGGCGGACCTCGACAAGGCGATCCTCAGCTACAACCCGTCGAGGGACTACCTGAACACCGTCCTGTCGTGGCTGGAGTACTACCGCAAGGGCACGCACGAGATCCCGGACGGCACCGGCACCCTGCCCGGCGCCCGCAGCGACGACCGCACCACGCGCCCCTCCCCGTCACCGTCGACGCCATCGACGCCGTCGTCACCGTCGACGCCGCAGGGCACCACCCCGTCGACCCCGGGCACGACGCCGAAGCCCGGCACCGGCTCCGACAAGCCGGGCGGCGGCAGCCCCGGCCCCAAGCCGCCGGCCTCCTCCCCGGGCGCGCCGAGCACACCGCCGGGCACACCGCCCGGCACGACACAGCCCCCGGCGGCGCCGCCGTCCAGCAGGCCCCCCACGCCCACCGACACGGTGGACCACCTGGAGAGCGCCGGCACGGGCAAGCTCACCGCGAGGGCGGGCGACGCGTTCACCGAGAGGATCCGCGTCCGCGCGGAGACGGACGACGGAAAGGCCGTCGCGAAGGTACGGATCCGCTTCACCGTCCTCGGCGACACCGACACCACCTTCACCGGCGGCGAGAGCGTGGCCACCGTCGTCACCGACCGGGCCGGCGTCGCCGTGGCGCCCGTGCTCCGGGCGGGCGAGAAGACGGGCGAGGTCACCGTCCGCGCCACCGTCGTCGGCCGCATCGTCCCGGGCCTCGACCACCGGGCCACCGTCACCGAACGCACCGCCGACACCGTCGTGCGCACCGATGACGAGGAACTGACCTGCACCCCGGGCGGCGAGTTCGCCCACCGCCTCGAGGTACGGGCCACCCACGACGGCGCCCCGGCCGGCAGGGTCGCGGCCACCGCCACGCTGATCACGTCGGCCGACGACCCGGCCGTCAACGACGAGGGCCCCTACTTCGAGGACGACGACGGCAAGGCCGTCCGCACCCTGAGCGACCTGGAGACGGACGCGGACGGTCTCCTGACGCTGCCGCAGCTCCACGCGGACGACACCACCGGCACCTTCCTGCTCCGCATCACCACCGCAGGCGGCGCGACCCTCACGGTCGAACTGACCGTGGCCGCCGCCGGGACGGCCTCCCCCGGCCCCACCGCCGGCTCATAGCCGGACGGCGGAGCAGGAGCGGGGTCACCGTCCGAGCCGCGCGTTGGTGTGCCGGGTCGGTGCGGCGGCGGCCGGATCCTCGGGCCACGGGTGCCGGGGGTAACGGCCGCGCAGCTCGGCCCGCACGCCCTTGTACCCGTCCCGCCAGAAGGAGGCGAGGTCGGAGGTGACGGCGGCGGGCCGCCCGGCCGGGGAGAGCAGATGCACCAGCAGGGGCGCCCCGGCCACCCGCGGCGTCTCCTGGAGCCCGAACATCTCCTGGAGTTTCACCGCGAGCACCGGCTGCCCGGCCTCGGAGTAGTCGATCCGGACCGCGGACCCACTGGGGACGGTGATCCGCTCGGGGGCCAGCTCGTCCAGCCGGGCGGCCTGCCCGGACGCCCACGGCAGCAGCCTGCCGAGGGCCTGGCCGGCGTCGATCCGCGCCAGGTCGGCCCGGCGCCGGGCGCGGCTCAGCTCGGGCTCCAGCCACTCCGCCGCGCGCGCGTAGAGGGCGTCGTCGGACACCTTGGGCCAGGGGTCGCCGAGCCGGCCGTGCAGAAAGGCCAGCCGCTGCCGCAGCACGACCGCTCCCGCCGGCCACCGCAGCAGCCCGAGCCCCTCCTGCCGCAGCCCGTCCAGCAGCGCGGCCCGTACGAGGGCGGGCTCCGCGTCGGCGCGGGGCCGTACCGCCAGCTCCACTGCCCCCAGCCGCTCGACCCGGCGGGCGACGACATCGCCGTCGGCCCAGTGCACCTCCTCGCGCGTCCCCAGCAGGGGCCCGGCCGCCCACCGCGCGGTCTCCTCGTCGACGACCGCGCCGAGCCGCATGCGCGCGTGCCCCCGCCCCACCGGCCGGTCGGCGGCGGCGACCGCGATCCAGGGAGCGCCCCGCAGCCGGGTGTCCTCGCCGGTCTCGGCCCGCGTCCCGGACACCATCAGATACGAACCGCCCTCCGCGCGGGCGATCCGCTCGGGAAACGCGAGCGCGGCCACCAGCCCGATCCGGGCGTCCTCACCGCTTTTCCAGCCCTTCCCACCCACTGAGCCCCCCGGCGCGGGCGGCGTGGCGCGGACGGCTTCCGGAGAGACCGCTGGGGAGACCTCCGAGGCGAGCGACCGCAGCCGGCGCGCCTCCGCCCGCCACCGCTGCGCACAGGCGTCGTCCCCGCGCCGCGCGGCACGCAGCGCATCGGCGAGATCGTCCCCGTAACCGCGCGGCGCCTCCTCGCCGATCAGCGCGACCACTTCGGCGGCGAGCGCGCGGCCCACCACCGGTGCCGCGTCCAGCAGCGCCCGCCCCAGCCGGGGATGCAGGCCCAGCCGGGCCAGCCGCGTGCCCCGCTCCGTGGCCCGCCCGTCGGCGCCGACGGCCCCGATCGCCGTCAGGACGGCCCCGGCCGCCGCCATCGCCCCGCGCGGCGGCGGATCGAGCAGCGCGAGCCCGGAGGCGTCCGGATCGCCCCAGCAGGCCGCCTGCAGCGCGAACGCCGTCAGGTCGGCCACCTTGATCTCGGGGGCGGGGAACCGGGGCAGCCGCACGTCCTCGGCCTCCGCCCAGCAGCGGTACACCGCGCCCGGCGCCTCACGTCCGGCCCGCCCCGCCCGCTGTCTGCCCGCCGCCTGCGAGGCCCGTACCGTCGTCAGCGCGCTCAGCCCGCGCGCGTGGTCGACGCGGGGCTCACGCGCGAGCCCCGCGTCCACGACCACCCGGACCCCCGGGACCGTCAGCGACGACTCCGCCACCGAGGTCGCCAGCACCACCCGGCGCCGCTGCCCGGGTGCCAGCACCGCGTCCTGCACCGAGGCCGGCGCCCGCCCGTGGACCTGGAGCACCTCGGCCCTCCCGAGTTCCCCCGGCTGTCCCAGCTGCGCGGCGACCCGGGCGATCTCGCCCACGCCGGGCAGGAACACCAGGACGTCGCCGTCCCGTTCGGCCAGCGCCCGCCGCACCACCGACGCCACATGCGTCAGCAGCGCCGGATCGACCCGCATGCCGTGCGGCGGCCGTACCGGCCGCGGGGGAGGGGCCCACACCACCTCCACCGGATGGGCCGTGCCGTGCGCCTCGACCACGGGCGCGTCGCCCAGCAGCCGTGCCCAGCCCGTCGCGTCGGTCGTCGCCGACGCGGCCACCAGGCGCAGCTCCGGCCGCAGGGTCTCGCGCACGTCCCACAGGAACGCCGCCGCCGTGTCCGCGTCCAGATGCCGCTCGTGGCACTCGTCGAGCACCACCGCGTCCACTCCGGTCAGTTCCTGGTCCCGCTGCAGCCGCTGCAGGAGCACGCCGGTCGTGACGACCTCCACCCGCGTGCGGGGCCCGACCACCCGCTCCCCGCGCACCGTGAACCCCACGGACCCGCCGGCCCGCTCGCCCAGCAGCCAGGCCATCCGCCGGGCCGCCGCCCGCGCCGCGATCCGCCGCGGCTCAGCGACCACCACCCGCCGCGCGGGCCCGCCGCCGACCAGCCCGGCCAGCACCAGCGGCACGAGGGTCGTCTTGCCGGTGCCGGGCGGTGCGACGAGAACGGCGGTGCCGTGCGTCTCCAGGGCGTCGGTCAGCGCGGGAAGGGCCTCGCGCACCGGGAGGGCGTCGAGAGCGTCGTGCCGGACCACGCACTCAGTCCCGTACGCACACGAAGATCGCCGTGCCCGGGATCAACCGGCCGCGCAGCGGGGACCAGCCGCCCCACTCGGAGGTGTTCCACTCCGGCCACTCCGGTTCCACCAGGTCCACCAGGCGAAAGCCCGAGGAGGTGATGTCGCGGACGCGGTCGCCCAGCGTCCTGTGGTGCTCCACGTACACCGCGCGGCCCTGCTCGTCCTGCTCGACGTAGGGCGTGCGGTCGAAGTAGGAACCGGAGACGCTCAGTCCCTCCGGGCCAGGCTCGTCCGGGAACGCCCAGCGGATCGGATGCGTGACGGAGAAGACGAGCCGGCCCCCGGGCCGCAGCACCCGGCGCACCTCGCGCAGCACCAGCCGCGGGTCGGCGACGAAGGGCAGCGCCCCGTACGCCGAGCAGGCCAGGTCGAAGGAGCCGTCCGCGAACGGCAGGGCGCCCGCGTCGGCGCACACCAGCGGGAACGGGCCCCCGATGCGCAGCGCGTGCTGCAGTTGCCGGTGCGAGATGTCCAGGGCCACCGGACGCGCGCCCTGCGCGGCCAGCCAGCGCGAGCACTGGGCCGCGCCGGCGCCGAGCTCCAGGACGTCGCGGTCCTTCAGGTCCTCCGGCGGGCCGAGCAGCTCGGCCTCCACCTCGTCCAGCCCCTCGGGACACCACACGAAGCGCTCGTCGCCGAGGAACGTGCCGTGCTCGATCTGGTACTCGTCCGCGTTGCGGTCCCACCAGCCCCGGTTGGCGCGGGAGCTCTCGGCGACGCCCGCGTCCCGTCGGGTCGCCTCGGGTTCGGACGCTTCGGGCTCTTGGATGATCGGCTCCATCGTCGTACTCTTCCGTCAAGTTGCCCCGGCTGTCGCCACAGGGGGCGCGCGGGGTCCTGCGTGGTGCGGGTCCGGCGCGGGTCTCGGGCGGCCTCGAGGCGGCGTCTGACGTGCGGCACTACCCCCGGAAGGGGGAATTGTGCCGGTTATGTGGCGATCCGCCCCGGGTGGGGGCCTTCGCGCATTGACCCTGCCCGGCTGCCCCCGTATGCTACAAGTTGCGCTGCGGGCCTGCGCACCTCAGACATAGCAGGCTGCGCTCGCATCTGTTGTATGTCCCCTCGGTTCTCGAGGCGCCACCGGGACACCGGTGTTGGAACGGCGCTTCCTTTGCTGTCCGGCTTCTACAGAGCGAAACGGGCTCCGGCGTAGCAGTACCTACGACTCTCTGTCCGTACCGGAGCCCTTTCCCACATGACGAGCAGCACCGAGACCACCGCCACCACCCCGCAGGTTGCGGTCAACGACATCGGTAACGAGGAAGCCTTCCTCGCAGCGATCGACGAGACGATCAAGTACTTCAACGACGGCGACATCGTCGACGGCGTCATCGTGAAGGTCGACCGGGACGAGGTCCTGCTCGACATCGGTTACAAGACCGAAGGTGTCATCCCGAGCCGCGAGCTCTCGATCAAGCACGATGTCGACCCCAACGAGGTCGTCGCCGTCGGTGACGAGATCGAAGCCCTTGTTCTCCAGAAGGAGGACAAGGAAGGCCGCCTGATCCTCTCGAAGAAGCGCGCCCAGTACGAGCGTGCCTGGGGCACCATCGAGAAGATCAAGGAAGAGGACGGCATCGTCACCGGTACCGTCATCGAGGTCGTCAAGGGTGGTCTCATCCTCGACATCGGCCTCCGTGGCTTCCTGCCGGCCTCCCTGGTCGAGATGCGCCGCGTCCGCGACCTCCAGCCCTACGTGGGCAAGGAGCTCGAGGCGAAGATCATCGAGCTGGACAAGAACCGCAACAACGTGGTCCTGTCCCGCCGTGCCTGGCTGGAGCAGACCCAGTCCGAGGTCCGCCAGACGTTCCTCACCACCCTCCAGAAGGGTCAGGTCCGTTCCGGCGTCGTCTCCTCGATCGTCAACTTCGGTGCCTTCGTGGACCTGGGTGGCGTCGACGGCCTGGTGCACGTCTCCGAGCTGTCCTGGAAGCACATCGACCACCCCTCCGAGGTCGTCGAGGTCGGTCAGGAAGTCACCGTCGAGGTGCTCGACGTCGACATGGACCGCGAGCGTGTCTCCCTGTCGCTGAAGGCGACCCAGGAAGACCCGTGGCAGCAGTTCGCCCGCACCCACCAGATCGGCCAGGTCGTGCCCGGCAAGGTCACGAAGCTGGTTCCGTTCGGTGCGTTCGTCCGCGTGGACGAGGGCATCGAGGGTCTGGTGCACATCTCCGAGCTGGCCGAGCGCCACGTGGAGATCCCGGAGCAGGTCGTCCAGGTCAACGATGAGATCTTCGTCAAGGTCATCGACATCGACCTCGAGCGCCGTCGCATCAGCCTCTCGCTGAAGCAGGCCAACGAGGCCTTCGGCGCCGACCCGACGGCGGTCGAGTTCGACCCGACCCTGTACGGCATGGCCGCGTCCTACGACGACCAGGGCAACTACATCTACCCCGAGGGCTTCGACCCCGAGACCAACGACTGGCTCGAGGGCTACGAGGCTCAGCGCGAGGCGTGGGAGACCCAGTACGCCGAGGCGCAGTCCCGCTTCGAGCAGCACCAGGCGCAGGTCATCAAGTCCCGCGAGGCGGACGAGAAGGCCGCTGCCGAGGGTGGCGACACCGCGGGTGCGGCTCCGGCCGCGTCCGGTGGCGGCTCGTACTCCTCCGAGGGCGGCGACAGCTCCGGCGCCCTGGCCTCGGACGAGGCGCTGGCCGCGCTGCGCGAGAAGCTGGCCGGCGGCCAGAGCTGACCTCCGGTCGCTGAGTTCTAGCCGGTAACTGAGGGGCCGCACCTTTCGAGGTGCGGCCCCTCAGTGCTGCGCTCCGGCCCCGCGCGCCGCCCGCGGGCCGGTGGGGCCCGCCGCGTCCGCGCGGCGGAGCCGCATGCCGACACGGCCCCGCGCCCCTCGGGGAGTTGTCCTCGTCCGGGAATGCCGGTGCCGCGCGTCACGTTGTCCCCTAGGAACATGAGGAGGAGCGGTCACGGTGCTTGATCCGCAGGGTTTGTACGCATGGGAGCCGAAGGGGCTGGCTGTCGTCGACATGGCGCTCGCCCAGGAATCGGCCGGACTTGTCATGCTCTACCACTTCGACGGGTACATCGACGCGGGCGAGACCGGCGACCAGATCGCCGAGCGGCTGCTCGACTCGCTGCCCCACCAGGTGGTCGCCCGGTTCGACCACGACCGGCTCATCGACTACCGGGCCCGGCGCCCGCTGCTGACCTTCACCCGCGACCGGTGGACCGACTACGAGGTGCCCGCCCTCGAGGTGCGGCTGGTCCAGGACGCCACCGGGGCGCCGTTCCTGCTGCTGTCCGGGCCCGAACCGGACGTCGAGTGGGAGAGGTTCGCCGCCGCGGTGCGGCAGATCGTGGAGCGGCTCGGCGTCCGCCTCTCGGTGAACTTCCACGGCATCCCGATGGGCGTACCGCACACGCGGCCGGTGGGCATCACCCCGCACGGCAACCGCACCGACCTCGTCCCGGGCCACACCGGCCCCTTCGAGGAGGCGCAGGTGCCCGGCAGCGCCGAGGGACTCGTCGAGTACCGGCTCATGCAGGCCGGACACGACGTGCTGGGCGTCGCCGCGCACGTGCCGCACTACATCGCCCGCTCCCCTTATCCGGACGCGGCACTGACCGCCCTGGAGGCCATCACGGCCGCGACCGGCCTGGTCCTGCCGGGTGTGGCGCACTCCCTGCGCACCGCCGCCCACCGCACGCAGACCGAGATCGACCGCCAGGTCCGGGAGGGCGACGAGGAGCTCACGGCCCTCATCCAGGGCCTCGAGCACCAGTACGACGCCGCCGCGGGCGCCGAGACCAGGGGCAACATGCTCGCCGAACCGGTGGAGATCCCGTCGGCGGACGAGATCGGGCTCGAGTTCGAGCGGTTCCTCGCGGAGCGCGAGGGCGAGAACTGAGACAGGGCCGCCACCGTCGCCGCCGGTGGCAGGCCCTAAGCTTCGGGTCATGCTGACGGTGGGCCTGACCGGCGGGATCGGAGCCGGTAAGAGCGAGGTGTCGCGGCTGCTCGTCGAGTGCGGGGCCGTGCTGATCGACGCGGACCGCATCGCGCGCGAGGTCGTCGCGCCCGGGACACCCGGGCTCACGGCGGTCGTGGAGTCCTTCGGCGAGGGCGTACTCGCCGAGGACGGCGGCCTGGACCGGCCGAGGCTGGGGTCGATCGTCTTCGCCGACCCGGAGAAGCTCGCCGTCCTCAACTCGATCGTCCACCCCCTGGTGGGTGCCCGCTCCCGTGAGCTGGAGGAAGCCGCCGCCGAGGACGCCGTCGTCGTCCACGACGTACCCCTGCTCACGGAGAACGGCCTCGCCCCCCGCTACGACCTCGTGATCGTGGTCGACGCGAGCGCCGAGACCCAGCTCGACCGTCTCACCGGCCGCCGCGGCATGAGCGAGCAGGACGCACGCGCGCGGATGGCCGCCCAGGCGACGCGCGAGCAGCGCCGGGAGATCGCGGACATCGTCATCGACAACGACGTCCCCCTGGAGGAACTGGCGCGGCGGGTGAAGGACGTGTGGGCCGAACTCGTCCGCAGGGAGCGGGCGGTCCGCGGGCCCGCGCGGGAATAGGCACCCCCGGCCGGGGCGTTGCACCGGTTCGACGAGGGAAGGATGCGGCTGTGCCCGAGCTCAGTGGTTCGACCGGACGGACGCCAGAGACCCATGTCATCGACTTCCGCGCCGCCGAGCACCTGCTCGCCTCGCGGGACCCGCGGGGTGCGGTGAAGCTGCTCGACGGGGTCATCGACGCGTACCCGGAGAACACCGCGGCGCGGTTGCTGCGCGCGCGTGCCTTCTTCGCGGCGGCCCAGCTGAGGCCGGCCGAGCTCGAGTTCTCCATCGTCCTGGAGCGCGAGCCGGACAACGCCTTCGCGCACTTCGCGCTCGCCCGCACCTACCAGCGGCAGAGCCGCCCCGACCCGGCCAGGCGCCACTTCCGGCTGGCCGCCGCGCTGGACCCGAACCCGGAGTACCTGAAGGCCGCGAGCTTCGACACCTGAGCGGGGCCGCCCGCGCCGCCGCCGGTCCACACGGTCACGCGGTCACCACGGGCCTCCGGGCGGTTCGTACGGGGGGACGTCGCGGCCCGGCTGGTAGTGCGGCCCCTGACGGAGGTGCCGGACGACCACGATCAGATCGATCGTGACGACCAGCCACAGCACCCCGCACAGGAGTGCCCAGCCCGGGTGGCCGGAGAGCATGAACGCCACGGTCCCGGCGACCGTCCACACCTCACCCCACACACTCAGCCAGAGCCGCGCGCGCAGCGCACTGCGCGCGGTCCTCGGCTCACTGCCTGTACGCATCTCGTCACCACCACTCCCGACTTCACCGTACGCCAGGACGGCGAGAGACGGCCTCCTCACTCGTTCGGGTGCGGCCAGGGAGGAGGGGAACGGGTGTGCGGAGCCGGTCCGTTGGGCGGACATGGAGCTGAGAACGAGTGACGGACGTGAGGGACACAAGGGGACGGGCCCCGGGGCGATCACCCCGGACGGCTGCGCGGTGGAGCTGTACTCGCGGCTGCCCGTCGGTGACGAGCCGGACATCATCGCCGCCGCCGTTCCGGCCGGCGCGCGCATCCTGGAACTGGGCAGCGGGGTGGGGCGCATGACCCACGCACTGCTGGAGCGCGGGTTCCAGGTCACCGCGGTGGACGAGTCCGCCGAGATGCTGGAGCGCGTCCGCGGGGCCCGGACCATATGCAGCCCCATAGAGAAGCTGCGGCTGGACGAGACGTTCGACGTGGTGCTCCTCGCGTCGTTCCTGGTCCACGCGGGCGACCCGGAGGTACGGCGAGGGCTGCTGCGTACCTGTGCGCGCCACCTGGCGGAGGGAGGGTGCGTACTGATCCAGCGGGAGGGCGAGGACCACCACACGGATCTGCCGCGCGAGCGGGTGGACCCGGCCGGCTTCACCGTGCGGATCGTGTCGGCCGAGCCGGTCGGCGACGGGGTCGACTCCGTGCACGCGGAGTACGTGTTCCCGGACGCGGTATGGACGCAGACGTTCCGGTCGCGGCCGTTGACGAAGGAGCAGTTCGAGGAGGCGCTGGAGGAGGCGGGCCTGGCGGTGGACCGGTATCTGACGAAGGACGGGATCTGGGTGAGGGCGGCGGCGCCGCCGGGGACGCGGTGAACCGCCCGCCCCGATCACGGTGGGTCCGGCCCGGACCGGCGCCGTCCGCTCAGGGGCGCGGCGCCGGTCCGCCGGGGACGCCGGGGCCTCCCAGGCCTCGCAGGCGTTCCAGTTCGCGGCGGTCGCGCTTGGTCGGGCGGCCCGCGCCGCGGTCCCGGACACCGGCGGGGGCGACGGCGTCCCGGGGCGGGGGCGGCGGGGAGTTGTCGACGTAGCACTGGACGGCCACCGGGGCGCCCACCCGCTTGCGGATCAGCCGCTTGACGACGACGACCCGCTCCCGGCCCTCGTGCCGCAGCCGCACCTCGTCACCGACGCGCAGGGAGTGCGCGGGCTTCACCCGCTCGCCGTTCACCCGCACATGGCCGCCCCGGCAGGCGGTGGAGGCGAGGGAGCGCGTCTTGAGCAGGCGCACGGACCAGATCCAGCTGTCGGTGCGAACGGTCTCGCCGGCCTGCGGTCCGGCAGCCTCGGCAGCGGCCACAGCGGCGGCGGTCTTCGGGTCCTCGGAAGCCATGCTCCCGACCTTAGCCGCCCGGGACGAGCGAGCGAGAGGGGATTCCGCCGGGACCAGGACGCTTCGCGGCCCGGGGCACCGGCAGCGGCGGACGGGCGGCACCGGCCCGCCCTACCGTGGAGCCATGCATCCCAGCGGTCTCCCCGGCCCGACCGGCGCCGACGACCTCCCGGGCCTTCTCGACCTGGACCGGCGCATCACCGACTGCCGCGCCTGCCCGCGGCTGGTGGACTGGCGGGAGGAGGTCGCCCGCACCAGGCGCGCCGCGTTCGCCGACTGGACGTACTGGGGCCGGCCGGTGCCGGGATTCGGGCCGCCGGACGCCCGGCTGCTGATCGTCGGGCTGGCGCCCGCCGCGCACGGCGGCAACCGCACCGGCCGGATGTTCACCGGGGACCGCTCCGGCGACGTGCTGTACGAGGCGCTGCACGATGTCGGACTCGCCTCGCAGCCGACCTCCACGCACGCCGGGGACGGCCTGGAACTGTACGGCGTCCGCGTCACCGCACCCGTGCACTGCGCCCCGCCCGCCAACAAGCCGACCCCCGGCGAACGGGACACCTGCCGGCCCTGGCTGGTCCGGGAACTGCGGCTGCTGCGGCCGACGCTGCGGGCCGCGCTCGTCCTCGGCGCCTTCGGCTGGCAGGCCGTGCTGCCCGCGCTCACCGAGGCGGGCTGGACCGTGCCGCGCCCCCGCCCGGCCTTCGCCCACGGCGCCCACGTCACGCTCCCGGCCTCGGACCGCGAGGGCCTGCACCTCTTCGGCTGCTTCCATGTGAGCCAGCGCAACACCTTCACCGGCAAACTCACTCCTGAAATGCTCCGGGAGGTGCTGTGCACGGCAGCCGAGGCGGCGGGGCTGCCCACGAGGAAATGGCGATGAGCCCGTGCGGCACGGTCCGCTACGGTGCCGCGATGGGCCTGTATCCGGAGATCGAACCGTACGACCACGGCATGCTCGACGTCGGTGACGGCAACCGCGTGTCCTGGGAGACCTGCGGGAACCCGCACGGCAAGCCCGCGCTGGTGCTGCACGGCGGACCGGGAAGCGGCGCGAGCCCCACCCTCCGGCGCTACTTCGACCCGGCCGCGTACCGCATCGTGCTGCTCGACCAGCGCGGCGCCGGACGTTCGACCCCGCACGCCGCCGATCCCGCCACCGACATGAGCGTCAACACGACCGCACACCTCATGGCCGACCTGGAGCGGCTGCGTACCCACCTGGGCATCGAGCGGTGGCTGGTGTGGGGCGCGTCCTGGGGATCGGTCCTGGGACTGCGGTACGCGCAGACGCACCCCGGGGTGGTGTCCGAGCTGGTGCTGACGGCGGTGGCCACCGGTTCCGACCCCGAGGTGGCCCTGCTGACCCGGGGGTTGGGGAAGATCTTCCCGGAGGCCTTCGCCCGCTTCCTCGCCGAACTGCCCGCCGACGAGCGCGACGGCAACCCGGCCGCCGCGTACAGCAGACTGCTGGAGTCCCCCGACCCGGAGGTGAGGGAACGGGCCGCGCGAGCCTGGACCGACTGGGAGACGGCGACGATCCCCGCCCCGCCCGGCTCGGTCGCCCGCTTCGAGGACCCGGAGTTCCGCAGGGGCTTCGCCCGCACCGTCACCCACTACTGGGGCCACGACCACTTCCTGGGCGAGGGCAACGACGAGGGCGTGGTCCTCCGCGACGCGCACCTGCTGAAGGGCATCCCCGGCACCCTGGTCCAGGGCAGCCTCGACTTCGGCAACCTCCTCGGCACCGTCTGGCGCCTCCACCACGCCTGGCCGGACAGCGAACTGGTGATCGTGGACGAGGCGGGGCACGATGCCGGAGCGACCGGGAACGACGTACTGGTGGCAGCGACCGACCGGTACGCGCGCCCCCACGGCTGACGAGCCGCCCTACGGCCGCCACACGTACCGCACGTCCGGCTCCCGTTCCTCGTTCCCGCTGCCGTCCGTCCACCCCACGGCCTCGAAGCCGTGCCGCTCGTAGAAGCCGCTCGTAGAAGCGGTGCGCGGGTTCGTTGACCTGGAAGGTCCACAGGGAAAGCCCTTCAGGGCGGCGCTCCTTGGCCAGCGCGACGAACCGGTCGCCGAGCCCGCGCCCGCGCCACTCGGGGGCGAGGTACAACTGCGCCAGCTCCTCGCCCTCCAGCACCATCACCCCGACGACCACGCCACCACCGTCCTCCGCCTCCGCCACCCATGTCTCGCGCAGCGGCACGAGGACGTGCCGGAAGTAGCCGTACACCTCGTCGTCGGTCCGTGGCCGGACCACGCTCGGCAGCGCGGCGGTGAAGGACCGCAGCCAGACGTCGGCCGCGGCGTCGGCGTCGTCGGGCGAAACGGCTCGGCGCAGCATCACGGCCCGGTCGTCGGTCATCAGGAGACCGCCGGCGTCGTCGTGTCCGGGACGACGGCCGTCGCGGTGATCTCGACGAGCTGCCCGGTGTAGCCGAGGCAGGCCACACCGATCAGGGTCGACGAGTGGGGCCCGGTGCTCAGCCCGGACGCCTCCACCACGTCCCACACGGCGGAGAGCACCGCGGGTTCACTGCTCACGACGTACACGTCCGTCACTACGACATGCTGCAAGTCGCTGCCCACCGCGCGCAGTTGCTCTTCGAGGTTGGCCACCACCCGCTCGGCCTGCCGTACCGGATCTCCCTCCCCGACGAGCTTCCCGGCGGCGTCGAGTGGAACGGACCCGGCGAGGAACGCCAGTCTGGTGCCGACCTCGACGACGGAGGCGTGGGAGTAGACGGGGGGCGGGAAGAGACTCGGGACGGTGACGCGCTGGATCACGGGGGCTCTCCGAACGACGGGACGGCGGACAACCCCCGATCATGGGAGCCCCCACCCCGGCACCGCATCCGAATTTCCCTTCGACCGCGCCAGGTCGGCCCCTCTATCCTTCTTGCCGACCCCTCCCCGACCCTCCGGCCGTCAGGAGCCACCGCAGTGCCTGCCCACCCGGACCGAGCCTTCCTGGACAGCACCGCCGACCGGCTCGCCGCCCTCCCCGGCGTCCGGGCCGTCACCCTCGGCGGCTCACGCGCCCAGGGCACCGAACGGCCGGACAGCGACTGGGACCTGGCGGTCTACTACCGGGGAGCCTTCGACCCGGACGACCTGCGCGCCGTCGGCTGGGAGGGCGAGGTGTCCGCGATCGGCGGCTGGGGTGGCGGTGTCTTCAACGGCGGCGCCTGGCTGACCGTCGACGGGCGCCGCGTCGACGTCCACTACCGTGACCTCGACGTCGTCGAGCACGAGCTGACCGAAGCGGAACACGGCCGCTTCCGGGTGGAGCCGCTGATGTTCCACCTCGCCGGCATCCCGGCGTACCTGCTCGTGGCGGAGCTCGCGATCAACAAGGTGCTGCGCGGCGGCCTCCCCCGCCCCGCCGCCTACCCGCGGGCCCTGCGCGAGACCGCCCCGCCCCGCTGGTACGGCACGGCCACCGCCACCCTCGCCTACGCTGCCGCGAACCACGCCCCGAACGGCCGCCTCACCGAGGTCGCCGGGGCCATCGCCACAGCGGCCCTGCACACCGGGCACGCCGTGCTGGCCGCGCGTGGCGAGTGGGTCACCAACGAAAAGCGGTTGCTCGAGCGCGCAGAACTGCGGTGTGTGGACGACATCGTCGCCAGGATGCGGAACAGTCCGGAGTCGCTCACCGCTGCCGTCGCCGATGCGGAGGCACTGTTCGCGGCTTCACCGCGCTGACTCCACAGGGAGCGGGCGCGTTGGAGTTCCCGGCGGTGGCGCAGTGCGCCGATGTCCCGCAGAGGGATCACCGCCGTACAGGGCCCGGACCTCGCTGACGTTGGTGATGACCATGCGCTGGTACTCGAGCCCTTTGAAGCGGAACAAGCTCATCAGAGTGCCGAGGGCGACCCGGCCGCCTCCCTTCCCGGGCCATCTGGTGGACGACCTGGCCGGAAACACACTCCTTCATGAGCGAGTACGCAGGTGAACGCTCATGGGCCGGCCACGGGCTCGGGGTTCTCATCTGTCGGGAGTGGGGGTAGGGGCGGGGGAGTGATGGGTGGTACGACGAGGACGGCGGTCGACGGGTCGACGTCGTCGGCGTGGAACAGGGTGGGCAGGTCGTGGTCGAGGAGGCCCGCCATCTCGATCGCCACCCGGCCCTGGGCGTGGGCCGAGCGGATCGACTGGCCGTCGGCGACGGCGGCGTAGAAGCGTGCCGCGTAGGTGATCGCGTCGATGTCCCCGATGGACGCCGACATGCCGATCGCCAGCGGGACGGTGTCCACCAGACGGGCCGCCTGGGGCGCGGAGTCGCAGGAGTTGAGCAGCACCAGCAGCGGCTGCTCGTCCACGGCGGCGATGGCGCGGGCGAAGGCCCCGGCGGAGACGACGGCGCCGTCGTGGAAGTGGTCGACGTCCTGCTCGAAGACGACGAGGTCTTCCGCGCTGTGCCCCGAGAAGTGCACGACGTGCGGCTTGAAGCGGGTGAGGCCGTCCAGGAGGTGGTCGGCCGTCGCGGCGGGACGGGCGTCCAGTTCCAGCAGATCGCGGTGCAGCGCCCGCTCCACCGCCGCGCGGATGCGTGCCTGTTCGCGAGCGATGCGCAGGTCGCCGCCCGCCGCCGCGCCGAGCATCAGGACTCGCAGGGGTTCCGGCTTGGGTGTGCGCAGATGCCTCAGAACGTCGTTCATCGTCCCCTCCGTCAGGGTCAGTCGTGCGTCGAGCCGTGCCTGTTCGGAGGCGATCTGCAGCATCGCCTCCCGCCGTTCCTGCCGCAGCACCGTCTCCACGGCCTCGCGCTCCTCCGCCTCAGCCTCGGCCCACAGCACGTCCAGCGCCGCGGCCCGCTTGCTGTGGCGCGCGCCGCGGGCCTCCCAGCGTGCCGCCTCCCGCGCCGCGGTGTTGGCCTCCTTCTCGCGCCGAACGGCGGTGCGGAGTCTGCTGTCGCGGATGCCGGTGCCGCGCGTCCGGGCCGCGGAGGAACGCTGCTGAGCGGCGGCGGCGCGGGCCGTCGCCTCCTTCTGCCGGAGCGAGGCCGCCCGCCGCTCGGCGTTTGCCTGCCCTCTCCTCGCCTGCTCCAGCTGGGCTCGGTATTCCCGTGCAGTCATAAAAACTCCCGGGGACGGTTTCCGGTGTGCCGAGAGTGCATTGTGCTTCTCACGGGAAAGGGAATATGCCCGCAGTATAAGGCGATTAACCCATCTCAAGAGGGGGAACGACCTGAAAGCGGAGCCGCAGTGCGGCCGGGTGAAGGGGGGCGCGCCATGACGTCGGAAAGACTCAGGCAAATGTTGAGCGAAGTTGATCCGGCCGTGCTCGATTTTGTTCGGGCGGGTCATATGGCTGGACTTGTAACACCGGACGGAGGCGGCGGTGATGATTCCTCCGGATGGCATGAAGGGCTGCACGCGGCGGGGGACGGCGTCGGTGCCGTAGCGGTCGCGTGGATGGGCTGGCGGTCGTTTCAGGACGCGAAGTCCTGGTGGCGCGAGAAGCGGAACGCCGGGTCGGACCGTGCGGCGGGCGGCTCCGGTGGCAGGCAACTCCCCCCGGCGCGGGCGGAGTCCCTGGGAGGACCGGACAGGAAGGGCGCGAAGGGCGTGAAGGACGAGAAGGATGCGAACGACGAGAAGGGCGAGCCCAGGCTGAAGCGCTCCGTCCTGCTGGATCTGGCCCGTCAGGAACTGATCAAGGAATTCGAACTCTCGGCGGACGAGCCGTTGGAGGTTCGCGAACAGGACTACGAAGTGAACGAGTCCGCTTATCGATTCGCTTTCGAGTCCGGCGCCGATGTGTACGAGGTCCTGGTCGTGACGAAGGGGAGCAGGGCCGCAGTGGTCAGCTACAACCACATCAGAGAATAGAGGGGCGGGAAATGAGCAATGTGATTCCGGGATTCCTGACGGCACACCGGAGGTATCTGGTGGCGGTGGAACTCGCGTCGGGTGAGCAGGCAACCCTGCACATCGAGGACGTGCAGTTCCTCTATCCTCCGCACCAGGTGGCGTTCCCGTTCCTCCGGCAGAAGAATCCGGTCGTCCATCACTTCTTCGTGCCCCGCGAGCACGACCGGTTGGAGGTCGCCTACCATCCCGGTTTGGCGGCCCGCGCGGGCCACACCGCCGAGGACATCGCGCTGACGCTGTACTACGCCCGTGAGCTGGGCAACACCTTCACGCGGGTGCGCGAGCGGCGGGCCGTGAACGGCGTCAGGATCACCGACTTCGAGACCGGTCACGCCTCGGGGTACTCCTACCACGCCAAGGACCGGGTCAAGGACGGGGCAAGCGCGGCCATGCACGGCTTCGGTGCCGGGCGGATGGCCTGGAGGGGCTTCTCGGACGGGGCGGCGGCCCTGCGCAGCCTCACGGAATGGGCGCAGGGCCGCGGCCGTGAGAAGGGCTACTACCTCGTGGAGGACGACCGGCTCTCGGACGAGCCCGTGATCCGAAACCCCCTCCACTTCAACGACCTGAAGCCGCTGGGCTCCTACAACGGCTGAGCCTCGCCGACACCGTTGCTCAGCGGGAGGGCCGCGCTGCTCGGTGAGCGGTCGGCGGTCAGGAGATCCGCGGTGACGTGCGCATGGAGGCGCGGGCGGAGGGCGACGCCCGCGCCTACCAGGCGGCCCGGGACCAGCACATCACCGGGAGATGAGGGAACGAGACGACGGCGAGGGCGCCGAGACGTCGTTCGCGGTGAGTTCGGCGGAGATCAGGGTGAACTGCATTGCAAAGGTGCGGGTCGGCCGGGGCGTACACCTTTGCGGGGGAGTTGCCGACTTCATGGGGTGACTGTGGCGAACTGTGCGTAGCGTCGAACAGGCGTGACGCGCTGACCGGCGGTGGCTGTACGTCGCCGGGGCGGGGCCTGTACACGGGGTGAGCCGTGACGGAGGCCCCGCGGGGCGGGTTGGTTGCGTGCGCGAGGACTGCGCGGGGTGTTCGGCGGTGAGTACGTACGGGAGGTGCCGGGCGTGGAGGAACAGCGGCAGCAGGTGGACGGCCAGGAGCAGGAGGCGAGCGCGGGCATCCTGCACGTCTTCGGGCGGCAGTTGAAGCTGTGCAGGGAGCGGGCGGGGCTGGACCGGGCGGAGTTGGGGAGCAGGGCGGGGTACTCCGTGTCGACGATCGCTTCCTTTGAGCAGGGGAGGCGGATCCCGCCGCCCAAGTTCATCGACAACGCGGATGAACTGCTCGACGCGGGTGGGCTGTTGAAGGCGGGAAAGGAGGAGGTGGCGAGGGCGCAGTATCCGGCGTTCTTTCGGGATGCGGCGCGGTTGGAGGCGCAGGCGGTCGAACTCCATGTGTACGGCACCCGGGCTGTCCCTGGACTGTTGCAGACGGAGGAGTACGCCCGTGCCGTGTGCGCGATGTGGCGTCCGTTGCTGGACGCGGAGGTCATCGAGCAGCGCGTGACCGCACGCATGGCACGGAAGGACATCTTCGCCAGGCGCCCGGCACCGCATCTGACCTTCGTGATCGATGAGGCGGTGCTGCACCGCCCGCTCGGTGGTGAGACCGTTTGGCGGGGACAGATGGAGCATCTTCTGCTGGCCGGGGAGCAGCGGAACGTCGAGATCCAGGTGATGCCCCTCTCCCGCAAGGAACACGCAGGACTGGCCGGCCCGTTCACCTTGATGGAGACCAAGGATGAGCGGAGGATCGCCTACACAGAGGTGCAAGGTGACAGCCACGTCCACACCGAGCGCGGGAAGGTCCGGGAGCTTGAGACTGCGTACGGGAGTCTCCGAGCGCAGGCGCTCACACCGGCTGAATCGCTCTCGTTGATCGAGAAGTTGTTGGGAGAGGGATGAGCGGGGAAACGACCGGGCGAGACTTCGACGACCTGGCGTGGTCCAAGAGCAGTTACAGCGCCGGGGACGGTGGAGAGTGCGTCGAGGTAGCCGCCGGGAGCGGTGTCGTGTGCGTACGCGACTCGAAGGACAAGGCGAGTGCCCTGGTCAGCCTCACACCGGGTGCATGGGCGGAGTTCCTCGGATTCGCTGCCCGACACACCGCGTAGAGCGAAGAGCACTCCGGTGCCCCGTGACCGCTGACCTGGGTCATGGGGCACCGCGTACCCACGATGACTGCGGCGGCAGCCGACAGACGGCCGCGATCTCGGTATCCGTGGCCCATGGGAGGGAGGGCCGACCCCGGTCCTGCGGGAACCTCATGGAACAAGCGCGTCGCGGATCGTGTTCCTCCGAAAACATCCCTTTCGCTCGCACCGTCACATCCCGGAAACGAGACTGTTCCCTTCCCTCCGACAATCCCGTTTACGGTGGACACCACGTCCCCAGCCCGGTCACCGTCGCCCGCGAGCCCCACCCCGCCCCGACGAGACGACTGGAGCACCGTGTCCCGCACCACGCCCGCCGTACCCCTCTGGCTCGCCCATGCCCTGCGGGCCCAGCGCGGACCGGTCCCGTGGAGCGCGGTCACGCGGGGAGTGCTGGGCGGCGGGCCCCTGCTGGTCGCCGCCGTCCTCGCCGGGCATCCCACCCTCGGCGTCGTCGCCGCCATCGGCGCCATGTTCGCCGGGATCAACGACCTGCCGGGCAGCCGACGCGCCTCCGTCAGCCGGATCGGAGTGCCCGCGCTCGCCGGGGCGGCCGGGCTCCTCGTCGGGACGTACGCGGGGGACCACCTCCCGGCCGTCCCCCTGACCCTGACCCTGACAGGGTGCGGGCTGGTCGCCGGCGCGGTCAGCGCGCTGAGTCCCACCGGCTCCGCCGCCGGGATCCAGCTGCTCGTCGGGGCCGCCGTCGGCGTCGGAATGCCCCTGCCCGAACCCGGCGGGCAGCGGGCGCTCGCCTACCTCGCCGGAGCCGCGTGGCTGCTCCTGCTGCGGCTGGCGCTGCCCGCTCCGGGGTCCCTCGCGGGAGACTTCCGGTTCGACGGCGAGCGGCATGCCGTGGCCGGTGTGTACGAGGCCGTCGCCGCGCTGCTCGACGCCGCCGGCTCACCCGCCGCCACCGCGCGGCGCGCCGCACTCACCGCCGCCCTCGACCACGCGCAGGACGCGCTCGCCGGACCCCGGCTGCGGCGGTACGCCGGTTCCGCGGCCGAACGGCGACTGCACGCGCAGTACGCCGCCGCGCTGCCGCTGGCGGAGGCCGCGACCGCGCTGGCCTGGGCGGGGGAGGCCGTACCGGCTCGCGCGTCCGAAGGGCCCCGGCGGCTCGCCGCCGCCGTACGCGGCGGTGCCCCCGGCGGGCCGCTGCCCGCACCCTCCCGGTCCGTCCCCGCGCTGCGCGCCCTCGACGACGCCCTCCTGCGCGCCGCCGTGGCCTTCGACCGGGCCGACGGCGGCGACCTGCACACGCGCCGCCGGTCCCGCGCCGCTCTCACCCGTACCCTCCTCGGCACCCGGGGACAGGAGTACGGCCTGCGGGTCGCCCTCTGCTTCGGCGTGAGCGTCGCCGTCGCCCAGGCCCTGTACCACGCCCGTTGGGACGGGCAGCACGCGTACTGGTACTGGCTGCCCGTCACCGCCGTCTTCCTCGTCAAGCCCGACCTCGGACCGCTCGCCTCGCGGGTGCTGAACCGGGCTGCCGGAACCGTGCTCGGGGCGCTCCTGTTCGCCGGGGCCGCCGCCGTGCTGCCCCGGCCGGAAGGGCTCATCGCGCTGGTGGCGGTCAGCGGAGCGCTCATCCCGGTCGCCGCCCGGCACTTCGCCGCGCAGACCACCGTCATCACCGTGCTCGTGCTCGCCCTGGTGATGGTGGGCGGTGAACCGCAGGCCTCCGTGGCACGGATCGGCGAGACGCTGCTGGCCTGCGTCATCGTGCTCGTCGTCGGACACCTGCCGATGCCCGTGCGGCGCGGTGGCGCCATCCGGGTCCGGCTCACGGAAGCGGGGGAGGCCGCGCACGCGTACCTCGCCCATGTGCTGGACGGGTCCGGCGACCGCGCGGCCCGCTGGGTCCTGCGCCGTGAGGCCTACCGCACCCTCGCCGAGGCCCGCGGCGCCATCGCGCTCGCCTCCGCGGAGCTGCCCGCGCTCGCCCGGCACGCCGACGGCGCGGACGAGTTCGCCGCCCTCCTCGAACGGCTCGTCGACACCACCACCGCCTGCGCCGTCCACCTCGACGACACGGGACGGCTCGACGTCCGTCACGCCGAGCAGCTCGCCGAACTCCGGGACGCCCTCGACCGGCGCCGCGAGCGCGTCGGGGTCCGGCTGCCGGAGCTGCCCGTCGCCGGGCGAGCCGATGGCGGGGCGCGGTCCGGGCGGCCGTGAGCGGCCGGTGACTCCCGGGGCACCCGCGCTCGCACGACCGGTGCGAAAGATCTCGGAACCGGGCGGGCGGGTTCCGATGAGTTCCGGAGGCGTCGTCGGTCACCCCTTGCAACGGGACCGTTGTACAGGAGGAACCATGTCGCTTCCGGAGATCGTCTCGCGCGCCGACTGGCGCGCGGCGCGTGAGGAACTGCTGGTCAAGGAGAAGGTCGTCACCCGCGCGCGGGACGCGCTCAACGCCGAGCGGCGCCGGCTGCCCATGGTCGGGATCGACCGGGAGTACGTGTTCGAGGGAGGCGACGGGAAGGCCGGGCTGCTCGATCTCTTCGAGGGGCGGCGGCAGCTCGTCGTGTACCACTTCATGTTCGCGCCGGAGTGGGACGCCGGGTGCCGCAGCTGCTCCGCGTTCCTGGACCAGATCGGGCACCTCGCCCATCTGAAGGCCCGCGACACCACCTTCGCGGCCGTCTCCCGGGCGCCGTACCGGAAGATCCTGCCGTTCAAGGCGCGGATGGGCTGGACGCTGCCCTGGTACTCCTCCTTCCCCGGCGACTTCAACGAGGATTTCGAGGTCACGCTCGAGCGCGCGGGAGAGCTGGTCGAACGGCCCGGCCTCAGCTGCTTCCTGCGGGACGGGGACCGGGTCTTCCACACCTACTCGACCTACGAGCGCGGCCTCGACGGGCTCGGCTCGACCACCACCCTGCTGGACCTCACGGTGCTCGGCCGGCAGGAGGAGTGGGAGGAGCCCAGGGGGCGCGCCTCGGCTTTCGGCGCCCCGGCGGGCAGTGAGCGCATCCGCTATCACGACGAGTACGACGAGCACGACGAGTAGGTCTCAGTAGTGTCACCGGGCGAGGCGTTTTACCTGCCGTCGGCGTTTGACTCCATGAGTGGGACGCCGAACGGAGGCAGCAGGTGGACGGGCGAACGGTACTGGAACGCTTCCCCGCGGGTGGGCCGCGGGGGTCCTGGCCGGCGGAGGAGTTCGCGCGGGAGCGGCGGCTGGAGGGCCTGCCCGCCGAGGTCGTCATGGACCTCGCGACCGACATGTTCCTGGTGATCGTCCGCAGCGGCGACGGCGGCGCCCCGGCGGCCGTGTGAGGCCCGGCGCCTATGCGGTGACCGGGCGGGACCAGCTCGGGGCGGTGTCCGTCAGGCGGCACACCGCCAGGTAGAGCGGTATCGGCGGGGTGTACGGGACCGTGCAGTCGGGGCGGTGGATCAGGTCGGGGAGGCGCGGGGCGTCCGGTACGAGGGCGCCGGTGTCGTAGCGTGCGGGGGCGGGCCACTCCAGGGCGTAGTCGGAGTCGGACGGAACCAGCCACCACCAGTGCGCCTCGTCGGCGTAGACGCACCCCACCCGGGGGAGCCGGGGCAGCACCAGCGGTCCGAAGCGGGCCGGGACCGCCACCGCGTCGCAGCCCATCGGCGCCGTCATCCCCTCGGGGACGGGCAGCCGCCGGGGCGGTACGGCCGGGGTGTGCCGTCCGCGCTGGAGGTGGACCAGCGTGTTCAGGCTCATGGTGCGGGCGTCCGTCACACCCGCCCTCCGTCGCGGCCGTGCCGGCGCGTGGGGACGTACTCGCGCTGATGTGCGTGCGGGGCCGCCGTCGACATCGCGGCTGCCGCGGACCTCGGGGCCACGGCGGCGTGGTGCCGCTGCTGGGCCCCCTCGTCGTTCGAGCCGTCGTTCGAGCCGTCGTCCGAGCCGTCGGCGGGGCCCGGCTTGGGCCGCTCGCCCCAGCCGAGGTCGTTGTACGGCTCGTCGGGAGGGCGCGCCAGGTCCGCCCTGCGGGGCAGCTCGGCCCAGACCAGCAGACCGGGGCCGTGTTCATGGGCGCCCCAGGCGTGGCACACGGCGTCGACGAGGAGCAGGCCCCTGCCGTGCTCGTCCTCCGGCCGCTGCCGGGTGTTCGCCCGGGGCTGGTCGGGGCCGCAGCCCTCGTCCCGCACGGCTATGCGCACCAGGTCGTCACCGTCGTGCAGCTCGCAGACTATGTGGCTGCTGGCCGTGTGCACGATGGCGTTGGTGACGAGCTCGGAGACCACCAGGGCCGCCGTGTCGCAGGTGTCCTCGCTGACCGCCCAGCCGGTCAGCCGGGCCCTCGTCAGACGTCTGGCCTGCGCGGGAGAACCCGGATGGGCGGCCAGTTCGAAACGGAACCGGCGCCGGGCAGCAGCCCCTGCGGCGTCGGCGGCTCCCTGGGCGGGGCCGAGACCGGAGAGGCTCACAGCGGTGTCTGTTCCTAAGGGCGCGGGCGGAATCACGCCTGCCACTATCGCCCCGCCGTGCACACTTGGCAAGCGTCACTCTGAAAAATCCAGAGTGCTGTGTGACGGTCTGGACGGCCGTGGCACACTGCTCGCAACAGCACCCCGCGCGGCGCCAGTTGAGGCTCTCGAGGAAACGTTCGAACGGATGGGCGGATCTTCGAAGGGCTCTCGAATTGGCGCCGCCGGGCTGTCAGGAATCCTTTCGGTGGAATTCGTGGAGTTCGTGGAGGTGGAGCGTGAGTGAACCGCGGTCCGCGCCGACGGTCGGCCAGGTCGTCCTCGGCCGGCGTCTGCTGGATCTGCGGGAAAGCGCCGGCCTCAAGCGGGAGGAGGCCGCCCGCGTCCTGCGCGTCGCCCCCGCCACGATCCGCCGCATGGAGACGGCCGAGGTCGCGCTCAAGATCCCGTACCTCCAGCTGCTGCTGAAGGCGTACGGCGTCTCCGAGGAGGAGACCGACGCCTTCGTCCGGCTCGCCGAGGACGCCAACCGGCCCGGCTGGTGGCAGCGCTTCCACGAGATCCTGCCCGGCTGGTTCTCGATGTACGTCAGCCTGGAGGGCGCGGCCACCCTCATCCGCAGCTACGAGCCCCACTTCGTCCCCGGACTGCTGCAGACCGAGGACTACGCGCGTGCCGTGCTGCGCTCGGGCGCCATCGGGCAGACCAGTCCCGAGGACATCGAGGGTCACGTCGCGCTGCGCATGCAACGGCAGGAACTGCTCGCCCGCGACGACGCGCCCCGGCTGTGGGTCGTCATGGACGAGACGGTGTTGCGCCGCCCGGTCGGCGGCCCGGAGGTGATGCGTGCCCAGGTCGACAGACTTCTCGACGCCACGAAGATGTCCAACGTGACGCTGCAGGTCGCCCCGTTCGCGGGTGGTCCGCACCCCGGCACGTACGGGCCGTTCGTGCTGTTCCGGTTCGGCATGCCCGAACTGCCGGACATGGTCTACAGCGAGTACCTGACCGGCGCCGTCTACCTGGACGCGCGTGCCGAGGTGGCGACCCACCTCGAGGTCATGGACCGCATGGCGGCGCAGGCCGCCACAGCACATCGCACGAAGGTGATCCTCAGGGATCTCCGCAAGGAGTTGTGAATGAACCACCTCACGTCCCTGTCCCTGTCCCTGGCCCTGGGCTCCCCCCTCCCGCCGCCCCGGCCGGGGGGCCGCACCGAGCGGATCTACAACGGCATGCCCGCGCGGGAGCTGGGCAGCGAGGGCTGGCACAAGCCCTGGAGCGGCGGCAACGGCGGCAACTGCCTGGAGGCGATGAAGCTCGACGACGGCCGGATCGCCGTCCGGCAGTCCACCGACCCGGACGGACCGGCGCTCATCTACACCTCGGCCGAGATGACGGCCTTCATCGAGGGAGCCAAAGCGGGAGAGGCGGATTTCCTGCTGTCCTGACGCTTGTTGACTGTTCTACCGTTGCTTCCCGTCCGCCCTCGCCCCCGGCGTTCAGCCGATGTCGCTCGTTCCCCCCGCACTCTGGTTCGACCCTGAAATTGATCACTGACAGTTGCAGACACTTACGGAGTCCGTCATGACCGGGCAGCAGCCCTCCGTCGAGATCGACACGAGCAAGCCGCACACCGCGCGGATGTACGACTGGTACCTCGGCGGGAAGGACAACTACCCGGTCGACGAGGCCATGGGCCGGCAGATGCTCGCCCTCGACCCGAGGGTGCCGGTGATGGCCCGGGTGAACCGCGCCTTCATGCAGCGCGCCACGCGCTGGCTGGCCGGCCAGGGCATACGCCAGTTCCTCGACATCGGCACCGGCATCCCCACCGAGCCCAACCTCCACCAGGTCGCCCAGGAGGTCGCACCCGACGCGCGCGTCGTCTACTGCGACAACGACCCGATCGTGCTGGCCCACGCCGGGGCGCTGCTGCGCGGCACCGACGAGGGGGTGACCGAGTACATCCAGGCCGATGTGCGCGAGCCGGAATCCATCCTGGAGGGCGCGCGGAAGATCCTCGACTTCGACCAGCCGGTCGCGCTCTCCCTCATCGCGCTGCTGCACTTCGTCTCCGACGAGGACGGCGCCCACGAGCTGGTCGGCAGGCTGCTCGCCGAGCTGCCTGCCGGCAGCCACCTGGTGATCTCCCACGCGACCTCCGACTTCACCCCCGAGGAGTCGAAGGCGGCCACCGAGAAGCTCAAGGCCGCGGGTGTCACCCTGGCCCTGCGCTCCCGCGAGGAGTTCACCCGCTTCTTCGACGGCCTCGAACTGGTCGACCCCGGTGTCCAGGTGCCCCACCTGTGGCACCCCGAGCTGGGCGAGCCCGTACCCGGCCAGGACGACGGGGTGATCCCGGGGTACGGGGCGGTGGGGCGCAAGGCGTAGGCCGGGGCGGTTCCCGTCGGCGCGTCATGCCCTCATCGGACGGTCGTACGGGCCGATGGGAGCCGGGAGACGGGTGGTGCCGTCGGTCAGGTGGCGGTCGACGGCCGCCGCCACCGCCCGGCCCTCGGCGATCGCCCACACGATCAGCGACTGCCCACGGGCGGCGTCCCCCGCCGCGAACACGCCCGGCACGTTCGTGGCGAAACCGGCGTCGCGCGCGATCGTGCCGCGCGGCTCCAGCTCCAGACCGAGCCCGCTGACCAGCCCGTCCGCCCGGTCCGGTCCGGAGAAGCCGAGCGCGAGGAGGACCAGACCGGCCGGGAGGACACGTTCGGTGCCCGGTACGGGGCGGCGCTCCGCGTCCACCTCGACCAGGTGCACCGCCCGGACCCGCCCGTCCGCGTCGCCGGTGAGGCGGAGCGCGGAGGCCGCGAACAGCCGCGCGTCGGCGTTCTCGGGGTGCTCGGCGTTCTCGGTTTTCTCGACCACCGCCGGTGCCGTCCGCAGGGCACGGGCCTCCTCGTGCGCGGGGGACGACCGGTAGAGCTTCGGGTACGTCGGCCAGGGCTCGGCCTCCTCGTCGCGGACGGCGCCCGGCCGCTCGTAGATGTCCAGTTGGGTCACGGACGCCGCCCCCTCCCGCACGGCCGTGCCCAGGCAGTCGGCGCCCGTGTCGCCGCCGCCGACGATGACGACGTCCCTGCCCGCGGCGGACAGCGGGGACTTCTCCAGGTCCCCCGCACAGACCCGGTTGGCGAGCGGCAGGTATTCCATGGCCTGGTGAACTCCGGTCAGTTCCCTTCCCGGCACGGCCAGTTCACGCCACGCGGTCGCCCCGGTGGCGATCACCACGGCGTCGTGCCGCGCCCGCAGCCCGGCGGCGTCGACATCGCGCCCGACCGCCGTGGACGTACGGAACACCGTCCCCTCGGCCCGCATCTGCTCGATGCGCCGCTCCAGATGACGCTTCTCCATCTTGAACTCGGGGATGCCGTACCGCATCAACCCGCCGATCCGGTCGTCCCGCTCGTACACGGTGACCGTGTGACCGGCCCGGGTCAGCTGCTGGGCCGCGGCCAGACCGGTGGGACCCGAGCCGACCACCGCCACCGTCCGGCCGGAGAGCCGGTCCGGCGGGACCGGCGCGGCGAAGCCCTCCGCCCAGGCACGGTCGGCGATGGCGCACTCGACGTCCTTGATGGTGACGGCGGGCTGGTTGATGGCCAGCACACAGCCCGCCTCGCAGGGCGCCGGGCAGAGCCTGCCGGTGAACTCGGGGAAGTTGTTCGTGGCGTGCAGCCGCTCCGCCGCGGCCCGCCAGTCCTCGCGCGAGACCAGGTCGTTCCACTCGGGGATCAGATTGCCCAGCGGGCACGCCTCGTGGCAGAAGGGGACACCGCAGTCCATGCAGCGGTCGGCCTGCTGGCTGACGAGGGGCAGCAGCGCGCCGGGGACGTAGACCTCGTCCCAGTCACGGACCCGCTCCTCGATCGGCCTGCGCGGCCGGTCCCGGCGCGGCGTGGTCAGGAAACCCTTGGGATCGGCCATGGCCGTCTTCCTTGCGTACGCGGGTGACGGGCCAGGCGTCGTAGGGCGGCGCTCCTCAGCGGTGGGGCGGCACCCCTGCGGGTGCGCTCTCCCCGGCGCTCTGCTCCTTGGCCACCATACGGCTGCCCCAGCGCGCCCGCAGGGCCTCGGACAGCGCTTTTGCCTCAGTTTTCCGTCATGCGTCCTCTGTCGTCCGTCAGGCGAGGACCAGTACGTAGGACAGCGCGGCCCCCGCCGAGGCGACCGTGCGCACGTGGTTCCACAGCATCCACCCGCGCACGTAGGCGGTCCAGTACGCGCAGGCCTCGGCGGTGTCCGGGGCGAGCCCGGCCAGCACGTCGTTGCGCGGCACGTTCGCGGCGGCGGTGACCCCGAAACCGCCGAACAGATACAGTGCGCTGCCGACCAGCAGCCCGACCGCGCCCTCGTCCGGCCTGCTCACCGCCGTCACCACGGCGACCGCCGCGCACAGCAGTGCCGAGCCGAGGAAGACCAGCATGAAGGGCGCCCGCACCGCGGCCACGTTGACCGACTGCATCGCGGCCACGCCCCGCGCGGGCGGCAGCGCCGCGAGCCCCCTCATCACGAACGTCGAGAAGGCGCAGAAGACCCCCGCCACCAGTCCGGTCCCGAGCGCCCCCGACACCGCCAGCACGGTCAGTGCCGTCGGCATGGAGGATGGTCCCTCGATCACGTCGTCGACTCCTGCCCGTCCGCCGGCCGGGACCCTCTCCCGCCGTCCACCGTCACCACCAGTGAAGCCGGACCCGGGCCCGGCGCCCATGGCCGAGCGTCGCGGAGCCATACGCGGACGTCCAGCGTGCCTCCGGTGAGGAACCAGGGGCAGGGGGCGCCGTCGGCGGCGGACGGCGCATCATGGCCGTGTGCGATGCGAAGCGATCACCTGGGACCGGCTCGGCGACCTCCTCGCCGAGCGCCTGACGACGCTGCGGACGGCCGACGGCAGCCCCTGGCCGCGCGTCGCCCTCGACGGCGCCCCGGCCGGCCGGCCCGGAGACCTCGCCGAACGCGTCGCCGCGTCCCTGCGGGTTCTCGGACGCCCCTCCCTCGTCGTGAGCACGGACGGTTTCCTGCGTCCCGCCTCGGTCCGGCTGGAGCACGGCCGTCAGGACCCGGAGTCCTACTACGACGGCTGGTACGACACCGGCGCCCTCTGGCGTGAGGTCTTCGGCCCCCTCGAACCGGGCGGGAGCGGACGGGTCCTGCCCGACCTGTGGGACCCGGCCACCGACCGCGCCACCCGCAGCCCCCGGGTCCCGCTGCCACCCGGCGGCGCACTGCTGCTGCACGGCCCGCTCCTCCTGCGGCACTGGTTCCCCTTCGACCTGAGCGTCCACGTCTCGCTCTCCCCGGGCGCCCTGCGCCGCCGCACCCCCGAGTCCGGGCACTGGACCCTGCCCGCCTTCGAGCGCTACGAGCAGGAGACCGACCCGGCCGGCACCGCCGACGTCCTGGTGCGCGCCGACGACCCCCGCCACCCGGCCTGGTGCGGTTGAGACGTGGCAGCGGCCGAGACGTCGCGGGGCCGGGCGGAAGTGCGGGGCCCGGGTGGTGCGGCCGACAATGGAGAGCGCCGGTACTCGCGGTGCGCCCCGTGCCGCACCGGCCGTCCGGTATCGGGAGGCACCTCATGACCACCGCCGGAGACATCATGCACCGCGGCGCCCAGTGGATCCCCGCCCACGAGACGCTCGACCGCGCAGCCCAGCTGATGCGCGATCTGAACGTCGGCGCGCTGCCCATCAGTGACGAGAACGAACGGCTCTGCGGCATTCTCACCGACCGCGACATCGTCGTCGGCTGCGTCGCCATGGGCCACGACCCGGCCAGGACCACCGCGGGAGAGATGGCCAAGGGAACACCGCGCTGGATCGAGGCGGACGCCGACGTCAGCGAGGTCCTCCAGGAGATGGAGACGCACCGGATCCGCCGGCTCCCCGTCATCGACGACAAGCGCCTGGTCGGCATGATCAGCGAAGCAGATCTCGCCCGGCACCTGACGGACGATCAGCTCGCCACCTGGGCCGAGAACGTCTACGCCAGGACCGCGACCGGCTGATCCCCCTCTCCGCTCCCCGTCCCGTCCTCCTTCCCCTCTGTTCCTCTGTTCCTCCGTCTCGCCCACCCGGTTCCCGGCTGCGGGCGTGAACGGGCCGGAGCGTCACCCGTGCCGGACAAGCCGGACGAGCCGGGTGACTGGGATGATCGCGGCATGATGCGAACCGACGGGCACCCGCTCGATCACCGGGAGGACGGGGCGGCGGGGCACCTCGACGCCTTCGCCGATCTGTTCGATCCCACCACGTTCCGGCACCTCGAAGCGGTCGGCGTCGGGCCCGGCTGGAACTGCTGGGAGGTCGGCGCCGGCGGAACCTCCGTGGTGACCTGGCTCGCCAAGAAGGTCGGACCGACCGGACGGGTGCTGGTCACCGGCACCGACACCGGTCGGCTCGCCCCGGTCGCCCGCCCGCCGGCGGAGGTACGCACCCACGACATCGGCACGGAGGAGCCGCCGGCGGGCGGTTTCGACCTGGTGCACGTCCGGTTCCCGCTCATCGGCGCGGTACACCGCGAGCGTGCGGTGCGCTCGATGGCCGGGGCCCTGCGTCCCCGCGGGCGTCTGCTGGTCGAGGACACCGACCCCGCCCTGCAGCCCCTGGTCTGCCCGGACGAGTACGGTCCCGAACAGCGGCTGGCGAACCGGCTCCGGCAGGGTCTGCGCAAGCTCCTCGGCGACCGGGGCGCCGACCTCGCCCGTGGCCGCGGACTCCCGCGCCTGCTGCGGGAGTCCGGACTGACCGAGGTGCGGGCCGACGCGTACTTCCCGGTCGCGGCACCGGCCTGTGCGGCGCTGGAGTCCGCCACCATCCGCCTCGTCCGTGACCGGCTCGTCACCGCGGGCATCGCCACGGCCCAGGACATCGACCGCCACCTCGCCAACGTCGCCTCCGGCACCCTGGACCTGGCGACGGCCCCGATGATCTCGGCCTGGGGACGCAAGGCGTAGGCCCGGAGTCGGCCGGAGGCGTCACACGGGTGCAGGTGGGCGGCCGCCCACCTGCCGCACCGCCAGCGCACCCGCCCGGCAGCCCTCCGCCGCCGCGCGTCGTGGACCGGCGCCCGCCACGAGGGCGGTGAGGAACGCGCCGGTGAAGGCGTCACCGGCACCCGTGCTGTCCCGGGGTGTCGTGGCCACGGCGGACACACGGGCGAACACCCGGCCGGACCGGGCCAGCAGCGCACCCTCGGCGCCCTGCTTGGCCACGACCAGGGGAAACCGCCGGCTCAACCGGGCCGCCGCGTCCGCCGTCCCGGACGCCCCGGCGAGCAGACACGCCTCGTCACGGCTCGGCAGCAGGACGTCCACCCCCTCGGCCAGGGCCAGGAAACGGTCCCTGCCCAGCTCGGCGAGGAAACCGGCCGAGGCCGGATCCAGGCTCACCGGCACCCCCCGTGCGCGTGCCGCCTTCAGGGCCACCGCGACGAACGCCCTGCTCGGTTCGGCGAACAGCAGGTACCCCGACAGATGCAGCCGGGCCACCCCGTCCAGCAACGCGTCCGACCAGTCACCGGGTTCGAGCCGCAGCGAGGCGCCGCTGTCGGTCAGGAAGGTCCGCTCGGCCGCCGCACCTTCGTCGACCAGGCAGACCACCGTCCCGGTCGGCGCCCGCGGGTCGACCACCAGCGAGGGGCGCACCCCGCGGGCGAGCAGCTCCCGGGTGTGCCACGTCGCCGAGTCCTCGCCCACCCGACCGAGCAGCCGCACCTCCGCGTCGCCCCGACACGCCGCCCAGCAGGCCACATTGGCCCCCGCGCCACCGGGAACCGTCCGTATCGCCGCCGCCGTGTCCGTACCGGGGGCGAGCGGCCCCCGGTACCGGGCCACCACGTCGGTGATGACGTCACCGACGACCAGCAGCGCGCCACGACGCCCGCCGGCCGGCCCCGCCGTGCGGCCCGCGGCCCCGGCCCCCTCGCCCGGCCGGGGCTCCGTCACGCCCCGGCCCAGGCCGCCGCGACGCGTGCCGCCAGCCGTACGTTGCCCCGGACCGCCGCGAGGTTGGCGGCGAGGGAGGCGCCGTCGGTGCGGCGCACCACGTGGTCGAGCAGGAACGGAGTGACGGCCTGACCGGTGACGCCCTCCGCCTCGCACGCGCGCAGCGCCTCGTCCAGCACCCGCGCGTGCAGCCCCGGATCCAACTGCTCCCCCTCGGGCACCGGGTTGGCCACGACCAGCGCCGACCCGGGCCCACCGAGCGCGTCCTGCGCCCGCATGACCCCGGCCACCTGCTCCGGGGTGTCCAGCCGCCAGTCCACGGGGTGCCCCGAGTCCGACAGATAGAAGCCGGGGAAGCGGTCCGTGCCGTACCCGGCGACCGCGACCCCCAGGGTCTCCAGCCGCTGCAGCGTCGCCGGCACGTCCAGGATCGACTTCACCCCCGCGCACACCACGGTGATCCGGGTCCGCGCGAGGAGCCCCAGGTCGGCCGACTCGTCCTGCGTCACGGTCCACTCGCGGTGCACCCCGCCGAGCCCACCGGTCGCGAAGACCCGTACGCCCGCCAGCGCCGCGAGCAGGGCGGTGGCCGACACCGTGGTGGCGCCGCTCGCGCCGGAGGCCATCGCGAGCGGCAGATCACGATGGCCGAGCTTGCGGAAGCCGTCCTCCCGGGCGACCCGCTCCAACTGCTCCTTGTCCAGGCCGACCCGGGGCCGCCCGTCCAGCACCGCGATCGTGGCGGGTACGGCGCCCTCCTGCCGCACCGCCTCCTCCAGCTCCGCCGCCACCCGGAGGTTGCGCGGCCGGGGCAGCCCGTGCGCGATGATCGTGGACTCCAGGGCCACCACCGGCCGACGCGCGGCGATGGCCTCCCGTACCTCTTCGGACACCGTCAGGGTCACGCGCCGTCTCCCGTCTGTCGCTCCTTCCTCATCCCTGGCGGGCCGGGCGCCGGGACAAACCTCTCGCGCCCCGTCCTGGACGTCACGGAGCCTGGGCACCATGACCGACAGCGCGGCACGTCTCGACCACGTCGTCCTCCGGGTGCGCGACCCGATCGCCGCCGCCGGCTTCTACGAGGAGGCGGTCGGCCCGGAACCGGTCAGGGTCACCGACTTCACCGCCGGCGAGGCGCCCTTCCCCTCGGTACGGGTCAACGAGGAGACCCTCCTCGACCTCATGCCCCTCACCACGGCGGAACGGACGACGGTGCTCCCCGGCGCGGCCGACAGCTCCGGCCACCCCGTCGACCACCTCTGTCTGTCCCTGCCCGCCGACGACTTCGAGGCACTCCGCGGCCGCCTCGAGGAACGCTCCGTACCGGTGACGGACTTCTCGTACGACTCCTTCGGCGCACGCGGCAGGGCCAGGCGCAGCTTCTCCTTCCGCGACCCCGACGGCAACGTGCTCGAGGCACGGCACTACGACTGACGCGGACCGACACGACCGACGCGCCCGCCGGAAGTCAGAAGAGCGGCTCGGGCAGCACACCCTCCAGTGCGAGCAGCCGGCGCTTGGTCTCCACCCCGCCGCCGAACCCGCCGATGCCGCCGTCGCTCTCCACCACCCGGTGGCAGGGCACGACCACCGGCAGCGGATTGGCGCCCATCGCCATGCCGACGGCCTGGGCGCCGCCGGGCCGGCCGGCCCGCCCCGCCAGATCGCCGTACCCGACGACCGTGCCGTACGGAACCCCGGAGGCCAGCTCCCGCAGGACCTCACGGTTGAAGCCCGCCTCCCCCGAGACCAGCGACCAGTCCAGCGGCAGGTCGAAGTCATGGAGCTCGCCCGCGAAGTACGCCTCTACCTGGCGTATCGCCTCGGTCAGCAGCGGGGAGCCGGGGTCCTCGGCGGGCTCGGTGCCGAGCCGGGACGCCAGCCGCTCCAGCGCGGCGTCGCGCACCTCGTCGGTGGCGTGGAACACGACGTTGACCAGGCCCTCATGGGTCGCGGCCAGCAGCAGCGGGCCGATGGCGGTGCCGACGACCGCCCACCCGACCCGCTGCTCGTACCGCCCATGGCTGTCCATGCGCCCCACCGTACGACCCGCCACTGACAACGCCGGGCGCACGAAGGTCCGCGAAGACCCGCGAAGACCCGTGAGGGCACCGTGCGGTGGGCCGTCAGCGGTGGGCCGTCAGCCGTCCACCGCGTCCCGCACCACGTCGGGTTTGTTGCTGATGATCCCGTCGACCCCGAATCCCGCGACCCGCCGGGCCGCCGCCGCGTCGTCCACGGTCCAGGTGAGGACCTCCAGCGGCTTGTCGTGCGGCCCGCGGAAGGCATGGACCGCCGCGACGTAGGCGCCGGACAGCGTGGTGTGCCGGGGGTTGATCTGGTCGGCGAAGTCCGCGTACGCGGGCAGGTCGCTCACCGGGGGCGCACCGATGAAACCGGTCTTCACCCCGGGCTTCAGCTCGTGGACGGTCCGTACGCTGTCGGCGTCGAAGCTCTGCACGACCAGCCGGTCGCTCAGGTGCGCGCGGTCGAGCCAGCCCTCGTTGCTCAGGACCTTCAGGGTCTCCTGCTCGATGCCGGGATACAGCTCCGGGCTCTTGAGCTCCAGCAGCAGCTTCTGGTCGTGCTGCTCCACCCGCCGCACGAACTGCTCCAGCGTCGGCACGCGCGTGCCCGCGTACGCGGGGCCGAACCAGCTGCCCGCGTCGAGGCGGGCGACCTCCGCGGCGGTGAAGTCCTTCACCTTCCACGGCGACCGGCCGGGGAAGACCGTCTCGACGTTCGTGGTGCGCGCCAGGCTGTCGTCGTGCAGGACGACGAGCTCACCGTCCTTGGTGCGCTGGACGTCGTTCTCCACCCAGTCGATGCCGAGTGCGGCGGCCTTGTCGACGGCCGCCAGGGTGTTCTCGGGCGCGTATCCGGAGGCGCCCCGGTGGGCGACCACCACGGGCGGCGCGCCCGCGTCGGCGGCACGCGCGGGCGCGGGGGAGAGGGGGAGCAGGAGAGCGGTGGTTCCCAGGAGCGCGGTGGTCGAGGCGACAACGGCGCGCATGTGCATGCGGACTCCTCGCATCGAGAGGGCGGGTCGTTTCGGGCATGCGGAACACGCCCGCCATTCAAAGCAACACGGACAGTTCAACTCTGACAGCAGAAGGTCAACGCGGGACGGGTACGGGATGACCGCGGATTGAACGGTCTCGCCCCAACTCCGCACACCGGAGCCGCACAAGTGAGGCGAGAACGTGTTTCTTTGCCCGGGCAGTCGTTCGACCATTCCGGTGGCAGTCATACTCTCTGCGTCAACCCTGGCCGCCGAGCGGTCCTGGGAGGGGGTTCACGACACGCGATTCCGGGACGCAAACGGTGGGAAAGGGCAGCCGCGCATGCAGAGCACGGTCGACGGATTCAGCTACGGCATGGTCACACCGGTGGTGGCCTTCCTCATGGCCTGCCTCGGTGGCGCCCTGGGGCTGCGGTGCGCCACCAGGCCCCTCGTCGTGGCCCGGTCCTGGCGCCCCGGCTGGCTCGCCCTGGGCGCGGCGGCCATCGCCTCCGGCATATGGACGATGCACTTCATCGCGATGACGGGCTTCACGATCGAGGGAACGCCCATCCACTACGACCGCGTGACGACGCTCGCCAGCCTGGGCGTCGCCCTCCTCATGGTGGGCATCGGGATCTTCATCGTCGGCTACCGGGGCGCGACCGGGACGCCGCTGTTCACCGGGGGCACCATCACCGGCCTCGGTATCGCCTCCATGCACTACCTGGGCATGGCCGGCATGAGCCTCGACGGAACGCTGGAGTACGACACACTCACCGTCGCCGCGTCCGTGGCCATCGCCATGGTCGCCGCCACCGCCGCCCTGTGGGCGGCCGGACAGGCCAGGGGCTTCCTGTGGAGCGTGGGCGCGAGTCTCGTCATGGGCCTCGCGGTCACCGGCATGCACTACACCGGCATGGCCGCCCTGGAGGTCCACGTCCACGGGACGGCCGCCCCCGCCGAGGGGGAGTCCGCGGCCGCGCTGCTCGCGCCCATGATGCTCGGCCCGCTCGCCCTCCTCGTCCTGGCCGGTGTCGTGGTGATCTTCGACCCGCTGATGATCAGGGGGCGGCCCGGACCGGCCCCCGCCGAGCACCGGCCCGGCGTCCCCGCCCACCACCGGCACCACCACCACTCCTCCGCTCCGCCCCGTCTTCGGCCGCGGGCCCGCGGCCCCGTCGAGCACCGCTCCCGCACCCCGCAGAAACGCTGACCGCAGCCCTCCGCCGGGCCCGGTCGGGACCCGTTGTCAGTGACGGGTCGTACGGTGGGTGACATGCGGCCCGTTTCCCAGATCGAACGCACGGTGGCGCCCTTCGAGGTCGTCAGCCCCTACCAGCCCAGCGGCGACCAGCCGACGGCCATCGCCGACCTCGCCCGGCGCATCGAAGCCGGTGAGAAGGACGTCGTCCTCCTGGGCGCGACCGGCACCGGCAAGTCCGCCACCACCGCGTGGATGATCGAGAAGCTCCAGCGCCCCACCCTGGTGATGGCGCCGAACAAGACGCTGGCCGCCCAGCTGGCCAACGAGTTCCGCGAACTGCTGCCGAACAACGCGGTCGAGTACTTCGTCTCGTACTACGACTACTACCAGCCCGAGGCGTACGTCCCGCAGTCGGACACCTACATCGAGAAGGACTCCTCGATCAACGAGGAGGTCGAGCGGCTGCGCCACTCCGCGACCAACTCCCTGCTCACCCGCCGCGACGTCGTCGTGGTCGCCTCCGTCTCCTGCATCTACGGCCTCGGCACCCCGCAGGAGTACGTCGACCGCATGGTGCCGCTCCGCGTGGGCGAGGAGCTCGACCGGGACGAGCTGCTGCGCCGCTTCGTGGACATCCAGTACACGCGCAACGACCTGGCCTTCACCCGCGGCACCTTCCGCGTCCGCGGCGACACCATCGAGATCTTCCCGGTCTACGAGGAACTCGCCGTCCGCATCGAGATGTTCGGCGACGAGATCGAGGCGCTCTCCACGCTCCACCCGGTCACCGGCGAGATCATCAGCGACGACCAGCAGCTGTACGTCTTCCCCGCCTCCCACTACGTCGCCGGCCCCGAGCGCATGGAGCGGGCCGTGAACGACATCGAGAAGGAACTCACCGGGCGCCTGGCCGAGCTGGAGAAGCAGGGCAAGCTCCTGGAGGCCCAGCGTCTGCGGATGCGCACCACCTACGACCTCGAGATGCTCCGCCAGATCGGCAGCTGCTCCGGCGTCGAGAACTACTCGATGCACTTCGACGGCCGCCTGCCCGGCTCCCCGCCGAACACCCTGATGGACTACTTCCCGGAGGACTTCCTCCTGGTCATCGACGAGTCGCACGTCACCGTGCCGCAGATCGGCGCCATGTACGAGGGGGACGCCTCACGCAAGCGCACCCTCGTCGACCACGGCTTCCGGCTCCCCTCCGCCCTGGACAACCGCCCGCTGAAGTGGGAGGAGTTCCAGGAGCGCATCGGCCAGGCCGTGTACCTGTCGGCCACCCCCGGCCCGTACGAGCTCTCCCGCTCGGACGGAGTCGTCGAGCAGATCATCCGCCCCACCGGCCTGGTCGACCCGGAGGTCGTCGTCAAGCCCACCGAGGGGCAGATCGACGACCTGGTGCACGAGATCCGCGCGCGCGTGGAGAAGGACGAACGCGTCCTGGTCACCACGCTCACCAAGAAGATGGCCGAGGACCTCACCGACTACTTCCTCGAACTCGGCATCCAGGTGCGCTACCTCCACAGCGACGTCGACACCCTGCGCCGGGTCGAGCTGCTGCGGGAGCTGCGCAGCGGCGAGTACGACGTCCTCGTCGGCATCAACCTGCTGCGGGAGGGCCTCGACCTGCCCGAGGTGTCCCTGGTGGCGATCCTCGACGCCGACAAGGAGGGCTTCCTGCGTTCCGGAACCTCCCTGATCCAGACCATCGGCCGGGCCGCGCGCAACGTCTCCGGCCAGGTCCACATGTACGCCGACAAGATCACCCCGGCGATGGAGAGGGCCATCGACGAGACCAACCGCCGCCGGGAGAAGCAGGTCGCCTACAACCAGGCCAACGGCATCGACCCGCAGCCGCTCCGCAAGAAGATCAACGACATCGTCGCGCAGATCGCCCGCGAGGACATCGACACCGAACAACTGCTCGACTCCGGCTACCGCAAGACCAAGAAGGACAGCGGCGCGGCCAAGGCGCCCGTGCCCGCGCTCGGCAAGGGGGCCAAGGGGACCAAGGGCGCGAAGGGCAGGGCCAAGGGCGCCGAGCCGGTGCCCACCGACCGCCCCGCGGCCGAACTCACCGAACAGATCGAGGAGCTGACCGCGCGGATGCGGGCGGCCGCCGCCGACCTCCAGTTCGAGATCGCGGCCCGGCTGCGCGACGAGGTGTCCGAGATGAAGAAGGAACTGCGCCAGATGCGCGAGGCCGGCCTGTCCTGACGGCGCCGCGCACCGGCGCCGGGCCGGGCGGTTCTCCACCCCGTACGGACTGTGTTGCAAGACCGACACAAAGTACGGACCGGGGTACGTCACCGTCAGTGCCCCTGCGTAGGGTTCTGGGCAACCGCGGTTCCGCGGCAGCAGGGGAAGTCCGAGAGGGGAATCAGCGCGTGACCGTCAACATGACCAAGGGCCAGGCCATCAGTCTGCAGAAGAACGACGGCGGCAGCCTGACCGCGGTCCGCATGGGTCTCGGCTGGCAGGCGGCCCCCCGCCGCGGCCTGTTCGGCTCGCGTACCCGGGAGATCGACCTGGACGCCTCCGCCGTTCTGTTCGCCGAGAAGCAGCCGGTCGACGTCGTCTTCTTCCGCCACCTGGTGAGCGACGACGGCTCCGTGCGCCACACCGGCGACAACCTCGTCGGCGGCGTCGGCCAGGGCGGCGACGACGAGGCCATCCTCGTCGACCTGTCCCGTGTCCCGGTCCACATCGACCAGATCGTCTTCACCGTGAACTCCTTCACGGGCCAGACCTTCCAGGAGGTGCAGAACGCGTTCTGCCGCCTCGTCGACGAGACCAACGGCCAGGAACTGGCCCGCTACACGCTGGCCGGCGGCGGCGCCTACACCGCCCAGATCATGGCGAAGGTGCACCGCTCGGGCGCGGGCTGGACGATGACGGCCCTCGGCAACCCGGCCAACGGCCGCACCTTCCAGGACCTGATGCCGTCGATCCTGCCGGTGCTCTGACCGGTACCGCACGCGACACCGCACCGCACGCGACACCGCACCGCACGGGACACAGGGGGGACGAGGGCAATGACGGCTGAGCTGGTGCGGGGGCAGAACCACCCGCTCTCCCGGTCCCGTCTCGAGATCCGGGTCTCGGCCGGTACGCCGATCGTGACCGCGGCCGCGCTCGGCGACGAGAACGGCCGGATCCACGGGGTGGAGTGGGTGGCCCACCCGGGCGCACCCACCCGGCCCGGCCTGGAGGTCTCGCGGCAGGCCGCCGCCGACCACCGGCTCGCGGTGGACCTGGACGCGATGGTGGACGCGGTCCACCGCGTCAGCGTGCTGCTCGCCCTGCCCACCCCGGCCGACGGCCGGGGCCCCGCCCGCTTCGGCGCCGTCGCCGCCCCCTTCGTCGCGGTCACCGGCCTGGACGGCACCGAAGTGGCCAGCTACACCGTCACCGGCCTGGACGCCGAGTCGGCCGTCGTCGCCCTGGAGCTCTACCGGCGCCAGGGCGCCTGGAAGGTCCGTGCGGTCGGCCAGGGCTACGCCGGGGGACTGGCCGAACTCTTCACCGACCAGGGCCTGCCCCAGGCACGGCAGCTCGCGGACGAGATCGACGAAGCGGTCGCGCGGGGCCTCGCCCGCTCCGTGCAGGCACCCCCGTCCCGTCCGTCGGACGGCGACCGTTCCCGGCAGACGGCCGCCCCGGCCCACCACCCCGACCAGGGCGTCGGCACCGCACCCCAGGGCGCCCCCGGCCCCGTGCCGCCCGCGTACGGCGCTCAGCCCGCCGGCCCGCCGGGACAGGACGGACCGCGGCCGGCGTACCCCGGGGGAGCCGCCGACCCGTCCGCGGTGACCACCGGCGGCCCGATCGACTACAGCCACCCCCGCCGGCGGAACGCCGCTCCGCCGCCCCCGCCGACCGCGCCCCCGGCCCGACCGGGACAGCCCGCCCGGCCCGTCGCCGGTGACGCGACCGGCTGGTCCATGGAGGAGCGCCTCTACAACCAGGTCTGGGGCATGTTCGAGGACCTGGCCCGCACCACCGCCGCCTACCGCAGCGCCGTCGACTTCGCCGAGTCACGCATGGACAAGGAGCTGGAACAGACCCTGTCCGACCCGCGCAGCCGGATCGGCAGCCAGGGCGACGCCGCGCGCGAGGCGGCCAGGGCACGGCAGGCCCGGCTCGTCGACCAGGCGAGGGAGGCCTTCGACCGGGACCTCGCCCAGCTCGTCGCCGAGGCCGACGTCGTCGAGCCCGCCCTCCCGCCGGCCTACGCGCGCTGGGACAACCCCGTCTGGCACGCCTACCGGGTGCCGATGGAGATCCCCATGGCGCTGCGCCTGGGCGACCTCCGGCTGCCGGAGGCCGACCGGCTCCGCATCCCGATGCTGCTCCGGCTGCCGCTGGAACGCGGTCTGTGGATCGACAGCGGACGGGCCGCCGGGCCGGACGAGTCGTTCACCGACCCCCACGACATGCGACGCCTCGCCATGGAGACGGCCGTGTCCCACGCGGCCCGGCTGCTCGCCGTGTATCCGGCGGGCGAGTTCACCGTGCACGTCGTCGACCCGGCCGGATCGGGCGCGCAGCCGCTGGCACCGCTGACCCGGGCGGGTGTGCTGGCGGCCCCGCCCGCCCAGGGGGCCGCGGGCGTCACGGAGGTCCTGGGCCGGCTCATCCAGCGGGTCGACCTGCTGCAGATGGCTCTGCGCGGCGGAGCGGCCGACTCGCTGCCCCCCGGTTTCGACACCTCCCGGCACCTGCTGGTCGTCAACGACTTCCCGCACGGCTTCGACGACCGCGGTGTGAACCAGCTGCGGTACCTCGCCGACGAGGGCCCGTCCGTCGGCGTCCACCTGATGATGGTCGCCGACCGCGAGGAGTCCGCCGACTACGGTCCGCTGCTCGATCCGCTGTGGCGTGCGCTGCTGCGGCTGACACCGGTCCCCGACGATCACCTGGCGGACCCCTGGGTCGGGCACGCCTGGACGTACGAGCCCTCGCTGGTGCCGCCCGGCAGCCGGATCCTCCAGCAGGTGCTCACCCGGGTCGCCGAGGCCCGCCGCGCCTGGCGGCCCTGACCGCGCCCCGGTTCGCCCGACCGGGGTGTCCCGCCCTTTGGGACGAGTTCCCACGACACTACGTCCCATCTGGAGCTTTGGTCTTTCTTTTACCCACCTCTTTACCAATCCTTGGGTATGGGGGTAAAGTTTTCCGCACGGAGGGGAGTACTCCCTGCCTGTGCGGCGACCCCGTCAATACGGATCAGACCTGATCCCGGGGCGTCGGCCCGAGGTGTTGTCCGGTGCTGCTTTCGAGTGCCGGAACCCGGGTGGAAGAGACCTCCGGCAGCGACGACGCTGATTTTTGCCGTGAGACGTATCTGCCGGAGGCGTAGTGGATGTTTCCCTGACCCTGTGGGTCCTGACCGTCGTGGGCCTCGCCGCCCTCATCTCGGTCGATTTCTTCATCGGCCGCAAGCCGCACGACGTATCGATCAAGGAAGCCGGGATCTGGACCATCGTCTGGATCGTCCTGGCCGTGCTCTTCGGGCTCGGCCTGCTGGTCTTCGGCGGCGGCCAGCCCGCCGGTGAGTTCTTCGCCGGCTTCATCACCGAGAAGTCGCTGAGCGTCGACAACCTCTTCGTCTTCGTCCTGATCATGACGAAATTCGCGGTGCCCTCGCAGTACCAGCAGCGGGTGCTCCTCGTCGGTGTGCTCATCGCCCTGGTGCTGCGGGCCGTCTTCATCGCAGCGGGCGCCGCGATCATCGCCAACTTCTCGTGGATCTTCTACATCTTCGGCGCCTTCCTCATCTGGACCGCCTGGAAGCTCATCAAGGAGGCCCGAGCTCCCGAAGAGGAGGAGGAGTTCGAGGAGAACAAGCTCCTCAAGGCCGCCGAACGCCGGTTCGGCGTGGCCGACCGGTACCACGGCACCAAACTGTGGATCGAGCAGAACGGCAAGCGGGTCATGACCCCGATGCTGGTCGTGATGCTCGCCATCGGCACCACCGACGTGCTCTTCGCGCTGGACTCGATCCCCGCGATCTTCGGCCTGACCCAGGACCCGTACATCGTCTTCACCGCGAACGCGTTCGCCCTGATGGGTCTCAGGCAGCTGTACTTCCTCCTCGGCGGCCTGCTGAGCAAGCTGGTCCACCTGGCCTACGGCCTGTCGATCATCCTCGGCTTCATCGGCGTGAAGCTGGTGCTGCACGCGCTGCACGAGTCCGGGGTGCACGTTCCCGTGATCAGCATCCCGGTGTCGCTGGGCGTGATCTGCTCCGTCCTGGTCGTCACCACGATCACCAGCCTGCGGGCCTCCAGGAAGCAGGCCCGGATCGAGGGCTCCGCCGACAAGAACAGCATCGACGTCTGACCTGGTCCCTCACCGGACGGAAAAACTCCGGGAGCGGAGCGCGGCCCACGGCCGAGCACCGCTCCCGGTGTCTGCCTGTCTCCCGCCCGATCACGACAGGAAACCTCAGCGGAAGGAATCGCGGCCACACGCGCTGCCGCCCGTCACTGACCATTCCTCCAGCAGTAGAGGAGATCATGCGCCACAACGACCACCCCGGAATGACAAGGAACACGGAAGCGGCCGGTGCGAGGAGCGGGTCGTCAGAGCTCAGAGAGGCCGGAGTACGGCGCTCGGCCCTCTCCGAGGGCCTCGCCTCATGAACAGGTGGGTCAAAGGGCTGACGGACCGGTGGACGACCGTGGTGCCGGTGCTCGCCGCGGTGCTCCTGCTGTTCACCTGGGGCCGCGAACTGCCCGGAGCGGTCGTCGCGGTGGCGGTCGTCGTGCTGGCGGCAGCGGTGCTGGCCGCCGTGCACCATGCGGAGGTGGTGGCCCACCGGGTCGGTGAACCCTTCGGTTCACTGGTCCTCGCGGTCGCCGTCACGATCATCGAGGTCGCGTTGATCGTCACCCTGATGATCGACGGGGGGCCCGAGACCGCGTCCCTGGCCAGGGACACCGTCTTCGCAGCCGTGATGATCACCTGTAACGGCATCCTCGGCCTGAGCCTTCTGGTCGGCTCACTGCGCCACGGCACGGCCGTCTTCAACCCGGAAGGCGCCAGTGCGGCGCTCGCCACGGTGGCGACACTGGCGGGGCTCACCCTCGTGCTGCCGACGTTCACCACCAGCAAGCCCGGGCCCGAGTTCTCCGCGGTGCAACTCACCTTCGCCGCGGTCACCTCACTGATCCTCTACGGCTTGTTCGTCGCCACCCAGACCGTTCGGCACCGTGACTACTTCCTGCCCGTGCAGAAGCTGGGCAGGCAGGGCATGCCGGTCACGAAGGTCGAGGACGAGGACGAGCACGCCGTCGCCCCCTCCAACCGCACCGCGCTGATCAGTCTCGGACTGCTCGGTCTGGCCCTGGTCGGTGTGGTCGGCCTTGCCAAAGGAGTCTCGCCCGCCATCGAGTCCGGTGTATCGGCCGCCGGGCTGCCCCACGCCGTCGTCGGTGTGATCATCGCCCTGCTGGTCCTGCTTCCCGAGACCATCGCGGCCGTGCGGGCCGCGCGGCGCAATCGTGTGCAGACCAGCGTCAACCTCGCACTCGGTTCGGCGATGGCCAGTATCGGACTGAGCATCCCCGCGGTCGCGATCGCGTCCTTCTGGCTCTCCGGTCCGCTCGTTCTGGGACTCGGCAACACCCACATGGTGCTGCTCGCCCTGACCGTGATGGTCGGCGTCCTGACCGTGCGCCCCGGCCGGGCCACACCGCTCCAGGGCGGGGTGCACCTGGTGATCCTCGCCGCCTATCTCGAACTGGCGCTCAACCCGTAACACCGGCCCGACCCGTGACACCGATCGCAGAACCGCCTCCGGGCGGGCGCGCGCCCCGCGGCACCCGCGCGGGCGCACCCCCCACCCGGAGGCGGTTCCGTCGGCACCCCGGGGCCCCGGCGGGCACCCGGGACACCGTGATAGACCGGTCCGAGCAACGTTCCGGTGGCAACCGGCCGTTGCGACCGGCTCCATGCCCCCGCACGACGAACCTTTCGAACGGACCGGAGGAACTGTGCCCCGCAACCTGGCCGACGCCCCGATCATGATTCTCAACGGCCCCAATCTGAACCTGCTCGGGCAGCGTCAGCCGGAGATCTACGGCTCCGAGACGCTCACCGACGTCGAGGCGCTGTGCGCCGAGGCGGCGAGCAGGCACGGGGGCACGGTGGACCTGCGCCAGTCCAACCACGAGGGCCAGTTGGTGGACTGGATCCACGAGGCGCGGCTGAACCACTGCGGCATCGTGATCAACCCCGGTGCCTACTCGCACACCTCCGTCGCGATCCTCGACGCCCTCAACACCTGTGACGGCCTGCCCGTGGTGGAGGTCCACATCTCCAACATCCACCGGCGCGAGACCTTCCGGCACCACTCCTACGTCTCGCTGCGGGCCGACGGGGTCATCGCGGGGTGCGGGGTGCAGGGCTATGCGTTCGCCGTGGAGCGCGTCGCGGCGCTGGCCGGCCCGGGCAGGGCGCAGGCGTAGACCCCGCACCGGCCGTCCGCCGCGTCGCCCGGTGGCGTCAGCCCGGGGGCGTCACCAGCCCCGGGCGCGCCACTCCGGCAGATGCGGGCGCTCCGCGCCCAGCGTGGTGTCGTCGCCGTGTCCGGGGTAGACCCAGGTCTCGTCCGGGAGCACGTCGAAGATCTTGGTCTCCACGTCGTGGATCAGACTGGCGAACGCCTTCGGATCCTGGTGGGTGTTGCCCACACCGCCCGGGAACAGGCAGTCCCCCGTGAACACGTGGGGATGCCCGTGCGGGTCGTCGTAGACGAGGGCGATCGAGCCGGGCGTGTGGCCGACGAGGTGACGCGCGGTGAGCTCCACCCGCCCCACCCGGATCGTGTCGCCGTCGTCGACCAGGACGTCCGTCGGCACCGGGATGCCCTCGGCGTCGTCCCGGCCCGCGTGGGTGCGCGCTCCGGTGGCCGCCACGACCTGGGCGAGCGCCTGCCAGTGGTCGCCGTGCCGGTGGGTGGTGACGACGGACGCGATGCCGTCGTCACCGATCGAGCCCAGCAGGGTCTCCGCGTCGTTGGCCGCGTCGATCAGCAACTGCTCGTCGGTGGCCCGGCAACGCAGCAGATAGGCGTTGTTGTCCATGGGCCCGACCGCGACCTTGGTGATCATCAGGTCCTTGAGTTCGTGCACGTCGGCCGGCCCGCCGACCGTCACCTGCCCGCTGTAGGTCATGGCGGCCAGCCTATATCGGAGGAAGGGCGGGCAGCGGGCCGTTCTTCACCGTCAGCGCCGAGCCGTCGCGGCGTCCGGCGAGCCAGCCGAGCAGGTCGGCGGCCGGGCCCTCCACCTCGACCTCCACCGGGCCGTCCGGTGCCCCGCCGCCGGTGGTCCAGCTCCGGCCGTCAGCAGTGGTCAGCCGCGTCGTGGGCACGTCCCGGTGGCCCTTGAACCGCGCCACCAGGAAGCGGATCTCCCGTTCGGCGAACTCCGCCGAAAGATCCTCCAGCTCGTAGCCGATGCCGAGGTCCACGTGGTGGAGCTCCACCTCGATCAGGCGCCGGAACGGCACCCGGGCCGCCCGGTCCGTGACCCCGTTGCGCAGTGCCACGGTGCGTGACCAGTCCGCGGGCGCCGCGCCCACCTCCTGGAAGCGGGCCCCGGTCTCCCGCAGGTCCGCGAGCTGGACGTCGAGGGGGCGCGGGGCGTCCCGCTCGATGTCGGTCTCCCGGACTTCGGCGGAGGGGTACATCGGACGCCCCTCCAGGACGTTCACCAGGGCGTCCGCGTTGCGGGCCAGGTGGGCCAGCACATGGCCACGGGTCCAGCCGGGAAGCCGTGACGACTGGGTCACAGCGGCGTTGTCCAGGGTGCCGACCGCGTCGAGCAGCCGCTCGGTCGCGTCATGGACGGATGCCAGGTCATGCGCGTGATCGGTCATGGGAGCGACCCTAGTCTCGTCACACCTTCGGGTGAAGGCGGCGCGGAAGGGCCGTAAATCGAATGCACGTGCTATAAGGTCGTATCCGGCGTCGGGCATGCTGGAGAGCCGGGGATTGTTGTCAACCCGTGAATCCGACCGGCGTTGTCAGTGGCTCGCCCTAGTGTGAGAAAGCACGGGGGTCCCGCCCCTGTCACTTCTCTCAAGAAAGGTGCGGACCGGCGTGGCCGACCGTCTCATCGTCCGTGGAGCACGCGAGCACAACCTCAAGAACGTCTCGCTCGACCTCCCCCGCGACTCGCTCATCGTCTTCACGGGCCTGTCGGGGTCGGGCAAGTCCTCGCTGGCCTTCGACACGATCTTCGCCGAGGGCCAGCGTCGCTACGTGGAGTCGCTCTCCTCGTACGCCCGGCAGTTCCTCGGCCAGATGGACAAGCCGGACGTCGACTTCATCGAGGGCCTGTCCCCGGCGGTCTCCATCGACCAGAAGTCGACCTCGCGCAACCCGCGCTCCACGGTCGGCACCATCACCGAGGTCTACGACTACCTGCGGCTGCTCTTCGCGCGCATCGGCAAGCCGCACTGCCCCGAGTGCGCCCGGCCCATCTCGCGCCAGTCGCCGCAGGCGATCGTCGACCGGGTGCTGGAGCTGCCGGAGGGCAGCCGCTTCCAGGTGCTCTCCCCGCTGGTGCGCGAGCGCAAGGGCGAGTTCGTCGACCTCTTCGCCGACCTCCAGACCAAGGGCTACTCCCGCGCGCGGGTGGACGGCGAGACCGTCCAGCTCTCCCACCCGCCCACGCTGAAGAAGCAGGAGAAGCACACCATCGAGGTGGTCGTCGACCGCCTCACGGTGAAGGACAGCGCCAAGCGCCGGCTCACCGACTCCGTCGAGACCGCGCTCGGCCTGTCCGGCGGCATGGTCGTGCTCGACTTCGTCGACCTCCCGGAGGACGACCCCGAGCGCGAGCGCATGTTCTCCGAGCACCTGTACTGCCCGTACGACGACCTGTCCTTCGAGGAGCTGGAGCCCCGCTCCTTCTCCTTCAACTCGCCCTTCGGCGCCTGCCCCGAGTGCACCGGCATCGGCACGCGCATGGAGGTCGACCCGGAGCTGATCGTCCCCGACGAGGAGAAGAGCCTCGACGAGGGCGCCATCCACCCCTGGTCGCACGGCCACACCAAGGACTACTTCGCCCGTCTGATCGGCGCCCTCGCCGACGCGCTGGGCTTCCGTACGGACATCCCCTTCGCCGGTCTGCCGCAGCGCGCCAAGAAGGCCCTGCTCAACGGCCACAAGACCCAGGTCGAGGTCCGCTACCGCAACCGGTACGGGAGGGAGCGCCGGTACACCACGGCCTTCGAGGGCGCCATCCCCTTCGTCAAGCGCCGGCACAGCGAGGCCGAGAGCGACTCCAGCCGCGAGCGCTTCGAGGGCTACATGCGCGAGGTGGCCTGCCCCTCCTGCTCGGGCACCCGCCTCAAGCCCATCGTTCTCGCCGTCACCGTCATGGAGAAGTCGATCGCCGAGGTCTCGGCCATGTCGATCAGCGAGTGCGCGAACTTCCTCGGCGCCCTCAAGCTCACCGCCCGTGAGAAGAAGATCGCCGAGCGCGTGCTGAAGGAGGTCAACGAGCGGCTGCGCTTCCTGGTCGACGTCGGCCTCGACTACCTCTCGCTGAACCGCGCCGCGGGCACGCTCTCCGGCGGCGAGGCCCAGCGCATCCGCCTGGCCACCCAGATCGGCTCCGGCCTGGTGGGCGTCCTGTACGTCCTCGACGAGCCGTCCATCGGCCTGCACCAGCGCGACAACCACCGGCTGATCGAGACGCTGGTCAGGCTGCGCGACATGGGCAACACGCTCATCGTCGTCGAGCACGACGAGGACACCATCAAGGTCGCCGACTGGATCGTCGACATCGGTCCGGGCGCCGGCGAGCACGGGGGCAAGGTCGTGCACAGCGGCGCACTGAAGGAGTTGCTGGACAACGCGGAGTCGCAGACCGGTCAGTACCTGTCCGGAAAGAAGGCCATCCCGCTGCCGGACGTCCGCCGCCCGCAGGACCCGGCACGCCGGCTCACGGTGCACGGCGCCCGCGAGAACAACCTGCGGGACATCGACGTGTCCTTCCCCCTGGGGGTGTTCACCGCGGTCACCGGAGTCTCCGGCTCCGGCAAGTCCACCCTGGTCAACGACATCCTGTACACCCACCTGGCCCGCGAGCTGAACGGCGCCCGCAGCGTCCCCGGCCGGCACACGCGGGTGGACGGCGACGACCTCGTCGACAAGGTAGTGCACGTCGACCAGTCGCCCATCGGCCGCACCCCGCGTTCCAACCCGGCCACGTACACCGGTGTCTTCGACCACGTCCGCAAGCTGTTCGCCGAGACGACCGAGGCCAAGGTCCGCGGTTACCTGCCCGGCCGCTTCTCCTTCAACGTCAAGGGCGGACGCTGCGAGAACTGCGCGGGCGACGGCACCATCAAGATCGAGATGAACTTCCTCCCGGACGTGTACGTCCCGTGCGAGGTCTGCCACGGCGCCCGCTACAACCGGGAGACCCTGGAGGTCCACTACAAGGGCAAGTCGATCGCCGACGTCCTGAACATGCCGATCGAGGAGGCCATGCACTTCTTCGAGGCCGTCCCGGCGATCTCCCGCCACATGAAGACGCTCCACGACGTCGGACTCGGGTACGTCCGGCTCGGTCAGGCCGCCACCACCCTGTCCGGCGGTGAGGCACAGCGGGTCAAGCTCGCCAGCGAGCTGCAGAAGCGCTCCACCGGCCGCACGGTCTACGTCCTGGACGAGCCGACCACGGGTCTGCACTTCGAGGACATCAGCAAGCTGCTGACGGTCCTCTCCGGCCTGGTCGACAAGGGCAACACGGTCATCGTCATCGAGCACAACCTCGACGTGATCAAGACCGCCGACTGGGTCGTCGACATGGGCCCCGAGGGCGGCGCCGGCGGCGGCCTGGTCGTCGCGGAGGGCACACCCGAGCAGGTCGCGTCCGTCTCGACCAGCCACACCGGGAAGTTCCTCCGCGACGTCCTGGGAGGGGACCGGATCAGCGACGCCGCCTCGGTGCCCGCCCCCCGCAAGACGGCGGCGAGGACCACGGCGAAGACGGCGGCGAAGAAGACGGCCGCCGCCAAGGCCGCCACCCGGAAGACCGCGGCGACCGCCAAGACCGGCGCCAAGGCAACGCCCCGGGCGGCCAAGGCCTGATCAGGCGGGACGTTCCCGCACGGTGCCCCGCGGGAACGTCCCGCGGGGCACCGTGCGAAGGCCCGACCCGACGGCTCGGGCGGTGCGCTCAGCCCGCCAGCTCGTGGGCGTACGGGGGCTCCGCGCCCGCGCGTGAGCAGGTGATCGCCGCCGCGCGGGCCGCGAAACCGAGCACGTCCCCCCATCCGTCCGCGCCCAGGGCGGACACCCCCTGCTCACCGAGCGCGTCCCGGGTCGCCAGGCCGTGCAGCAGCGCCGCGTTGACCGTGTCGCCCGCGCCGATCGTGTCCACCACCTCGACCGGCTCACCCGGCACGGAGTACTCGCCGCCGTCCCGGGTGAAGGCGGTCAGCCCGTCACCGCCCCGGGTGACCACGACCGCCGCCGGACCGGCCGCCAGCCACTCCTCGGGGGTGCCGCCGAGCCACCGGGCGTCCTCCTCCGACAGCTTCAGCAGCGACACCGACGGCAGCCACCTCCTGAACCGGGCCCGGTAGGCGTCGGCGTCCGGGATCAGCCCCGGCCGGATGTTGGGATCCAGCGTCGTGAACACGCCGCGCGCGTGAGCGGCGTGCATCAGCTCCTCGTACGCGCTCGCCCCCGGCTCCAGCACGAGCGAGCAGGTGCCGAAGGACACCGCGCGGGTACCGGGCGGCAACGCCCGGGGAGCCGTGAACAGCCGGTCCGCGGTCCCCTCCACGTAGAACGAGTAGACCGCGGAGCCGTCCGCGCCGACCGTGGCGACGGCGAGCGTCGTCGGTTCGTCGCCCCGCTGGACCGCCGAGACCTCCACACCGGTCCCGCGCAGCCGGTCCAGCAGCGCCTCACCGAAGGCGTCGCGGGACACCCGGGAGCAGAACGCGGCGGGGGAGCCGAGGCGGCCCAGCGCCACCGCCGTGTTGAAGGGGCCGCCGCCGAGCGCCGGCGTCAGTGCCGTGAGCGCGCCCGCGCCCTGCGGTACCAGGTCGATCAGTGCCTCACCGGCTACGACGATCACGAGGGGTTCCCTTTCTCGGGCTGCTGGTTCTCGGCCCGCTGGTTCTCGGGCTGCCGGGTCTTCTTCTGCCCGGACCGCTGCGTCCGTGGCGGCTGCGGCGGATGTGTGCGCTGCTCCGGCCGGTCCGGGCAGCCGCAGGAGGTGCGGTGCACGAAGGAGCAGGGGAGCCGGACCGTCCGCGCGGGCCGGTCCGGCGCGGCCAGCCGGTCCAGGAGCACCTGGACGGCCCGGGCGCCGATCTCCCTGCCGGGCTGGGCGATCGCGGTGAGCCGGGGCGAGAACAGGTCCGCCCAGGCGAAGTCGTCGAAGCAGCACAGCGCGATGTCCTCGGGCACCGAGAGGCCGTGGGCGCGCAGGGCCCGCAGCGTGCCGATGGTCATGGCGTTGTTGGCGGTGACCAGCGCGGTCGGGGGAGCGCCGAGGGACAGCAGGGCGCCGGTGGCCCGTTCGGCGCCGGCCGACTCGGAGTCGCCGTGCACCAGGAGCCGCTCGTCGAACGGCAGCCCCGCGTCCGCGAGGCCGTTCCGGTACCCGGTGATCCGCTCGGACGTGGTGCTGAGCCCCGGCAGCCCCGCCACCAGGGCGATCCGGCGGTGACCGAGCCCGGCGAGGTGTGTGACCAGGCGGGCCACGGGCTCCGTGCTCTCGGCGCAGACCTGGTCGAAGCGCGGACCGCCGCCCTCCGGGTCCTCGACCACCCGGTCGAGGAACACGGCCGGCACCCGGTGCCGCCCGAGGTAGGCGAGGAGCTCGCGCGGATGCGCGGAGGGCGCGACGATCATGCCTTCCACCCGGCGCTCGTGCAGCAGCTGGACGACCTTGCGCTCGTGCTCCGGATCGTCGTGCGGGTCGGCGATGAGCAGGCTGTAGCCACGCTCCAGGGCGGCCGCCTCGATCCCCTGGAGGATCTCGGTGAAGTACGGGTTGCTGATCGCCGACACCGCGAGCCCGATCGAGCGGGTGCGGGAGGTGACCAGCGAACGGGCCAGGGTGTTCGGGGTGTAACCGAGCTCCTCCACGGCGTCCAGGACCGCCTGGCGCGTGTGCGGGAGCACCGGCCGGGTGCCGTTCAGGACGTGCGAGACGGTCGCGACCGAGACCCCGGCACTCCGCGCCACGTCCGTCATGGTCGCCATCGCCCGCTCCCTTTCGTGCACCGGTTGCAGATCGCAGATCGCAGATCGCCGACTGCCGTCCCCGCGGCGCCGTGACGAGGAAGGTATCCCATCCGGCGGCGGACGTAAACGCTTGCGCAAACGTTTACGTCCGCCGCCGGGAGCCCACCCGTCCGGTGACTCACCCGCTCCCCGCCCGGAAACCGGAGCGACCGCCCCCGGTAGGGTCGGCCTCGTACAACCGTCCGACCCGTGGAGTTCCCATGTCCGGCCGACCCGTCGCGAGCCGTCGTACCGTTCTCAGAGGCGTGGCCCTCACCTCAGTCGCCGGACTCGGCCTCACCGCCTGCGGGGCCCCCGAGAAGAGGCTCGAGCCGCCGACCGAGCCCGTCGAGCTCGGCGCGGAGAGCGAGATCGCACCGGGGAGCACCAAGCTGTTCCGGGACCACAACATCGTCGTCAGCCGGGGCTCGGACGACTCCTTCACGGCCTACAGCACCGTCTGCACGCACGCGAGCTGCGCCATCGGCAAGCTGGAGGGGACGAAGCTGATCTGCCCCTGCCACGGCAGCGAGTTCGACGCCACCACCGGCAAGGTGCTGCGCGAGCCCGCGGTGGCGCCGCTGACGCCGCTCTCCGTGGAAGTGCGGAACGGCACGATCGTGGCCGGCCCGCAGGCCTGACCGGGCCGCCCGGTCCCGGCCCGGCCCCGTCCGGTCTCAGTCCCAGTCCCAGCCGATCCCCACGTACCCCGACCGCAGCCGCGGTTCGACCAGGTGCACCGAGCGGTGCAGGTCGCTCACCACCAGCTCCTGGTGACCGCCGCGCGGCGCCGCCGCGGAGTGCTGGGTGAACCGGTGGCAGCGCGCGGGCAGCGCCCCGGCGTCGAAGCACACCTGGAGCGCGTACTGGCCGCCGGGGGAGTCCGCCCCGTGCGCGTACTCGCGGGAGACGCCGGCCGTGCCGTCCTCGACGGCGTAGCGGAAGAGGAACGTGTCGCCGGCCCGCAGCCGGGTGTCGAAGAGCAGCTCGGCCGCGAGCACGCCGGTGTCCTGCTGCAGGCGGATCCGGCCGGTGCGACAGTTCTCCAGGGCGTGCACGGTCATCCGGGCCGGCGCGGAACCGGGATCGCCGTGGTGGACGGCCACGAAGCGGTCGACGCCGTCCCGGTGGGCGCGCACGATGTGGTGCGACTCGCGCTCCGCGAGCTCGCGGCGCGCCCCGATCAGGACCCGCTCGTGGTGCGCCACGGTGTGCAGCCCGCTGTCCCGCGTGGCACCGAGCTCGGCCAGCAGCCCCGCCAGGACGCCCGAGGCCTCCACCAGCGAGCGGTAGGAGCGGCCCGCCGGACCGCGGTCCTGCGCCTGATCGCCGGAATCCGCGAGCAGACGGATCAGCGACTCCTCCGGCAACTGCAGGATCTCCTCCAGGGCCCGTACGGCGCGCAGCGATTCGGGGCGCTGCGGGCGGCGGGCGCCCTGCTGCCAGTAACTGAGGCTGGTGACGCCCACCTTCACGCCGTGGCGCGACAGATGGTGCTGCACGCGTTGCAGCGGCAGTCCACGGGCGGCTATCGCGGCCCGCAGGGCGACATGGAAGGGCCCGCCACGCAGGACCGAGTCCAGTTCCGCGGTGGCGGCGGTGGCGGTGTCCGTGTGCGGTGTGGCGTGCGGCATGCAGGGGCCTTTCTCTGAATGTCCACAACGGCTGGTCAGACCGTTCGCTCGGGGCACCCCGGGTGCGTCTCCCGTCGGCACGGCAGGACGTTCACATCCGTACGCCGTCGTTCAGGGCCCCGAGTTCCCCCGCATTGAAGCGTGTTGACCAATTCCCGACAACACCTGATGCCCGACGGAGGCGCACCCGCACGGTGTGCACGCGCGTGCCACACAGTTCAGGGGCCGTACCGGACCCGAAGGTCGGTACGGCCCCTGAACTGCGGCTCTGCCGCGACCGGGTGCTCTAGGAGCGGCCGGTTCACCCGTGCTCGTCCGCGCGACGTGCACGCAGGCGCTTGGCGTGCACGATGGCGGGATCGCGCGGGTCGAAGGGGCCGAGGGAGCCGAAACGGCTGTAGGGGTCGAAACGGCTGAAGGAGTCGAAGGGGTCGAGGGCCGGGGCCGTCTCCTGCGCGTCCCGGCGTGCGCGGGCCGGCAGCCGTCGTTTTTCGACCTGTGTCCGTCGTGTCCGCCGCATTCGACCAGCCTCCGACTCGTGACCGCGTCCGCTTCCCGCCCTGCGGCCTGCCGTCAGGCCGGACCTCCCACCTTCCCGTTTCCCGGCGGCCGTAACCTTCCGGAGCGGCGCCCGGCCGGTGGTTCCACGGTCCCGCCGCGGTGTCGGTTCCCGCCAGTAGGGTGTGAGACATGGCCGACCCCTCCAGCTACCGCCCCAAACCGGGTGAGATCCCCGACTCGCCGGGGGTCTACCGGTTCCGCGACGAGCACCGCCGGGTGATCTACGTCGGAAAGGCGAAGAGCCTGCGCCAGCGCCTGGCGAACTACTTCCAGGACCTCGCCGGGCTCCACCCGCGCACCCGCACCATGGTCACCACGGCCGCCTCCGTGGAGTGGACCGTGGTGTCCACGGAGGTCGAGGCGCTCCAGCTGGAGTACTCCTGGATCAAGGAGTACGACCCCCGGTTCAACGTCAAGTACCGCGACGACAAGAGCTATCCGTACCTCGCGGTGACGATGAACGAGGAGTTCCCGCGCGTGCAGGTGATGCGGGGTCACAAGAAGAAGGGCGTGCGGTACTTCGGTCCGTACGGGCACGCGTGGGCGATCCGCGACACCGTGGACCTGCTGCTGCGGGTCTTCCCGGTGCGCACCTGCTCGGCCGGTGTGTTCAAGAACGCCACCCGCACCGGCCGCCCCTGTCTGCTCGGCTACATCGGCAAGTGCTCGGCGCCCTGCGTGGGCCGGGTCTCCGCCGAGGAGCACCGCGAGCTCGCCGAGGAGTTCTGCGACTTCATGGCCGGCCGCACCGGCGCCCATCTGCGCCGACTGGAGCAGCGGATGACCGAGGCGGCCGAGGACATGGAGTACGAGCGGGCCGCCCGGCTGCGGGACGACATCGGCGCCCTGAAGAAGGCCATGGAGAAGAGCGCCGTCGTACTCGCCGACGCGACCGACGCCGACCTGATCGCGGTCGCCGAGGACGAGCTGGAGGCGGCCGTCCAGATCTTCCACGTCCGCGGCGGACGCGTGCGCGGCCAGCGCGGCTGGGTCACCGACAAGGTGCAGGAGATCACCACCGGCGCCCTCGTGGAGCACGCCCTGCAGCAGCTGTACGGCGAGGAGAGCGGCGACGCCGTGCCGAGGGAGGTCCTGGTCCCCGCGCTGCCCGACCCGGTGGAGCCGGTCCAGGAGTGGCTCACCGGGCGGCGCGGGTCGGGCGTCTCCCTGCGGGTCCCGCAGCGCGGGGACAAACGGGCCCTGATGGAGACCGTGCAGCGCAACGCCCAGCAGGCTCTCGCCCTGCACAAGACCAGGCGCGCCTCCGATCTCACCACGCGCTCCCGCGCGCTGGAGGAGATCGCCGACGCCCTCGGCCTGGACAGCGCCCCGCTGCGGATCGAGTGCTACGACGTCTCGCACCTCCAGGGCGACGACGTCGTGGCCTCCATGGTCGTCTTCGAGGACGGGCTGGCCCGCAAGAGCGAGTACCGCCGCTTCCAGATCAAGAGCTTCGCCGGACAGGACGACGTCCGCTCCATGCACGAGGTGATCACCCGCCGCTTCCGGCGCTACCTCGCCGACAAGGAGAGGACCGGCGAGTGGACCGACGGCGCCGAGGCGGCCGGCGGCGTGACCGACGGCGCGGACGGCACCCCCGTCGGCGACCCCGGTGAACCGCCCGCGAGCACGCTCACCGAGGACGACGGCCGCCCCAGGCGCTTCGCCTACCCGCCCCAGCTCGTGGTCGTCGACGGCGGCGCCCCCCAGGTGGCGGCGGCCCGCAGGGCCCTGGACGAACTCGGCATCGACGACATCGCCGTGTGCGGCCTCGCCAAGCGGCTGGAGGAGGTGTGGCTGCCGGACGACGACGACCCGGTGGTGCTGCCCCGCACCAGTGAGGGCCTCTACCTGCTCCAGCGGGTCCGCGACGAGGCACACCGCTTCGCCATCGGCTACCAGCGCGTCAAACGGGCCAAACGCTTCCGCTCCGGTCCGCTGGACGACGTGCCGGGCCTCGGCGACACCCGCAAGCAGGCACTGATCAAGCACTTCGGGTCGGTGAAGAAGCTCCGCTCGGCGACGATCGAGCAGATCTGCGAAGTGCCGGGTATAGGTCGTAAGACCGCCGAGGTGATCGCCGTGGCGCTGGCCGGGGCGGCCCCGGCCGCCCCCGCCGTGAACACGGCGACGGGCGAGATCATGGATGACGTGGAAGAACCCGGAAAGACGCCGGGTCCACCCGGGGAGCCCGTGTCCGCGGGCGCCCCGGACGACCGACGGGGGCTGGAGAGATGACCGAACACGAGACACGCCGCGACGCAGGCGATGAGACACCCCAGGGCACACGCCACGACACACCCCGTGACGCCGCACAGGAGGCGGGCCGGGGCACACACGACGAGACACGTCAGGACGACGGAGCACAGGTGAGTACGGGCAAGGAAAAGGCCGGGGCCGCCGAGACGGCGATCCCCGAGCTGGTGATCATCTCCGGTATGTCCGGAGCCGGCCGTTCCACGGCCGCGAAGTGTCTGGAGGACCTGGGCTGGTTCGTCGTCGACAACCTCCCGCCCGCGCTGATCCCCACCATGGTGGAGCTCGGCGCCCGTTCCCAGGGCAATGTGGCCCGGATCGCGGTCGTCGTCGACGTCCGCGGCCGGCGCTTCTTCGACAACCTCCGCGAGTCGCTCGCCGACCTCGACACCCGGGGCGTCACCCGGCGGATCGTGTTCCTGGAGTCCTCCGAGGAAGCCCTGGTGCGACGCTTCGAGTCGGTGCGCCGCCCGCACCCCCTCCAGGGCGACGGCCGCATCGTCGACGGCATCGCCGCCGAACGGGAACTGCTGCGCGAACTGCGCGGCGACGCCGACCTGGTGATCGACACCTCCAGCCTCAACGTGCACGAGCTGCGCGCCAAGATGGACGCCCAGTTCGCCGGGGACGAGGAGCCCGAGCTGCGGGCCACCGTCATGTCCTTCGGCTTCAAGTACGGCCTCCCGGTCGACGCCGACCTGGTGGTGGACATGCGGTTCCTGCCCAACCCGCACTGGGTCCCCGAGCTGCGCCCCTTCACCGGCCGCCACGAGGAGGTGGCCGCGTACGTCTTCAACCAGCCCGGTGCCAAGGAGTTCCTTGACCGGTACGCCGAGCTGCTGCGGCTGATCGCCGCGGGCTACCGCCGTGAGGGCAAGCGCTATGTGACCATCGCCGTCGGCTGCACCGGCGGCAAGCACCGCTCGGTCGCCATGTCGGAGAAGCTCGCCGCCCGCCTCGCCGCGGAGGGCGTGGAGACGGTGGTCGTCCACCGGGACATGGGCCGGGAATGACCGCACGTATTCCGCGGCTGCACCGGCTGCGCCGGGCGCAGCCCGAAGGGCGCGCCGGCCGGCCGGTCGAGGCCCGCGGGGCCAAACCGCGACGCCGTGGCACCCAGCCCAAGGTGGTGGCCCTCGGCGGCGGCATGGGGCTGTCCGCCTCGCTCGCCGCGCTGCGCCGGATCACCGGCGACCTCACCGCCGTCGTCACCGTGGCCGACGACGGCGGATCCAGCGGGCGGCTGCGCGACGAACTGGGCGTGCTGCCGCCCGGCGATCTGCGCAAGGCGCTGGCCGCGCTGTGCGGCGACGACGACTGGGGCCAGACCTGGGCCCGGGTCATCCAGCACCGCTTCCAGTCCAAGGGCGACCTGCACGAGCACGCGGTCGGCAACCTGCTGATCGTCGCCCTGTGGGAGCAGCTCGGCGACCACGTCCAGGCCCTGGACCTGGTCGGCCGGCTGCTCGGCGCGCACGGGCGGGTGCTGCCCATGTCCGCCGTGCCGCTGGAGCTCCAGGCACTGGTCAAGGGGCACGACCCCGAGCGCCCGGACGCCGTGGAGACCGTCCGGGGCCAGGCGACCGTCGCCCTCACCCCCGGCGAGGTGCAGTCCGTGCACCTCGTGCCGAACGACCCGCCCGCCGTCCCCGAGGCGGTCGCGGCGGTCCTCGACGCCGACTGGGTGGTGCTCGGCCCCGGTTCCTGGTTCTCCTCGGTCATCCCGCACCTCCTGGTGCCCGAACTGCTGGAGGCGCTCGTCGAGACGAAGGCGCGCCGGGTGCTCTCCCTGAACCTCGCCCCGCAACCCGGGGAAACCGAGGGCTTCTCCCCGCAGCGTCATTTGGAGGTTTTGGGGCGACACGCCCCTAAACTCGCCCTGGACGTGGTGCTGGCCGACGAGGCCGCCGTACCCGACCGCGATGTGCTGACCGAGGCCGCGAAGGGGTTCGGCGGCGCCGCGGTCGAGTTGGCGCCGGTGGCCCGGCCCGACGGAAGCCCCCGGCACGACCCGGAGCTGCTGGCCGCCGCGTACGACCGTATTTTTCGGATGCATGGAAGGATCGGCCCATGGCGATGACGGCAGCGGTGAAGGACGAGGTCTCCCGGCTCCCCGTCACCCGGACCTGCTGCAGGAAGGCGGAGGTCTCCGCCACGCTGCGGTTCGCCGGCGGCCTTCACCTGGTGAGCGGGCGCATCGTGATCGAGGCGGAGCTGGACACGGCGATGGCCGCCCGCCGCCTCAAGCGGGACGTCCTGGAGATCTTCGGCCACAGCTCCGAACTGATCGTGATGGCGCCGGGCGGGCTGCGCCGCGGTTCGCGCTACGTCGTCCGGGTGGTCGCGGGCGGCGACCAGTTGGCCCGCCAGACCGGCCTGGTGGACGGCCGGGGCCGCCCGATCCGAGGCCTGCCCCCGCAGGTGGTCTCGGGGGCCACCTGCGACGCCGAGGCGGCCTGGCGCGGGGCCTTCCTGGCGCACGGCTCTCTCACCGAGCCGGGCCGCTCCTCCTCCCTGGAGGTGACCTGTCCCGGCCCCGAGGCGGCGCTCGCCCTGGTCGGCGCCGCCCGCCGGCTGTCGATCGGCGCCAAGGCCCGCGAGGTGCGCGGCGTGGACCGGGTCGTCGTCCGGGACGGCGACGCGATCGGCGCCCTGCTCACCCGGCTCGGCGCCCACGACTCGGTGCTGGCCTGGGAGGAGCGCCGGATGCGCCGCGAGGTGCGCGCCACGGCGAACCGGCTGGCCAACTTCGACGACGCCAACCTGCGCCGCTCGGCCCGTGCGGCCGTCGCCGCCGGCGCCCGGGTGCAGCGCGCCCTGGAGATCCTCGCCGACGACGTCCCGGAGCACCTCGCCGCGGCCGGCCGGCTGCGCATGGAGCACAAGCAGGCCTCCCTGGAGGAACTGGGCGCGCTCGCCGACCCGCCGCTGACCAAGGACGCCGTCGCCGGCCGGATCCGCCGGCTGCTCGCCATGGCCGACAAGCGCGCCGCCGACCTCGGCATCCCGGGCACGGAGGCCAACATCGGCGAGGAACTCGCCGACAACCTCGTCGGCTGACCCCTGAACCGCCCGCGGCCGACCGCGGGCGGTTCAGGGGTCGGTGGTCGGCGGTTGTCAAGGAGGACCGGAGGTTTTCGGCCGGGCCGGAAGGGGCCGTGGGGCCCCGGCGGGGGCCCGACAAGGCGCGTCGGACTGGGCGGTCCATGCCCTACTGGCGGGTAAAGGGCCTCGTGCCGGGTATGCGTCGACTCAATGTCACGACCGGGGCCCCGGAGAGGTAGGGTCGGGGGTGGTCGGGGACATCCCATACAGCTCGCCGGCGACTTGAGCCGGCGCACCAACGAGGAGATCGGTTCGTGACGATCCGCGTAGGCATCAACGGGTTTGGCCGCATCGGTCGGAACTACTTCCGCGCATTGCTCGAGCAGGGCGCAGACATCGAGATCGTGGCGGTCAACGACCTGGGTGACACCGCGACCACTGCCCACCTGCTGAAGTACGACACCATCCTGGGGCGCCTCAAGCAGGAGGTCTCCCACACCGCCGACACGATCACCGTCGACGGCAAGACGATCAAGGTGCTCTCGGAGCGCAACCCCGCGGACATCCCGTGGGGCGAGCTGGGCGTCGACGTCGTCATCGAGTCGACCGGCATCTTCACCAAGAAGGCGGACGCCGAGAAGCACATCACCGGTGGCGCCAAGAAGGTCATCATCTCGGCTCCGGCCAAGGATGAGGACGTCACCATCGTGATGGGCGTCAACCAGGACAAGTACGACCCGGCGAACCACCACGTCATCTCCAACGCCTCCTGCACCACCAACTGTGTGGCGCCGATGGCGAAGGTGCTCGACGAGAACTTCGGCATCGTCAAGGGCCTGATGACGACGGTGCACGCGTACACGAACGACCAGCGCATCCTGGACTTCCCGCACAAGGACCTGCGCCGCGCCCGTGCCGCCGCCGAGAACATCATCCCGACGACCACCGGCGCCGCGAAGGCCACCGCCCTGGTGCTGCCGCAGCTCGAGGGCAAGCTGGACGGCATCGCGATGCGCGTCCCGGTCCCGACCGGCTCGGTCACCGACCTGGTCGTCGAGCTCGGCCGCGAGGTCACCAAGGAAGAGGTCAACGCCGCCTTCCAGAAGGCCGCCGAGGGCGAGCTCAAGGGCCTCCTCGAGTACACCGAGGACCCGATCGTCTCCTCCGACATCGTCAACGCCCCGGCGTCCTGCACGTTCGACTCGTCCCTGACCATGGTCCAGGACGGCAAGAGCGTGAAGATCATCGGTTGGTACGACAACGAGTGGGGCTACTCCAACCGCCTCGTCGACCTCACGGTCTTCGTCGGCGACCAGCTCTGATCGTGGAGCAGACCGCCTGATATGAGTGCAGGGCTCGGCCGGCGCGCCACAGCGCTGTCCGAGCCCTGACGCGCGTATCGGAGCGGTCGACCTCTTCCGATCACGAGCGATCACGAGCGAACACAAGCTCTCTTCAGCTCTCCTCCAGGAGTCCCCTCATGAAGACGATCGACGAACTCCTCTCCGAAGGCGTCGCGGGCAGGCGGGTCTTCGTCCGCGCCGACCTCAACGTGCCGCTGGACGGCACCGCCATCACCGACGACGGCCGTATCCGGGCCGTGCTGCCCACCGTCAAGGCCCTCGCCGACGCGGGCGCCCGCGTGGTCGTCGCCTCGCACCTGGGCCGCCCCAAGGGCGCCCCGGACCCCGCCTTCTCGCTCGCCCCGGCCGCCGCGCGCCTGGGCGAACTCCTCGGCGCCGACGTGGCGTTCGCGACGGACACGGTCGGCGACTCCGCCACCGCCACCGTCGCGGGCCTCGCCGACGGACAGGTCGCGGTCCTCGAGAACCTGCGGTTCAACGCCGGCGAGACCGCCAAGGACGACGCCGAGCGCGGGGCCTTCGCCGACCGGCTCGCCGCGCTCGCCGACCTCTACGTGGGCGACGGCTTCGGCGCGGTGCACCGCAAGCACGCCTCCGTGTACGACCTCCCGGCGCGTCTGCCGCACGCCGCGGGCTTCCTCATCGCCACCGAGGTCGGCGTCCTGAAGAAGCTCACCGACGACGTCGAGAGGCCCTACGTGGTGGCCCTCGGCGGCGCCAAGGTCTCCGACAAGCTCGCCGTCATCGACGAGCTGCTCGGCAAGGCCGACCGCATCCTCATCGGCGGCGGCATGGCGTACACCTTCCTCAAGGCCAAGGGCTACGAGATCGGTGAGTCGCTGCTCCAGGAGGACCAGCTGCCCGCCGTCACCGAGTACCTGGAACGCGCCGAGAAGAACGGCGTGGAGCTGGTGCTGCCGGTCGACACGCTGGTCGCCGAGGAGTTCCCGGACCTGAAGACCAAGGCTCCGGCCCATCCCGCCACCGTCGCCGCGGACGCCATCCCGGCCGACCGGCAGGGTCTGGACATCGGTCCCGAGACCCGCACCCTGTACGCATCGAAGCTCGCCGACGCGGCCACCGTCTTCTGGAACGGCCCCATGGGCGTCTTCGAGCACCCCGACTACGCCGAGGGCACCAAGGCGGTCGCCCAGGCCCTTCTCGACTCCCCGGGCTACACCGTGGTCGGCGGCGGCGACTCCGCCGCGGCCGTCCGCATCCTGGGCTTCGACGAAAAGGCATTCGGCCACATCTCGACCGGAGGCGGCGCCTCCCTCGAATACCTCGAGGGCAAGACGCTCCCCGGCCTCGCCGCACTGGAGGACTGACCCTCAATGACCGCTGCTGAAAAAGGCCGCACGCCGCTGATGGCGGGCAACTGGAAGATGAACCTCAACCACCTCGAGGCCATCGCCCACGTCCAGAAGCTCGCCTTCGCCCTGGCCGACACGGACTACGAGGCCGTCGAGGTCGCGGTCCTGCCGCCCTTCACCGACCTGCGCTCCGTCCAGACCCTCGTCGACGGCGACAAGCTGAAGATCAGGTACGGCGCCCAGGACATCTCGGCGCACGACGGCGGCGCCTACACCGGTGAGATCTCCGGCCCGATGCTGTCCAAGCTGAAGTGCGCGTACGTGGCGGTCGGGCACTCCGAGCGCAGGCAGTACCACGGCGAGACCGACGAACTGGTGAACGCCAAGGTCAAGGCCGCGTTCAAGCACGGCATCACCCCGATCCTGTGCGTCGGCGAGGAACTGGCCGTCCGCGAGGCCGGCGATCACGTCGCCCACACCCTCGCCCAGGTCGAGGGCGGTCTGAAGGACCTCCCCGCCGAGCAGGCCGAGTCCGTCGTGATCGCCTACGAGCCCGTCTGGGCCATCGGCACCGGCAAGGTCTGCGGCGCCGGGGACGCCCAGGAGGTCTGCGCCGCCATCCGCGGCAAGCTCGCCGAGCTGTACTCGCAGGACGTCGCCGACCAGGTCCGCATCCAGTACGGCGGCTCGGTCAAGTCCGGCAACGTCGCCGAGATCATGGCGCAGGCCGACATCGACGGCGCCCTCGTCGGCGGTGCCTCGCTGGACGCGGACGAGTTCGTCAAGATCGTCCGGTTCCGCGACCAGTGAGCCGAGCAGTGAGTATGCGCTAGCGGCGATCCGTCGTACTCTTGCGGGGTCCGGTCCTGTACCGGACCCCGCGTCGTCCATCCGAATCCGAGGAAGTTGGTTCAGCCGTGGTTCTGGGGTTCTCGATCGCCCTGATCGTCTTCAGCCTGTTGCTGATGCTGCTGGTGCTGATGCACAAGGGAAAGGGCGGAGGCCTCTCCGACATGTTCGGTGGTGGCATGCAGTCCTCCGTCGGCGGCTCCTCGGTCGCCGAGCGCAACCTCGACCGGATCACCCTCGTGGTGGGTCTGCTCTGGATCGCGTGCATCATCGTGCTGGGCATCATGATGAAGACGAGCAGCTGACCCGGGAGAACGATCCGTACGCATCGGGTACGCATTCCCCGCACAAGGCCCCATGTCCGGTACGCGCAGCACAGCGCGGCCTATCATGGGGCTTGCGTCTGGGTGGGGAAGCGGTAACTCCAATGACTGGACGCGCGTTGGGCCTTACGTAGACTGAGGCGCTCGCAGCGAAGCGGAACGCCGACTCGCTTCGCCGCACCATCACGCAGGGAGTTACGACCGTGGCAAGTGGCAACGCGATCCGGGGAAGCCGGGTCGGGGCGGGGCCGATGGGCGAGGCCGAGCGCGGTGAGTCCGCGCCGCGGCTGCGCATCTCCTTCTGGTGCTCCAACGGGCACGAGACCCAGCCGAGCTTCGCGAGCGACGCCCAGGTGCCCGATACCTGGGACTGTCCCCGCTGCGGCTTTCCGGCCGGTCAGGACCGTGAGAACCCCCCGGACCCGCCCCGCACCGAGCCGTACAAGACGCACCTCGCCTATGTGCGCGAGCGGCGCAGCGACGCGGACGGCGAGGCGATCCTCGCCGAGGCGCTCGCCAAACTGCGGGGCGAGATCTAGCAGTTGAGGTAGGCGTCGGAGTCGCGCCGACGGTCGGCCGCGTCGTTCACGGCCGGCTTCTTCCTCCTGTTCGCAGCCCGTTCGCCGTTTCGCCTTTCGCCGTGCTGATACCCGGGGGCCGGACGGCCGTATCTGTTGTCGTGCCCCACGCCGGTGGCACGACGCGTCACGTCCACCGCTGATCAATTAGGTTGGATCCGGCAGCGGGGCGGATACGCAGCACAGGCAGCAAGGAAGAAGGCTGAGTCCGAGATGAACGCAGACGGCCGTACCAGGCTCGACCAGACCCCCGAGTGGACCGCACTGGCCAAGCACCGGGAGGAGCTCGGGGACGTGCGGTTGCGCGAGGTGTTCGCCGCCGCTCCCGACCGCGGCACCTCGTACACCCTCCAGGTCGGTGACCTGTACATCGACTACTCCAAGCACCTCGTCACCGACGAGACCCTCCGGCTGTTGCGTGAACTGGCCTCGGCCACCGATGTGTTCGGACTGCGCGACGCCATGTTCCGCGGTGAGCGGATCAACACCACCGAGGACCGGGCCGTGCTGCACACCGCGCTCCGGGCGCCGCGGGACGCGGTGATCGAGGTCGACGGGGAGAACGTCGTACCGGGTGTGCACGAGGTCTTCGACAAGATGGCCGCCTTCGCCGACCGGATCCGCTCCGGGGAGTGGACCGGCCACACCGGCAAGCGCATCCGCACCGTGGTCAACGTCGGCATCGGCGGCTCGGACCTCGGCCCCGCGATGGCGTACGAGGCGTTGCGCGCCTACACCGACCGCGACCTCACGGTCCGCTTCGTGTCCAACGTGGACGGCGCCGACCTGCACGAGGCCCTCCGCGACCTGGACCCGGCCGAGACGCTGTTCGTCATCGCGTCCAAGACCTTCACCACCATCGAGACGGTCACCAACGCCACCTCCGCGCGGACCTGGCTGCTGAACGCGCTGGGCGGTGAAGAGGCCGCGGTCGCCAAGCACTTCGTCGCCCTGTCGACGAACGCGGAGAAGGTCGCCGACTTCGGCATCGACACGGCCAACATGTTCGAGTTCTGGGACTGGGTCGGCGGGCGCTACTCGTACGACTCGGCGATCGGCCTGTCCCTGATGATCGCCATCGGCCCGGACCGCTTCCGGGAGATGCTCGACGGGTTCCGTCTCGTCGACGAGCACTTCCGGACGGCTCCCGCCGAGTCCAACGTGCCGCTCCTGCTGGGCCTGTTGGGCGTCTGGTACGGCAACTTCCTGGGCGCCCAGTCGCACGCGGTGCTGCCGTACTCGCACTACCTGTCGAAGTTCACCGCCTATCTCCAGCAGCTCGACATGGAGTCCAACGGCAAGTACGTCGACCGGGAGGGGCGCGAGGTCCGGTGGCAGACCGGCCCCGTCGTCTGGGGCACGCCCGGAACCAACGGGCAGCACGCCTACTACCAGCTGATCCACCAGGGCACGAAGCTGATCCCGGCGGACTTCATCGGCTTCGCCGAGCCGGTCGCCGAGCTGAGCGAGGACCTGAGGGCGCAGCACGACCTGCTGATGGCCAACTTCTTCGCCCAGACGCAGGCCCTGGCCTTCGGCAAGACCCCGGACGAGGTGCGCGGCGAGGGCGTGCCTGAGGAACTGGTGCCGCACAAGACCTTCAAGGGCGACCACCCCACGACCACCATCCTCGCGCGTGAGCTGACGCCGTCCGTCCTCGGCCAGCTCGTCGCCCTCTACGAGCACAAGGTGTTCGTACAGGGCGCGATCTGGAACATCGACTCCTTCGACCAGTGGGGCGTCGAGCTGGGCAAGGTGCTCGCCAAGCGCGTCGAGCCCGCGCTCACCGAGGGCGCCGACGTGCCGGGTCTGGACGCCTCCACCCAGGCCTTGGTCGCCACCTACCGGGAGCTGCGCGGCCGGCGGTGAGCACGGTGCGGGAAGCGGACGGCGCCCCGCCGTCCGCTTCCCGTAGAATCCCCGGCGATCATGCAGATGGGCGATCACGGGGGAACACGAAGTGGCACGTGCAAGCGGTGGTTGGACGGAGGGCACGCTGACGGCAGGGTCCTTCCTGAAGCCCCACAAGGCCGCCCGGGCGCTGTTCCACCCAGCGTGGATACCGGACTCGCTCGACCCGTCCATCGAGCGGCTCAAACGGGTGCGGGTCGTCGCCGGGGTGGTCGCCTCGCTCGGCGTCTACACCTTCGTCCAGGGCGGTTTCGACTTCACGGAACTGCTGGAGAACACGATGACCGCCGCCGCGGTCCTGCTGGTCCTCACCCCGCTCACGGTCGGCGTGATGCTCCTCGTCTGGCGGCGCACCGGTACCGTGCGGCAGTTGCGGGCCCCGCTGTTCGACTCCCTCAAGCTGCTCCTGCTGTTCATCGGCTGCGTGGTGGCGCTGGTCCTGCTGACGCAGACGTCGAACTCGTCGGCGGGTGTGCTGCTGTCCCTGGCCACCGCCGGGGCGCTGCTGTGGATGGCCGTCTTCGTGGTCTGCGGGGCCGTGCGGGTCTCCGGCAACTTCTTCGGCACGGCCGCCGTGCACCGTTCGCTGCCGGCCCTGCTCGCCACCGTCACCAGCTGGCTGATGGCCGTCCCCGACCTGGTCACCGGTGATCTGCACGGGCTCAGCCTCACCATGGGCGTCGTCTTCGTCCTGGGCGCCCCGGTCACCGTCACGACCATCGCACTGCTGGAGACGAGCCGGCTCAAGCGGCGCTACGGCATCCGGCTCGGCACGCACCCGGCGAGCCTCCCGCCCGCTCCCGGCGCCCCGCCGAGGCCGCCGGCCGGGCTGCCGCACGTACCGCCGCGGGGGAACCCCTACAGCCGCCCGCACCCGCCCGCGACGGGCGGCCACCCGTACGCGCCCGGCCCGCGGCACCCGTACGCCCCGCCCCCGCAGCCGCCGTACCCACCGCGGCGTCACCCCTACGGAGGCTGACGGCCGGAGCGCCCCGGCCGCCGGCCTCAGGCCACCGCGCTCAGCGTGTCCGCGAGGCGGCGGCGGGCCGCGCGGGCGGCGGGCAGGGCGGCCAGGGCGGCGGCCCCCAGCACCGCGGCGGCGCCGAGCAGCAGCAGGAGCGCGGGGGAGGGCCCCCGGGCGATACCTGCGCCGATGCCGCTCGACCTGCCCTGCTCGTCGATCAGCCAGTGCGCCAGCGGCAGCCCCAGGGCCAGGGCGACGAGCACGGCGGCCAGCGCCGTGCCGGCGGTGGCCGTGACCGTGATCGCGGTGATCTGCCGGGGGGAGAGGCCGATGGCCTTGAGCGCGAGCAGGTCCCGTTCGCCCTCGCGGACCGTGCCGCCGATCGCGGTGAGCAGTTCGACCAGTCCGATCAGGGCGAGCACGGCGATCAGACCGAGGACGACCGCGCGCAACGGGGAGAGCCCGTCGGCCGGATTGGTCACGGTGTGCACGTCGAGCAGGCCGCCCCCGGCCCCGGTCAGCCGGTCGGCGACGGCCCGCGGATCCGCGCCGGGGTCCAGCCGGAGCTGGTAGAGGGTCGGCCGCAGATCGGGGTCGTTGCCGCGGAGGGTGTCGAGCGAAGTGGAGATGACCCGGCCGGCGTTCTCCGTCTCGATGCTGCGGCCGACGATGTGCAGGATCTGCGGCCGGTCGCCGACGGTCATGCGCACCCAGTCGCCGACCTGGACGTGCAGCAGGTCGAGCAGCCCCTGCCCGGCCACCGCCTCGTCGGGTCCGCGCGCCGCGCGGCCCTCGGCCAGGGCGAACGGGTACGGCTCCCGGTGGGTGCCGTAGCCGCGCAGGGCGATCGTGGCGGTCTGGCCGGGCACCAGGGCGGCCACCTCGACGCCCGGGTGGGCGGCGGCGACCTGCGGATCGCGCTCCAGCAGGGCACGGGCCCGACCGTCACTGAGCGAGGCGTCCGCACGGACGCTGAGCGCGGTGGGCAGCCCCATCCGCTCCGGGCTGCTCTGGAAGCGGTCGATGGTGGTCCACGCGCTCAGCGCCACCACGATCAGCAGCAGCGGCAGGGTCAGCCTGGCCACCGTGCCCAGCGCACGCGGGCGGCGGGTGAACGCCTTGTGCCAGCCGAGGACCAGCGCGGGCGGCACCCGCGCCCCGAGCGCCCGCCGCGCCGCGCCCGTCAGCCCGCCCGCCTCGGGCGCCGCCGGCCTCGGCACCGGCACCGGTGGCACCCGGCCCGCCCGCCACGCCGCGAGCCCGGTGGTGGCGCCGATGAACAGCACCGCCCCCACGGGCACCACGAACAGCGCCAGGGTGTGTCCGGGCAGCCCCTGCCACACACCGACCGCCTCCCCGAGCCGCCCCGGTATGCCGCTGCCCAGCGCCCCGGTCAGCGCGGCGCCGGCCACGGCGCCCAGCAGGGCGTAGCCGAGGTGCTGGAGCAGGAAGACGCGGACGACCTGCCCCGGGGTGAAGCCGATCGCCTTGAGCACGGAGATGTCCCGCAGATGCCCCCGGATCCGGGTGCTGATCGCCCCGTGCACGGCGAAACCGGCGGCGACCAGCGCGCCCAGACCGAACAGCCCCAGCACCTGGCCGAGCAGCCGGTTGTCGCCCTGCGCCTCGGCCCGTGCCTGCTGCCAGGTGGAGACCTCGCCGATGGCGCCCGCGCCCAGGACCGTCACCGCCCGCTGCACCGCGTACCCGGTGTCGGCGGGGTCGGTCAGCCGCAGCCCGGTCACCTGCCCGTCGGGGTCGGTCACGGCCGACGGCAGCGCCCACACCAGGCCGGGCTGTTCCCCCGGCCGGTAGCGTGGCTCGGCGCTGTCGGCCACGCCCACCACGGTCAGGGTCCGCGCGGTGCCGGGCACGGTGAGGGTGTCGCCCGGCGTGGTCAGCAGGGCACGGGCGAGACTGCTCTCCAGGACCACGCCGTCGGGGGTGCGGGGGTCCAGCCAGCGCCCCGAGGTGATCAGCGGGCGGCCGGTGCCGGGCTGTTCGGCGGTGCCGCGCAGTTCGGCGGAGGCACGGCTGCCGCGGGAGGCGAGGGTGACGGCGGCGGTGGGATAAGGGCCGGCGACGGACTCCACGCCGTCCAGGCCGGCCAGCTTCGCGGCGTCGGCCGGGGCGGTGGTGTGCAGCGTGACGTGGGCGCCGCGCGCCTGGGTGAAGGTCCGCTGCCAGGGGTTGGTGGCGTACCCGAACAGGGCCGTGGCCAGCAGCAGGGAGGCGACGACGCCCGCGGTGGCGAGGATCAGGAACAGTGCCTCACCGCGGTGCGTGCGCAGATCGGAGTGCGCCCAGCGCAGGGTCGCTCGCACCGGTCGTCAGCCCCTTCGCTCGCGCCGGACGCCCGGACCGCCGTACATCCGCATGTCAGTCCTTGAGCTCCAGCACCCCGGAGATGCCCCGGCCGGGCGGGGGCGTTCCGTCGAGTTCCGCGTCGTCGGCGATCCGCCCGTCGAAGAAACTGATCACCCGGTCGGCGGCGCTCGCCAGCCGGGCGTCATGGGTGACCAGCAGGATCGTCTGGCCGCGCCGGTGGAAGCGGGACAGCAGCCGCATCACCTCGCGGGTGCCCTTGCTGTCCAGACTGCCCGCGGGTTCGTCGGCGAGCAGCAGCGGCGGATGGTTGACCAGGGCACGGGCCAGCGCGACCCGCTGCTGCTCACCGCCGGACAGCTCGCCCGGCATGCTCCGCTCCTTGCCCGTCAGGCCCAGCTCGGCCAGCAGCCCCTCCCGTTCGGCGCGGGCCTTTTTCGGCGGCGTCCCGGCGAGCAGGGCCGGCAGTTCCACGTTGTCGGCGACCGACAGGTCGGAGACCAGGTTGAAGAACTGGAAGACGATCCCGATGCGCTTCCGGCGCTCCACCGCCCAGCGTGCCTCGCTGTAGCCGTCAGTGCGCTCGCCGTCCAGCCAGATGCTGCCGGAGTCGGGGCGCTGGAGCCCGCCGAGCAGATGCAGCAGGGTCGACTTGCCGGCGCCGGACGGTCCGGTCACCGCCACGAACTCGCCGCGCTTCACCCGCAGGTCGACCCCGCGCACCGCGTGCGCGGGGGCTCCCTCACCGTGGTGCGTCTTGACGAGGCCTTCGGCGCGCAGCACGGGAGCGGTGGTCTCGCTCACTCCAGCTCCTCCAGCTCTTCCTGGCACCGCTCCAGCCAGTCGAGGTCGGCCTGCAGGTGCAGCATCGCGCCCTCGATCAGCAGCTGGGCGATCCGGTTGTCCCGGTCTTCGGCGGCGGCCAGCTTGGACAACTGCCGCATGGTGTTCAGGTACTGGCGCCGCTGCCGGTTGATCAGGGCGATCTGGTCGGCGAGCCCGCTCTGCGGAGCGAGGGCCAGCTTCATGAAGAACTCGTCCCGCACCCGCGGCTCGTCCGCGGTCTCCTCGAACCAGGCGCGCAGCGCCTCCCGCCCGGCGTCGGTGAGGTGGTAGACCTTCTTGTTGGGCCGGCCGGACTGCTCGACGTCCTCGCCCTCGATCAGCCCCGACTTCTCGAGGCGGCCCAGGGTGACGTAGATCTGGCCGACGTTCGGCTGAGGGTACGCGGAGCCCAGCAGTTGCTCAAGGTCCTGCTTGAGCTCGTAGCCGTGGGCCGGGCCGCGGGCGAGCAGGGCCAGGAGGGACTGCCGCACTCGTGCTCTCCTCCCCGCGTCCTTCGTGCCGTGTGCCACGCGTCCGATGCCGAGCGCTCCGCTCGACGCGATGTCTCACCCGACGCAATGTGTCGCGGGCCCTAGTATCGCCCATACCTAACAGGTATACATGGCCTCTGACCCCGGCAAGGGTGCCCGGGTGTGGGTGCACAGGGAGGAACCTATGCGGTTGATCCATGCCGCGGGTAGGTGCCTTCTCGTCCTCGTCGTGCTCCTGACCGTGGGCGTGGCCTCCGGCGCGCGTGCCGAACAGGCCGCTCCCGCCGACGGCCGCGGCCCGCTCACCCTGGCCACCGCCGGGGACCTCACCGGCTATCTGGGCCCGCTGCTCGAGGGCTGGAACCGCACCCACCCCGGCGAGGAGGTCACCCTCGTCGAACTGCCCGACTCGGCCGACGAGACCCGCGCGCAGATGATCACCGAGCTGCGCGGCGCCGGTCGCGGCCGCTTCGACGTGCTCAACATCGACGTCAGCTGGACCTCGGAGTTCGCCGCGGCCGGCTGGATCCGCCCGCTGCCGCGCGAGCGCTTCCCGCTGGAGACCTTCCTGCCGCCCGTGGTGGACACCGCGACCTACGACGAGCGGCTGTACGCCGTCCCGTACGTGACCAACGCCGGCCTGCTGCTGTACCGCAAGGACGTCCTCGACGCGGAGGGTGTGGCGCCGCCGCGCACCTGGGCCGAGTTGGAACGGGCCGCGAGGACCCTCGCCCCGCGGTACGGCCTCGACGGCTACGCGGGCCAGTTCCTGCCCTACGAGGGCCTGACCGTCAACGCGGCCGAGGCCGTCTACTCCGCGGGCGGCACCATCCTCGGCGACGAGGGCGAACGCGTCACCGTGAACTCCCGGGCGGCCCGCGAGGGCATCGGGTTCCTCGCCCGCGGGGTCCGCGAGGGCTGGATCCCCGAGGAGGCGCTGACGTACAAGGAGGAGGAGTCCAAGCAGGCATTCCAGGACGGCCGGCTGCTCTTCCTGCGCAACTGGCCCTACGCCTACGTCGCCGCGTCCGCCGAGGACTCCGCGGTCGCCGGGAAGGTCGGCGCGCTGCCGCTGCCGGGGCCGGACGGGCCGGGCACGAGCGTCCTGGGCGGCTCCAACCTCGCCGTCGCCGCCCACGCCCGGCACCCCGACTCCGCCGCACGGCTGATCGCGTACCTCACCAGTGAGAGCGTCCAGCGCCAGGTCCTCACCCGGGGCGCGCTGCCACCCGTACGGGCCGCGCTGTACGACGACCCGGAACTGATCCGGCGGTTCCCCTACCTGCCGACGCTGCGCGAGAGCGTGCTCGCCGCCGCCCCGCGCCCCAAGAGCCCGCACTACGACCAGGTGAGCCTGGTCGTGCAGGCGGTGGTGCACGACGCGATGGCCGGGCGGCAGACGCCCGGTGCGGCGGTGCGGCGGCTGGCGCGCGAACTCGCCGCCGTCTCCGCGCGCTAGACAGCCCTCCGGGCTCCTTCCGGGCCGCCCCTTCCCGGTACCGCCCCTCCGCGGCCTCCGGACCTCGCACCCCGGCCGGTCATCTCTAGTTACATGTTAAGTAACGCGGATGTCTCAACTGTGCCCGATATGGCCAAGTAAGTATGCGTTCGTCCGGGGTAACTGCCCGACGGATCGCGTTCGTTCATTGACACCCTCGTGACACCTCTACCTAACATGCATGCATAACGGCGGACGGTACCGCCGGCCCGGGAGTCCCGGGTCTCCGCACGCACAGACAGGTCGACGCGGTGAGCTCCAAGCACATCGACACCCACCGCTGGTGGCGCGACGCAGTGATCTACCAGGTGTACGTCCGCAGCTTCCTGGACAGCACCGGTGACGGCATCGGTGATCTCGCCGGGGTCAGGGCGGGTCTGCCCTATCTGAAGAAGCTCGGCGTGGACGGGATCTGGCTGAGCCCCTTCTACCCCTCGCCGCAGCACGATCACGGCTACGACGTGGCCGACTACCGCGACGTCGACCCGGTCTTCGGCGACCTCGCCGAGTTCGACCTGCTGGTCGGGGCCGCCCGGCGGCTCGGCATCAAGGTGCTGCTGGACATCGTCCCCAACCACTGCTCCAGCGAGCACCCCTGGTTCCGCGAGGCACTCGCCGCGGCCCCCGGCAGCCCGGAACGCGCCCGTTTCCACTTCACCGAGGGCCGCGGCCCCGACGGCGCCGAACCGCCCAACAACTGGCACGCCATGTTCGGCGGGCCCGCCTGGAGCCGCGTCACCGAGCCGGACGGCCGGCCCGGCCAGTGGTACCTGCACATGTTCACGCCCGAACAGCCGGACTGGAACTGGCGCAACCCCGAGATCGCCGCCGACTTCGACCGGACCCTGCGGTTCTGGCTGGACCGGGGCGTCGACGGCTTCCGCATCGACGTCGCCGCCGGCCTGTTCAAGCACCCGGAACTGCCCGACTCCCCGGACCCGGAGGCCGACGCCCGCACCCGGGACTCGGTCAACCCGCTGGCCTGGAACCAGCCCGAGGTGCACGACGTGTGGCGGCACTGGCGCGCGGTGTGCGAGGAGTACACCGCCCGCGACGGTCGCGAACGGCTCCTGGTCGGCGAGGTCTCCGTGCCGACCGCCCGCGAACACGCCCGCTACGTCCGCCCCGACGAGCTCCACCAGGCCTTCTTCTTCGACCTGCTCGGCGCCCCCTGGGACGCCGACGCCTTCCGCAAGGTCATCTCCGAGGCCATGCAGGACATCGCCGGCACCGGATCGACCGTCACCTGGGTCCTCAACAACCACGACCAGGTCCGCACCGTCACCCGCTACGGCGAACCCACCCCCGAGGGCAGCGGTCTCGGTCCCGCCCGGGCCCGCGCCGCCGCGCTGCTGATGCTGGCGCTGCCCGGCGCCGCCTACGTCTACCAGGGCGAGGAGCTGGGCCTGCCCGAGGTCGTCGACCTGCCCGACGACGTGCTCACCGACCCGATCTTCCGCCGCACCGGCAGCCGGGCCCGGATCCGCGACGGCTGCCGGGTTCCGCTGCCCTGGTCGGGACAGGCCTCCCCGTTCGGCTTCACCTCCGGCACCGAGGGGGCCACGCCCTGGCTGCCGCAGCCCGAGTGGTTCGCCGAACACGCCACCGACCGCGCCCTCGCCGACACCCGCTCCTTCTGGCACCTGTACCGCGACGGTCTGCAACTGCGCTCCACGCTGCCCCAGTTGGGCGAGGGCACGCTGCGCTGGCTGGAGACCGAACCGGACGTCCTGGCCTTCGTCCGCGGCGACGGCCTGGTGTGCGCCGTCAACTTCGGCACCGCCCCCGTACCCGCGCCGGTCCCCGGCACCCCGCTGCTGGCCAGCGGCCCCTGCCCGGACGGAGTCCTCCCCGGCGCCACGGCCGCCTGGTGGATCGACGACTCCTGACACCCGCTCACTTCACGCACCCGAAAGTCTTCCGAACGCACTTCTGAACATCTCCGAACGCTTCTGAAGGGACATCAACGATGATGCGACGACGTACCACCCTGCTCACCGGCTGCACCGCCCTCGTGCTCGCCCTCGGCGCCACCGCCTGCGGCGCGGGCGAGCCCGTCTCGGCCGGCGGCGGTGACGGCGACAAGGCGCTCGGCGGCCAGACCGTCTCCGTCGCCGGCGTCTGGTCCGGCAGCGAGCAGAAGAACTTCCAGAAGGTGCTCGACGCCTTCACCGAGAAGACCGGCGCCAAGACGGAGTTCGTCTCCACCGGCGACAACGTCTCCACCGTCGTCGGCAGCAAGATCGAGGGCGGCAACGCCCCCGACGTCGTGATGGTCCCCCAGGTCGGCGTGTTGAAGCAGTTCGCCGAGGCGGGCTGGCTCAAGCCGCTGGACAAGAAGGTCCAGGGCACCGTGGAGAAGAACTTCGCCGAGGTCTGGCAGAACTACGGCAGCGTCGACGGCACGCTGTACGGCCTCTACTTCAAGGCCGCCCACAAGTCGACCGTCTGGTACAGCCCCGAGGCCCTGGAGCAGGCGGGCATCACCCCGCCGAAGACCTACGACGCCATGCTGAAGGACGGACGCACGATCTCCGACTCCGGCCTCGCCGCCTTCTCGGTCGCCGGACAGGACGGCTGGACGCTGACCGACTGGTTCGAGAACGTCTACCTCTCCCAGGCCGGGCCCGAGAAGTACGACGCCCTCGCCGCGCACGAGATCAAGTGGACCGACCCGACGGTCGTCGAGGCGCTCACCACGCTCGGCGAACTCTTCAAGGACAAGCAGCTCGTCTCGGGCGGCCAGAAGGAAGCCCTGAACACCGACTTCCCCGGTTCGGTGGAGAAGGTCTTCGGACCCGAGCCGGACGCCGCCATGGTCTACGAGGGCGACTTCGTGGCCGGTGTCGCCAAGGACCAGTTCGGCAAGGACATCGGCACCGACGCGAACTTCTTCCCGTTCCCGCCGGTCGGCGACGGCGAGGCCCCGGTGGTCAGCGGCGGCGACGCGGCCGTGGTGCTCAAGGACGGCAAGAACGCCGAGGCCGGCATGGCGCTCCTCGAGTACCTCGCCACGCCGGAGGCCGCCGCCGTGTGGGCCGAGGCCGGCGGCTTCCTCTCCCCGAACAAGGGACTGGACCTCTCCTCCTACGGCGACGACGTCACCCGCGCCACCGCGGAGTCCCTGATAGAGGCCGGCGACTCGGTCCGCTTCGACATGTCGGACCAGGCCCCGGCGGCCTTCGGCGGCACCCAGGGCAAGGGCGAGTGGAAGATCCTCCAGGACTTCCTGCGTGACCCGTCCGACCCGAAGAAGACCGCGGCCGAGCTGGAGAAGGCGGCGGCCAAGGCTTACGGGAACTGACGGTCATGACCGCAACCCTGGTGAAGGAGGCGAGCCCTCCGGCTCCCTCGCACCCCGATCGTGCCCACCGCCGGCGCCTGCGCCGGCGGGGGCGGATCGTCGCCGTGCTGTTCGTGCTGCCCGCCCTGCTCCTGCTGGGCGCGCTGGTCGTCTACCCGGTGCTGTTCTCCGTCGGACGCAGCCTCTTCGACGCCTCCGGCACCCGGTTCGTGGGCGGCGAGAACTACCTCGAGATGTTCCGCGACCCGGTCACCCTCAAGGCCGTCCGGAACACCGCGATCTGGGTCGTCATCGCCCCCACCCTGCTCACCGGCCTGGGCCTGATCCTGGCCGTGCTGGTGGAGAAGATCCGCTGGGCCACCGCCTTCAAACTGCTGCTGTTCATGCCGATGGCGGTGTCCTTCCTGGCGGCCGGCATCGTCTTCCGGCTCGCCTACGACGAGGACCCGGACAAGGGCGTGCTGAACGCGGCCGTCGTCTCGGTCCACGACGCCTTCAAGGGCAGCTCGTCCTATCCGACGGCCCGCGCCCGCGAGGGCGACGGGGCGGTCCTGACCAAGGAGGCGGACGGCTCGTACGTGACCGGGGCCGACGTGTCGCCGGGCGGCACGGCGGCGCTGGGCCTGGTCGGCGTGGCACCCAAGGACCTGCCCGGGGAGGCGGCGCCCGCCTCCCCCGCGGCCTCCCGCGAGACGGCCTTGGACGAGGTCGGCGGCGTGGTGTACCTGGACTTCACCCCCGGCGGGGGAGGAGAGCCGGGCCGGGTCGACGAGGGGGAGAACGGACTGCCCGGCATGAAGGTCGAGGCGCTCCGCGACGGACGCGCGGTCGCGACCACGACCACCGGGGCCGACGGCTCGTTCCGCTTCACCGGACTGGACGACGGCCCCTACGCGCTGAAACTGCCCGCCGAGAACTTCGCGCCCCCCTACCAGGGCGTCTCCTGGCTCGGACCGACACTCGTCACCCCGGCCATCATCGGGGCCTACCTGTGGATCTGGACCGGCTTCGCGATGGTGCTGATCGGCGCCGGCCTCGCCGCGCTGCCGCGGGACGCGCTGGAGGCGGCCCGGATGGACGGCGCGAACGAGTGGCAGATCTTCCGCCGGATCACCGTCCCGCTGCTCGCACCGGTCCTCACCGTCGTCTTCGTGACCCTGGTGATCAACGTGATGAAGGTCTTCGACCTCGTCTACATCATCGCGCCCGGACCCGTGCAGGAGGACGCGACCGTGCTCGCGACCCAGATGTGGCTGGTGTCGTTCGGCGGCGGCAACGACCAGGGGATGGGCAGTGCGCTCGGTGTGCTGCTCCTGCTGCTGGTGGTCCCCGCCATGGCCTTCAACGTCCGCCGTTTCAGAAGGAGCCAGCGATGAACGCGATCCGGCGCGGCCTGGGCAACGCGGTCGTGCAGGCCTTCCTGGTCGTGATCGGGCTGGTGTGGATGACCCCGCTGGCCGGCCTGTTCCTGTCCTCGATGCGCTCCGCCGAGGACACGGCCAAGGGCGGCTGGTGGACGGTGTTCACCAGCCCCGGGCAGCTGTCCTTCGACAACTACGCGGCCCTGCTGAAGAACTCGGGGATGACGCAGGCGTTCTGGAACACCGTGCTGATCTCGGTGCCGACCACGGTGCTGGTGGTGATCGTCGCGGCGCTCGCCGGATACGCCTTCGCCTGGCTGGACTTCCCCGGCCGGGACACGATCTTCCTCGTCGTGGTCGCCCTGCTGGTGGTGCCCGTGCAGATCGGGCTGCTGCCGGTGGCCAAACTCTTCGGCCAGCTGGGCCTGTTCGGCACCATCCCCGGGGTCGTGCTGTTCCACGTGGCGTACGGACTGCCGTTCGCGGTGTTCCTGCTGCGGAACTACTTCGCCGAGATGCCCAAGGAGATGCTGGAGGCCGCCCGCATGGACGGCGGCAGCGAGTGGCGCATCTTCACCCGGCTGATCCTGCCCGTCGGGCGGCCGGCCATCGCCAGCCTGGCCATCTTCCAGTTCCTGTGGGTCTGGAACGACATGCTGGTGGCGCTGCTGTTCGCGGACAGCTCCTCGCAGCCGCTGACAGTGGAACTCCAGTCGCAGATCCGCCAGTTCGGCAGCAACATCGATGTGCTCGCACCGGGCGCGTTCCTGTCCCTGGTGGTGCCGGTGGCCGTGTTCTTCGCCTTCCAGCGGCACTTCGTCCAGGGGGTGATGGCGGGGTCGGTGAAGTAACGGCCACCCCCTCACCCGAAAACGCACGGACCCCCGCCTCCTCACGAGGCGGGGGTCCGCGCGTGTTCACACGCTCAGGCGGAAGCAGGCGGATACAGCGCCCGCGGCAGCTGCGAGGCCGCCGCCGCGTCCAGCAGCCACAGGGTGCGGGCCCTGCCGTACGCGCCCGCCGCCGGGGCCTGGATCTCGCCCGCGCCCGACAGGGCGATCGCCGCGGCCTCCGCCTTGTCCTCGCCGGCCGCCAGCAGCCACACCTCGCGGGCCGCGCGGATCGCCGGGAGGGTGAGCGTCACCCGGGTCGGCGGCGGCTTGGGCGCCCCGTGGACGCCGACCACCGTGCGCTCCGTCTCCCGTACCGCGGGCAACTCCGGGAAGAGGGACGCCACATGCGTGTCCGGGCCGACACCCAGCATCAGCACGTCGAACGTCGGCACCGCGCCGTGGTCCTCCGGGCCCGCGGCACGGGCCAGCTCCTCGGCGTACGCGGCCGCCGCCGCGTCCACGTCGGCGCCGTGCACTCCGTCGGACGCGGGCATGGCGTGCACGCGCTTCGGGTCCAGCGGCACCGAGTCGAGCAGCGCCTCACGGGCCTGGGTGACGTTGCGCTCCGGGTCGCCCTCCGGCAGGAACCGCTCGTCGCCCCACCACAGGTCGATCCGGCCCCAGTCGACCGCGTCCCGGGCGGGCGCGGCCGCGAGCGCGGCCAGCAGACCGTTGCCGTTGCGGCCGCCGGTCAGCACCACGGACGCCGAACCCCGCGAGGCCTGCGCGTCCACCACCTTGGTGATCAGCCGGGCCGCCGCGGCCTGCGCCATCAGCTCCTTGTCGCGGTGCACGACCAGCTGCGGTGCCGTACTCACTTCGCCTCCACCTTCTTCAGCGCTGCCTGCGCCGTCGCTTCGCCCGCGGAACCTTCCGCAGCCGGTCCGCCGGCAGCGGCGCCCGAGGCTCCTTTGGCCGGTGACTCACCCGCGGGCTTCCCGGAGCCGCCCGACGCCTCGTCCAGCGCACCGGACGACGCCTTCGTCGCGCCCGCCCCCGTCGCCGGAGTCCGCAGCCGCTCGATCCCGTACCGCAGGGCCGACGCGTACGTGTCGTCCGGGTCCAGCCGGCGCAGCTCCTCCGCGATCAGCTCCGCGGTGTCCCGGCGCTTGAGCGCCACCGCCCGCTTCGGCTGGCCCTGGATGGACAGCGTGGCGAGCGAACCGTCGGCCCGGTCCAGCACGATCGGGCCGCAGTCGGTCGACAGCCGGACCGCGGTGAGCCCCGGGCCGCTCGAGAGCGAACGCTTCACGGGCACGCCCAGCCGGTCCGCGAGCCACATGGCCAGCAGCTCGCAGCTCGGGTTGAACTCCTCGCCCTCGACCTCCACGCCCTGCACCTCGCAGGTCACCTGGTCCAGGGCCGCGGCCAGCATCGAACGCCAGGGCGTGATCCGGGTCCAGGACAGGTCCGTGTCGCCCGGGGCGTAGGCCTCGGCGCGGGCCGCGAGCTCCCGCACCGGCTGCTCGCAGGCGTAGGTGTCGGTCACCCGGCGCTGGGCCAGCGCGCCCAGCGGGTCGCCGGCCGGGTTCAGCGGGGAGTTGACCGGCCACCAGACCACCACCGGGGCGTCCGGCAGCAGCAGCGGCAGCACCACCGACTGGGCGTGGTCGGCGACCTCGCCGTACAGCCGGAGCACCACCGTCTCGCCGGTGCCCGCGTCCGCGCCGACCCGCACCTCGGCGTCCAGCCGGGACTGCGTGCGGTCGCGGGGGGAGCGGGAGACCCGCCTGATGACGACCAGGGTGCGCGAGGGATGCTCGCGCGAGGCGTCGCCGGCGGACTTCAGGGCGTCGTAGGCGTTCTCCTCGTCGGTCACGATGACCAGGGTGAGCACCATGCCGACCGCCGGGGTGCCGATGGCCCGGCGGGCCCGCACCAGCGACTTGTTGATCTCGCCGGCCGTGGTGTCCGTGAGGTCTATCTTCATGGCCGGCGCCAGCTCCGTCCGTCTCGCTCGAGCATGTGGTCCGCCTCCACGGGCCCCCAGGTGCCGGCCGGGTACTGGGCCGGCCGGCCGTGGTTGTCCCAGTGCTCCTCGATCGGGTCGAGGATCTTCCAGGACAGCTCGACCTCCTCGGTGCGCGGGAAGAGATTGGAGTCACCGAGCAGGACGTCGAGGATGAGCCGCTCGTACGCCTCCGGGCTGGACTCGGTGAACGACTCGCCGTAGGCGAAGTCCATGGACACGTCCCGGATCTCCATCGACGTGCCCGGCACCTTGGAGCCGAACCGCACCGTGACACCCTCGTCCGGCTGGACGCGGATCACGATCGCGTTGGAGCCCAGTTCCTCGGTGGCCGTCGTGTCGAACGGCGAGTGCGGCGCCCGCTGGAACACCACCGCGATCTCGGTGACCCGGCGGCCCAGCCGCTTCCCGGTGCGCAGGTAGAAGGGGACGCCCGCCCAGCGGCGGTTGTCGATCCCCAGCTTGATCGCGGCGTAGGTGTCGGTCCTCGAGGAGGCGTCGATGCCCTCCTCCTCCAGGTACCCGACCGCCTTCGCGCCGCCCTGCCAGCCCGCCGCGTACTGCCCGCGCACGGTGTCCCGGCCCAGGTCCTTCGGCAGCCGCACGGCGCCGAGCACCTTGGTCTTCTCCGCGGCCAGCGCGTCCGCGTCGAAGGAGGCCGGCTCCTCCATGGCGGTGAGCGCCATCAGCTGGAGCAGGTGGTTCTGGATGACGTCCCGGGCGGCGCCGATGCCGTCGTAGTAGCCGGCCCGGCCGCCGATGCCGATGTCCTCGGCCATGGTGATCTGCACGTGGTCCACGAAGGACCGGTTCCAGATCGGCTCGAACATCGTGTTGGCGAAGCGGAGCGCCAGGATGTTCTGGACGGTCTCCTTGCCCAGGTAGTGGTCGATCCGGAAGACCTGGTCCGGGGCGAACACCTCGTGGACGATCGCGTTGAGCTCCTCGGCCGACTTCAGGTCGTGGCCGAAGGGCTTCTCGATCACCGCGCGCCGCCAGGAGCCACTGGACTGGTCGGCCAGCCCGTGCTTCTTCAGCTGCTGGATGACCACCGGGAAGGACCGCGGCGGCACCGACAGGTAGAACGCGAAGTTGCCGCCCGTGCCCTGAGCCTTGTCCAGTTCCTCGATGGTGCCGCGCAGCCGCTCGAAGGACTCGTCGTCGTCGAAGGTGCCCTGGACGAAGCGCATGCCCTGGATGAGCTGCTGCCAGACCTCCTCGCGGAACGGAGTGCGGGCGTGTTCCTTGACCGCGTCGTGGACCACCTGCGCGAAGTCCTCGTGCGCCCACTCCCGGCGGGCGAACCCGACCAGAGAGAAGCCCGGCGGCAGCAGACCCCGGTTGGCGAGGTCGTACACGGCCGGCATCAGCTTCTTGCGCGAGAGGTCGCCCGTGACGCCGAAGATGACCAGGCCCGACGGCCCCGCGATACGCGGGAGCCGTCGGTCCGCGGGGTCACGCAGCGGATTGCTGCTCGACAAGGTGTCAGCCCTCCGAGGGGGCGAGGCGCGCGAGCTCCGCCTCGGTCGACTTCAGCAAATCGTTCCAGGACGCCTCGAACTTCTCGACGCCCTCTTCCTCCAGCAGCTGCACCACGTCGTCGTACGAGATGCCCAGCCGCTCCACGGCGTCCAGGTCGGCGCGGGCCTGCTCGTAGGTGCCCGCGACGGCGTCGCCCTTGATCTCGCCCTGCTCCTCGGTGGCGAACAGCGTCGCCTCCGGCATGGTGTTCACCGTGTTCGGCGCCACCAGGTCGTCGACGTACATCGTGGCCCTGTACGCCTTGTCCTTCACCCCGGTGGAGGCCCACAGCGGACGCTGCCGGTTGGCGCCCTCCCGCTCCAGCGCGCTCCAGCGGTCGGTGGCGAAGACCTCCTCGTACGCCTGGTAGGCCAGGCGCGCGTTGGCGACGGCGGCCTTGCCGCGCAGCGCCTTCGCCTCGTCGGTGCCGAGCGCGTCGATCCGCTTGTCGATCTCGGTGTCCACGCGGGACACGAAGAACGACGCCACCGAGTGGATCTTCGACAGGTCCAGGCCGCGCTCCCTGGCCTTCTCCAGGCCGGTCAGGAAAGCGTCCATGACCTTGCGGTACCGCTCCAGGGAGAAGATCAGCGTGACGTTGACGCTGATGCCCAGGCCGATGACCTCGGCGATCGCCGGGATGCCCGCCTCGGTGGCCGGGATCTTGATCAGGGTGTTGGGCCGGTCCACCAGCCAGGCCAGCTGCTTGGCCTCGGCGACGGTGGCGCGCGTCTCGTGCGCCAGGCGCGGGTCGACCTCGATGGAGACCCGGCCGTCCTTGCCGTCGGTGGCGTCGAAGACCGGGCGCAGGATGTCGGCGGCGTCCCGGACGTCCGCCGTGGTGATCATCCGGATGGCCTCTTCGACCGTGACCCTGCGGGCGGCGAGGTCGGCGAGCTGCTGCTCGTAGCCGTCGCCCTCGGAGATCGCCTTCTGGAAGATCGACGGGTTGGTGGTGACGCCCACGACGTGCTGCTGGTCGATCAGCTCGGCGAGGTTGCCGGACGTGATCCGCTTGCGCGACAGGTCGTCCAGCCAGATCGCGACGCCTTCGTCGGAAAGGCGCTTCAGTGCGTCTGTCATGGAAATTCCATCTCCTACTACGTGTCGTATGTGAGCGTCAGCGCTGGGTCGCGGCGAGTGAATCCCGGGCCGCGGCCGCCACGTTCTCGGCGGTGAAGCCGAACTCCTCGAACAGGGCCTTGCCGTCGGCGGACGCGCCGAAGTGCTCCAGGGACACGATGCGCCCGGCGTCCCCGACGTACTTGTGCCACGTCAGACCGATGCCGGCCTCCACCGCGACGCGCGCCTTCACGGAGGGCGGCAGGACGCTGTCCCGGTACCCCTGGTCCTGCTCCTCGAACCACTCCACCGACGGCATGGACACCACGCGGGTCGGCACCCCGTCGGCCTGGAGCCGCTCGCGGGCCCCGACGGCGACGTGCACCTCGGAACCGGTGGCGATCAGCACGACCTGCGGCTCGCCGCCGTCGGCCTCGAGCATGACGTAGCCGCCCTTGGCCGTGTCCTCGTTCGGCTCGTACGTCGGCACGCCCTGGCGGGTGAGGGCCAGACCGTGCGGGGCGCCCTTGCCGAACTCCTTGGTCCAGCGCTTGAGGATCTCCCGCCAGGCGATCGCGGTCTCGTTGGCGTCCGCGGGGCGCACGACGTTCAGACCGGGGATGGCGCGCAGCGAGGCCAGGTGCTCGACCGGCTGGTGGGTCGGGCCGTCCTCGCCCAGACCGATGGAGTCGTGCGTCCACACGTACGTCACCGGCAGGTGCATCAGGGCCGACAGCCGCACCGCGTTGCGCATGTAGTCGGAGAACACCAGGAAGGTGCCGCCGTAGATCCGGGTGTTGCCGTGCAGCGCGATGCCGTTCATCTCCGCGGCCATGGCGTGCTCGCGGATGCCGAAGTGGATGGTGCGGCCGTACGGGTCCGCCTCGGGCAGCGGGTTGCCGACCGGGAGGAACGACGACGTCTTGTCGATCGTCGTGTTGTTGGAGCCCGCCAGGTCGGCCGAGCCGCCCCACAGCTCCGGGACGACCGCGCCGAGCGCCTGGAGCACCTTGCCGGAGGCGGCACGGGTGGCGACCGCCTTGCCCGGCTCGAAGACGGGAAGCGTGTCCTCCCAGCCCTTGGGCAGCTCACCGGCCGCGATGCGGTCGAACTCGGCCGCGCGCTCCGCGTTGTTGCTCCGCCACTCCTGGAACGACTTCTCCCACTCGGCCCGCGCCTGCTTGCCGCGCTCCAGCGCGCCACGGGTGTGGCCGAGGACCTCGTCGGTCACCTCGAAGGTCTGCTCCGGGTCGAAGCCCAGCACCCGCTTGGTGGCCGCCACCTCCTCGTCGCCGAGCGCCGAGCCGTGGGAGGCCTCGGTGTTCTGCGCATTCGGGGCGGGCCAGGCGATGATCGAGCGCATCGCGATGAACGACGGCCGGTCGGTGACCTTCTTGGCCTCCTGGACGGCGTCGTAGATCGCCTGCGGGTCCAGGTCGCCGTCCGGCTTCGGGGCCACCCGCTGCACGTGCCAGCCGTAGGCCTCGTACCGCTTGACGACATCCTCGGAGACGGCCGTCTCGGTGTCGCCCTCGATCGAGATGTGGTTGTCGTCCCACAGCAGGACCAGGTTGCCGAGCTTCTGGTGGCCGGCCATCGAGGACGCCTCCGCGGAGATGCCCTCCTGCAGGCAGCCGTCACCGGCGATGCAGTAGACGAAGTGGTCGAACGGGGACTCGCCCGGGGCGGCCTCCGGGTCGAACAGCCCGCGCTCGTAGCGGGCGGCCATGGCCATGCCGACCGCGTTGGCGACGCCCTGGCCCAGCGGCCCGGTCGTCGTCTCCACGCCCGTGGTGTGCCCGTACTCCGGGTGGCCCGGCGTCTTCGAGCCCCAGGTGCGGAACGCCTTCAGGTCGTCCAGCTCCAGACCGAAACCGGCCAGGTACAGCTGGGTGTAGAGAGTCAGGGACGAATGACCGGCGGACAGGACGAAGCGGTCCCGCCCGACCCAGTCGGCGTCCGAGGGGTCGTGCCGCATCACCTTCTGGAAGAGGGTGTAGGCGGCGGGCGCCAGGCTCATCGCCGTACCGGGATGGCCGTTGCCGACCTTCTGTACGGCATCGGCGGCCAGGACGCGGGCGGTGTCCACGGCCCGCTGGTCCAGTTCGGTCCACTCGAGGTCTGTGGTGGTCGGCTTGGTGCTCACCCTGAGTCAGGGCTCCTCTCCACATGTTCTTCGGATGCCGGATGAGTACTCACCGGCGGAGTCGAGCCTACCCCCGTAGGACGTGCATCCCCCGAGTCGTTCCAGAGTGCCGGGAGTCCCGGCGATCCGCCTCCTGACCGGTGAGTCTTCCCGTTCGGCAGATGAATACGGAGCCGCTCATCCGGTTGCTCAATCGAGCTCGGAACTCCGTGGTGAGCGGTCGCCGACAACACGACCGGACCCCCGCGATTGTCCGGGTCTGGGCAACGTCTAAGGTGGCGTGGTACGCGCGAGTCTTTACCGGCACCTCACCCGGGAGGGCTTGCTGGGAACTCTGTCAGGGGTGCGAGTGACGGCCGTTGAATCCCGTCCTGCGGGGATTGCCGGGACCATCCAGAGCCCGAGCCACCGGCCGTTCCGGGCCCGTGTCGGGGCGTTCGTGGCGCTGACCAAGCCGCGGATCATCGAACTGCTGCTCATCACCACGGTCCCGGTGATGTTCCTGGCGCAGCAGGGCGTGCCCGACCTGGGGCTGGTGCTGCTGACCTGCATCGGCGGCTACCTGTCGGCGGGCGGCGCCAACGCGCTCAACATGTACCTCGACCGCGACATCGACGCGCTGATGGACCGCACCTCGCAGCGTCCCCTGGTCACCGGCATGGTCAGCCCGCGCGAGTGCCTGGCCTTCGGCATCACCCTGGCCGTCGTCTCGACGCTGCTGTTCGGCCTCACCGTCAACTGGCTGTCCGCCTGGCTCTCCCTCGGGGCGCTCCTCTTCTACGTCGTCGTCTACACGATGATCCTCAAACGGCGTACGGCGCAGAACATCGTGTGGGGCGGCATCGCCGGCTGCATGCCGGTGCTGATCGGCTGGTCCTCGGTCACCAACTCGATGTCCTGGGCGCCGGTCGTCCTCTTCCTCGTCATCTTCTTCTGGACGCCGCCGCACTACTGGCCGCTGTCCATGAAGGTGAAGGAGGACTACGCGCGCGTGGGCGTGCCGATGCTCCCGGTGATCGCAGGCAACAAGGCCGTCGCCAAGCAGATCGTGATCTACAGCTGGGTCATGGTCGCGGTGTCGCTGCTGCTCACCCCGCTCGGCTACACCGGCTGGTTCTACACCGCGGTCGCGCTGGCCGCGGGCGGCTGGTGGCTGTGGGAGGCGCACGCGCTCCTCAACCGCGCCAAGGCCGAGGTGACCGGCGGCAAGCTCAAGGAGATGCGCCTGTTCCACTGGTCCATCACCTATGTGTCGCTGCTCTTCGTGGCCGTCGCGGTGGACCCCTTCCTGCGGTAGACGGCTCAGGGACGTTCCGACGGGCGGGGTCCGTGGCCAAGGCCACGGACCCCGCCCGTCGCCGTTCGGCCTACCCGTCGGTAGCATCCTGGTCATGGCAGACAAGCAGCAGACGGACCCGGCGGCCGAGCAGAACAGCGGGCAGCGGGCCGAACAGAGGACCGAACGCAAGGCCGAGCGGAAGGTGGCCCGGCTCACCAAGCGGATCAACGGCTTCGCCACGGCCCACGGCGGCGCCGAGGGACAGATCGCCTACCTGGGGCAGCGCGGCGCCCGGATCGTGCTCGTCGGTGAGGACGGCAACTGGGGCGACCTGGTCGCCCACTCCTACGCGATCGCCGAGAAGGCGGCCGAGCGGGCGGGGATCACCCTCCACGAGAACTTCGACGGCGAGTTCGCGGCCAAGGTCAGGACCGGCCCGTACGAGTGGACCCGGATGGCGGGCAGCCAGATCGGAGGCCCGGCCAACGGCTGACCCCGGGCCTGCCGGCCCACCGGCCGGCCCCTCGGCCGTCCGCTGCGGGCCCCCTGTGGGACGCGCCGCAGCACCTCGAGCCCGGTTCACCCGTTAGAGACCTGTGGAAGCAGGAACAGCGTCTCTCGTGGGGAGCCCGGATGATCGACATGCCGTCCCTCGTGGACCAGTACTGCCACGGCGTGCTGCGCACCGAGCTGGGCCTCGGCACCTTCGAGGCCCAGCTGGTCCGCACCGAGGGCCCGCCCGCCCGGGGGACCACACTGTTCGACACCCAGACCGGTTTCGCCGTACGCCGCTGGTGCCCACCCCTGCTCGGCCTGGAACCGCACTGCCCGCCCGCCCGCTATCTCGCCCGGCGCCGGGAACTGGGCGTGGCCGAGACCGCCCGCCGGCTGCTGCGGGCCAGCGGCATCACCACCTACCTGGTCGACACCGGACTGCCCGGCGACCTCACCGGCACGGCCGAGCTGGCCACGGCCGGCGCCGCCGAGGCCCACGAGATCGTGCGCCTGGAACAGCTGGCCCAGCAGGTCGCCGACACCTCCGGCACGGTGGAGTCCTTCCTCGCCAACCTCGCCGAGTCCGTGCACGGAGCCGCCGCGCACACCGTCGCCTTCACCTCCGTCGCCGGCACACGGCACGGGACGGCGCTCGCGCCCAGGCCGCCGGGGCCCGGAGAGGTGCGCGGCGCGGCCGCGCGGTGGCTGGCCGCCCGCAGGGTCGGGGACGTGCCGGGCGACCCGGTGCTGCTGCGCCACCTGCTGTGGATCGCCGTCGCCTCGGGCCGGCCCCTGCAACTGCACGCGGGGCTCGGCACGCCCGGCGGTTCCCGGGCACAGGGCGCCGACCCGGGGTTCCTCGACGGGTTCGTCCGGGCCACCGCCGGGCTCGGCACCGACCTCGTCCTGCTGCACGGCTCCCCGGACCACCGCCACGCCGCCCACCTGGCCGGCGTCCATCCGCACGTCTACGTCGACTCCGGCGCCGCCCTGGCCCGCACCGGCGCCCGCGCGGCGACCGTCCTCGAGGAGGTCCTGGAACTCGCCCCCTTCGGCAAGATCCTCTTCTCCAGCGGCGCCCAGGGCCTGCCCGAACTGCACGTCGTGGGCGCCCGGCTGTTCCGTGAGGCGCTCGGCCGGGTGCTGGGCGCCTGGGTGGCCGAGGGGGCCTGGTCCCTGGAGGACGCGCAGCGGGTGGCCGGGATGATCGCGTCGGGGAACGCGGGCCGGGTGTACGGGCTGGACTGACGGCGGCGGGAGAGCGGGACGGGGGGCCACGGCCCCGCGACCACGGCCCCGCGGGCTCAGGCGGTCGTCAGCTTCGTCTCGGCCGCCGTGTCCGCCGGGCCCGCCGTGTCCGGCAGGTCGGCCGCGGCCTCGGGCCGCTCCCGCAGGGACAGCAGCACCCGCACCACCCAGATCCACATGACGCAGGATCCGAACATGTGGGCGCCGACCAGGATCTCGGGCAGGTCCGTGAAGTACTGCACATAACCGATCACACCCTGCGCGAGAATGATCAGGAACAGCTCGCGGGTGCGGTGCAGCGGGCCCGCGGGGGCGTCGACCGCCTTGAGCACGAACCACAGGGCGAACGTCAGCGTCGCCACGATCCACGCCAGCACGGCGTGCATCTTGCTGACCATCGCCGGGTCCAGCGGCATCCGCGCGACCTCGCTGGAGTCACCCGCGTGCGGTCCCGATCCGGTCACCACCGTGCCGACCGCGATGACCAGGACGGACGCCACCACCAGGAACCACACCAGCTGCCGCACGGCTGCGCCGACCAGCGGCCGGGGCTCCCCGTCCCCCTCGCGGACGCGCTGCCACATCACCGTGGCCACCGCGATCAGCGCCGAGGAGAGCAGGAAGTGCGCCGCGACCGTGTACGGGTTGAGGCCGACGAGGACCACGATGCCGCCGAGGATCGCGTTGCCCATCACGATCCAGAACTGCGCCCAGCCCAGCCGGGTCAGCCTGCGCCGGTACGGCTTCTGGGAGCGCGCGGCGACGATCGCCCAGCCGACGGCGGCGCACAGCACGTACGTCAGCAGGCGGTTGCCGAACTCGATGACCCCGTGCAGGCCCATCTCCCGGGTGGAGACGAGCGAGTCGTCGGTGCACTTGGGCCAGGTGGGGCAGCCCAGGCCGGAGCCGGTCAGCCGTACGGCTCCACCGGTGACCACGATGACCACCGCCATGACGAGCGCGGCGAGGGCCGCCCGCCGGACCGTCCGGGGGTCCGGGGTCCAGCGTGCGGCGATGAAGGCGAGCGGGTTGCGCAGGACCGCCTGGGCGTCGGCGCGGGTCACGTTTGGCACCCGTCCATCGTAGGGCTCCCGCTTGTGCACGCTTTCACGAGGGTCCCGGTCGGCTCCCGCCGGCACCGGGGAGCCCGCTCACTCCCAGCGGAAGAAGCGGCCCGCCGCCGCGAGTCCCGCCACCGCCCACCCGGCGAGGATCCCGAGGTCGCCCCAGGGCAGCCCCGCCCCGTGCTGGAGCACGTCCCGCAGGCCCTCCGACAGCGCCGCGATGGGCAGCAGGCCGAGGGCGTTCCGCGCGGCCTCCGGGAAGGTGTCCAGCGGCACGACGACCCCGCCGCCGACGAGCAGCAGCAGGAACACCAGGTTGGCGGCGGCCAGCGTCGCCTCGGCCTTCAGGGTGCCCGCCATCAGCAGACCGAGCCCCGAGAAGGCGGCCGTGCCCAGCACCAGCAGCAGAAGCACGGCGAGCGGGTTGCCCTGCGGCGACCAGCCCAGCGCGAACGCGATCACCGTGAGCAGGACGATCTGGAGCGCCTCGGTGACCAGCACCGACAGCGTCTTCGCGGTCATCAGCGCCCAGCGCGGCAGCGGTGAGGCCGCCAGCCGCTTCAGCACCCCGTACCGGCGCTCGAAGCCGGTGGCGATGGCCTGTCCGGTGAACGCCGTCGACATCACCGCCAGGGCGAGGACCCCGGGCGCGAGGAAGTCCACGGCGGCGCCCTCGCCGGTGTCCACGATGTCCACGGTGCTGAACAGCACCAGCAGCAGGGTGGGGATGACCACGGTGAGCAGCAGCTGCTCGCCGTTGCGCAGCAGCATCCTGGTCTCGAGCAGGGCCTGCGCCGCGATCATGCGGGGGAGCGGAGCCGCACCCGGTTTCGGCGCGTAGGCGCCGGTCCCCGGAGTCACCTGGTTCACCGGGTTCACCTGATTCACCGAACTCACTGGATTCACTTGATTCACTGAATTCACCCGGTTCACGAACGCAGCTCCTTGCCCGTCAGCTCCAGGAAGACGTCCTCGAGGGTGTGCCGTTCGACCGAGATCCGGTCCGGCAGCACGCCGTGCTGGGCGCACCAGGACGTGACCGTGGCGAGCAGGTGAGGGTCCACCTCGCCGACGACCCGGTACGAGCCGGGGGTCAGCTCGGCGGCCTGGGAGTCGGGCGGCAGGGCCTTGAGCAGGGAGGCCACGTCCAGCCCCGGCCGGCCCGAGAAGCGCAGGGTGTTCTCGGCGCCGCCCCGGCACAGCTCCTCGGGGCTGCCCTGGACCACCACCCGGCCGGCGTCGATGATCGCCACGTCGTCGGCGAGCTGCTCGGCCTCGTCCATGTGGTGCGTGGTGAGGATGACGGAGACCCCGTCGGCGCGCAGGTCCCGTACGAGGTCCCAGGTGGCGCGGCGGGCCTGCGGGTCGAGTCCGGCGGTCGGCTCGTCCAGGAACACCAGCTCCGGGCGCCCGACCACGGCCATCGCCAGCGCGAGCCGCTGCTGCTGGCCGCCGGAGAGCCGCCGGTACGTCGTACGGCCGCAGGAGCCGAGTCCGAGGCGTTCGATCAGCGCGTCCACGTCCAGGGGGTGGGCGTGCAGTTTCGCCGTGTGGCGAAGCATCTCGTCGGCCCGCGCGCCCGAGTAGACGCCGCCGGACTGGAGCATCACCCCGACCCGGGGCCGGAGCGCGGCCGACTGCCGGACCGGGTCCAGGCCCAGGACGCGCACCGTGCCGGAGTCCGGCCGCCGGTATCCCTCGCAGGTCTCGACCGTGGTCGTCTTGCCCGCCCCGTTGGGACCGAGCACGGCCGTCACGCCCTGCCGTGCCACCAGGTCGAGGCCGTCCACCGCGGTCTTCGTGCCGTACCGCTTCACCAGGGCCTGCACCTGGACCACGGGCTCACTTCGCATGGGTCACGAGTCTAGGGACGCGCCGGGGCCCCCGGACGCCGGGGGAGGGTACGGGCCCGCCCGGGAGGGTCCCCCGAGCGGCGCCGGGAGCGGCCGGTCCGATCGATCAAAGATCGTTTCCGCAGGTCGGATTAGGTTCACCTAAGTGATGCAGCGCACCCGGGGGAGATCGGGCGCGGCTTGCCCGTCCCCGATGAATTACGCAACAATGGCGTTGTGAAAAAGGTTGGCGAGGCTTCCCAGGAGGAACTTGCGACCGGTGAGCGGTCCACCCGCAACCGGGTCGCTCGGTCCGTCCTGGACCACGGCCCGTCGACCGTTTCCGAACTCGCCGAGCGGCTCGGACTGACCCAGGCGGCCGTCCGCCGCCACCTCGACGCCTTGGCCACCGACGGCATCGTCGAGGCGCGCGAACGACGGGTCTACGGCGCACGCACCCGCGGGCGCCCGGCCAAGGTCTTCGCCCTCACCGACTGCGGGCGGGACGCCTTCGACCAGTCGTACGACAAGCTGGCCGTGGACGCCCTGCACTGGATCGGCGAGCAGGGGGGCGGCGACGAGGCGATCGCGGCGTTCGCCCGCGCCCGGATCGCCGCCCAGGCGGGCGCGTACCGCGAGGCGGTCGAGGCCGCGGCCCCCGAGGAACGGACCCGGGCGCTGGCCAAGGCGCTCAGCGCGGACGGGTACGCTGCCACGGCGCGCAGCGCCCCCGACCCGCAGCAGGGCGAGCAGCTGTGCCAGCACCACTGCCCGGTCGCCCACGCGGCCGAGCGGTTTCCGCAGCTGTGCGAGGCGGAGACGGAGTTCTTCGCCGAGCTGCTCGGTACCCATGTGCAGCGGCTGGCCACCATCGCGCACGGCGACGGCGTCTGCACCACCTTCATCCCGAAGGGTGCGCAGGCGGCGGCGCCCGCGCCGCGGTCCGCCAAGGCCACCCGCACCCCACCGACGTCGAAACAGACGTCGAAACAGACTTCACAGACTTCGAAGACTTCTGCGAAGAAGACTTCGCCGCACATCCACAATGCATCTGCAAGCACGGCCGGGAGGAACCCCGCATGACTCTCCCCACGGAGACTGCCCACCCCGAACTCGAGGGCCTGGGTAAGTACGAATTCGGCTGGGCCGACTCCGACGAGGCAGGCGCCGCGGCCAAGCGCGGTCTGAACGAGGAAGTCGTCCGCGACATCTCCGCGAAGAAGAACGAGCCGGAGTGGATGCTGAAGCTGCGGCTGAAGGGTCTGCGGCTGTTCGACAAGAAGCCCATGCCGAACTGGGGCTCGGACCTGTCGGGCATCGACTTCGACAACATCAAGTACTTCGTGCGCTCCACCGAGAAGCAGGCCGCTTCCTGGGAGGACCTGCCCGAGGACATCAAGAACACCTACGACCGGCTCGGCATCCCCGAGGCGGAGAAGCAGCGCCTGGTCGCCGGTGTCGCCGCGCAGTACGAGTCCGAGGTCGTCTACCACCAGATCCGCGAGGACCTGGAGGAGCAGGGCGTCATCTTCCTCGACACCGACACCGCGCTGAAGGAGCACCCGGAGCTCTTCCAGGAGTACTTCGGCACCGTCATCCCGGTCGGCGACAACAAGTTCGCGTCGCTGAACTCGGCCGTGTGGTCCGGCGGCTCGTTCATCTACGTCCCCAAGGGTGTCCACGTGGACATCCCGCTGCAGGCCTACTTCCGCATCAACACGGAGAACATGGGCCAGTTCGAGCGGACGCTGATCATCGTCGACGAGGACGCCTACGTCCACTACGTCGAGGGCTGCACCGCCCCGATCTACACCTCGGACTCGCTGCACAGCGCCGTCGTCGAGATCATCGTCAAGAAGGGCGGCCGCTGCCGCTACACGACGATCCAGAACTGGTCGAACAACGTCTACAACCTGGTCACCAAGCGCGCCGTGGCCTACGAGGGCGCGACCATGGAGTGGGTCGACGGCAACATCGGCTCCAAGGTGACGATGAAGTACCCGGCCGTCTACCTCATGGGCGAGCACGCCAAGGGCGAGACCCTGTCCATCGCCTTCGCCGGCGAGGGCCAGCACCAGGACGCCGGCGCCAAGATGGTCCACATGGCCCCGAACACCTCGTCGAACATCGTCTCCAAGTCGGTGGCGCGCGGCGGTGGCCGTACCTCCTACCGCGGTCTGATCGAGATCGGCGAGGGCGCTCCCGGCGCCAAGTCCAACGTGCTGTGCGACGCGCTGCTCGTGGACACCATCTCCCGCTCCGACACCTACCCCTACGTCGACGTCCGCGAGGACGACGTCTCCATGGGCCACGAGGCGACCGTCTCCAAGGTCTCCGAGGACCAGCTCTTCTACCTGATGAGCCGCGGTCTGTCCGAGTTCGAGGCGATGGCGATGATCGTGCGCGGCTTCGTCGAGCCGATCGCCAAGGAACTCCCCATGGAGTACGCGCTCGAGCTCAACCGGCTGATCGAGCTGCAGATGGAAGGCGCGGTCGGCTGACACCCCACGCCGTTCCGTCAAGCCCTTACGCAAAGGAAAGCGAGCACTACGACAGCCATGGCTGAGGCTCAGAATATCCCGGTCGGTTCGACGACCACCGGATCGATCGCGGTCGCCGCCGAGTCGACCGTCGCCACCCGCATGAGCGCGCCCCCGTCCTTCGACGTGGCGGACTTCCCCGTCCCCCACGGCCGTGAGGAGGAGTGGCGGTTCACCCCGCTGGAGCGGCTGCGCGGTCTGCACGACGGCACCGCCGTCGCCACCGGCGAGGGCGTCAAGGTCGCCATCGACGCGCCCGAGGGCGTCCGCGTCGAGACCGTCGGCCGCGACGACGCGCGGCTCGGCCGGGCCGGCAAGCCGGTCGACCGTGTCGCCGCCCAGGCGTACTCCGCCTTCGAGCAGGCCTCGGTCGTGACCGTGCCGAAGGAGGCCGTCCTCACCGAGCCGATCCGCATCGCGGTGCACGGCGAGGGCGGCGCCGCCTACGGGCACCAGGTGATCGAGCTCGGAGCCTTCGCCGAGGCGGTCGTCGTCATCGACCACACCGGTGACGCGGTGCTCGCCGCGAACGTCGAATACGTCCTCGGCGACGGCGCCAAGCTCACCGTCGTCTCCATCCAGGACTGGGACGACAAGGCCGTGCACGTCGCCCAGCACAACGCCCTCGTCGGCCGCGACGCCTCCTTCAAGTCGGTCGTCGTCACCTTCGGCGGCGACCTGGTCCGGCTGCACCCCCGGGTGGTCTACGCGGGCACCGGCGGCGAGGCCGAGCTGCTCGGCCTGTACTTCACCGACGCCGGCCAGCACCAGGAGCACCGCCTCCTGGTCGACCACAACGTTCCGCACTGCAAGTCGAACGTCGCCTACAAGGGCGCGCTCCAGGGCGACGACGCGCACGCCGTGTGGATCGGTGACGTGCTCATCGAGGCCAAGGCCGAGGGCACCGACACCTACGAGATGAACCGCAACCTGGTGCTGACCGACGGCGCCCGCGTCGACTCCGTGCCCAACCTGGAGATCGAGACCGGTGAGATCGTCGGCGCCGGCCACGCCTCCGCGACCGGCCGCTTCGACGACGAGCAGCTCTTCTACCTGATGGCCCGCGGCATCCACGAGAAGGACGCCCGCCGCCTGGTGGTCCGCGGCTTCTTCGCCGAACTCGTCCAGCAGATCGGCGTCCCGGACATCGAGGAGCGCCTGATCGCCAAGATCGAGGAGGAGCTGGAGGCCGCGGTCGCATGACCTTCCGACGCGTCTGCGGTCTGAGCGAGCTGGAGGAGGACACCCCGAAAAGGGTGGAACTCGACGGCACGCCGGTCTCCGTCGTGCACACCGGGGGCGAGGTGTTCGCGATCAACGACATCTGCTCGCACGCCAACGTCTCCCTCTCGGAGGGCGAGGTCGACGACTGTCACATCGAGTGCTGGCTGCACGGCTCGCGCTTCGACCTCCGCTCGGGCAAGCCCGACAGCCTTCCGGCCACACGCCCCGTCCCCGTATACCCCGTAAAGATCGAAGGGGGCAGCGTCTTTGTCGACGTAAGCGCCTCCCTCACCCAGGAGTCCTGAGGCACCCATGGCAACGCTTGAAATCCGAGACCTGCACGTCACCGTCGAGGCCGAGAACGCCACGAAGGAGATCCTCAAGGGCGTCGACCTCACCGTGAAGCAGGGCGAGACGCACGCCATCATGGGCCCCAACGGCTCCGGCAAGTCGACCCTCGCCTACGCCCTGGCCGGTCACCCCAAGTACACCGTCTCCAGTGGCACCGTCACCCTCGACGGCGAGGACGTCCTGGAGATGTCCGTCGACGAGCGCGCCCGCGCCGGCCTCTTCCTCGCCATGCAGTACCCGGTCGAGGTCCCCGGCGTCTCCGTCTCCAACTTCCTGCGTACCTCCGCCACCGCCATCCGCGGTGAGGCGCCCAAGCTGCGCCACTGGGTGAAGGAGGTCAAGGAGACCATGGAGCGCCTCCACATGGACCCCGCCTTCGCCGAGCGCAACGTCAACGAGGGCTTCTCCGGCGGTGAGAAGAAGCGCCACGAGATCCTCCAGCTGGAGCTGCTCAAGCCCAAGGTCGCGATCCTCGACGAGACCGACTCCGGTCTGGACGTCGACGCGCTGCGCGTCGTCTCCGAGGGCGTCAACCGCGTCCGCGAGTCCGGCGAGGTCGGCACCCTGCTGATCACGCACTACACGCGCATCCTGCGCTACATCAAGCCCGACCACGTCCACGTGTTCGCCGACGGCCGGATCGCCGAGTCCGGCGGCGCCGAGCTCGCGGACAAGCTGGAGAACGAGGGCTACGAGGCATACGTGAAGGGTGGCGCATCCGCGTGACACAGCTGCCGGGCCTCCTCGACACCGAGGCGATCCGCAAGGACTTCCCGATCCTGGACCGCCAGCTCCACGACGGGCGGAAACTGGTCTACCTGGACAACGCGGCGACCAGCCAGAAGCCCCGCCAGGTCCTGGACGCGCTCAGCGAGTACTACGAGCGCCACAACGCCAACGTCCACCGTGGCGTGCACGTCCTCGCCGAGGAGGCCACGGCACTGTACGAGGGCGCGCGCGACAAGGTCGCGGCGTTCATCAACGCGCCCAGCCGCGACGAGGTGATCTTCACCAAGAACGCCTCCGAGTCGCTCAACCTCGTGGCCAACATGCTTGGCTGGGCCGACGAGCCCTACCGGGTGGACCACGAGACCGAGATCGTCATCACGGAGATGGAGCACCACTCCAACATCGTGCCGTGGCAGCTGCTCGCGCAGCGCACGGGCGCGAAGCTGAAGTGGTTCGGCCTCACCGACGACGGCCGCCTCGACCTGTCGAACATCGACGAGATCATCACCGAGAAGACGAAGATCGTCTCCTTCGTGCTGGTCTCCAACATCCTGGGCACGGTCAACCCGGTCGAGGCGATCGTGCGCCGCGCCCAGGAGGTCGGCGCCCTGGTGTGCATCGACGCTTCCCAGGCGGCGCCGCACATGCCGATGGACGTCCAGGCCCTCCAGGCCGACTTCGTGGCCTTCACCGGCCACAAGATGTGCGCTCCGACCGGCATCGGCGTGCTGTGGGGCCGCCAGGAGCTGCTGGAGGACCTGCCGCCGTTCCTCGGCGGCGGCGAGATGATCGAGACCGTGTCGATGAGCTCGTCGACGTACGCCCCGGCCCCGCACAAGTTCGAGGCGGGCACCCCGCCGGTCGCGCAGGCGGTCGGCATGGGCGCGGCGATCGACTACCTGAGCGCCATCGGCATGGACAAGATCCTCGCCCACGAGCACGCCATCACCGAGTACGCCGTCAAGCGCCTGACCGAGGTCCCGGACCTGCGCATCATCGGCCCCGCCACGGCCGAGGAGCGCGGCGCCGCGATCTCCTTCACACTGGGGGACATCCACCCGCACGACGTGGGCCAGGTCCTCGACGAGCAGGGCATCGCGGTCCGGGTCGGCCACCACTGCGCGCGACCGGTCTGCCTCCGGTACGGAATTCCCGCGACCACGCGAGCGTCGTTCTATCTGTACTCCACGCCGGCCGAGATCGACGCTCTGGTCGACGGACTGGAGCACGTACGGAACTTCTTCGGCTGAGGGGCTGGCGAGCGATCGCATGAAGCTGGATTCGATGTACCAGGAAGTCATCCTGGACCACTACAAGAACCCGCACGGGCGGGGCTTGCGGGATGGCGACGCCGAGGTGCACCACGTCAACCCGACGTGCGGCGACGAGATCACGCTGCGCGTGAAGTACGACGGCACGACGATCAGCGACGTCTCCTACGAGGGGCAGGGCTGCTCCATCAGCCAGGCCTCCGCCTCCGTGCTGAACGAGCTGCTGGTCGGTGAGGAGCTCGCCAGGGCGCGGAAGATCCAGGAGACCTTCCTGGAGCTGATGCAGTCCAAGGGGAAGATCGAGCCCGACGACGCGATGGAGGAGATCCTGGAGGACGCGGTCGCGTTCGCCGGGGTCTCCAAGTACCCGGCCCGGGTGAAGTGCGCCCTCCTCAGCTGGATGGCGTGGAAGGACGCGACGGCCCAGGCACTGGGCTCCGACGCCGAAAGGACAACGGCATGAGCGAGACCGTGGAGATGAAGCCGGCCTCCGAGGAGGAGGTCCGCGAGGCCCTGATGGACGTCGTCGACCCCGAACTGGGCATCGACGTCGTCAACCTCGGCCTGATCTACGGCGTCCACGTCGACGAAGGCAACGTGGCGACCATCGACATGACCCTCACGTCCGCGGCCTGCCCGCTGACGGACGTCATCGAGGACCAGGCCAAGTCCGCGACGGACGGACTGGTCAACGAGCTGCGCATCAACTGGGTCTGGATGCCCCCGTGGGGCCCCGACAAGATCACGGACGACGGCCGTGAGCAGCTGAGGGCGCTCGGCTTCAACGTCTGAGCCGACGCACGGCCGGCCGGCCGCACGCACGCCGGAGGAACGGCGGGTGACCCCCTTGCGGGGACCACCCGCCGTTCCTTTTTTCCCTTCCTCTCCCCGTACTCGTGCGGCCGTTCGTTGTGTACGCTCGTACACATGGGATACCTGCTGCTCGCCGGAGCGATCGTCGCGGAGGTGGGCGCCACCACCGCCATGAAGTACAGCGACGGCTTCAGCAGGCTCTGGCCCTCGCTGCTGACCCTGCTCGGCTACGTGGTCTCCTTCAGCCTGCTCGCCCAGACACTGCGCACCCTCTCCATCGGCACCGCCTACGCCATCTGGGCCGGGGTGGGCACCGCCGCCATCGCCGCGATCGGCATCCTGTTCATGGGGGAGGGGCTCACCGCCGCCAAGGCCCTCGGCATCGCGCTGATCATCGTGGGCGTGGTCGTGCTCAACCTCGGCGGCGCGCACTGATGGCCCGGCGGTACGACCCCGAGCGGCGCCGGCGGATCATCGACGCGGCGATCCGGGTGGTCGGCAGGAGCGGCATCGCGGGGCTCAGCCACCGCAGCGTCGCCGCCGAGGCCGATGTGCCGCTCGGCTCCACGACGTACCACTTCAAGACCCTCGACGAGCTGATGGTCGCCGCGCTGCGCCAGGCGAACGAGGGCTTCGCCAAGGCCATCGCCTCCCGCGGCGGCCTGGAGGACACGCGCACCGACCTGGCGACCGAGCTCGCCGGGCTGCTCGGTGAATGGCTCGCCGGCGAGCGCACCGGCGTCGAGCTCGAGTACGAGCTGTATCTGGCCGCCCTGCGCCGACCCGTGCTGCGCCCCGTGGCGGCCGAGTGGTGCGAGGACGTCACCGTGCTGCTGTCCCGCCGCACGGACCCGATCACGGCACGCGCCCTGGTCGCCCTGATGGACGGCATCTGCCTCCAGGTACTGCTGACCGGCACGCCGTACGACGAGGCGTACGCTCGGGAGATGCTGGACCGGGTCGTCTCCGGCAGCTGAGACGGCGCGGCACCGGTTCGCATCCCCGGGCCCCGGCCGGTTAGGTTGCCCTCATGACCGACACGACTGCTCAGAGCACCACCGGCGCGGTGGCCGCCGGCCTCGCCACCCTCGCCGCCGACGGCACCGTCCTCGACACCTGGTTCCCCGCCCCCGAACTCTCCGACGCGCCCGGCCCGTCCGGCACCGAGCGGCTCTCCGCCGAGCGCGCCGCCGAACTGCTCGGCGCCGGCGCGACCGCGGCGATCGGTCCGGACGCCCGCCGGGGCGTCGAGGTGGTCGCGGTCCGCACGGTCATCTCCTCGCTCGACGCGAAGCCGGTCGACGCCCACGACGCCTATCTGCGCCTCCACCTGCTCTCGCACCGCCTGGTCAAGCCGCACGGCCAGAACCTGGAGGGCATCTTCGGCTTCCTCGCCAACGTCGCCTGGACCTCGCTCGGCCCGGTCGCCGTCGACGACATCGAGAAGGTGCGGCTGAACGCCCGCGCCGAGGGCCTGCACCTGGCCGTGACGTCCGTCGACAAGTTCCCCCGGATGACGGACTACGTCACCCCCAAGGGCGTCCGCATCGCCGACGCCGACCGGGTCCGCCTGGGCGCCCACCTCGCCGAGGGCACCACGGTCATGCACGCGGGCTTCGTCAACTTCAACGCGGGCACCCTCGGCACCTCGATGATCGAGGGCCGCATCTCCGCGGGCGTCGTCATCGGCGACGGTTCGGACGTCGGCGGCGGCGCCTCCACCATGGGCACGCTGTCCGGCGGCGGCAACGTGATCATCTCCATCGGAGAGCGCTGCCTGATCGGCGCCGAGGCGGGCGTCGGTATCGCACTCGGCGACGAGTGCGTGGTCGAGGCCGGCCTGTACGTCACCGCGGGCACCCGCGTGACCATGCCCGACGGCGAGGTCGTCAAGGCCCGCGCGCTGTCCGGCGCCTCCAACATCCTCTTCCGCCGCAACTCGCTCACCGGCACGGTCGAGGCCCGCCCGAACAACGCGGTCTGGGGCGGCCTCAACGACGTCCTGCACAGCCACAACTGACCCACCGGCAGACCATCTGCTCCACCACCGGTGACCGGTCAGCCGAGCGCCCTCCCACGGCCCCAGAACGGCCCGGGAGGGCGCTCGTGCATGCACGGGCTTCCCCCGGCATCGCACCCGCCCGCGCCGGTGCTCGTCGTCCCACCGGTGCGGGAGCCGGAGGTCAGTTCGCGTACACGAGGATCAGGCCCAGAGCCGCGAACGACACGACGGACAGGCCGAGCAGCGTCAGCGCTGACGGCACCGCCGCCGTCAGCCGCTCGTAGCCCTTGCGCCGGCCCGAACGGAAGACCACGCGGGCCAGGGCGAGCGGCAGCGCCACGAGGGTGAGGAGGACCAGCGGCGTCGAGAGCCGGCTGAACACGGCGGGGTCGGTGACCAGGTGCCGGACGGCTGCGCCGAAGAAAGTCGCCGGATAGGACAGCAGAGCGAACGAGAGGAACGACGCCACGGCGACGGTCAGTCCCTCGGTCAGTCGCTCGGCACACGCGCGCTCCTGGCGCACTTCCATCGTCACACTGTCCCCCGTGCCCACCCCCGGGTGTCTCGGGCCGGTCGTCGTCGGCTCGGCCGACTCCACACTCGACAGCGCCCGACTTCCGCAGAAGTCTGTCACAGGAATCTCCCGACTCCCGTCCGTGATCAGCCCGGGGACGATCCTCGCGGCCCGTCGTGAGTCGGAGACGTCGAGATGAGGTGAAGGTTCCGTGCGGCCGCTCCGCAGGAATGGCATACGATGCGTGTTCCCCTCATGAAGATCAAATAAGAGGATGTACACGCCATGGCAATCCGTGCCCCGTACCGTTCCCTTCGCGGCATATCCGCCGTCGTCGCCCTGTTCGCGATCGGTGCGGTGGGATGCTCGGACGTCTCCGACGCCGTCGACAGCGCCAAGGACGGCGCGAAGAAGGTGGCTCGCCAGCGCTCGGTCTTCTCGTTGGACCTCGGCGACTGTTACAACCCCAACGGCAAGGCCGAGGGGGAGGCGTACGCCGTCGAGATCGTGCCCTGCGACGAGGCGCACGAGGGCCAGGTCGTCGGCGAGTTCGCGATCGACGAGGGCAAGGAGTACCCCGGCGACGACGAGGTCGCGGCGATCGCGGACGAACGCTGCCCGGTCGAGGCGCAGAAATACGCCCCGGACACCTGGGCGCTCCCCAAGGGTGTCGGCCTCCTCTACTATGCCCCGACCAAGGAGAGCTGGGCAACGGGTGACCGTGCGGTGAGCTGTACCTACACCGCGGAGAAGGGCACGTTCAAGGGCTCGTTGGACACCGCGAAGTCCCTCAAGCCCGAGCAGACCACGTACCTCGAGGGTTCGAACGCGGTCTACGAGGCCCTGTCGGCGAACCAGCCCGAGAAGGGCACCATCGAGGACGACCTGGCCGGTTACAAGGCGCAGGCCAAGGCCGTCGCGGCCGCCCTCGACACGCACGTCAAGGGCCTGGACGGCATCGACGGCACCGAGGTCGGCAAGCTCCGCGCGACGCTGACGAAGGCGGCCGGGAACTGGAAGAAGGCCGCGAACGCCGCCGACGCCGACGCGTTCTACACCGCCTACGAACCGGCGTTCACCGACATCGACCCGAACGAGTCGGTCGCCGCCCGCAAGGAACTGGGCCTGGCCACCACGGTTCCGGCCGACGAGGCCGAGGTCTGGGCGAGCTGACGTCCCATCGGATCAGCGGGGCCGGGTCCGTCAAGGGCCGGCCCCGCCTCCCAGGGCCTGCTCGACGGGTCGGGTCGCAGAAAACCGGCGGCGCCTCATCGGCGCGGGCGAGCAGGGCGATGGAGACCCCCTGCTCGAAGAGCTCGGGGAGGGCGTGCCGGCCCCCTCGTGTGCGGCGTGGTGTGCCGGACAGGCGGGGCGTTTTTCAGAACCGCCCCGAGGCTGCTGGTTCGTCACTCCTGCCGCAGGGAGGCGAGCCAGCGGTCGTCCTGGAATTCGGCAGGGACCTCGTCCTCCCAAGGATCGATCCCGCGGCGCTCCAGCTCGTCGAACCATCGGTCCCGCTGCGACTCGGGGAGGCGTCGTCCGCACCAGGGGCAGAAGTCGATCGTGATGCTCGACGTGCCGCCGTCATGGATGATCAGCCCGTACTCCTGGAATCTGGCGCTGAAGTCGACCAGCGCGTCCGGGCAGGCGAAGGGGTCGTCGTGCCGGTCGCAGCGCACGTTCACGCGATGGGTCATCGCCTCGCAGCAGTGATCGGTCATGACCTCGGTTTTTCGTCGACCGGCATCATGACCGGAAGTAGATCACGGTTTGTGGTGATCGCCGGGTGGCACGTGGGGTTCTGACGAACGAGCAATGGGCGGTGCAGAAACCGAGGGATGGCACTGGTCCTACGGCGACCGCTGTCGGGCCCTTCAGGCCGACGCCGACCGCGCGGTGTACGGGCCGCGGGGACTCTGGTGAGTGGAGGGTGGCGCTCCCACCCACCGGGTCCGGGCAAGGGTTGTGCCAGGTGACGTCAGCGTGTCATGACGAGAGCGTGGCCGAGGCCGCCTGGACAACGCGGTCCGGGGCGGCCTCGACGACGTCCTGCACAGTCCCGTGGCTGACCGTCGGTGGGCCTCCGAGCCGTCAGAAGATGTCGGCACCGGTCAGGGCCGAGCGGCCTTCCACGGTCCCGGGACAGCCCGGGAGGGCGCTCGTGTGTGAGCTGTCGCATGAGGGTTCTTCGAATCCGGCAGGGATCCGACGGGGGCGGGTCCTCCGGTCGTCGAGACGAGCCGTGGGGGCCGGTTCGTCAGTTGTTCTCCGCGGAGTCGGGCCGGGAAGTGTGGGTGGGCGTCGCGAGCATCAGCGCCGAGTCCGTGTGGAGGGTGATGTGCGTCGGGGTGAAGGTGGTGGCGTCCAGCGGTGACTGCCCGGTGCCGGGGTTGCGGGCGTAGCGGGGGTGGGCGCCTCCGCTGATCTGCCAGCGGATGCGGTGACCGACGGCGAAGCGGTGGGCGGTGGAGCTCATCTCCACGGTGATCTGCGCGGGCGCGTGCCCGGTCGTCCGGATCCGGCCCAGTCCGTCGCAGACGTTGACGGAGAGGCCTTGTGGGTCCACGTCGCACAGGCGGGTGAAGACGTCGGTGTGGCCGGTGTCCGTGGAGACGCACAACCGGGCGGAGACCGGACCGAGGACGTCCACGGGCTCGGTCAGCGGGGGGCCGGTGAACGTCACTACGTCGTCCCGGGCTTCCAGGGTTCGGTTGTCCCGGGGGCCGGCGGTGCGGGAGAGCAGCGGCCCGCCCAGGGACGGGGTGGGGTCGGCCGGGTCGTAGCGGAACGACATCAGTGGCGCGGAGTCCGTGGGGGGCTGCCGGGTGAGGTGCCCCTGCGCGGTGGGGAACCACGGGGTGACGGCCGTGGCCGACGGCCAGTCGTCGAGGTCCCGCCAGGCGTTCTCACCGCCGATGTGCACGCGCGCCCGGGTGGGGCGGAGGCCGGAAGGGTCAGCGCACAGGTGGGCGCGCAGCCAGGCGAGGCTCTCGGCGAACACCTCGGGCCAGCCCTGCTGCAGGGCGGAGGTGTGGGTCCAGGGGCCGACGAGCAGGGCGGTCTCGCAGCCGGCCCGCCGCAGCCGGTCGTACTGCTCGAAGGTCTGGTCGGCCAGCACGTCGTGCCGGCCGGTGATCAGGCTCGTGGGCACGCCGAGCCGCTCCGCCGCCTGCGCCGACGACGCGCCGTGCCAGTACGGGTCCTGGGGGTCGGGGTGCGCCATGACGTCGTCCAGCCAGGGCACCTCGCCCCCGAGGGCCGGTACGTACGCACCGCGCAGTGGCTGCGCGGTGGTGACCTCACGCAGACGACGCTGCAGGCGCAGGGTCGCCCTCAGGAAGGGCGCCATGCCCTGGTGCTGGTAGGTCATGCCCACGCCGACGGCGAGGGCGTTCTCCAGGCGCAGCGCACCGTGGGTGTGGAACAGGGCGTGGGGATCGTGCAGGCCCATCTGCACCACCATGGCCTTCAGTTCCGGTGGCGGGTCCAGGGCGAGGGTCCATTGCACGTAGCCCAGGTAACTGGGGCCGACGGTGCCCAGGGTGCCGTCGAACCAGGGCTGTTCGCGCAGCCAGGCCACCGTGGCCTGCCCGTCGGCGGCCTCGTTGCGCCACAGGTCGAACACGCCTCCCGAGCCGCCGGTGCCGCGGCAGCTCTGCAGGACCACGTGAAAGCCCTGTTCGGCGAAGAGCAGGCCGTACATGGGGGACCACGGCAGGCCCCTGCCGTACGGCGAACGGACCAGGAGGGTGGGGAAGGCGCCCTCGGCGCGCGGGAAGTAGTGGTCGGTGATCAGCGGGCTGCCGTCGGCGGCCGGCACCGCCAGCCCCGGCTCCCACCCGACCTCGTGCAGTGGGGCCGGGAGGCGGCGCCACATCGCTCTCGTCATCCGTGAGGTCAGTGGCGGTTTCCCGGAAGGCGGTGCCCAGGCCGGTCTCGGCACAGGACCGTGTGCGCGTGCTGCCATTGTTCTCCTCCTCTGTTTTCGTACGGTGTACGAGAATAGAGGATGCTTGACTGAGGCCCGCAAGGGCGCAGGCGATCGAGGAGAGGAAAGGAGCGTGGGTCATGGCCCGTGACGGAGGGGCCGAGGCTCCGGGTGTCGACCCCCAGCAGCTCTGGCTCGGCCCTGACCGGCCGCGCAGGGGCCGCAAGCCGGCCTACAGCCGGGAGGCGATCACCGCGGCGGCCGTCGCCCTGGCGGACGCGGAGGGACTCGAAGCGGTCACCATGCGGAAGGTCGCCGCGCAGGTCGGAGCCGGTGTCATGTCGCTCTACAGCTACGCCCCGGACAAGGAGACGTTGCTGAACCTGATGGTCGACCACGTCAGCGGCGAACTGCCGACCACGGACACGCTCACCGGCGACTGGCGCGCCGACCTGAAGGCCGTCGCCCACCTCCAGCGCGCCCTGATGCTGCGACACCCCTGGCTGCCCGCCGCCCTGTCCACCCACCGCACCCCCGGACCCCACACCCTGGCCTTCCTGGAGTACGCGCTCACCGCCCTGCGGCCCACCGGACTGGACGGTGCGGCGAAACTGGAGATCTTCGCCCAGCTCACGGCATTCGTGGCAGGGCACGCCGCTCATGAGATCGCGCAGGCCGCGGCCTCGCGGTCGCCCGACCGGGCCGCGGCCGAGGCCCGCTACCTCGCCGCCGTCGCCGCGGACGGCCACCACCCGGAACTTGCCGAAGCCCTCTCCGCCCCCGGACGACCCCTCGCCCCCGAGGCCACCTTCACCCGGTTCCTCAACCGTCTGGTCGACGGCCTCGCCACCGACTGACCCCGGCCGCCCGCCCCGACCGAGAGGCCCGGGAGGAGAACGGCCGGGCCGTTTCCGGCGTCTGTACGTCCGTACGTCTGTTCGCTCGATCGACGGAAGGTGCCCGGAACGTGTTCGTCCTGCTGGCCTTCGCGGCCCTGTTCGCCGTCCCCGTCTGGGGTATCGCGGTGATCGTCAAACTGGTGTCCGTCGTCCTGCCGGGCCGACCGCCCGACTGGGGCGTGCGGCTGCTGCGTTGGGGCGCCGGCATGGCGGCGGCAGCGGCGGTCGTCCTCCTGGTCATGGCGCTCGGCTCTGTGCAAGCCTCCGACCACGAGTCCCGGTCCGGTACCGATTCCTCCCCCGCGCCCGCCTGTCGCAACGCCGCTCCCCACCTTGTGGAGGGCCTCGTCGGCCACCGCGCCTCGTATCTGCCACCGGCTTTCGACTGCGTCCGGGACGACGGGACGACGTACCCGAGTTCCGGAAGCCATGCGTGGCTCAACGGCCTCGTCGTCACCTGGGCGACGGCCTCCGTACTGCTGGCGGCGGGCGCCAGGTACGCGACCGGTCGGCAGACGGCGCGGCAGGTACGGGTACCGGACGAGGGAGCGGTCGAGGCCCGCCCGGACAACGCGGTCCGGAGCGACCTCGACGACGGCCTGCCCAGCCGCGACTGATCGGGCGGTCAGTTCGCCATGAGGTTGTCGTAGGTGGACCTGAGCCCGTCGACTGTCGCGCGATCGGCAGGCTTCAGGGGCGGGCGGGGCGGGCCCGCGGGGAGGTTCAGGGTGGTGAGGAGGGCCTTGGTGGTGACGGTGCCGGGGAGGCCGTCCGCCATCATCGCCTCGATGAGGGGGGTGGCCCGCTGCTGGAGGTCGGCCGCGCGAGTGGTCTCGCCGGCGTCGAACGCATCCAGGACGGAGCGCAGGTGGTCCGGGACCACGTTCGCGACCGTACTGACGTAGCCGGAGCCGCCGACCGCGTACAGGGCGAGGATGTGCTCGTCGCAGCCCGCGTAGTAGGCGAGATTCGTGCGGGAGAGGATCTTCTGGGCGGCCAGGAAGTCGTACGAGCAGTCCTTCACCGCCACGATCCGGGGGTGCTCGGCGAGCCGTAGCATCGTGTCCGGCTCGATGCGGGTGCCCGTGCGGGCCGGGATGTCGTACAGGGTTAGGGGGAGACCAGTGGCGTCCGCGACCTCGTGGAAGTGCGCCTCGATCGCGTCCTGCGGCGGGCGGCTGTAGTACGGGGTGGCGACCAGGAGACCGTCGGCGCCCGCCCGCTCGGCCTCACGGGCGAGGTCAGCGGTGTGCGCGGTGTCGGCGGTGCCGACACCGGCGACGATCGAGGCGCGATCGCCCACCGCCTCCCGTACGGCCGTGACGAGGGCGGACTTCTCGGCGTCCGTCGTGGTCGGGGACTCGCCCGTAGTACCGGACAGCACCAGGCCGTCGCAGCCGTGGCTCACCAGGTGGTCGGCCAGACGCGCGGCACCGTCCAGGTCCAGGGCACCGGCAGGGGTGAACGGCGTGACCATGGCGCACAGGGCGCGGCCGAAGGGAGGCGTCGATGGGGTCATGGAAGTAGTCTCCGCTCCACCACCGTGTACCTCCACTTAAATCTTCTGTCCTTTATCGGTAAGCATCAGTAAGGGATGGCGCTCAGGATAGGCGCCCCGCGCTCCGGGTACTCGGAAGACACCCGACCGAGAGGAGGCGGAACACCGTGACCGCAACCATCGAGCAACCGCGGGTTCGCGACACGCGCAGCCGCGCCGAATACAGCCATGACGGGCACAGCGTGGGCGAACTCGTCGGACAGGCCACCGAGCAGGTCTCCCGGCTGGTGCGGCAGGAAGTGGCCCTGGCCAAGATGGAGCTGGCCGAGAAGGGCCGCCGGGCCGGACGGGGCGGCGGCATGCTGGGCGCCGCGGGCGCCTTCGCCTACGCCGGCCTGCTGGCGACGGCTTTCACCGGTGGTGCCGCACTCTCTCTCGTCCTGCCGGTGTGGGCGGCGGCGTTGATCATCACGGCCGTGCTGTTCGTGATCGCCGCCGTGCTGGCCGCGCTAGGCCGGGCCGAGCTCAAGAAGGCCACGCCGGCCGCCCCGGAACAGACGCTGGGCAGCGTGAAGGCCGACGTGGAGGAGATCAAGGGGAGGGCACACCGATGACGCGGGATGTGCACGGGGCGAACCCGCCTGCGCGTGTGGTGGATTCCGGTTCCGGGTCCCACATCGAGCCCGGGGCCGAGCAGGGCGCCGCCGCCCGCGGAGCCAAGGGGCCGGACGAACTGCGGCAGGAGATCGAGCGGACCCGGCACGAACTCGGCGACACCGTCGAGGAGCTGGCCGGAAAGATGGATGTCAAGGGGCAGGCGCTGGCCCGTGTGGACGACCTGCGCGACAAGGCCGGTGCGATGACCGTGCAGCTGCGGAGCAGCGCCACCCAGGTCCGGCGGGCCGGGACACGGAAGCCGTGGCCGGTCATGGTCGCCGGGGGAGCGGCGGCCGGGCTGGCCGCGACGGCCGGGATGGCGGTGCTGCGGCGGCGCGGGGCGCACTGACCCTGGACCGGGGTGCACCGGCCGCGGACCGGAAGCGCCGCGGATTCGGGCGGGCACGGCCGGGGCCGGCCGGACGGGAGCGTCCGGCCGACCCTCGACGCGGGTGTCCGCCCTACGGGCGGAAGCGCAGGATCTGCGGGTCGTGGTCGCTGATCTGGTCGTGGAACTCGGCGTTGATGTGCACGCTGTCGTACGAGAACGCGCCGCCGCGACGGATCGACGGGCTGATCAGGATCTGGTCCAGGACCTGGCTGTTGCCCTGGTAGACGTAGGAGTAACGCTCGCTCTTCGGGAGGGACCTGACGGCCGACCAGAGGGTACCCCGGCCCTCGAGGATCTCGGTCGTGGTGGAGAACTCGAAGTCGTTGATGTCGCCCAGGGCGACGACGGCCGCGTTCTTCTGCGTCTTGAGGATCTTCGCGGTGAAGTCGTGGACCGCCTTCGCCTGGAGGTGGCGCTGGGTCTCGGAGCTGCGCGACGGCGGCTGGTACTGCGAGGTCAGGCTCTGGTCGCCGCCCTTGGAGGCGAAGTGGTTGGCGATCACGATGACCGTGCGGCCGCGGAAGACGAACTCGCCGGCCAGCGGCTTGCGGCTGCTCTCGAAGGCCTTGGACGTCGGGTCGATCCGGCCGGGGGAGTGCGACAGGGCCGCCTTGCCGCGCACCTGGGTGACGTCGACGGCCGTGGTGGCGTCGCCGCCCGCGCGGTCGGTGAAGGAGACCCGCTCCGGGGCGAAGAGGAACACCTGGCGGATGTTGCCGCCCGGCTCGCCGCCGTCGGCCTTGTCCGCCGGGTCGACGGAGCGCCAGTCGTAGCGCGGGCCGCCGGCCGCCTCGATCGCGTCGACCAGCCTGGCCATCGTCTCGTCGGCGGCGACCGTGCCGTCGTCGGTGGGACCGTTGTTGTCCTGGATCTCCTCCAGGGACACGATGTCGGGCGACTTCAGGTGGTGCACGATCGCGTCGGCGTGCGCGGCGAAGGTGTCGTCGGACGGGTCGAGGTTCTCCACGTTGTAGGTGGCGATCGCCAGTTCGCCGCTGTGCTGCCGACGGGTGGACTCGCGCCGCAGGTCCCCGCTCTTGAGCGTGCCGAGCTCGCTCGCCACGAGCGTGTAGCCGCCGAACTGGTTGAAGTCCAGCGGGCCCGCGGTGGGGCCGGCGAGGGTGTCGCCGACGTTCGCGTCGGGGAAGTCCGCGGCCTGACCCAGGGACTGGATCTGCAGGCGGCCGGTGTTCCGGGCGTCGTAGGAGCCGTAGACCGTGCCGCCGCGCAGGTTGCGGTTCTCCCACGGCTTCACGGTGACCCAGAGTTCGGTGTACGGGTCGGTGGCGCCGACCACCCGGGCGTCGGAGACCTGGACGTTCATGCCCTCCAGGGACTCGTAGAGGTCCAGGGCGTACCGGGCGGGGCGCAGCGGGAGTGCGTTGACCGAGCCGTTCGCGGCGGGGTCGCCGGTCGGGGCGTAGGCGGCGGGGACGGACCGGGCGTCGATCCTGGTGGCGGCCGGGACCGGGTTGCCGCGGGAGACGAAGGTGACCGTGGGGCGGGTGATCTCCGTCAGCGACTGGTTGCCGGAGGCCGTACCGCCGGGGACGAACTCCGTGACCGTGCCGGACACCGTGACGGCGTCGCCGACGGTGACCCCCTGGGGGGTCGAACCGGTGAAGACGAAGACGCCCTCACTGGTGGCCGGGTCGGCGTCCGGGTTCGGGTCCTGGATCCAGAAGCCGCGGGACGAGCCGTAGGTGCGGATACCGGTGACGATTCCGGTCACGTCGGTGACCTGCTGTCCGGCGTACGGCGATATCCGGGTGTCACCCTGGATGTCGTGGATGCGCACGGACTCCGCGTGCGCGGGCGGAGCGAGGGTGACGGTGGACGCCGCGCACACGGCGGCGACGGTGAGCGCGGCGAGGCGCGCGGACGACTTGCTCGGCAACGGATTCCCTCCGGGAAACGTGATGAGTGCCGGGGCGAGAGAGGCAGGTGCGACGTGGGGAACGGGATGGGCCCGTACGGGCCCGGCGAACAACCGCCCGCCGTTTTCTACGCGCGTCAATCTCCAGCCTGGCCAGGCCACTTGTCAAGGTTTCAGCCACGTACGGGGGGTGAAGGGGAGGTGAAGCGGGCGGCTTGGGTGGAAATCCGTCTAGGCTGAGCGGTTGAGTCGCAAGAGGCGCCGAGGACAGCACCTAGGAGAAACAGCCGATGTCAGACAGCTCCCCCCTGCCGCCGGTGCGGCTGCACCCCGACGCGGAGCTGGCGCGTGAAGCACTGTCCACGCCGTTGCTGTCCCGGGCGGTCCGGCTCGCCCGCTGGGCCGGGCCCGAGACCCGGGTCGACGCCGGTGGCGGGATCGTCGACGAGCAGCTGCCCGCGGCGGCCGAGGTGCTCGGGCTGAGCGGGGAGGAGGCCGCCGCCGACGCCGGTGAGGCATGGCGCGTCGCCGTGGACGCCGGGCTCGTCGACGTGGTCGACGAGGAGGAGGGCACCGTCACCGCGGGTGCCGACCTCCCGCTGCTCACCGGGGGCTCGCCGCAGGACGTCCTCACGGTCTGGCTCGCCGCCCTGGAGACGGTGCTCGCCGACGCGAGCGTGCCCGACCTGGAGGGGCTCGTCGACGCCATCGCCGCCGGGGACGGATCCGGTGAACTCGACCTCTCCTCGTTCGACTGGGACCCCGAGGCCGAGGCGGAGTTCCTGGACGGGGTGCTCCGCAACCTCTACCTGCTGACCGTCGGCGAGGAAGGCCCCGCCGGGGCGTCGGTGCCGCTGCCCGCGCTGGCCGCGTCCGTGCTCGTCCCCGAGGACATGCCGGAGCCCACCGACGACGTGCTGCGGCAGGTGTCCGACGCGATGATGCGGCTGGACGACCAGTTCCGCATGCTGGAGCCGGTCGGGCTGGTGGAGTACCAGCCGGTCGACGAGGCGCTGCTGGTCGAGACCGATGAAGAGTCCGCGGAGTCCGGGGAGTCCGCAGAGTCCGGGGAGCCGCAGGACGACACCGACGTCTCCCGCTACGGAGTGGTGCGGCTGACCCCGCTCGGCCTGTACGGGCTGCGCGCCCGGCTGCTGGAGGCCGGGTTCGAGGCGCCGGCGGTCGGGGACCTCGCGGACAAGGGTGCCGACGCGCTGCTCGACGGCACGGCCGTGTTCCCACCGGCGGCGGCCCACGCGGAGACCGAACAGTGGCTCGCCCGGCGCGAACCACTGGCAGCGGCAAGGGAGTTGCTGGCCGCGGCGCGCGGGAGCGACAAGAGCGCCCCGCTGCGGCGGCTGCAGTGCCAGCAGGCGCTGTCGCTGGTCGGGCTCTCGGCCGAGCCGGCCCTGCGGGAGGTGCTCGACGACGCGGAACTCGGCGGACTGGCCCGGGTGTGGCTGACCGAGCACGGGGCCGGCGACGTCCCGCCGCCCTCCGAGGCGATGATCTTCTGGCTGACCGTCGACACGATCGCCGCGCAGCTCGCCGCCGAGGGCAACTCCGAGGAACTGCGGGCCCTGGTGGAGGGACTGGCCCGCCAGCACAGCGGCTTCTTCGCCACGGCCTGGCGGGTGGAGCACCCGGCCACGGCGGACGTCCTGGAGGCGATGGGGCGGCTGCACCCGGACAAGAAGATCGCCAAGGAGGCCCGTAAGGCGGCCTTCAAGGCCCGCTCACAGCACGGGGGTTGAGGGGACCCCGCTCGGGGGCCTTGGACCACGCGCGGGGGCCGGACGGCCCCCGCGCGGTTCACCGAAGCGGCGGCCGGGAGGCCCCGCGGAGTTCAACCGGTGTTCAGGCGCGGGCGGAAGCGTGACGGCGTACGAGGACGGCCTTCCCACGGCAACCCACCGCCACAGGAGACTCCATGTCGCTCACCCGCAGGGACTTCGCCAGAACATCCGCGGTCGCCGGTGCCGGTGTCGCCCTGGTGGGCAGCGTCGGCGCCCTCGCCTCCGCGCCCCACGCCCTCGCGTCCCACGACGCCGAGAGCGTGGGAGAGGAGCGGGAGCAGGACCGGCGCCACCACCCCGTGGTCGGCTACGGCCCCCTGGTCCCCGACCCCGACGGCATCCTCGCCCTGCCCGCCGGTTTCTCGTACCGCATCCTCACGTACACGGGCAGGACCCGGCTGGAGTCCGGCGAGTTCACCCCGTCCGACCACGACGGCACCGCCGCCTTCGAGGGCCCTCGCGGCACCACCCTCCTGGTCAACAACCACGAGATCGACGGCCCGCGCGACGAGGCGGAGTTCCCGGTCCCGCTCGCCGAGGGTCTCGTCTACGATCCGGGCGCCCCCGGCGGCTGCACCGTCGTCGAGGTGCGCCCCGACGGCAGCGTCGCCGAATGGGTCGGCATCGCCGGCACCGCCGACAACTGCGCGGGCGGCAGCACCCCCTGGGGCACCTGGCTCACCTGCGAGGAGAACTCCGACCGGGCCGGCGAGAACGGCATGACCAAGGACCACGGCTACGTCTTCGAGGTCGACCCGGCCGACCGGCGCGCCAACCGCGACCCCAAGCCGCTGAAGTTCTTCGGCCGCTACGACCACGAGGCCGTCGTCATCGACCCCGGGCGCGGCCACGCCTACCTCACCGAGGACGCCGACGAGCCCAACGGCCTGTTCTTCCGCTGGACCCCGCCCGGGGACTTCCGCCACGGCCCCGGCAGGTTCCGCGCGCTCGCCGACGACGCGGGCGTCCTCCAGGCGCCCAAGTGCTACGACTCCGGCGGCCGGTTCGTCGACGACCTCTCCCGCGCCACGAGGACCGGTACGGTGTACGGCGTCGACTGGGTCGACGTACCGGACCGCGACGCGCGGACCGTCTCCGTGCGCGAGCAGTTCGGGCCCGGCGAGATCACCCGGGGCCGCAAGCTGGAGGGCATGTGGTGGGGCGACGGCGGGGCGTACTTCGTCTCCTCGTACGCCCGTGAGGAGAGCCCCGGCCGGCACGACGGCCAGGTCTGGTTCTACGACCCCCGGCGCCGCACCATGACCCTCAAGGTCCTGCTCGGCGTGAACCCCGGGCCCGACAAGGACGGCGCCCTCGACGGGCCCGACAACATCACCGTCTCCCCCTACGGCGGGCTGGTCGTCGCCGAGGACGGCGACGGCGCGCAGCACCTGTTCGGCGCCACCGACAGCGGACGCACCTACCCCATCGCCCGCAACGAGCTGAACATCGGCACCGAACAGGAGCCGGAGTTCAGCGAGTTCACCGGCGTCACCTTCTCGCCCGACGGGAAGACCCTGTACGCCAACATCCAGGAACCGGGCATCATGCTCGCCGTCACCGGCCCCTGGAAGCGGCAGAAGCGCCGCTGAGCCCCCCGCCCGCGGTCGCCCACCACCACGGTGGTGGGCGACCGCGGTCTTGTTCCGTCCGTCACTGACATCTAACATTTCAGTCATGGAGGCCATACGACCCGTGCGGCGCACCCTGCTCAGGGAGCGTGCCTACGAAGCGATCCGGGACGCCATCGTGGCCGGGGAGATCGAACCCGGGGCGGTGGTGCGGGACGCCGAGCTCGCCGAGCGGCTCGGGCTGTCCCGCGCGCCGGTGCGCGAGGCGTTCTCGCGACTGGTCGACGAGGGGCTGCTGGAGAGCAAGCCGCAGAGCTACACCCGGGTGACCCCCCTGGTGGCCGGTGACGTCCGGGACGCGGCGGCCGTCGTCGGCGCCATGCACGAACTGGTCACCCGCGTGGCCGTACCGCGGCTGCGCCGGTCCGACGTGGACCTCATGCGTGCCGCCAACGAGCGGTTCGCCGCCGCCGTGCGGGCCGGTGACGTGGACGGCGCGCTGCGCGCCGACGACGAGCTGCACGACGTACTCGTGCGGGTGAGCGGCAACCGCGCCGCCGCCGCGACCGCCGCCCGCTACACCCCCCTCATCCGCCGACTGGAACGGCAACGTTTCGGCGAGGGCGGCGCCTGCCGTTCCGCCGGGCTGCACGAACGGCTGATCGCGGCCTGCGCGGCCGGAGACCCGGACGAAGCGGTCCGGGTCACGGCGGAGATCTGGCGGGGCCTGGAAGAACTTGCCGACGTTCCCGACGTTCCCGAGGTTTCCGACGTTCCCTGACGGAAGGATCGCCCATGTCCCTCTCTGACTTCGAGCGTTACCCGCTGCTCTTCGGCCCCTCGCCCGTGCATCCGCTGGAGCGGCTGACCGCGCACCTCGGGGGCGCCGCCCTGTGGGCCAAGCGCGAGGACTGCAACTCCGGTGTGGCCTACGGCGGGAACAAGACCCGCAAGCTCGAGTACCTGGTCGCCGACGCACTCGCGCAGGGCTGCGACACCCTGGTCTCCATCGGCGGGGTGCAGTCCAACCACACCCGCCAGGTCGCCGCCGTCGCCGCCCGCGCCGGGCTGGGGTGCGTACTGGTGCAGGAGAGCTGGGTGGAGTGGCCGGACGCCGTGTACGACAAGGTCGGCAACATCCTGATCAGCCGGCTCGCCGGCGCCGACGTGCGCCTGGTGCGGGCCGGCTTCGGGATCGGCTTCAAGGAGAGCTGGGAGCAGGCGCTCAGGGAGGTCGAGGAGTCGGGCGGCAAGCCCTACGCCATCCCGGCCGGCGCCTCCGACCATCCGCTCGGCGGGCTCGGCTTCGCCAACTGGGCGCAGGAGGTCGCCGAGCAGGAGCGGGAGCTGGGCGTCTTCTTCGACACCGTGATCGTGTGCTCGGTCACCGGGTCCACCCAGGCCGGCATGGTCGCCGGGTTCCGCGCCCTGGAGGAGGCGGGCGGGCGCCCCCGGCGGGTGATCGGGGTCGACGCGTCGGCGGCACCCGTCCGCACCCGCGAGCAGATCACGCGGATCGCGCAGAACACCGGCCGGCTCATCGGGGTCAAGGCCGAGTTGACCGAGGACGACGTCGAACTGGACGAGCGGTACCACGCGGGCACCTACGGGATACCCGACGACACCACGCTGGACGCGATGCGGCTCGCGGCCCGCACCGAGGGGATGATCACCGACCCCGTGTACGAGGGCAAGTCGATGGCCGGGCTGATCGACCTGGTCTCCCGCGGCGAGATCGGCCGCGAGTCCACCGTGCTCTACGCCCACCTGGGCGGACAGCCGGCGCTGAACGCGTACAGCGCGCTGTTCTGAGCGGCCGGTGAGCAGCCGGTTCCGAGCGGGCGCCCCGAGGCCGGGGCGCCCGCGGTCCCGTAGCCGTGGTTACAGCGACTGGGCGGCCGGCTTGACCATGCCCCGCACCGTGCGGGACTTCACGAACTCGCCCAGCGCGGTCATCTCCCACTCGCCGGAGAACTGGCGGATCAGCTTTGCCATCATCACGCCCGTCTGCGGCTCGGCGGAGGTGAGGTCGAAGCGGACCAGCTCCTCGCCGGTGGTGGCGTCCAGGAGACGGCAGTACGCCTTGGCGACCTGGGTGAACTTCTGGCCGGAGAACGAGTTGACCGTGAAGACCAGGCCGGTGACGTCCTGCGGGAGGCGGCCGAGGTCGACCGTGATCGTCTCGTCGTCCCCGGCGCCCTCGCCCGTGAGGTTGTCGCCGGAGTGCTGGATCGCGCCGCCCACGATCTGGAGCTTGCCGAAGTAGCAGCTGTCGATGTGGTTGCGCTGCGGGCCGTAGGCGATGACCGAGGCGTCGAGGTCGATGTCCTTGCCCCGGTACGCGGGCTCCCAGCCGAGGCCCATCCGGACCTGCGAGAGCAGCGGCCGGCCGCCCTTCATCAGGGAGACGGTCTGGTTCTTCTGGAGGCTGACCCGCCCCTTGTCCAGGTTGATCTTCCCGGTGCCGGGTGCGGCGGCGGGCGCCGACGGGACCTGCGGGGACGGCGTCGGCGGAGCCGGCCGGCTCACCGGCGGCTGCGCGGCGGGCGGGGGCGGAGTGGCCGGCTGGGCGGGGGCGGACGGCTGGGCCGGGGCGGCCGGTTCCTCGACCGTGACTCCGAAGTCGGTGGCGATGCCGGCCAGGCCGTCGGCGTAGCCCTGGCCGACCGCGCGGGCCTTCCAGGCGCCGTTGCGCAGGTAGATCTCGACGACCACCAGGGCGGTCTCGGTGCCGAGGCGCGGGGGAGTGAAGGTGGCCAGGACCGTGTTGTCGTCGGCGCTCCGGATGGTGGCCGTCGGTTCGATGCCCTGGAACGTCTGGCCCTGGGCGTCGGGGCTCGCGGTGACGACGATCTTCTCGATGCCGGGCGGGACCGCCGTGGTGTCGATCGTGATGGCGTCGGGGGCCGTGCCGCCACCGGAACGGTAGGTCACACCGGGGCCCGCGGGCTGGTTGTAGAAGATGAAGTCGTCGTCGGAGCGCACCTTGCCGTCGGCGGTGAGCAGCAGGCCCGATACGTCGAGCCGCACCGGAGCGGCGACGTCCACCGTCACACGGGCGGTGGGGAGGGGGATGTTCGAGCCGGGGGTCATAGCTGTCATGCCAGGTGAACGAGCGGGGGCGTTTTGCCGTTCCCTTACCTGCGGCCGGTATGGGGCGGTGGCTCTCAGCGCCGGTTGCGGGGGTGGTCGCGGGCGGTGCGTTCGTTGCCGCGCTTGTAGTCGCCGGTCCAGCGGGCCATGACGAGCTGGGGGTCGCCGGCGGTGACCTCGGTGAGGAAGCGGGCGGCGCGGCCGCCGTTCAGGGTGGTTGCGGGGCGGTTGTGGTGGGTGATGTGCACGGTGCCGTTGGTGTGGGCCTCGTAGGCGAAGCCGTGGGGTCTGGGCATGCGCGGATGGTACGGCGGCGAGGGCGGGGCGCCCCAGGGGTTTTTCCCCACAGCCCCTTCCCGGCCTCGGAGCCCCGGCCTGAGCCCACCCGTCACCCGGCTCGGTCGGCCGAGCGGGATGCGGTCGCTGATGAAGACGTCCGGGTCCAGGACGCCCGTCGCGAAGAGGTCGGCAGCGCGCTTGGTTGTGGATGCGGTACGGGTCGATCGTCACGCGGGGCGCGTGGTCGGCGACGCCGAACTGCAGGAAGGTGCCGGCCTTGGCGACCCGGTCCAGGCCGTCCTGGACGGCGGCCGCGTTGCCGGTGGCGCCGACGACCTCCCGGCGGACTCGTGCCCCGGCGCGATCGGCAGTGCGGGCGCGAACTCGCCCCGGAGGATGTGCCGGTCCGTCCCGCACGGCCCGCAAACCGTGCGGCCTCGACGACGACCTCGTGGGGTCGTGGCGTCGGGTCCGGGACCTCGATGACGGCGGCCTTCATTTCACGGCTCCCAGCGACAGGCCCTGGACGAGCCTGTCCTGAGCGGCGAACCCCGCGGCGAGCACCGGCAGGGAGATGACGAGGGAGGCGGCGCACACCTTGGCCAGGAAGAGGCCCTGGCTGGTGATGAAGCCGGTCAGGAAGACGGGGGCGGTCTCGGCGACCACACCCGTCAGCACCCGGGCGAACAACAGTTCGTTCCAGCTGAAGATGAAGCAGATCAGGGCCGTCGCCGCGATGCCGGGCAGCGCCATCGGGGCGACCACGCGCGCCAGCACCGCCGGCAGCCGGGCCCCGTCGATCCGGGCGGCCTCGATCACCGCGACCGGGATCTCCGAGAGGAAGGAGTGCATCATCCACACGGCGATCGGCAGGTTCATGGAGGTGTAGAGCAGGACCAGCAGCCAGATGTTGTCGAGCATCCCGGCGTTCTTGGCGAACAGGTAGATCGGCAACAGGCCGGCCACGACCGGCAGCATCTTGGTGGAGAGGAAGAAGAACAGGACGTCCGTCCACCGCTTCACCGGACGGATGGACAGGGCGTACGCCGCCGGGAGTGCGAGCAGCAGGACCAGGAGCACCGAGGCCACGGACGCCACCGTCGAGTTGATCAGGGACGGCCAGGGGCTCGCGCCGCCGCCCGCGCCGAAGAACTCGCGGTAGCCGTCCAGGGTGAGGGCGGCGGTGAAGGAGGGCGGGTTGGTGGCCGCGTCCTCCTCGGAGTGGAAGGACGTCAGTGCCATCCAGGCGATGGGCAGGAAGAAGACGATCCCGGCCAGCCAGGCCACCAGGCCGAGACCCGCTCCCCTGCGGATCCGGCCGCGGGGGCGTACGGCGACGGTGCTCATGCGCGGGACACCTCCTCGCGGAACAGGGACGACACGACGCGCAGGGCGAAGGTCGCGACGATGATCGAGCCGATGACGACCAGGACGCCGGCGGCCGAGGCCAGGCCGTTCTCATGGGCCTGGTAGAAGGTCTGGTAGACGGTGTACGGGAGGTTGGCGGTGCCCAGGCCGCCGGACGTGATCGTGAAGACCGCGTCGAAGTTCTGCACGATGTAGATCGAGCCGAGCAGGGCGCCCAGTTCGAGGTAGCGGCGCAGGTGGGGCAGGGTGAGGTGGCGGAAGACCTGCCAGTCGTTCGCGCCGTCGACGCGGGCCGCCTCGATCTGCTCCTGGTCCCGGCTCTGCAGTCCGGCGAGCAGGATCAGCATCATGAACGGCGTCCACTGCCACACCAGCGCGGCCTCCACAGCCAGGAGCGGGGCGCCCGAGATCCAGTCCGGCTGCGGCCCGCCGACGTGGTGCAGCAGGCCGTTGAGCAGGCCGTACTCGGGGTTGTAGAGGACGTGCTTCCACAGCAGGGCCGCCGCCACCGGCACCACCAGGAACGGGGCGATGAGCAGGGTGCGGACGATGCCCCGGCCGCGGAACCTCCGGTCGAGCAGCAGGGCGAGCAGCAGTCCGAGGACCAGGCTGGTGAGGACGACCGCCGCCGTCAGCAGGATCGTCGTCCAGACCGACCGGCGAAGGCCGGGGTCGCCGAGGACCTCTCCGTAGTTCTCGAAGCCGGCGAACCGCCGGGCGTCGGGATAGAGGGAGTTCCAGTCGAAGAAGGAGATCACCAGCGTGGCCACGAAGGGCAGCTGGGTGACCGCGATCATGAAGATCAGGGCGGGCAGCAACGGGGCCCTGGTGGCCCAGCCGCGCAGCCGGCCGGAGCGCCGGCCACCGCTCGGGCGGCTGTCCGGGGCGGCCGCGGGGGCCGTCGTCGTGGCGGTCATCGGCCCTCGTACTCCTCGGAGATCTCTTCGGCGAGCCGCTGGGACTTCCTCAGGGCCGACTCGACGGACTGGCGTCCGGCGATGGCCGCGCTGATCTCCTGGGAGACCCGGGTGCCGAGGTCGGTGAACTCGGGAATGCCGACGAACTGGATGCCGGGCGCGGGCCGCGGCTGCACCCCCGGGTCGTCCGGGCGGGCCCGCCCGATGGCCAGCCGGGTCATCTCCTGGAAGGCCGCGGCCTCCGCGCGGTAGTCGGGGTTCTCGTAGGTGGAGGCGCGCTTGCCGGCCGGGACGTTCGACCAGCCGATCTCGTTGCCGACCAGCTGCTCGTACTCCTTGCTGGAGGCCCAGGAGACGAACTTCCAGGCGTTGTCCGGGTTCCGGGAGGCGTTCTGGATGCCCCAGGCCCAGGTGTAGAGCCAGCCGGCCGACTCCGTCCTCTCGACGGGGGCGGGCGCGTAGCCCATTTTGCCCTTGACGGGGGAGCCGGCGGACTCCAGGGAACCGGCCGCGGAGGTGGCGTCGTACCACATGGCGGTCTTGCCCTGGGTGGTGTTGTTCAGGCACTCGGCGAAGCCGGACTGGGCGGCGCCGGCCTGGCCGTGCTCGCGGACCAGGTCGACGTAGAACTTCGTCGCCCTCCGCCACTCGGGGGAGTCGAGGCGGGCGTTCCAGTCCTCGTCGAACCAGGTGCCGCCGAAGGTGTTCACCACGGTCGTCAGCGGTGCCATGACCTCGCCCCAGCCGGGCAGACCGCGCAGACAGATGCCCTTCATGCCGGGTTCGGCCCCGTCGAGCTTCGCGGCGAGGTCGGCCACCTGCTCCCAGGTGGGGTCGGCCGGCATCGTCAGGCCCTCCCGCTCGAGGATGTCCTTGCGGTACATCAGGAACGAGGACTCGCCGTAGAAGGGCTGGCCGTAGCTCTTGCCGTCGTCCCCGCTGAGGGACCGGCGCATCGGCTCCAGGACGTCCTGCTCGTCGTAGGCGGTGTCCTCGTCGAGGTAGGAGTCCATCTCCCGGAGCCAGCCGTTGCGGGCGTAGATCGGGATCTCGTAGTTGGACAGGGTGGCGACGTCGTACTGGCCGGCCTGGTTGGCGAAGTCCTGGCTGATCTTGTCGCGGACGTCGTTCTCCGGCAGCACGGTGAAGTTCACCTTGATGCCGGTGTCCTCGGTGAAGTGCGCGGCGGTCAGCTTCTGCAACTCCACCATCTGAGGGTTGTTGACCATCAGGACGTTGACGACGTCACCGCCGGATCCGGCCCCGCCCGCTCCGACCCAGCAGCCGGAGAGCAGCGGGGCGAGCAGCGTCCCTGCGGCGGCCGCGGCGAGTGCGGCTCGCGGCGGCCGCCGTCGGCTCCGGGTTCGCATGGATCACTCCTCGGTATGAGCGGTCGTACGGGGAGGTACCGGGCACTGCCCGGACGGCTCGGCCCGCGGGGAGGTGGAACTTCGTGCGGTGGAAACGGCGCGCGGTGCGTCGCACGTCCGTGGTGCGGGGGCGCGGGGCGCGGTTCCGTCGGCTCAGACCCGGATGACCTGGGGCCCCAGCAGGGAGTAGCGGTGGGCCTCGGCCGCCGGGAGCAGCGTGCTCGTGACGATCGCCTCCAACGCGCCGACGTCGGTGAACCGGCAGAAGCTGACCGCCCCGAACTTGCTGTGGACGCCCGCGAACACCACCCGGCGCGCGGCCCGGACCGCCTGCGTCTTGACCTCGCTGACCGCCGGGTCGGGCGTGGTCAGACCGTGTTCGCGGGAGATGCCGTTGGCGCCGATGAACGCCAGGTCGACGACGAAGCCGGAGAGCATCTTCGTCGTCCAGTGGTCGACGGTGGCGAGGGTGCCGGAGCGGACCCGGCCGCCGAGCAGCAGCACGGAGACGGTGCCGGTCTCGGCGAGCGCGCCCGCGACCGGCAGGGAGGCGGTGACCACGGTGAGCGGCCGGTCCCGGGGCAGTGCCTCGGCGATGAGCTGCGGGGTGAAACCCTCGTCGACGAAGACCGTCTCCGCGTCGCCGAGCAACTCGGCCGCGGCGTTGGCGACCCTGCGCTTCTCGGCCACATGGCTGGTGGCGCGGAAGGCGAGCGTGGTCTCGAAGGCGGCGCTCTCCACGGGATAGGCGCCGCCATGGGTGCGGCGCACCAGACCGTGGTCCTCCAGAGCGCGCAGGTCCCGTCGCACGGTCTCCTTGGCCACGCCCAGATCGGTGGCGAGCGTCGTGACGTCGACCGAACCGGTGGCGCGCGCCACCCGTACGATCTCCCGCTGGCGCTCTTCGGCCGTTCTGTCGCGCATGACCGAACACCTGCTTCCTGATCTTTCTGCCCGTTCGGGCCCGGTGGGGGCCTTGCAGGCAGTTGTACAGGTGGTCCGCGCGGCTGACCAGGTCTGTTGTAGAACCGGTATCGCCCGTTTCCGCCCGTTCGCCCTCGGCTGAGCCCGGCTCGGACCTGCGCGGGGGTGGAGCGGGGGGCGGAAACGGGCGTCACGCGTGCCCGAATGCGGCGGCGGGCGGGCCCGTTCGGTGCCCGCCCGCCGGCGGGGCGTCGGATTTCCGCCGCGGCCGCGGCCGCGGCTCCGGCGGGCGCGTCGGGCCCGTGGGCTCAGTACGGCCAGATCGGCGGGTCGGTCACGAAGTGGCCGCCGATGCGCGCGTGCGCCTCGTCGTCCGGGTCCGGCTCGCCCTGCTCGGCGACGAGCTTCGCGGCGAACGGCTCGGAGTCGTTCTGGGGCTCGTAACCGAGCGCACGCGCGGAGGTGAGGTCCCACCACAGGCGCGTGTTGGCGGAGGAGCCGTGGACGACCGTGTGTCCGACGTGCTCGGCGGTCAGGGCCGCGTGCAGGAGGCGGGCGCAGTCGGCGGGGCTCATCCAGATCGAGAGCATCCGCACACTGGTCGGCTCGGGGAAACAGGACCCGATGCGTACGGAGACGGTCTCCAGACCGTGCTTGTCCCAGTAGAGCTGGGCGAGGTCCTCGCCGAAGCACTTGGACAGGCCGTAGAAGGTGTCCGGGCGGTGCGGGGTGTCGACGGGCACGAGCGGGCCGCCGGCCGGGGGGCGGGGGGTGTAGCCGACGGCGTGGTTGGAGGAGGCGAAGACGATGCGCCCGACGCCCTCCTCGCGTGCGGCCTCGTACAGGTGGTAGGTGCCCTCGATGTTCGCCGCGAGGATCTTCTCGAAGGAGGACTCGAGGGAGATGCCCGCGAGGTGGATGATCGCGTCGACGCCGCGGACCGCCTCGCGCACGGCCTCCTTGTCGGCCAGGTCCGCGACGATCGCGTCCGGCTCACCCTCGACCGGATGCAGGTCGAGCAGGCGCAGCCGGTAGCCGTAGTCAGGGAGCAGGCCCCGCATCAGGGTGCCGAGGCCGCCGGCGGCGCCGGTGAGCAGAACGGTGCGGGGAGCGGGCATCCAGGGGTCTCCTTGCATCACCGGCCGTGCATGTGTGCGCACGGCATTCATATTCGTGGACACGCTAGGGAGGTGGACCGTGACCCGTCAAGTGTCCCGCACCTTCCCGCTGACCGGGGGAATCAGCTGTTGCCTGCCGGGTCGGCCTGCTTGACCGGCGTCCGCGGGGCGCTTTAGCGTGGCATCGTTCAGGGATGTAGACGTCAATCATGAATATGGACCAGGGAGAGCTTGTGACGCCAGCCCCTCTCGCCGACCCTCTCGCCGACCGACTCGGCAACCCCAGCGGACCGCTGTTCTTCCCGGTCACCGCCTACGGAACCGATGGCGCCATCGACCTCGACACCTACCGGCTCCACGTACGGCGCGGGGTCGAGGCCGGGGCCGCCGCCGTCTTCGCCTGCTGTGGGACCGGGGAGTTCCACGCCCTGACGCCCGAGGAGTTCGAGGCCTGTGTGCGGGCCGCCGTCGAAGCGGCCGGGGGGCGTGTCCCGGTCGTCGCGGGCGCCGGCTACGGCACCGGGCTCGCGGTGCGCTGGGCCGGGCTCGCCGAACGTGCCGGGGCGGACGGGCTGCTCGCCATGCCGCCCTACCTGGTACGGGCCGGTCAGGAGGGGCTGCTGCGGCACTACCGGGAGCTCGCCGCGGCGAGCTCCCTGCCGGTGATCGTCTACCAGCGCGACAACGCCGTGTTCACCCCCGCGAGCGTCGTCGGACTGGCCCGCACCGACGGGATCATCGGCCTCAAGGACGGCCACGGCGACCTCGACCTCCTGCAGCGGATCGTCAGCGCCGTACGCACCGAGGCTCCCGGCGACTTCCTCTACTTCAACGGGCTGCCCACCGCCGAACTGACCCAGCCCGCCTACCGGGGCATCGGCGTCACGCTCTACTCGTCCGCGGTGTTCTGCTTCCTGCCCGAGGTCGCCCTCGCCTGCCACCGGGCCCTGCACACCGGCGACCGGGCCACCGTGGACCGCCTGCTGGACGGCTTCTACCGGCCCTTCGTCGAACTGCGCGACCAGGGCCCCGGGTACGCCGTCTCCCTGGTCAAGGCCGGGGTGCGGCTGCGCGGGCTCGACGTGGGCGAGGTACGGCCACCGCTGGACGAGCCGTCCGGGGATCATGTCGAACAACTCGCTCGGCTGATCGAGCGAGGGCTCGCGCTGCTCGAGGAGGCCAAGTGAAGGCATCGGCGTTCGTCTACCCCTGGGACGTCAACGGGGACCCGGAGGCTCCCGCGCGGATCGCCGCGCTCGGCGTGGCGCAGGTGACGCTCGCCTCCGCCTACCACTCCACCCGCGCGCTGACCCCCCGCCACCCGCGCCACCGCGTGGTCACCGCCGAGCACGCGGCCGTGCTCTACCCGGCCGGCGCCCACTGGACGGGCCGCACCCCGCGCCCCCACCCGGCCGGGGACTGGGCCCCCGGCGACGCCTTCGGCGAGGCCGCGACGGCGCTCGCGGAGGCGGGCCTGGAGGTGCACACCTGGGTCGTGCTCGCGCACAACTCCCGGCTCGGCGCCGAACACCCCGACACCTCGGTCGTCAACGCCTACGGCGACCGCTACCCCTGGGCGCCGTGCATCGCCCAGCCCGCCACGCGCGCGTACCTGACCGACCTGGCCGCCGAGGCGGCGGTGCGGCCCGGAGCGCGCGGCACCGAACTGGAGTCCCTCGGCTGGTACGGGCTGGCCCATCTGCACGCCCACGACAAGACCGCCGGGATCGGCCTCGGGGACGCCGGCCAGTACCTGATGTCCCTGTGCTTCTGCCCGTCCTGCCGCGAGGGCTACGGGGCCCAGGGCCTGGACGCCGGAGAACTGGCCGCGTCCGTACGGACCGCGCTGGAGCCGGTGTGGCGGGGGGCGGCGCCCTCGGACGGAGGCTGGACGGGCGTCGAGAAGCTCCTCGGCGCGACGACGGCGGCCGCCACGCGCGCGTGGCGCGAGGAAACGGCCCGCACGCTCCAGGAGACGGCGGTCCGGGCGGTACGCGACGCGGCGCCGGAGGGCTTCCAGGTCCTGCTGCACGCGGACCCGGTGCCGTACCACTGCGGCGCCAACGCCGGCGTCGACCCCGCGCACATCCTCTCCGTCGCCGACGGCGTGGTCGTCCCCTGCACCGGGGGCCCCGGCCTGCTGACGCCGTTCGCACAGGAGAACCGCGGCGGCAGCGTCCTCGCCGCCAACTTCACCGTGGTCTCCGGCATGGGCGGCAGCCCCGGCACCCTCGCCGCGGACGCGGCCGAGGCCCGCCGACTCGGCGCGACGGAACTGCGCCTGTATCACGCCGGGTTGGCGTCGGACGACGATCTGGAGGCGGTGCGTTCGGCGCTCGCCGCGCTCTGAAACAGTCCCGCCGCCGGTACCAGCAGGGTGAGTCCGAGGACGGCCAGCACGAGCCGGTGGTCGAGCAGTTCCACCAGCACCGCGCCGACCGCCAGCCCGATCACGTTCGGGGTGAACACCAAGGTGTTGGCGGTGGCGGTGACCCGGCCCAGCAGCGGGCCCGGGGTCTCGCGCTGCACGGCGGTCAGCGCGGCGATCAGCAGGGCGGGCAGCCCCGCCCCGATCGCCGCGCTGCACGCCCACGCCACCGGATCGGACGGCACCGCCCGCAGCGCCACCCCGCCGGCCAGCAGGACGACGCCGTACGCCGCGAACCGCCGTTCGCCCAGGCGGCGCAGGGCGGGCCCCGCGCACAGTCCGAGCGCCACCGACCCGGCGCCCTGGACGGCGTACAGCACACCGGAGTACGCGGGGGAGCGGCCGAGGCCGTCGACGACGGCGTAGACCAGCGCACCGTTCAGCCCCGCGCACAGCATCGTGGCGCCACCCGCCAGGACCAGGGGCCGCAGGACCGGGTGCGAGCGGAGGAAGCGGACACCTTCGGCGGTCCGTCCACGTCGGCCGTCGGCCGGCGGCGCGGGACGCTTCTCACGGACGTTCAGAAACAGGTACAGCACCGCCGCGACGGCGAACGTGACCGCGTCCAGAAAGGCGACCGCCGGTCCGCCGTGGGCCGTGTAGAGCCCCGCGCCCGCCAGTGGGGCCAGCAGTTTCATGCCCTCGGTGGCGGTCATGCGCAGCCCGCCCAGGTCACCGAGGAGCGACCGGTCCACGGCGGTGGCGGCCAGCGCCGACTCGGCCGCGTCGTTCACGACGCCCGCCGCGCCGTACACGAACAGGACGGCGAAGAGGAGCCACAGGGTCTGCGGCGAGTCGACGGTGACGAGGGTGAGCAGGAGCGCGGCCATCAGCAGACTCGTGCCGATCAGCAACGGCTTGCGGCGGACCCTGTCGGCGAGTGTGCCCAGCAGGGGGCCCGCCAGGGTGGGCGTCCACATGGCCAACAGGCACAGGGCGGCGAGGCCGTCCGAGCCGGTGAGGTCCTTGACCCAGACCCCGGAGGCGAGCCACAGCGCGGAGGTGCCGAAGCCGGAGACCACGACCCCGGCGAGGAGGAGCCCGGCATTCGGGTCACGGAGCACGCGCACCAGCGCCCACATCGGGCCGTCCGGCGTGCTGCCTGTCGTCCTGCTCGTCGTCATACCAGGTCATCGTGGGGCTAAGGAGCGGACGTAGGGATCGGGCAGGGGCCGTAGAGGGGGCAGGGAGGAGCGATGAGTTCCGGGTGTGGCATAGGTCCACCTCCCAGGAAGCACATCCCTGCACGGCCACGGAGGAGCAGCCCATGGCCGACTCGATTCTCGACCTCGGGCCGCAGGCGCGGGTCGTGGCACGGCTTGCCGCGGGGGTCGCCGACGTGCAGCTCGTGGACGGGACGCCCTGCCCGCGGTACGCGGTGCGCGACATGCTGGGCCACCTCGTGGGGCTGTCCGCCGCCTTTCGCGACGCCGGGCGCAAGGACCTCGGCGCCACCACCGACACCGGCCCGGACACCGCCCTGCCGGAGCTCGGGCCCGGCTGGCGCGAGGAGCTGCCCCGGGTGCTCGACGAACTCGCCGACGCCTGGCGGGACCCCGGGGCCTGGACCGGTATGACCAGGGCCGGAGGAGTGGACCTGCCGGGCGAGGTGGCCGGAGCCGTGGCCGCCGACGAACTGGTGATCCACGGCTGGGACCTGGCCCGCGCCACCGGCCAGGACTACGCGCCCGACCCCGCCGCCCTCGACGCCGCGCACGCCTTCCTCCGCGCCGCCGCGGCGGAACCCGGCCGGGACGGCGGCGAGGGCATCTTCGGCCCCGTGGTGCCGGTGCCGTCCGACGCCCCGCTGCTGGACCGGACCGTGGGGCTGAGCGGCCGCGATCCGGGGTGGACGCGAAAGGCCTGACCAGGAGTTCTCCCGGGCGGCCGGGCAGCCGGACGGGGCGGGTGCCCGGCCGTCGCGTGCGGGGTCCCGGAACTTCCTTTGTCAGAGGCATTGACGAAAGCCTGGGCCGCTTCTAGTTTCATCGCGTCGTACTTCGTACGTCATATATGAGACGCGATATGTGAGATCCGAGAGGCGCGCATGACCTCTGTGCCCACGCCGATCCCCTCCCGCACGCAGTACGTGCTGGAGGAGATCAAACGACGCATCCTCACCGGCCGGCTGACACCGGGTCAGGCCCTGGTCGAGGCCGACCTCGCCGCGCAGTTCGGGGTGTCCAAGACCCCGGTGCGCGAGGCCCTCAAGACCCTGGCCGGTACCGGGCTGGTCGTGATGAGCCAGTACAAGGGCGTCACGGTGCGCATGGTCGACGCGGACATGGCGCGCGAGGTCCAGGACGTGCGGCTCCTCCTCGAACCCGAGGCGCTCCGGCGCACCGTCCGGCGCGGCGCCTCCCTGGAGGCCGCGCGCGACGCGCTGACCCGGGCCGACGAGGCCACCGACACCGCCGAACGCTCCCTGAGCAACCGGGAGTTCCACCGCGCGCTGTACATGCCGTGCGGCAACCCGCTGCTCGGCCGGATGCTCGACGAGGTCCGCGACCAGGCGGCGCTCGTCTCCGCCGTGGCCTGGGCCGCCGACCCCTCCTGGGAGCGGGAGGCGAGCGAGCACCGCGAGATCCTGCGGCTCGCCCTCGCCAAGGACGCGGACGGCGCGGCACGCGCCCTGCACGCGCACATCGCGTCCTTCGTGCGCCGGGCCTTTCCCGACGCGGACCTCGACGCGGACCTCGAGACCCAGGCGCCCCGGGCGGCCCGGGCGCCCCAGGAAGCACCGGAAGCCCAGAACCAGAAGAGCGAGGACGGTCAGGCATGACGACGACGTTCGAGACCCAACGGGCGGCCCTGGCCGACGTGGTGGCGATCCCGGTGACCCCGTTCGCCGAGGACGGCTCCGTCGACCGGGCCGGCTACCGGGCCCTGCTGCGCCGACTCCTCGACGCCGGCGTCACCACCCTGACCCCCAACGGCAACACCGGAGAGTTCTACGCCCTGACCCCCGAGGAGCGGCGCACCGTCGCCGAGCTGACCCTGCGGGAGACCGGTGACGGCTCGTCCGTCCTGGTCGGCGTGGGCCACGACGTACCGACCGCGGTCGCCTCCGCACGGCACGCCCGTGACCTCGGCGCGCGGATGGTGATGGTGCACCAGCCCGTCCACCCCTACGTCTCCCAGAGCGGCTGGGTCGACTACCACCGCGCCGTCGCCGAGGCCGTGCCGGAACTGGGCGTCGTCCCCTACATCCGCAACGCCCGGCTCACCGGCTCCCGCCTCGCCGAACTCGCCGACGCCTGCCCCAACGTCATCGGCGTGAAGTACTCCGTACCGGACGCGGCGAAGTTCGCCGCCTTCGCGCGGGACGCCGGCATCGAGCGGTTCGTGTGGGTCGCCGGGCTGGCCGAGCCGTACGCCCCCTCCTACTTCTCGGCGGGCGCCACCGGCTTCACCTCCGGCCTGGTCAACGTCGCCCCGTCGGTGTCGCTGAACATGATCGGGGCGCTCCGGTCGGGCGACTACACGACTGCCATGAAGGTCTGGGAGCAGATCCGCCGCTTCGAGGAACTGCGCGGCGCCAACGGTTCCGCCGACAACGTCACCGTCGTCAAGGAGGCCCTCGCCTCCCTCGGTCTGTGCCGCCGCGAGGTCCGCCCGCCGAGCAGGCAACTGGCCGAGCACGAGCGGGCCGAGGTCGCCGCGATCGCCGCGGGGTGGTCCGTGTGAGCATCCCGGCGGACACCCGGAGGAAGCGGCCCGAGGAACTGCGCAGCCACCAGTGGTACGGCACGGACGGGCTGCGCTCCTTCAGCCACCGCGCCCGCACCCGCCAGCTCGGCTACCTGCCCGAGGAACACCTGGGCAAGCCCGTCATCGCCGTGCTCAACACCTGGTCCGACATCAACCCCTGCCACAGCCACCTGCGCGACCGCGCGCAGGCGGTCAAGAGGGGTGTCTGGCAGGCGGGCGGCTTCCCGCTCGAGTTCCCGGTCTCCACGCTCAGCGAGACCTTCCAGAAGCCGACCCCGATGCTCTACCGCAACCTCCTCGCCCTGGAGACCGAGGAACTGCTGCGCTCCTACCCGGTCGACGGCGCCGTGCTGATGGGCGGCTGCGACAAGTCCACGCCCGCCCTGCTCATGGGGGCAGCCAGCGTCGACCTGCCGACGGTCTTCGTCCCGGCCGGCCCCATGCTGCCGGGCCACTGGCGGGGCGAGGTGCTCGGTTCCGGCACCGACATGTGGAAGTACTGGGACGACAAGCGGGCCGGCGTCATCGGCGACTGCGAGATGCAGGAGATCGAGAGCGGCCTGGCCCGCTCGCCCGGTCACTGCATGACCATGGGGACGGCCTCCACGCTGACCGCCGCCGCCGAGGCCCTCGGCGTCACGGTCCCGGGCGCCTCCAGCATCCCCGCCGTCGACTCCGGACACGACAGGATGGCCGCCGCGGCCGGCCTGCGCATCGTCGAACTGGTCCACCGGGACCGGAGACTGAGCGACATCCTCACCGCGGAGGCCTTCGAGGACGCGGTGACCACCGTCCTGGGCCTGGGCGGCTCCACCAACGCCGTGATCCACCTCATCGCGATGGCCGGCCGCGCGGGCGTCGGACTCACCCTCGACGACTTCGACCGCATCGCCCGCACCGTCCCGGTGCTGGCCAACGTACGGCCCGGCGGACAGACGTACCTGATGGAGGACTTCCACTTCGCGGGCGGTCTGCCCGGCTTCCTCTCCCGGATACCGGACCTGCTCCACCTGGACCGGCCCACCGTCTGCCACGACACCCTGCGCGAACAGATCGCCGGCGCACGGGTGCACCACGACGACGTCATCCGGCCCCGGGACAAGCCGGTCGCCGAGGAGGGCGGGCTCGCCGTACTGCGCGGCAACCTCTGCCCGGACGGCGCCGTCATCAAGCACATCGCCGCCGAGCCGCACCTGCTGCGGCACACCGGGCCCGCGGTCGTCTTCGATGACTACCGGACCATGCAGCGCACCATCGATGACCCGGCGCTGAACATCACCGCCGACCACGTGCTGGTGCTGCGCAACTCCGGCCCCAAGGGCGGGCCCGGGATGCCCGAGTACGGGATGCTGCCCCTGCCCGACCACCTGCTCAAGCAGGGGGTGCGGGACATGGTGCGGATCTCCGACGCCCGGATGAGCGGCACGAGTTACGGCACCTGCGTGCTGCACGTCGCCCCCGAGTCGTACGTCGGCGGGCCGCTGGCACTGGTACGCACCGGCGACTCGATCACCCTCGACGTCGAGCAGCGGAAGCTGCAGCTCAACGTGGACGACGAGGAACTGGCGCGCCGCAGGGCCGAGTGGACGCCGCCGCCCGTGCGCTGCGAGCGCGGCTACGGCGCGCTCTACAACGAGCAGATCACCCAGGCCGACACCGGCTGCGACTTCGAGTTCCTCGCCCGGCCGGGCGCGGTGCAGGACCCCTACGCGGGCTGATCCACCGGATCGCCGGCCTGTCCGCACAGCCATGTAGAAAGCGCTTCACCCCTTACGGGGAAAGCACCGCACCGGGAACGCGCTGCACGAGAACGCACCGCACAGCACGACGTACCGAGAAACGGAGAAACAGTCATGGCCCAAGCCGCAGCCGTGGCGAAACCGCCCACGCCACCGAGGCGGCGCCGTGCCTCCGCCACGCCGCGCAGACTGCCGTACCTGCTGATCGCCCCGGCGGGGCTGCTCATGCTGGGCTTCATCGCCTACCCCGTCATCAGCGTCTTCTACTACAGCCTGCAGCACTACAACCCGACCAAGCCGTGGCGGAACGGATTCGCGGGCTTCGACAACTTCGTCCACCTCTTCACCGAGGACCCGCTGTTCTGGGACACCCTGGTCTTCAGCGCCAAGTGGGTCTTCGTCGAGGTCGGCCTGCAGCTGATGTTCGGGCTCGCGCTGGCGCTCATCGTCAACCAGACCTTCGTCGGCCGGGGCATCGGCCGCGCCCTGGTCTTCTCCCCGTGGGCCGTCTCCGGCGTACTGACCTCGGCGATCTGGGTGCTCCTCTACAACTCCCAGACCGGCATCACCCGCTACCTCGCCGACATGGGCATCGGCGACTACGGCACCAGCTGGCTGTCGGACACCTCCACCGTCTTCTCGGCGGTGGTCGTCGCCGACCTGTGGCGCGGGGTCCCCTTCTTCGCCATCCTCATCCTGGCCGACCTCCAGTCCGTCTCCAAGGACCTGTACGAGGCCGCCGAGGTGGACGGGGCCAGCCGCTTCCAGCAGTTCACGCACATCACCCTGCCCCACCTCAAGGACGCCATCATCCTGTCCACACTGCTGCGCGCGGTGTGGGAGTTCAACAACGTCGACCTGCTCTACACCCTGACCGGCGGCGGACCGGCCGGCGCGACCACGACGCTCCCCCTCTACATCGCCAACACCAGCGTCGACGCCCACAACTTCGGTTACGCCTCGGCGCTCACCACGGTCGCGTTCGTGATTCTGCTCTTCTGCTCGATCGTCTACCTGCGGCTGAGCAAGTTCGGAGGCGAAAGCAAGTGATCACCGAAGAGGCGGCCCCGGCCGCCCCCGCCCCCGCGCGCTCCGCCACCGAGCCGCCGGGCCGCCCCGCGCGGAAGAAGCACCGCGCCTGGGACGAGGTGCCCCGCTGGCACATCTACCTCCCGCTGGGCGTCTACCTGCTGTTCACGCTCGTCCCCTTCTACTGGATCCTGCTCTTCGCGCTGCGCCCGGCCGGATCGACCTCGCTGGTGCCCTGGCCGATGACCACGGTCCACTTCGAGAAGGTCTGGACGGACCGCGCCTTCGGCACCTTCTTCCAGAACAGCGTGCTGGTGGGCGTCGCCACCCTGCTCGCGACGACGCTCGTCGCGCTGGCCGGCGGCTACGCGCTCGCCCGGTTCGACTTCCGGGTCAAGCGGGTCTTCATGCTCGCCCTGCTGTGCTCCCAGTTCGTGCCCGGCGCGCTGCTCCTGGTCCCGCTGTTCGAGATCTTCGCCGGGCTGCAGATGATCAACTCGCTGGGCAGCGTCATCATCGCCGAGACGGTCTTCCAGCTGCCGCTGTCGATCATCCTCATCAGCAACTTCATCAAGAACGTGCCGTACTCCCTGGAGGAGGCCGCCTGGGTCGACGGATGCAGCAGGATGCGGGCGTTCCGGGTGGTCGTCCTACCGCTGCTGCGGCCCGGTCTGATCGCCGTCGGCTCGTTCGCCTTCGTCCACTCCTGGAACCACTTCCTGTTCGCCCTGATGTTCCTCAACAACCAGGAGAAGCAGACCATCCCGGTCGGCCTCAACACCCTGATGAGCGCGGACAGCGTCGACCTCGGCGCCCTCGCCGCGGGCGGCATCATCGCGGCCGTGCCCGTCGTGATCGTGTTCGCCTTCATCCAGAAGTGGCTGATCACCGGCTTCAGCGCGGGGGCGGTGAAGGGATGACCGAGCCCCAGTCCACGCCCCGGCCCGTGCCCCACCCCGCGCCCCGGCCCGTGCCCCGGCCGATCCCCGTCGTGCTCGCCGGTGCCCGCGGCCACGGCCGCTGGCACCTGGAGAACATCCGCCGGCTCCAGGCGGCGGGACTCGTCCGGCTGGCCGGCGTCTGCGAGCTCACCCCGCTCACCCAGGAGGAGCTCGAGGACGAGTCCGGGAACGAACTCCCCGAGCAGTCCGCCGACTTCGGCGCCCTGCTGGAGTCCACCGGCGCCGGGATCGCCGTCGTCTGCACCCCGATCCCCACCCACACCGACCTCGCCCTCGCCGCCGCCGAACGGGGCGCGCACCTCCTGCTGGAGAAGCCGCCCGCGCCGTCCTACGCCGAGTTCCGCCGGATGGCCGACGGGGTCGCCGCGGCCGGTGCCGCCTGCCAGATCGGTTTCCAGTCGCTGGGCTCGCACGCCGTGCCCGCGATCCGCGAACTGGTCGCCGAGGGCGCGATCGGCCGGGTCACCGGGATCGGCGGAGCCGGGGCCTGGGTGCGCGCCGAGGACTACTTCCGGCGGGCGCCCTGGGCGGGCCGGCGCCGGCTGGACGGCGTCGACGTGGTCGACGGGGCGCTGACCAACCCGCTCGCCCACGCCGTCGCCACCGCGCTGGCGCTGGGCGGCAGCACCCGCGCCGAGGACGTCACCGGCATCGAGACCGAACTGCTGCGCGCCAACGACATCGAGTCCGACGACACCTCCTGCGTCCGGATCACCACCGCACAGGGCCGGCCGGTCACCGTCGCCGCGACCCTGTGCGCGGAGCGGTCCGACGAACCGTACGTCCTGGTGCACGGCACCAGCGGCCGCATCACCTTCTGGTACAAGCAGGACCGCGTCCTGGTCCAGCGCGCGGGCCACGGTCCCGAGGAACTCCACTTCGGCCGCACCGACCTGCTGGAGAACCTCGTCGCGCACCTCACCACCGGCGCCCCCCTGCTGGTCCCCCCGGACGCGACCGGCGCCTTCATGAAGGTCGTCGAGGCGATCCGGCAGGCCCCCGACCCCGCCCCGCTGCCCGACGGAGCCTGGCACCGCGTTCCCGGCGAGAACCGCCGGGTCGTGCCCGGCGTCGAGCGGCTCGTCGAGGCCGCCGCCGAGACCCTGTCCCTCTACTCCGAACTCGGCGCCCCCTGGACGCCGCCCGCCCAGCGCCCCGCACAGCACCCGCCGAAAGAGGTGAACACCCGATGACCAGCGACTCCACGGTCCTGCGCGTCGCCGGGCGGCCGGTCGGCCGGTACGTCTCCCGGCCCGAGCTGCCCCGCAGGCTCTCCCCGCGCCCCTATCTGCACCCCGTGACCACCCTGGCCGGCACGGCGGTCACCGAACTGTCCCCCGCGGACCACACCCACCACCTCGGCGTCGGTGTCGCCGTTCCCGACGTCGAGGGGCACAACTTCTGGGGCGGACGCACCTACGTCCGCGACCGGGGCCCGACCGAACTGGACAACCACGGCTCCCAGCGGCACGCCTCCTTCCAGCTGCGGGACCCCGACGGCTTCGTGGAGGAACTGCGCTGGATCGCCGCACCGGGCGAGCTGCTGCGGGAGCGCCGTACGGTCACCGCCACCGAACTCACCGACACCGCCTGGGCGCTGGACTTCACCTTCTCCCTCACCAACGCCACCGGGCTCCCGCTCTCCCTCGGCAGTCCGGCCACCAACGGCCGCCCCGGCGCGGCCTACGGCGGCTTCTTCTGGCGGGCCCGCAAGGAGGCGACGGCACCGGACGTCTTCACCGCCTCCACCGAGGGCGAGGCCGCGGTGCACGGCCACCGGGCCGACTGGCTCGCCCTGGCCGGTGCCCGCTGGACGCTGGTCTTCGCCGGGGCCACCGCACCGACCCGCCGCGACCCCTGGTTCGTGCGCACCGCCGAGTACCCCGGCGTCGGCTCCTCCCTCGCCCACGCCGAACGGCTGCCGATCCCGCCCGGGGAGACGGTGGTCCGCCGTGTCGTCACCGTCGTCGCCGACGGCCGGCTCGGCCGGGACGACGCCGCCGCACTGGTCCGCAAGGTGGTGAGCCCATGAGCGCCGCGCCGGCGGACACCACCTACCGGAACCCGGTCCTGAACGCCGACTGGTCCGACCCCGACGTGATCCGCGTCGGCGACGACTTCTACCTCACCGCCTCCAGCTTCGGCCGCGTCCCCGGACTGCCGCTGCTGCACTCCCGCGACCTGGTCAACTGGACGCTCGTCGGTCACGCCCTCGAACGGCTGGAACCCGAGAGCGAGTTCGCGGCCCCCCGGCACGACTGCGGGGTCTGGGCGCCGGCCCTGCGCCACCATGACGACCGGTTCTGGATCTTCTGGGGCGACCCCGACCAGGGCATCTTCCAGGTCAACGCCCCCGAGATCCGGGGGCCCTGGACCCGCCCCCACCTGGTGAAGGCCGGCAAGGGCCTGATCGACCCGTGCCCGCTGTGGGACGAGGAGAGCGGCGAGGCGTACCTCGTGCACGCCTGGGCGAAGTCCCGTTCCGGCGTCAAGAACCGGCTCACCGGCCACCGCATGCACCCCCACGGCACCGAACTCCTCGACGAGGGCAAGGTGATCGTCGACGGCGACCGCATCCCCGGCTGGTTCACCCTGGAGGGCCCCAAGCTCTACCGGCACGACGGCTGGTTCTGGATCCTGGCGCCCGCCGGGGGAGTGGAGACCGGCTGGCAGGGCGCCTTCCGGTCGCGTGGGTTCTTCGGACCGTACGAGGAGAAGGTCGTCCTGGAGCAGCGGGACACCGACGTCAACGGCCCTCACCAGGGCGGCTGGGTGCGCACCGCGTCCGGCGAGGACTGGTTCCTGCACTTCCAGCAGCGCGGGGCGTACGGCAGGGTCGTGCACCTCCAGCCGATGCACTGGGAGTCCGCGGGAGGCTGGCCGGTGCTGGGGGAGGCCGGCGCGCCGGTCGCCGGGCACCGCAGGCCGGACCTGCCCGCGCAGCCGGCCGCGGCACCCGCCACCGACGACGACTTCCCCGGAGGCCGCCATGGCCGCCAGTGGCAGTGGACCGCCAACCCCCAAGGGGGCTGGGCCACCCAGCACGCCGCCGACGGGCTGCGGCTGACCTGCGTGCGCACCGCCGACGCGCACGACCTGCGCAGACTGGCGAACGTGCTCACCCAGCGGCTGCCCGGCGCCCCGTGCACCGTCGACGTGGAACTGCGGCTCGACAGCCGGGAGCCCGGGGCGCGGGCCGGCCTCGCGGTCCTCGGCGACGCCTACCGCTGGATCGGGCTCCAGCGGGGACCGGACGGCACCGCACACCTGGTGCACCGGTTCGCCGAGACGGGCGCCGAGAGGGAACGCGACGCCGACCACCCGCGGCCCGCCCCCGAGGGCCGGGCGAGGCTGCGGATCGAGGCCGGCGCCGGAGCCCGCTGCCGCTTCTCGTACGACACCGGGGACGGCTTCCGCCCCTCCGGGCAGACCTTCGCCGCCACCCCGTGGCGCTGGGTCGGCGCCCTGCTCGGCCTGGCCGCCCTCGCCCCGACGGGCCAGGGGCACGCCGGGACGGCGACCTTCACCCGGTTCAGGATCAGCGCCGCATAACCACCCCTCCTCGTGAGCCTGCCGGGAGCCGCAACGACGCGCCTCCTCGGCAAGCGCTTGCCGACGCCGCCCCACGTGGCCGAGCACCACCGGACGACCGCGAGACGCCCCCACACCCGCACACCCCGTCGGAACCAGAAGAGAACCAGAAGAAGAGAGCCGACCAATGAAGATCAGCAATCGCAGAAGCAGCACAGGCAGGCGCCGGACGTCGGCCGCCGTCGCACTGGGCGCCGTGCTCGCGCTGACCGTCACCGCCTGCGGCGACGACGGCAGCGGAGCCGGCGGCGACAAGGGCGCCGAGGGCAGCGGCACGGGCAAGATCACCTTCTGGGACAACAACGGCGGTGTCCGTACCGCGATCTGGAAGGAGATCATCGCCGACTTCGAGAAGGCCAACCCGAAGATCGAGGTCGAGTACGTCGGGATCGCCGCCACCGAGTACCAGTCCAAGGTCGACACCGCCATCCAGGGCGGCGGCCTGCCGGACGTCGGCGGGATCAGCGCGTCGATGCTCGCGGGCTTCTCCGCCCAGAAGGCGCTCGCCCCGCTGGACGACCGGCTGGGCAAGTCGCCCCTCGACGGCAAGCTCAACAAGGACATGATCGAGTCGCTGCGCGCCGCCGGCGGCGGTGACGACCAGCTGTACTCGGTCCCGACCTCCGCGAACAACGGCGTCCTCTACTACCGCACCGACCTGTTCGAGAAGGCGGGCCTGGAGGAACCGACCAGCTGGGAGCGCTTCTTCAAGGCCGCGGAGAAGCTCAGCGACAAGAGCAAGAACGAGTTCGGGTACACCATCCGCGGCGGCGCCGGCTCCATCGCCCAGGCCCTGGACGCGATGTACGGCCAGTCCGGCATCACCACGTTCTGGGACTCCACCGGTGAGAAGACCACGGTCAACGACCCGAAGAACGTCGAGGCCCTCGAGAAGTACGCGGGCCTGTTCAAGAAGGTCACTCCCGCCGCCGACCTGAACAACGACTTCACCAAGATGGTCGCGCAGTGGGACTCCGGCACGATCGGCATGCTCAACCACAACCTCGGGTCGTACCAGGACCACGTGAAGGCGCTCGGCGACGACAAGTTCCGGGGCATCCCGCAGCCCACCGGCCCCGGCGGCGCCCGGGTCCAGGTCTCCAACCCGGTCGACGGTCTCGGCGTGTTCCAGAGCTCCAAGAACAAGGACGCCGCCTGGAAGTTCATCGAGTACGCCGTCTCGGCCGAGGCGAACTCGAAGTTCAACGAGTCCGCCGGCCAGGTGCCGTCGAACCTGGACGCCGCCAAGGACGGCTGGATCGCCGAGGCGGAGCCGACCAAGCTGGCCGCGGACGCGCTGAGCGACGGGTCGACGACCATCGTCCAGCTGCCGTACTACCTGCCGGACTGGAACACCATCTCCAAGGCCGACAACGAGCCGAACTTCCAGAAGGTGCTGCTCGGGGACATGAGCGCGAAGGACTTCCTCGACAACCTGGCCGAGCAGCTCGACGAGGCCCAGGCCGAGTGGCAGGAGCAGATGGCCTGAGCGGTTCCCGGCACCACCGCGGGGCGGCCGCCGGCCCGTTCGCTCCGGGCCGCCGCGGCCGTCCCCGCGCCCGGCCGCGTCCCCGCGGCGCGGCCGCACACAGGTACAGTCCCGCGCCCCCGAGAGGCGCTCCACCGGACCCTTGCTGAAAGGCACAGGCTTGTGTCGCTCACTCGCAGACAGGTTTCCGCCGCCGGTCTCGGCCTCCCCCTCGCCCTCGCGGTGACCGGCACCGCCCAGGCCGCGCCCGAAAGGCCCCGGCCCCGCACCCTCCACATCGCCGGGGACTCCACCGCGGCCCGGAAGTACGCCGACGCGGCGCCGGAGACCGGGTGGGGCACGGCGCTCCCCTTCCTGCTCCGCCGTGACCTCGCGGTCGCCAACCACGCCGTGAACGGGCGGAGTTCGAAGAGCTTCGTCGACGAGGGACGGCTCGACGCCGTCCTCGACGCCATGCAGCCCGGCGACCTCCTGCTGATCCAGTTCGCGCACAACGACGAGAAGGCCACCGACCCGAGCCGCTACACCGAACCCTGGACGACGTACCGGGAACACCTGCGGCTGTACGTCGCCGGGGCCAGGGCCCGCGGGGCGCGGCCCGTACTGGCCACCCCCGTGGAGCGCCGGAGGTTCGACCCGGCCGGCGACGCCGTGCCGAGCCACGGCGCGTACCCGGAGGCGATGCGGGCGCTGGCCGACGAGGAGCGGGTCGCGCTGCTCGACGTCCAGGCCCTGTCGCTGGCGCTGTGGCAGGAGCTGGGCGTCGAGGAGACCAAGAAGTACTTCAACTGGACGGCGACCGAACAGGACAACACGCACTTCAACCCGCCCGGCGCGATCGCCGTGGCCCGGCTGGTCGCCCGGGAGCTGCTGCGCACCCGGGTGCTCGCGCCGCGGGACGTGCGCCGGCTGGACGAGGCGATCCCCGAGTCCTGGATCACCTGGCCGGACGCCGCCACCGCCGACTGAGCGGCTGACCGCTCGACCGGTCGAGCGAGGAATACGAGACACCCACAGAAAACAGGAGAGCCGCACCATGAACAGACCGACATGGCAGGGGCATGCCACAGTGAGAGCCGCCTCGCTGGCCGGCTGCACCGCCCTCGTGCTGGCCCTGGCCGGCACCGGCGCCCAGGCGCACTCCGGCCACCACCCCGGCCACCACCACGACCTCGCCCGGCAGACGCTCGGCGCGAACGACGGCTGGGCGTCCCACGGAACCGGCACCACCGGAGGCGCCGCCGCCACCGCCGAGCACGTCCACACCGTCAGCGACTGGGCCGGCTTCAAGGCCGCCCTGGCGGCCGGCAGCAGCGCCCCGAAGATCATCAAGGTGCGGGGGACGATCGACGCGGTCTCCGGCGGCTGCGACGCACTCGCCGCCCCCGGCTACGACTTCGACGACTACCTCGAGACGTACGCGCCCGAGACCTGGGGCCTGGAACAGGACCTGACCGACGAGCCCGACGACAGCCCCGAGGGCCTGCGCCGGGCCTCGGCCGCCCACCAGGACGCCGCCATCAAGGCGAACATCCCCGCCAACACCACGATCATCGGCGTCGGCCGGAACGCCGGGTTCAAGGGCGCCAGCCTGCAGATCAAGGGTGTGGACAACGTCATCGTCCGCAACCTCACCCTCGAGAGCCCGGTGGACTGCTTCCCGCAGTGGGACCCGACCGACGGCGACCGGGGCAACTGGAACTCCGAGTACGACACCGCCGTCGTGTACGGCTCCACCCACGTCTGGCTGGACCACAACACCTTCACCGACGGCGACCACCCCGACAGCGAGGCCCCCACCCACTTCGGGATGCTGTACCAGCAGCACGACGGCGAGCTGGACATCGTCCGGGGCGCCGACCACGTCACCGCCTCCTGGAACGTCTTCACCGAGCACGACAAGACGATCCTGATCGGCAACAGCGACGGCGAGTCCACGGCCGTCGGCGACCGGGGCAGGCTGAAGGTGACCTTCCACCACAACCTGTTCTCGAAGCTGGTCGAGCGCGCGCCGCGGGTCCGCTTCGGACAGGTCGACGTCTACAACAACCACTTCGTGGCCGGCCAGGGCTACGGCTACAGCTTCGGCGTCGGCAAGGAGTCCCAACTCGTCGCCGAGCACAACGCGTTCACGCTGGCCGAGGGCGTCAGCCCGGCGAAGATCCTCAAGCGGTGGAACGACTCGCCGCTCACCGCCCGGAACAACCACGTCAACGGCAAGCGGGCCGACCTGATCGCCGTGCACAACGCGGAGAACCCCGAGACCCCCCTGCGCTCCGGCGCCGGCTGGACCCCCACCCTGCGCACCGCCGTCCACCCGGCGCAGGCGGTCCCGGCGCTGGTCAGGCTCGGCGCGGGAGCGGGCCGCATCGGCTGACACCCCTGACGTCCCCGCACCCCCGTTCGCCGGGGCGGGCGCGCTCCACCCCCACTGTGGCACGCGCCCGCCCCGGTCCTCCCCGCACCGAAGGAGCCCCGCATGCCCTCCTCGCTGCCCGTGTCCCGAAGGGGCCTGCTGCTGGCGGGCGCCTCGGCCGCGACCGCACTGGCCCCGACGGCCGAGGCGCCCGCCCGGGCGGCCTCCCATCCGCGCCGCCCGTTCGGCCGGTACGGCTCGCCGGCCGACCGCCTGACCCCCCGGTCCCTGTACGTCCACCCCGGCGGCGCCGGTGACTTCACCTCCGTCCAGGCGGCCGTGACCGCCGCGACCGGCACCGGACGCGTCCTCGTCCTGGCCCCGGGCACCTACCGGGAGACGGTGTCCGTGGCCGCCGACCGCACCGACATGACCTGGATCGGCGCCTCACGGAACCCCCGTGACGTCGTGATCGTGTACGACAACGCGGCGGGCACCCCGAAACCGGACGGCTCCGGGAACCACGGCACCTCCGGCTCCGCCACCACCACCGTGCGCCCCGACGGCTTCACCGCCCGCTGGATCACCTTCGCCAACGACTGGCTGCGCGCCGACCACCCCGGCACCAGCGGCACCCAGGCCGTCGCCCTCAAGGTGCAGGGCGACCGCAGCGCCTTCACGCACTGCCGGTTCCTCGGCCACCAGGACACCCTGTACGCCGACTCCACGGCGCTCGGCACCTTCGCCCGCCAGTACTTCTCCCACTGCTACGCCGAGGGCGACGTCGACTTCGTGTTCGGCCGGGCGACCGCCGTCTTCGAGCACTGCCACTTCCGCACCCTGATCCGCCCGGACCTGACCGGCGCCCCGCACGGCTTCGTCTTCGCGCCCTCCACGGCCGGCGCCAACCCGCGCGGCTACCTCGTCACGAGGAGCAGGATCAGCAGCGAGGCACCCGACGGCTTCTACAAACTGGCCCGCCCCTGGGTGCCCGGCTCCGACCCCACCGCCCGCCCGATGCTCACCGTCCGCGACACCCACCTCGGCCCCGGCATCGACGCGGTCGCGCCGTACACCGACATGGCGAGCGGCCATCCCTGGCAGGACCAGCGCTTCGCCGAGTACCGCAACTCCGGTCCCGGCGCCGTGGTCACCGTCCCCGAGAACCGGCCCCAGCTCAGCCGTGCCCAGGCCGCCGCCCTCACCCGCGAGGGCCACCTCGGCGACTGGCGCCCCCGGACCGGCGCATGACCCCCGCCCCGGACCCGCCGGCCCCGCCCGGCCCGCCCGGTCTCCATCCGGCGCTCAAGGACGACCTGACGTTCCCGCTGGCCTGGGGCACCTCGCCCGTCCGGGACTTCCCGGCGTGGCGGCGGACGGCCCGGGACAAGGTCGGGGAGCTGCTCGTCGTGCCGGACCAGGAGGGCACACCGTACGCGCCCGAGTTCACCGCGGGTCCGGACGGGGACGGATACACCCGCGCGTGCGTGGAGCTCTCGCTCACCCGGTACGGCAGGGTCCGCGGCGCCCTGCTCACCCCGCGGGGCCCCGGGCCCTTCCCGGCCGTACTGCTCCTGCACGACCACGGTTCCCGCTTCGACATCGGCAAGGAGAAGGGCGTGCGGCCCTGGTACGACGAGGCCCGGCTCGCCTCCGCCGAACAGTGGGCCGAGCGGTACTTCGCCGGGCGCTTCGTCGGCGACGAACTCGCCCGACGCGGCCATGTGGTGCTCTGCCTGGACGCCCTCGGCTGGGGCGAGCGGGGGCCGCTGGTCTACGAGCGGCAGCAGGAACTGGCGAGCAACCTCTTCCACCTCGGCTCCTCGCTCGCCGGACTCCACGCCCGCGAGGACCAGCGGGCCGCCGCCTTCCTGGCCGGCCTCGACCGGGTGGACGCGCGCCGGGTCGCCGCCCTCGGCTTCTCCATGGGCGGCTACCGGGCCTGGCAGGTGGCCGCGCTCAGCGACCACGTCGCGGCGGCGGCGAGCGTGTGCTGGATGACCGGGCTGAAGGAGATGATGGTGCCCGGGAACAACACGCTGCGCGGGCAGTCGGCGTTCCACATGCTCCACCCCGGGCTCGCCCGGCACCTGGACATCCCCGATGTGGCGAGCATCGCCGCCCCCCGGCCGATGCTGTTCTTCCACGGCGGGCTCGACGCCCTGTTCCCCGCCGACGGGGTCCGTACCGCCTACGACAGACTGCGTGCCGTCTGGCGCTCCCAGGGCGCCGAGGACCGGCTGCGGCTGAAGACGTGGCCGGACCGGGGCCACGTTTTCGACGACGCGATGCAGGACGAGGTGTACGCCTGGCTCGGCTCCGTCCTGTGAGGGCCGCCGCCGTACGTCGGCACGGCGGCGGCCCGGAACCGGTCAGGTGCCCGGCCGGGTCACTTGTAGGTGATGTCCGAGTCCGAGAACCTGCAGTACTTCCCGTCGGCGCCGGAGCCGAGGTCCTTCGGCTCCTTGCCCGTGTTGTTGCCCTGGTAGCGGGTGCAGGTCTTCATCTTCTTCTTGCCGTCCCCGTGGATGCGGACCTGCGACAGCGTGGCGGTGTCCCCGTAGTTGGTGTTGATGCCGACGATCGACTTGCCGGGGGCCGTCAGGTCGATGTCCTTCAGCACGATCGTGCGCTTGTACTGCGTCTTGCAGTTGCCGCAGGAGCGCACCAGCTTGCCGAAGTCCTCGACCTGGAAGCCGCTCACCGTCAGCGTCCCGGCGCCGTTGAACTGCAGCACCTTGTCGTCGGCCTTCTTCGCGCCGCCGCCGATCACCTTGTACTGCGCCGACGACGACTTGCCCTTGAAGCTGGCGGCGTCCTCGCCGACGTCCAGCCACCACACGTTCTGCAGCGTGCAACTGCCCTTGCAGTGCACGCCGTCGGCGGCCGGGGTGCCGATGATGACGTTCTTGAGCGTGGCACCGTCGGCCAGTTCGAAGACCGGGTCCTGGCCCTCGTCCTGGCTGTCGCCGCCCAGAGCACCGGTGCCGTAGTACTTCTTCATGCCGCCGTCGAGGACCCCGGAGACCGGAACGGTCTTCGACACCGGCTTGCTGCCGGTGTCCTTGGGCCACGAGGAGGCGGCGCTCGCGGTGGACAGCATCGCCGAGGTGACGACCGCCGCCCCCGTGATGCCGAGCGCGGAGACTCCGGCGATCACCGCCCGCCTTCTGCCGGTCCGGCGACGGTGGGAGACGCGCTGTTCGGCTCGTGCAGTCATGCTCGTTCCTTGCAAGAGGGGAATCGTTTCGCCTCTTGGTTGCCGCAGGACGGGAAAGGGTTGCCGCGACCGGGAAGTTTTTTTCCCGGCTTCCCGCGGGCCGCCACGGTCCGCCGTCCGCCCCGCGGGCGAACGGCGGGAACCGCACCGCGCGTCAGTCGTCCCGGGCCGCGAAGTCGCCGCCCACCGCGAGCCGTTCGGAGCCGGTGACGGCCGTCGCGGTGTACGTGTCGCCCCCGGCGTCCCGGCCGCCGCGCGCGTGGTCGTACTGCCCCGCGAAGACCCACTCGCCCGGGGTGACGGTGCGCCCCTTCTCGAGGGTCCAGGTGTAGACGAGGAAGCCGTCCCGCTCGTCGGTGGTCAGCCGGAAGTCCTCCTCGGGCAGGGAACGCCAGGCGCCCGTGGAGGAGACCCCGCCGGTCTGCGCGATCCGCAGCTCCACGGTGAGCGCGGTCAGCGGCTCGGTGGTCTTCAGGGTGATGTTGCTCTGCGCCCAGAACTCGTTGCTGTGCCGGTCCACCGAGCCGTCCGACCACAGCGGCCCGTCCTCGACGCCTCGGGGCTGACGCGTGGTCCCCGGCGCCTTCGTCGTGGGCGTCTCCGCACCCGGGGTCCGGGCCGGTGCCGAGCCCGGATCGCCGGTCTCCTTCGAGGGGTCCGCCGGGTTTGTCGACGGTCGCGCCGGCGGCAGGGGCGCCCGGCTCGTCGCGTCCGGCGACGGTGTGGGCTCCGGTGCCGGCGAGACCGCCACCTCCCGCTGCGCGGGAGGCTCCTCGCCCGTCACCACGGACGCGACCGCGAAGCCGCCCGCCGCGAGCACTCCGGCGACCGCGGCCGTCGTGCCCGCCACCCGGATCCATCCGAGCACCGGCGGGCGGGCGGCCCGGCGGCCGGTCCGGGCCGGGCGGGCCATGCCGCGTTCGACCCGGGCCAGGATGCGCTCCCGGTCGGGCTCGTGCTCCCCGGCCGCCTCGTGCAGCCGGGCGCGCAGCTCCTCGTGCACGTCCCGCCGCATCGTCATCGGTCCCTTCCCGTGTCCTCGCCGGTGGGCTTCCCCGGGCGCCCCGCCGCGGCGTGCACCCTCCGGGGCACCTCCGCCGTGCCCAGCAGCCGCTGCAGTTCGGCCAGCCCCTTGGAGGTCTGGCTCTTCACCGTACCCACCGAGACGCCCAGGGCCAGCGCGGTGTCCTTCTCCGACAGGTCGAAGGCGTGCCGCAGCACCACACACGCCCGCTTGCGGAACGGCAGCCTGCGCAACGCCTCCCGCACGTCCAGCACGCCCGCGACGTCCGGATTCTCGACCCGCTCCTCACGCTGCGACCAGAACAGGGCGATCCGGCGCCGCTCGCGCACCGCGCCGCGGATGCGGGTACGCGCCGTGTTGGCGACCACGCCCCGCGCGTACGCCACCGGATGCTCGGCGGCGCGCACCCGGTCCCAGCGGTGCCACAGGGCCAGCAGCGCGTCCGCGGCCAGGTCGTCGGCGGCGTCCGCCTCGCCCGTCAGCAGCCAGGCGAGACGGGACAGTTCGGCGTAGTGACGCTCGAAGAAGGCGTGGAACTCCACGGAGGCGGCGTCGTCGACGAGCGCACCCACGGGCTACCTCCCTCGCATCGGTGTCGAATGCCCGGCGAGTCCAGGGATGTGACGGTGCGTGCCCTGTGGACGACACGCGCATGTCAGGAGTCGGCCGTGCGGCATCCGGAGCGTAGCAGTGATCATCCAGGGGGCTGTGTGACGGGTCGAACAGTGGACGGCCCGTCGTCACCACAGTCCCCGCCCCGCGGCGGCCCCGCGCGGGGCGGCCCGTACGGTCAGAGCCTCCGGGTGGCCAGGGTCAGCCGGTCGCGCGCGTCGAACAGGGCGTCCTTGACCGTCTGTTCGTGCGCGGGGGTGAGCCGGGCGACCGGCACCGAGCAGCTGATCGCGTCCCGCGCGGGCGTGCGGTAGGGGATCGCCACCCCGAAGCAGCGCAGCCCGAGCGTGTTCTCCTCGCGGTCCACGGCGAAGCCCTGCTCGCGCACCTGGTGCAGCTCCTCGATGAGCTTCTCCCGGTCCGTGATGGTGTTCTCGGTGAGCGCGGGCAGCGTCTGCGGGAGCATCTTGCGCACCTGCTCATCCGGGTACGTGCTCAGCAGCGCCTTGCCGAGCGACGTCGAGTGCGCGGGCAGCCGGCGGCCGACCCGGGTGAAGGGGCGCAGGTAGTGCTGCGACTGCCGGGTGGCCAGATAGACGACGTTGGTGCCGTCGAGCCGGGCCAGGTGGATGGTCTCCGTGGTGTCGTCCGAGAGCCGGTCCAGGGTGGGGCGGGCCGCCGCCACCACCTCGTCGCCGTCGATGTAGGACGTGCCCACGAGCAGCGCCCGCACGCCGATGCCGTACCGCGTGCCCGTCGCGTCCGTCTCCACCCAGCCGAGGTCGACGAGGGTGCGCAGCAGCATGTAGAGACTGGACTTGGGGTAGCCGACGGCCTCCTGGACCGCCGCCAGGGAGTGCATTCCGGGGCGTCCGGCGAAGTACTCGAGCAGTTCAACGGTCCGCACCGCGGACTTGACCTGCGCGCCGCCGCCCGTCTCGCCAGCCGACATGCCCTTGACCCTTCGTTCGACGAGAAGCTGAAGTTATAGTCTCCAGCAGCACATTCATCATCAGAGACAGTGTTCAGTATATCGAACGCCGCCGACGGGTGACGTACATACTGCGGCATTGAGGGCGGCAGTCAAGTGGAGGGACTCGTGGTGGCAGCAGCACCAGTCTGGAGCGTCGACCCCCGTACCGGGAAGCAGCGGGAACAGGTTGCGGTGGAGGCCACGGCCCAGGAGGTGGACGCCGCCGTCCGGGCCGCGCACGACGCGCGGAGCGCCCTGGCCGACCGCACCGTCCGTGCGGCCTTCCTGCGCGGTGCCGCCGACGAACTCGAGGCGGCCCGAGACCGGCTCGTCGAGGCCGCCGACGCCGAGACCGCCCTCGGCCCGGTCCGGCTGACCGGCGAACTCGCCCGCACCTGCTACCAGTTGCGGGCCTTCGCCGACATCGTCGACGAGGGCGCCTTCCTCGACGTCGTCATCGACCACCCCGACGACACCGCCACCCCGCCCGTCCCGGACCTGCGCCGCTACAAGGTCCCGCTGGGGGTCGTCGCCGTCTACTCGGCCTCCAACTTCCCCTTCGCCTTCTCCGTCCCCGGCGGCGACACCGCGAGCGCGCTGGCGGCCGGCTGCCCGGTGGTCGTCAAGGCCCACCCCGACCACCCGGGCCTGTCCGAGCTGGTCGCCAAGGTGCTGCGCCGCGCGGCGGCCCGGCACGGCGTCCCCGAGGGCGTGCTCGGCCTGGTGCACGGCTTCGAGGCCGGCGTCGAACTGGTCCGGCACCCGCTGGTCGCGGCGGCCGGCTTCACCGGCTCGGTGCGCGGCGGACGCGCCCTCTTCGACGCGGCGGCCGCCCGCCCGGTCCCGATCCCGTTCCACGGCGAGCTGGGCTCGCTGAACCCGGTCCTGGTCACCGAGGCCGCCGCCGCCGAACGCGCCGAGGCGATCGGCGCCGGCCTCGCCGGTTCGATGACGCTGGGCGTCGGCCAGTTCTGCGTCAAGCCGGGCCTCGTCCTCGCCCCCGTCGGCGCGGCCGGCGACCGCCTGGTCAAGTCCCTGACCGACGCCGTCAGCGCCACCGACGCCGGTGTCCTGCTCGACCACCGGATGCACGACAACTTCGTCGCCGGGGTCGCCGAGCGCGCCCAACTGCCCGACGTGGAGTCCCCGGTGACCCCGGGCGCGGGCGGCGAGCACACCGTCAGCGCCGGCTTCCTCACCGTCCCGGCGAGCAGACTCGCCACGGAGGGCGAGCACGACCTGCTGCTGGAGGAGTGCTTCGGCCCGGTCACCGTCGTGGTCCGCTACGAGGACGACGCCGAGGTCCGCTCCGTCCTGACCCGCCTGCCCGGCAACCTCACCGCCACCGTCCACCTGTCCGAGGAGGAGGGCGCCGGACGGGGCCGGGGCGCGGAGATCCTCGCCGAACTGACCCCGCTCGCCGGCCGGGTCCTCGTCAACGCCTGGCCGACCGGTGTCGCGGTCGCCCCGGCCCAGCACCACGGCGGCCCGTACCCGGCGACCACCTCCACCTCCACCTCGGTCGGCGGCACCGCCATCGAGCGCTGGCTGCGTCCCGTCGCCTACCAGAACAGCCCGGCAGCCCTCCTGCCGCCGGAACTGCGCGACGACAACCCGCAGAAACTGCCGCGCCGCTTCAACGGCAGCCTGGAGCGCTGAGCACGCACCCGGCATCGCACGGCACGCGGGGGCCCGTCCGGCACGATCCGCCGGACGGGCCCGCGCGACGGAACACGACGGAGGCCGGCCCCCCTGGGAACCACCGCCCGCCGGGGAACGTCCCGCAGTGCATGATCGAATCGCACCGGACCACGGACTCCTTGGTGATCAGGACCGCCCTGGCGGCCGAGGCCGCGGACATCGCCGCACTGCACCTGCGCGCCCGGTCCACGTACTACCCGGACGGCCTCCCCGAGGACGGCGCCGGCTGGTCGGCGCGCTGGCAGGAGGCCGTCGAGCACCCCGACGGGCAGGTGCTGTGCTCGGTGCGGGACGGCCACCTGGCCGGCATCGCCTCGTTCCGCACCCCGCAGGGCGCCCCCGCCGACACGGTCAAGCTGTTCCAGTTCCACGTCGACCCGGACCGGTGGCGCGCCGGCATCGGCACGGCCCTGCACACCGCCTGCGTCGAGGAGTGGCGGGCGAACGGACGGCGGACCGCCGTGCTCGAGGTGCACGCCGACAACCGGCGGGCCCAGGCCTTCTACACCCGCCGGGGCTGGATCCCGGACCCGGGGCATCCGCCCGCCGAGGACGACCACCACCTCCACCTGTGCTTCGCCGTGCCGGGGGAATGAACCCCACTGGTTGAATGTTCACGCAGGTAGCGGAGGGAGTCTCCGTGTACCCACGACCGGGAGAGTGCCTCAACGATGCGTGTCGAAATCTGGTCGGACATCGCGTGTCCCTGGTGCTACGTCGGCAAGGCACGGTTCGAGAAGGCGCTCGGCGGGTTCCCCCACCGTGACGACGTCGAGGTGGTGCACCGCTCCTTCGAGCTGGACCCCGGCCGGGCCAAGGACCACATCGAGCCCGTGCTCACGATGCTGACCAAGAAGTACGGCATGAGCCAGGCCCAGGCCGAGGCCGGTGAGGACAACCTCGGCGCCCAGGCCGCGGCCGAGGGACTGCCGTACCGCACCCGGGGCCGCGACCACGGCGCCACCTTCGACATGCACCGCCTGCTGCACTTCGCCCGCACCCGGGGCCGCCAGGAGGAGCTGCTCGACCTCCTCTACCGGGCGAACTTCGCCGAGGAGCGGTCCGTCTTCGGCGACGACGAACGCCTCCTCGAACTCGCCACCGCCGCCGGCCTCGACGCCGACGCCGCCCGCGCGGTCCTCGCCGACCCGGACGCGTACGCCGCCGAGGTGCGCGAGGACCAGCGGGAAGCCGCGGAACTCGGCGCGCGGGGCGTGCCCTTCTTCGTCATCGACCGCACGTACGGCGTCTCCGGCGCCCAGCCCGCCGAGGTGTTCACCCGGGCGCTGACCCAGGCGTGGGGCGAGCGGTCGCCGCTGAAGACCGTCGACGGCGACGCGGAGGCATGCGGCCCCGACGGCTGCGCGGTCCCGCAGGGCTGACCGCGCCGGACGGGCCCGAAAGCCGGTGGACGGGGAGGTTCCGGGACCGCAGAGTGGCCCCATGGAGACCTTCGCGAACCTCGTCCGCGCCGAGTTCACCCCGAAGAACACCTTCCTCGACACCGCGAGCAGCGGACTGCTGCCCGCGCGTACGGTGACCGCCCTCGAGGAGGCCGTGCGGCTGAAGGCCGAGGGCGGCCCGCTGGATCCGCTGTTCGACGACGTCGAGGCGTGCCGGGCCGCCTACGCCCGGCTCGCCGGCGTCCCCGTCGAGCGCGTGGCGGCCGGCGCCACCGCCGCCCTCTGCACCGGGCTGATCGCGGCCTCCCTGCCGCCGGGCGCCGAAGTGCTCACCGTCGAAGGCGACTTCGCCTCGGTGCTCAACCCGTTCCACGTACGCGGCGACCTCACGGTGCGGGCCGTGCCCCTGGAGCGGCTCGCCGGGTCCGTCCGTCCGGACACCGCCCTGGTCGCGGTGAGCGCCGTGCAGTCCGCCGACGGCCGGATCGCCGATCTGCCCGCGCTGCGGGAGGCGGCCGGGGCGTACGGCGCGCGCACCTACGTCGACTTCTCCCAGGCGGCCGGCTGGCTGCCGGTCGACGCCGGCGCCCACGACTACTCCGTCGCCATCACCTACAAGTGGCTGCTCGGCCCGCACGGGGCGGCCTTCCTCGTCGTGCCGGAGGACTTCGGTGGGCTGACCCCGGTGCAGGCGGGGTGGGTCGCGGCGGAGAGGCCCTGGGACAGCTGCTACGGACCGGTCACCGAACTCGCCCGCTCGGCCCGCCGGTTCGACGTGAGCCCGGCCCTGTTCACTTACGCGGGGCTGCGCACCTCCCTCGAACTCGTCGAGGAGATCGGGGTGGAGGCGATCCACGCCCATGACCTCGCCCTCGCCGACCGCTTCCGGGCAGGGCTCGCCGCGCTGGGCCACGAGCCCGTAACCGCACCCGGCTCGGCCATCGTCTCCGTGCCGGAACTGGGCCGTCTCGAGCCCGAGTTGGACAGGGCCGGCCTGGCCCTGTCCGACCGGGCCGGCCATCTGCGGGCGTCCTTCCACCTCTACAACACCCCGTCCGACGTGGACCGGCTGCTGGACGCCCTGTCCGGCTGAGGAGGACGGGTCCCGCACCGGCCCGGCCACGCGCACGGCAGCGGGCCGGTGCCTCCCGCACCGCACGAGGAGGCACCGGCCCGCAGTCACCGTCGGGCGCGCAGATCACGCGTTCACGGCACCTGTTCCGGGTCCCGCTGTTCCGGGTCCCGCGCTTACCTCACCGGCGTGAAGTCCCGTGCCCCGATGTACTCGGGACGCCGGACCGGCGCCGCGAACGGCTCGACGGCCGTGTTCTCGACGCTGTTGAACACGATGAACACGTTGCTCCGCGGGAACGGAGTGATGTTGTCCCCGGAGCCGTGCATGGCGTTGCAGTCGAACCACGTCGCCGAGCCGGCCGGGCCGGTGAACAGCTTGATGCCGTACTCGGACGCCAGCGCGGTCAGCCCCTCGTCGGAGGGGGTGCCCGCGTCCTGCATCTGCAGCGACTTCTTGTAGTTGTCCTTCGGTGTGGCCCCCGCACACCCGAGGAACGTCTTGTGCGACCCCGGCATGATCATGAGACCGCCGTTGGTGTCGAAGTTCTCGGTCAGCGCGATCGACACGGACACCGTCCGCATCCGCGGCAGACCGTCCTCGGCGTGCCAGGTCTCGAAGTCCGAGTGCCAGTAGAAGCCGCTCGCCCCGAAGCCCGGCTTGACGTTGATCCGGGACTGGTGGACGTACACGTCCGAGCCGAGGATCTGCCGGGCCCGGCCGACCACCCGCTCGTCGCGCACCAGCCGCGCGAACACCTCGCTGATCCGGTGGACCTCGAAGACCGAGCGGATCTCCTTGGAGCGCGGTTCGACGATCGACCGCTCGTCGGCCCGGATCGCCGGGTCGGCGATCAGCCGGTCCAGTTCGTCCCGGTAGACGGCGACCTCGTCCTCGGTGATCAGCCGGTCGACGGCGAGGAAGCCGTCACGCTCGAACGACCCGAGGTCGGCCGGCGTGATCGGGCCGGGCGCGTCCGGGGCGCCCCAGACGACCGGGTCCTGCCGCGGGGTGATGACCTCGGCGGAGCCGCGGGTGGGATAGAGGTCGGGGACGTGCGTCTCGGTGCTGGGGGTCACGGTGGTCATGGAACCTCACACCTCCTCGGTGAGCAGCGGGTATACGCCGTTCTCGTCGTGGTCCTCCCGTCCGGTCACGGGCGGGTTGAAGACGCAGATGCAGCGGAAGTCCTTCTTCACCCGCAGCGTGTGCTTCTCGTGCCCGTCGAGGAGGTACATGGTCCCGGGCGTGATGGTGTGCGTCAGCCCGGAGTCGTGGTCGGTGAGCTCTGCCTCTCCCTCCACACAGACGACGGCCTCGATGTGGTTGGCGTACCACATCGACGTCTCCGTACCGGCGTACAGGATGGTCTCGTGCAGGGAGAACCCGACGTTCTCCTTGGCGAGGACGATGCGCTTGCTCTCCCAGGTGCCCGACGCGGACTTCACATGCCGGTCGGTGCCCTCGAGCTCCTTGAAGGAACGGACGATCACGGTGCTGCGATGCCTCCTTGGTGAGGGTGATGGTGACGGTGCCTGCGGGCCGTCCGGGCCCCGGGCCGGGGCCGGGGGCCCGGACGGTTCAGCAGGTGGTTCAGGCGGTCTCGCGGACGGCGCGGGCCAGTGTCCTCAGCCCCTCGTCCAGCTCGTCCGGGGTGATGGTCAGGGCCGGGAGGAGTTTGACGACCTCGCTCTCCGGGCCGGAGGTCTCGATCAGCAGCCCGAGCTGGAAGGCCCGCGAGGCGATCCGCCCCGCGCGCTCCTTGTCGTGGAACTCCACGCCCCACACCAGCCCGCGACCGCGGTACTCCTTCACGTCGGCGCGGTTCTCCTCGGCGATGGCGACCAGCGACTGCTCGATCTGCTCGCCGCGCGCCCGGGTCTGCTTCTCCATCGCGGACCCGTCGGCCCAGTAGGCCTCCAGAGCGGCGGTCGCCGTGACGAAGGCCGGGTTGTTGCCGCGGAAGGTGCCGTTGTGCTCGCCCGGCTCCCAGACGTCCAGCTCGGGCTTGAACAGGGTCAGCGCCATGGGCAGGCCGTAGCCGCTGATCGACTTGGACACGGTGACGATGTCCGGCGTGATGCCCGCCTCCTCGAAGGAGAAGAAGGCGCCGGTACGGCCGCAGCCCATCTGGATGTCGTCGACGATGAGCAGCATGTCCTGGCGTGCGCACAGCTCGGACAGGGCGCGCAGCCACTGGGGCCGGGCGACGTTGATGCCGCCCTCGCCCTGCACGGTCTCGACGATCACGGCGGCCGGCTTGTTGAGGCCGGAGCCCTGGTCCTCCAGCAGCCGCTCGAACCACAGGAAGTCCTCGACCGTGCCGTCGAAGTAGTTGTCGAACGGCATGGGCGTGCCGTGCACCAGCGGGATGCCGGCCCCGGCCCGTTTGAAGGCGTTGCCGGTCACGGCGAGCGAGCCCAGGGACATGCCGTGGAAGGCGTTGGTGAACGACACGATCGACTCGCGCCCCTTCACCTTCCGTGCCAGCTTCAGCGCCGACTCGACGGCGTTGGTGCCGGTCGGGCCCGGGAACATGACCTTGTACGGCAGGTCGCGCGGGCGCAGGATCCAGTTCTGGAAGGACTCCAGGAACGCGCGTTTGGCCGTCGTCGACATGTCGAGCCCGTGGGTGACGCCGTCCCGCTCCAGATAGTCGATCAGCGCCCGTTTCAGTACGGGGTTGTTGTGGCCGTAGTTGAGTGAACCGGCTCCGGCGAAGAAGTCGAGGTACTCGTGGCCGTCCTCGTCGTACATGCGGCTGCCGTGTGCGCGGTCGAAGACGGTGGGCCAGCCACGGCAGTAGCTGCGCACCTCGGACTCAAGGGTCTCGAAGACGCTCAGGTCGGGCTGGGTGATGGTCACGACGAATCGCTCCTCGTTGGCGTGGGAGGTCGTAGGGAGACGGGATCGGCGGGGTGACGCACTTCCTCGTGCGCGGGGCCGGAGGTCAGGGGGCGAGGGGACCGATGCGGTACAGCACCTCGGGGTCGTGCGGTCCGTCGGGGAACCGGTCGGCCTCGAACAGCACCTCGCGCTCCAGCCGGGCGCCGTGGCGCTGGGCGAACGCGGTGAACAGACGCTCGGAGGCGGTGTTCCCCGGGGTGATGGTGGTCTCCACGGTGTTCACTCCGTGTTCCGCGGTGGTCCGTGCGACCAGACCGTCGAGCAGAGCGGCGGCCAGACCACGGCCCCGGTGCGCCTCGTCCACCGCGACCTGCCAGACGAGCAGGGTGTGCGGGCTGTCCGGCCGCAGGTAGCCGGTGACGAAGCCGATCGGCTCCCCGGCGGCGTCGCGTGCGACGGCCGATGTGGCGGCGAAGTCCCGGCACCACAGGAGATAGCTGTACGACGAGTTCAGGTCGAGGGTTTTCGAGTCCCTGGCTATCCGCCACAATGCGGCTCCGTCCGCCAGGGCGGGGCGGTCGATCTGTGGGTCTGCTTGAGCGGCAGTCATGTGAATTCAACTTACCCAGGTGAATTCGAAAATGCATCGGCTGCCGGGGTTACCTGGTGGCTTGAACTATGTTATCGCGCGGGCGTGAAGCCGCAAGCGGAACCTCGGCGGGATGCCCCGTTTTGCAGTGAATACAAGGCGCAAATCGGTCGTGCCGTGGGGTCGGTCACAAATGTGTAACTCCCCTGAAGGGGTCCCGGAAGTGCCGCTTCCCGCCCCGCTGAATCGTTGCGTTTAGGTCCGGGAAAAGCGGGCAGAAGGAGATGGGAAGCTGCCCTGGAAGGTTGTATTGAAATAAGCGGGAGAATATCGGGTAAGAATGCCCCTGATTGCTTCCGGTAATCCTATGGAATTCACGATTCGGTCGTCTGTGGCCGGTCGGCCGCTCATGCCCCCGACGAGGCCGGCGAGGCCGACGGCGTCGTCGGCCTCGTCGGGGACGTCGGCGTCGCCGGTGCCCTCTCGCTCCGCTTCGGAGTCCTCACCGCCAGGCGTCGTCGGCCGCGCTCAGGGCGCCCTGCACGTCCACCGTCAGGCCCTGCTCCGCCAGCGCGGTGCCCAGGGCGGCCAGGCTCGCGCGCACCGCGCCCCGGGTCGCGTCGGCGCCGTAGTGGTTGACGCGGATCATCTCCTTGGCCAGCGCCCCGCCCCCCGCGGCCAGCGGGAGCGCCGGGTCCACGGCCAGGGCACGGGCCACCAGCTCCGCGGCCACCGTGTCCGAGGGGGCCCGCAGGGTCGTGGCGACCGGAGCCGCCTCGGACGCCTCGTGGACGTACGGCGCCAGGCCTCCGCCCAGCGCGAGCGCCCCCGCCCGCGTCGCCGCGGCGGCCGCGGCGTGCCGCGCCGTCACCGTGTCCAGGCCCACCGCCTCGATGCGCTCCACGCACGCCTGAAGCGCCAGCATCTCCAACTGCGCCGGCGCGTGCGGCAGCGCCGTACGGCCCCCGTCGATCCAGCGCTCCTTCCAGTCCAGCAGCGACAGGTACGAGCGGCGCGGAGCCCGCGGGTTCGCCGCCATCCGGGCCCACGCCCGCTCGCTCACCGACACCGCCGACACGCCCGCCGGACCGCCCATCGCCTTCTGCGCCCCGATCACGCACAGGTCCACGCCCCACGCGTCCGGCAGCACCGGCTCCGCCCCGACCGAGGCCACCGCGTCCAGGTAGAACAGCGCCCCGTGCTCCCGTACCGCCTCGCCGATCTCCGCGACCGGATTGGTGTTCCCGGTGGCCGCCTCCGCGTGCACCAGGGAGACGAAGTCGATCTCCGGGTGCGCGGCGAAGGCCTCGCGGATCTGCCCGGCCGTCACCGCGGTGTGGAACGGCACCGCCAGGTCGATCACCGTGGCGCCGCAGTCCCGCAGCCAGTCCCCGAAGGTCTGCCCGTAGGGGCCCGTGACGACGTTCAGGGCGGTCGTGCCGGGGCCCGCGGCCGCGCGGATCGCGCCCTCCAGCGGCAGCAGCGCCTCACCCTGCATGATCACGACGTCCTGCGTGGTGCGCAGCAGCCGTGCCACGCGGTCCTCGATCGAGGCGAAGTGCGTGGCGCTCAGCGGGGCCAGACCGAGGAAGGGGTGGGTGCTCACGGCGGTGCTCTCTCCAGATCGCGGCTTCACGGGGTCGTGCCCGCACGAGGTCGTGAGGGGCACAGGTGCGAGCGTACGGGAGCCCGTCCGGGGCCGGATTCCCCGGCGGGAGGGGGAGGCGGGGCCCCGGGCCGGGTGGGCCCGTCCGGGTGGCGGCTCACTAGGGTGCGGTGTATGAGCGAACGCGCGGTGCTGCACGTGAAGGGCCGGATCCTCGTCGGACCGGACGAGAACCAGGTCCGCGACGAGCTGTGGGTGGTCGACGGGCGGATCTCCTACGACCGTCCCGGCGCCGCCCGCGACGTCCGGACCGTCGAGGGCTGGGTGCTGCCCGGCCTGGTCGACGCCCACTGCCACGTGGGCCTCGACCGGCACGGCGCGGTCCCCGCCGAGGCCGCGGAGAAGCAGGCGCTCACCGACCGGGACGCCGGTGCCCTGCTGCTGCGGGACGCGGGCTCACCCTCCGACACCCGCTGGATCGACGACCGCGACGACCTCCCGAAGATCATCCGGGCCGGCCGGCACATCGCCCGCACCCGCCGCTACATCCGCGACTACGCTTGGGAGGTCGAACCCGACGACCTCGTGGCCTACGTCGCCCAGGAGGCCCGGCAGGGCGACGGCTGGGTCAAGCTCGTCGGCGACTGGATCGACCGCGACCTGGGCGACCTGTCGGCCTGCTGGCCGCGCGGCGCCGTCGAGGCGGCGATCGCCGAGGCGCACCGGCTGGGCGCCCGCGTCACCGCGCACTGTTTCGCCGAGGACTCCCTGCGGGACCTGGTCGAGGCGGGCATCGACTGCGTGGAGCACGCGACGGGCCTGACCGAGGACACCATCCCGCTGTTCGCCGAACGGGGCGTGGCGATCGTCCCGACCCTCGTCAACATCGCCACCTTCCCCGGGCTGGCCGACGGCGGCGAGTCCAGGTTCCCGCGCTGGTCGGCCCATATGCGCCGGCTCCACGCACGCCGCTACGAGACCGTGCGCTCCGCCTACGACGCCGGCATCCCGGTCTTCGTCGGCACGGACGCGGGCGGGACCCTCCCGCACGGCCTGGCGGCGGCCGAGGTCGCCGAACTGGTCACCGCCGGCATCCCGCCCGTCGACGCCCTCGCGGCCGGCACCTGGGCCGCCCGGGCCTGGCTCGGCCGCCCCGGCCTGGAGGAGGGAGCCCCGGCCGACCTCGTGGTCTACGCGTCCGACCCGCGCGCGGACGTACGGGTGCTCACCGACCCGCGCCGGGTGGTACTGAACGGGCGCGTGGTCGGCTAGGAACCGCTGCCGGGCGGGTGAAACCCGCCCACCGGGTGAAGCGCGGGCGGTGGTGGGGAACAACCGTGCCCCGGGATTCGAATGTGCCGACGGACCCGCCACGAAGGAGTGAAGTGTCCTCGGATCGCTGACGGTCGTCTGTCGGGACGGTCATTCTTTCCGGGTCCCACTTACGTCTCATGGGGGTCCCACCACCTTGAACAGCACCAACTTCCGCATGCCCGCACGCCGTTGGTCCGCCGTCGCCGCGGCCACCGTCCTTGCCGCAGGTCCCGTGGCGCTGGCCGGAGCGGGCCCCGCGCAGGCCACCGGGGAACACGGCAGTGCGAGCGCGGCCGTCCTGCGCACCGGGCTCGACGTGGCCCTGCTCGACAAGAGCGTGCACGTCCCGCTCACCGTCTCCCTCAACGAGGTCCGGGCCCCGCAGAGCGCGCAGAAGACCCTCCTCACCGCGGACCTGGAGGGCGTCGACAAGGGCAGGCCCTTCAGCGTGCTGCGCGCGGAGGTGGCCGACGCGAAGGCGACGGTGGAGGGGCAGCGGGCGGAGGCCTCCACCACCCTGGCCAAGGCCCGGATCCATGTGCCCGGACTGCCGCTGCTGTCGCTGATCGAGCTCGAGAAGGTCACCTCCAGGGCCGTCTGCGAGACCGGCCGGACCCCGCTGGCCTCGGCCACCCTGCCCGGCTCGGTGACCGTGTTCGGCAAACGCGTCACGCTGACCTCCACCGGTACCACCGAGGTCACGGTGCCGGGCGTCGGAGAGGTCCGCCTGGACCTGTCCAGGACGGAGACCACCTCCCGCACCGCCGCCGCCACCGCGCTCCGGCTCGAGGTCGCCGTCGACCCGCTGAAGCTGAACGTCGCCGAGGTCAACGGCACGGTCACCCTGGCCGAAGCGAAGTGCGAGGCCCCCGAGGCCCCGGCCGAGCAACCCGCCGCCCCGGCGGCGGAGCAGGCGGCTCCGGCGGAGCCCGAGGAGCCCGAGGAGTCCGAAAAGCCCGACGAGTCCGAGGAGCCCAGGACCGCCGACGTGCAGCCCCAGGGCGCGCGGGCCGAGCAGGCGGCCCCCGCCGGGCAGCCGGCCAAGGCGGACCTGGCCGAGACGGGCGGCGACTCGACGACCCCGTACATCGCGGGCGCCGCCGTCGCACTCCTCGCGGCGGGCGGCGCGGGAGTCGCCCTCTCCCGCCGGGGCCGCCGCAACTGACGCAGTACACCTGACACCGGCACACCGGTGTGCCGACGGGGACCGGCGCTCCCACCGCCGGTCCCCGCCGTACCCACCGGGGCACCGACGGCCGGTCCCTCCCCGCGGGCCGTGCGGGGAGGGACCGGCCGGGGCGGGTCAGCCCGCGTCCAGCGCCTGCTCCAGAGCCCCCAGGAACGCGTCCGTCGTCCGCCGGTCGCGCACCGCGACGCGCAGCCACCGCCCGTCCAGCCCCGGGAAGGTGTCTCCGCGGCGCACCGCGAAGCCCAGGTCGCGGAGCCGGTGGCGCACGGCACCCGCGTGCTCCAGCCGGAGCAGCACGAACGGGGCCTCGGCGGGACGCACGACACCCAGACCGCGCGCGGTGAACTTCTCCAGCCCCGCGAGCAGATGGGACCGGTCCGCGGCGGTGCGGCGGGCCGCCCCGGCCGCCTCCGTCAGCGCCCCGGCCCCCACGCACGCCTCGGCCGCCGCCAGCGCGGGTGTGGACACCGGCCACAGGGGCTGCGCCCGCTCCAGCGCCGTGACGGTCTCCGGCGCGGCCAGGACGTAACCGATGCGCAGACCCGCCAGCCCCCACGTCTTGGTGAGGCTGCGCAGGACCACCAGGCCCGGTACGTCCGTCCGGCCGGCCAGCGCCTCCCGCTCGTCCGGCACCGCGTCCAGGAACGCCTCGTCTACCACCAACGTCCGCCCGGGACGGGCCAGTCGGGCGATCACCGCGGCCGGGTGCAGCACCGACGTCGGGTTCGTCGGGTTGCCGATCACCACCAGGTCCGCGTCCTCGGGGACCGCCGCCGGATCCAGCCGGAAACCGTCCTCCGCGCGGAGCAGCACCCGGCCGACGGTGTGCCCCGCGTCCCGCAGCGCCGCCTCCGGCTCCGTGAACTGCGGATGCACCACCACCGGCCGGCGCACCGGCAACGCCCGCGCCAGCAGCACGAACGCCTCCGCCGCCCCCGCCGTCAGCAGCACCCGCTCCACCGGCAGCCCGTGCCGCGCCGCCACCGCCGCCCGCGCCGCCCGCCCGTCCGGGTAGGCGGCCAGGCCGGTGAGCGACGCGGCGATGTGCTCCCGCAGCCACGCCGGGGGCGTGTCCGCGCGGACGTTCACGGCGAGGTCGACCAGAGCGGCGCCCTCGTCACGGACCTCGGCGTCCCCGTGGTGCCGCAGGTCGTGCACCGCCGTCGGTGCGGCGGCCTCCGGTTCAGTGCGCATGGGAGTGCGCGTGACCGTGCCCGTGATGCCCGTGATGCCCGTGAGAGTGGTGGCCGTCGTCGTCCGGGTGGAAGTGCGGCTGCTGCGGCGCCCCGACCTTGTCCTCGAAGCCCGGCAGCGCGATCCGGTACACGCAGCTGTCGCAGTTCATCCGCAGATCGCCCTGCACGGCCTCCGCGTACCGCTCCATCACCAGGTCCAGCAGCTCCGGCTCCGGCCCGATGACGTCCGCCGAGCGCACCTCCGTCTCCGGGTGCGCCGCCGCCCACTGCTCGGTCTGGTGCCGCACCCGGTCCGGCAGGATGCCGGTGAACAGGAAGTACGGCAGGACGACGATCCGCCGGGCGCCGAGCCGCGCGCACCGGTCGAGCCCGCTCGGCACGTCCGGCGCCGCCAGCGACACGAACGCCGTCTCCACGGCCCCGTAACCGCGGCCCTCCCACAGCAGCCGCGCCGCCTTGAACACCTCGGCGTTGGCGTCCGGGTCCGTCGAACCGCGCCCCACCAGCAGCACCGTCACCTCGGCGGGGTCCCAGGACGGGTCCACCGCCTGCCGCAGCCGCCGCTCCAGCACGTTCAGCAGGGCGGGGTGCGGGCCCAGCGGACGGCCGTAGGTGTACGAGATCCCGGGGTGGCGCTCCTTCTCACGGGCCAGCGCCGCCGGGATGTCGCCCTTGGCGTGCCCGGCGGACACCAGCATCAGCGGCACGGCGGCGAACCGCCGCACCCCCCGGCCGACCAGCTCGGCGACGGCCTCGCCCAGCGGCGGCGGGGACAGCTCGATGAAGCCGCCCGCGACGGGCAGTTCGGGGTGGCGGCGCCCCAACTCCCGTACGAAGTCGCGGAACGCCTCCGCTCCGGCGTCGTCCCGGGTGCCGTGTCCGGCGATGAGCAGGGCGGGCGGGGTGGTCACAAGGTCTCCTCGACTGAAGTGGGTTGGTACAGCAGGGCGTTGAGCGCGGCCGCGGCGACCGCCGAACCGCCCTTCTCGGACACGTTGCTCACCGCGGGCAATCCGCTCTCGCGCAACGCGGCCTTGGACTCGGCCGCTCCGACGAAACCGACGGGCAGCCCGATGACGAGCGCGGGGGAGGCGTCCAGGGTCAGCAGCTCCTCCAGGGCGGTCGGCGCGCAGCCGATCACCCACAGGGCCCCGGGGCCGACCTCCTCGTACGCCAGGCGCACCGCGTGCGCCGAACGCGTGAGCTCGGGCCCGGCCTCGGCGTCCTTGAGACGGCAGACGGTCCCGCGCCGGGTGATCCCGGCCGCGACCATCTCCACGTCCACCACCACGGGCGCCCCGGCGTGCAGCACCGCGTGCGCCTTCGCCAGCTCGCCCTCGTCCATGACGAGATCGTCCGCGTACGCCAGATCGGCCGAGGAGTGGATGACCCGCTCCACGACCGCCCGGGTCAGCGGCGGGAAGTGCCCGGTGTCCAGCCGGGCGCGCAGCCGGCGGAAGGACTCCTGCTCGATGGGATGGACCACACGCCTCACCGGGACTCCTCCTGCCAGCGGTAGCCGCGCGGGGTGACCATGCGCCCCGCGATCTCACGGGTCGCCGTGTTGCCCACGGTCACGACCGTCATCATGTCGACCGTCGCCGGGTCGAGCGCGGCGAGCGTGGTCAGGCGACTGGACTCGTCGGCCCGGGACGCGTTGCGCACGACACCCACCGGCGTCGTCGGCTCCCGGTGTCCGGCGAGGATCGCCAGCGCCTTCGGTAGCTGCCAGTCACGGCCCCGGCTGCGCGGGTTGTAGAACGTCACCACGATGTCCGCCTCGGCCGCCGCCCGCACCCGCCGCTCGATGACCTCCCACGGCGTGTGCAGATCGGACAGGCTGATCGACACGTGGTCGTGGCCCAGCGGCGCGCCCAGGATCGCCCCGGCCGCCAACGCCGCCGTCACCCCCGGCACCCCGACCACGTCGATGTCGTCGGACGCCTCGGCGAGCGCCGGGGAGGCCATGGCGTACACGCCCGCGTCCCCACTGCCGATCAGCGCGACCGCCTGCCCCCGGCGGGCCTCCTCGACGGCCGTGCGCGCCCGCTCCTCCTCCGCACCGAGCCCGGACTCCAGGATCCGGGTGCCGGGCCGCAGCAGATCGCGGATCTGGTCGACGTACTGGTCGAGTCCCACCAGCACGGACGCGCCCCGCAGTTCCGCCTTCGCCCGCGGGGTGAGCAGGTCTCGGGCCCCCGGCCCGAGCCCGACCACCGCGAGCCGCCCGCGTCCCGGCCGCCGCACGACGGCACAGGTCGCCATCGCCGGCCGCCCGTCCGCACGTTCCGACTTCCGCTTGGGCACCAGGAGTTCACCCCCGCGCACCAGCGCCGCGGCCTCCGCGACCGACGGGGTGCCCACGGCGGCGAGCGGCGCGTCGGAGGGGTTCGGCACCTCCACGCGCGCCAGCTCACCGGCGGGGTGCGCCACCAGCGGCACGCCCAGCCGCCGGGCCGCCTCCACGATGCCGGGCTCCTCGGACTTCGCGTCCACGGTGGCCAGTTCGGCGAGCGACGCGGCCGACAGACCGGCCTCCCGCAGGGCGCCCTCGACCAGCGCGAGGACCTCCTCGACGGGGGCGCCCTTCGAGGCACCCACCCCGACCACGAGGGTGGGCGGCCGGAGGACGGCCTCCCGCTGCCCCGCCTCGACCAGCCGGTCCGTGAGACGGATCGTGTACGCACCCTCGTCCGCGACCGGCAGCGGGGGCAGCGGCCAGGCCATGTCGGCGCGCAGCGCCACCGGCTCACCGTCCAGCAGGGCGCGCGACACGGCGGCCACGTCCCCCTCCACCGGGAGGCCCAGCGTGTCCAGACCGGGCAGCCCCGCCGCATCGGTCGCCGTGGTCACCACCGGCTCGGCGCCCAGCACCTCGGCGACCTCACGCGCGAGGTCGTTCGCCCCGCCGCCGTGTCCGCCCACCAGGGAGACCGCGAACCGGCCGCCCTCGTCGACACAGACCACGCCCGGGTCGCTCGCCTTGTCGGCCAGCAGCGGCGCCACCAGCCGCACCACGGCACCCGTGGCCAGGAAACACACGAGCTGCTCGCACTGCGCGAACGCGGCCCGCACGGCGTCCCCCACGGGACCCTCGTACACCCGCGTACGGTCCGGCCACGCGGCGGCCAGTCGGTCCCGCGCGGCGGCTCCCGCCGCGGTGGCGGAGATGAGGCCGATCACAGGGCGGCTCCTTCGATGTCGGTACGTGCCGGGGGTCTGGAACCCCACAGCAGGAAAACGGGATTGGTCGCCGCCAGCCGGGTCACGTCCCCGGGCAGCGGCGCCAGCCGCGACGACTGCAGCAGCACGCCGTCGCAGGTGAAGCCGGCACCGGCCAGCGCCTCGCGCACGGCCGGCACCCGGTCCAGGGCGGCCAGGGCGACGACGACCGTGCGCCGCGCCCGCCGCGCGCACGCGGTGACGACGGCGGGCAGCTCCCGCCCGCCCCCGCCGACGAACACGGCGTCGGGGTCGTCGAGATCGGAGAGCACGGTCGGCGCCTCCCCGTGCACCACGTGGACGTCCACCCCGTGCGCCAGGGCGTTGGCGCGGATCCGCCCCACCCCGTCCGGGGTCTTCTCCACCGCGGTGACGGCGGCGCCCAGCCGGGCGCACTCCACGGCCACGGACCCCGAACCCGCGCCGACGTCCCACACCAGTTCGCCGGGGCGCGGACCGAGCCGGGCCAGGGCCAGCGCCCGCACCTCGAACTTGGTGATCATCGAGTCCCGGTGGGCGAACCCCGCCTCGTCCAGCGCCCAACCGGCGGGCGGCGCGCAGGGGCCCGCGACGGTCCGTACGGGACCGAGCCCCCGCGACTCGTCCAGGCACAGCACGACGCTGACCGCCGGGCCCCAGTCCCGTGCCGCCGCGGCGGCGGGCGTGACCCGCTCCACCCGCTCCCGCCCGGGATCGCCCAGCGCGGAGGCGACGACCAGGACCCGGCCGGGGGAGTGCCGGGCCAGCGCGGCCCCCAGCTCCGCCGGACCGGCCCCCGGCCCCGTCAGCACGGCGACCTTCGGGTGAGCCCGGCACAGGTTGACGGCCGTCCGCGGATCCCGGCCGTGCGCGCTGACCACCACGGCGTCGTCCCAGGGCAGCCCGACCCGGGCGAAGGCGGTGGCGACGGAGGAGACGCCCGGCCGCACGTCCAGCAGCTCGGACCCGAACCGCTCGGCCAGCGCCCGCACGATCCCGAAGAACCCCGGGTCACCGGAGGCCAGCACGACCACCGGACGCTCCTCGGCGACGTACTTCCCGACGGTGTCCAGCGCGGGGGCCAGCGCCCCGAGGACGACCCGCTCGGCCCCCTCGGGCAGCCGGACAGCGTCCAGGTGCCGCTGCCCGCCCACCACGAGCTCCGCCCCGGCGAGCACGGCCTCCTCGACCGGCGCCCCGGTCCCCGTGCCGACGACCGTGATCACGTGTTCGCGCCCCGGGTGCGCAGCGCCCTGCGGGCCTCCGGATCGGCCTTGCGGTAGCCGTGGAAGTGACCCGGGTGGTACAGGTGGGAGCGGGTGCCGTGCGCGTCGAGGGCGGGACCGACCAGGAACAGCGTGTGCTTCCAGAGCTTGTGCTCCTTGACCGTCTCCTCCAGCGTGCCGATCGTGCACTTCACGACCAGCTCCTCCGGCCAGGTCGCCTGGTGGGCGACCACCACCGGCGTGCCCGTCGGATAGCCGCCCTCCAGCAGCTCCCGCACCAGCTGGCCGCTGCGCGCGGCCGACAGGAAGATCGCCATGGTGGTGCCGTGCCGCGCGAACTCGCGGACCTCCTCCCCGGGCGGCATCGGCGTCTTGCCGCCGCCGAGCCGGGTCAGCACCACGGACTGCGCCACCTCGGGAATGGTCAGCTCCCGCTGTGCCAGCGCCGCGACGGCGGAGAAGGACGACACACCCGGCACGATCTCGGTCGCGATGCCGAGCTCCACGCACCGGTCGAGCTGCTCCTGCGTGCCGCCCCAGAGCGCCGGGTCCCCGGAATGGATCCTGGCCACCCTCAGCCCCTGGGCGCGGGCCCGCTCGTACACGGCCACCACGTCCTCCAGCGACATCGTCGCCGAGTCGAGGATCTCGGCGCCCTCCCGAGCGTGCTCGAGGACCTCCGCCTGGACCAGGCTGGCGGCCCAGATCACGATGTCGGCCTCGGCGATCGCGCGCGCGGCGCGCAACGTCAGCAGATCGGCGGCGCCGGGGCCGGCACCGACGAAGGTCACCTTGCCGGTGGGGGCATCGGCCATGGGGAAACGATCCTCTCCTGCGGGTTCTGCGGTTCGTGTGATGTCTGAGGTTCCTGCGGCGTCTTCGAGGGGGCCGGACGGCCGGACGCCGTCGCCCGGCTGCCCGTTCACAACTTGCCGCCCCGCCCGCCGTCCCGCCGGGGCGGCGCGATGAGCGTCGACAGATAGGGCAGGGGCGACCCGTCCAGCTCGGCGGCCGGCCGGACGAACTCCTCCGGCAGCCCGAGCGCCGACCCCCACACGGCGTCACCGAGCCGCCCGCTCTCCCGCAGCGCCTCGGCCACCTCGCCCGCCTGCCGCCCGAACTTGTAGGCGACGACCGTGCCGGGCCCGGCCAGCGCCTCCTTGAGCACGGCGGCCCCGGCGGTCACCGGCACCAGGGTGAGCGGCTCGGTCCCCTCGGTGAGCACGGCCCCGGACCGCGCCGCCAGATCCTGCATCGCGGTGATCCCCGGCACGGTCTCGACCACCGTCCCCGGCACCGACTCCGCGACGGTCTGGGCGAGATACGTGAACGTCGAGTACACGTTGGGGTCGCCGATGGTCGCGAACGCGACACGGCCTCGCTCCCGCAGCAACCCGGCCACCCGCTCACCGGCCGCGTCCCAGGCCGCCTCGCGCCGCGCCCGGTCGGTGCGCTCGTTCAGTGCGAACACCACCCGGACGACCTTCTCCTCGGGCACGTAGTGCAGCACGGTCGCCTCGGCCCGCCCCGGTTCACCGCCGTCCGTTCCGTCGGGTGCGGCCATCACGGGAACGACGACGACGTCCGCGGCGCGCAGGGCGTTGACGCCCTTGACGGTCACCAGCTCGGGGTCCCCGGGGCCCACCCCGACTCCGATCAGCCTGCTGCTCATGACGTCCGGCACCTCTCCACGAACCGACGGGCGACACCGGGCTCGGACGCCCAGTGCGTGTGCAGATAACTCGCGTGCACACCTCGCTGTACAAAACCCTCGACGCGCGGTTCAGGGGCCCGCACGCCCCACGCGGGCGCGTCCCCCGCCCCCGGCTCCACGACCGTCCGGTGGAACTCGTGCCCCCGCATCCGCGTCCCGGCGGCGGCCAGCGCACTGTCGGACACGGCCACGGCGTCCCGGTAGCCCAGGGTCAGCCGCTCGCTCATCCGCGCGGAGGCGTCCAGCACCCCGCACATGGGCAGCCCGTCCAGCTCCCGGCACAGATACAGCAGCCCCGCACACTCGGCGGCGACCGGCGCACCGCCCAGCGCCAGCTCGGCAACGGCCTTGCGCAGCGCCCCGTTGGCGGACAGCTCGGAGGCGTACACCTCGGGGAACCCGCCGCCGATCACCAACCCGCGGGTCCCGTCGGGCAGTTCCTCGTCCCGCAGGGGATCGAAGACGACGACCTCGGCCCCGGCGGCGGCGAGCAACTCGGAGTGCTCGGCATAGCAGAACGTGAACGCGGCCCCACCGGCCACGGCGACCCGGATCAACGGGCCCCCGGGTGCGGCCACCCGGGTCGGGGAACCCAGGACCTCAGCCGCGTCCCACGCGGCACACGACAACGCACCCGCACTCCGCGCCAGCGCGACCAGCCCCTCCAGATCGCACCCCGCCTCCACCTGCGCGGCCATCGCCGCGACCGCCCCGACCGCCGCGGCCCCCCGCTCGGCGACCGGCACCAGCCCCAGATGCCGCGACGGCGTCTCGGCCTGAGCGGCCCGCCGCAGCACACCCAGCACGGGCACGCCGACGGAGTCCAGCGCCTCCCGCAGCAACGCCTCGTGCCGGTCCGACGCGACCTTGTTCAGGATCACGCCCCCGACCCGTACCTCCGGATCCCACGTCACGAAGCCGTGCACCAGCGCCGCCACCGACCGCGACTGCGACGAGGCGTCCACGACCAGCACCACCGGAGCCCGCAGCAGCTTCGCCACCTGGGCCGTGGACGCCAGCTCCCCTTCCCCCGCGGCCCCGTCGTACAGCCCCATCACGCCCTCGACCACGGCGATGTCGCACCCGCCGGCCCCGTGCGCGAACAGGGGACCGACCAGCTCCGGACCGCACAGGTACGCGTCGAGGTTGCGCCCCGCGCGCCCGGTGGCGAGCGCGTGGTACCCGGGGTCGATGTAGTCCGGCCCGACCTTGTGCGGGGACACCGCGAGCCCCCGCGCGGTGAGCGCGGCCATCAACCCCGTGGCGACGGTGGTCTTGCCGCTGCCCGAGGAGGGCGCGGCAATCACCAACCGGGGTACGGAGGTCACCACTCGATGCCCCTCTGCCCCTTCTGCCCGGCGTCCATCGGGTGCTTGACCTTGGACATGTCGGTCACCAGGTCGGCGAACTCCACGAGCTCCTCGGGCGCGTTCCGCCCGGTGATCACCACATGCTGCGTCCCCGGCCGGTCCCGCAGCACCGACACGACCTCGTCGGTGTCGATCCACCCCCAGTGCATCGGGTACGCGAACTCGTCCAGCACGTACAGCTTGTACGTCTCGGCGGCCAGGTCGCGCTTGACCTGTTCCCAGCCCTCGCGGGCCTTCTCCTCGTTGTCCATCTGCGCGTCCCGCTGGACCCAGGACCAGCCCTCGCCCATCTTGTGCCAGTCGACGGTCCCGCCCTCGCCGGAAGCGCCGAGCACCCGCAGCGCGTTCTCCTCGCCGACCTTCCACTTCGCCGACTTGACGAACTGGAACACCCCGATCGGCCACCCCTGGTTCCAGGCCCGCAGCGCCAGCCCGAAAGCGGCGGTCGACTTGCCCTTGCCGATGCCCGTGTGCACCACGACCAACGGCCGGTTGCGCCGCTGACGCGTCGTCAGCCCGTCGTCCGGCACCACACTCGGCTGCCCCTTCGGCATTACGCGGCCCTCCTCGAAGTCCCCTGCTGTACGTCCCTGACCAGCCCGGCGATCGAGTCCGCCCGCAGCTCGTCCAGCGTCACCGCCGTGCCGCCCAGCTCACCCGCGAGCTGCCCGGCGAGGCCCAGCCGCACCGGCCCCGACTCGCAGTCCACGACCACGGACGCGGTCCCCTCGGCGGCGAACAGCCGCGCCGCCCGCCCGGCAAGGGCGACCGGCTCGGTCCCACCCGTCGCCCGACCACCACCCCGGCCGGAGGCGCTTCGCGCCGCCCCTCCGTCTGTGGCCCGCCCGTCCGTCACCACGACCACCAGCGCCCGCCGCGCCGGGTCCCGCAACCGCTCCACCCGCAGCACGTCGTGCGCCTTGAGCAGCCCGGCCGCCAGCGGCGTACGGCCACCCGTCGGCAGCGACTCCAGCCGGGCCGCCGCCGCGTCCACCGACGAGGTCGGCGGCAGCGCCACCTCGGCGGCCGATCCCCGGAACGTCACCAGACCCACCTTGTCCCGCCGCTGATAGGCGTCCAGGAGCAGTGACAGCACGGCGCCCTTCACGGCGCTCATCCGCTGCCGCGCCGCCATCGAACCGGAGGCGTCCACGACGAACAGCACGAGGTTGCCCTCCCGCCCCTCGCGCACCGCCTGCCGCAGATCGTCCCGGCGGACCACCAGACCCGTCCCCGACCGCCCCCGCGTCCGCTGGTGCGGCGCGGCGGCCTGCACGGTCGCCGTCAGGTGCAGCTTCGTCAGCGCGCCCTGCGGCCGACGCGCTCCCGTCGTCCGCCCCTGCTCGGTCCGTGCCCGGGACCGCCGCCCGGCGGCGCCCGCACCGACGCCCGGCACGCTCAGTACCTTCGCCCGGAACAGCTCCCCGGCCGGTACGGCCGTCTGCTCCCCGGCACCGGGGCCCGACTGAGGCTCCCCGCCCTCACCGGCCTCGGGCCGGGCAGCGGTGTCACCATCACCTTGAGGTCCCTCATCGGGCGCCGGCTGCCCACCCGGACCACCGTCCGGTCCCGGGTCGGGATCGTCGTCGCCCCCGTCCTCACCAGGCCCGCCGAACTCCTCCAGCGTCTCGTCGAGCTTGTCCTCGTCGAGTCCGGGCGCGTCGAAGGGATTGCGCCGCCGCCGGTGCGGCAGGGCCAGCAGCGCGGCCTGCCGCACGTCCTCGGCGAGCACGTCGGTGCGCCCGGCCCACGCGGCCAGCGCGGTCGCGGTACGTGCCATCACGATGTCGGCGCGCATGCCGTCCACCTCGAAAGCGGCACAGGTCGCCGCGATCTGCCGCAGCGCCGCGTCGCCGAGGCGCACCGACGGCAGCAGCTCCCGCGCCGCCACGATCCGCGCCCGTACGGCAGCCTCCTCGTCGGCCCAGCGGGCGGCGAAGCCGACCGGGTCGTCGTCGTAAGCCAGCCGCCGCCGTACGACCTCCACCCGCTGGTCGGGCTCCCGGGAGGCGGCCACCTCGACGGTCAGACCGAAACGATCGAGGAGTTGGGGTCTGAGTTCTCCCTCCTCCGGGTTCATGGTTCCGACCAGGAGGAAGCGAGCGGCGTGCCGCACGGAGACGCCTTCCCTCTCGACGTACGAGGCACCCATGGCGGCGGCGTCCAGCAACAAGTCGACCAGATGGTCGTGGAGCAGATTGACCTCGTCGACGTAGAGGATCCCGCGGTGCGCGTCGGCGAGCAGACCGGGCTCGAATGCCTTGACACCCTCGGCGAGCGCCCGCTCGATGTCGAGCGCTCCGACCAGCCGGTCCTCGGAGGCACCGACGGGGAGTTCGACCATACGGGCAGGCCGCGACTCAAACGCTCCCGACTCGTGCGGCCCGTCCGGGCAGGCAGGGTCGGGGGAGCCGGGATCGCAGGAGAAACGGCATCCGGAGACGACGTCCACCGTCGGCAGGAGTGCCGAAAGGGCGCGCACGGCCGTGGACTTGGCGGTGCCTTTCTCCCCGCGGACCAGTACGCCACCGACCTGCGGTGACACCGCGTTGAGCAGCAGCGCGAGCCGTAGGTCGTCCTGACCGACAACGGCCGCGAACGGGAACGGGGTGGTCACTTGTCGTCGCCCTCCAAGTCGCCTTCGAGTTCCAGATAGGTGGCACGCAGTCGCTCGAGCGTGTCCGCGTCCGGCTCCGCCCACAGCCCTCGGTCGGCTGCCTCCAGCAAGCGTTCAGTGATGCCGCGCAGAGCCCACGGGTTGGACTTCCGCATGAAGTCCCGGTTCTCGGCGTCGAAGACGTACTCGGCGCTGAGCTTCTCGTACATCCAGTCGTCCACGACCCCGGCCGTGGCGTCGTACCCGAACAGGTAGTCGACGGTCGCCGCCATCTCGAAGGCACCCTTGTAGCCGTGCCTTCTCATGGCGCTCATCCAGCGGGGGTTGACCACTCGCGCCCGGAAAACGCGGTGCGTCTCCTCGCCCAGGGTGCGCGTCTTCACCTGGTCCGGTGTCGCCGAGTCCCCGACGTACGCCTCCGGGCTCTCGCCCGTCAGGTGTCGCACCATGGCGACCATGCCGCCGTGGTACTGGAAATAATCGTCCGCGTCGACGAGGTCGTGCTCGCGCGTGTCGACATTTTTCGCGGCCACCGCGATCCGCCGGAACGCCGTCTCCATGTCGCCGCGCGCCGCCCGTCCGTCGAGCCCGCGCCCGTAGGCGTAGCCGCCCCAGACCGCGTACACCTCGGCCAGGTCCGCGTCGCTTCTCCAGTTGCGGGCGTCGATCAGCGGCAGCAGACCGGCGCCGTACGCGCCCGGCTTGGAGCCGAAGATGCGGGCCGTGGCCCGGCGCCGGTCGCCGTGTTCGGCGGTGTCCTCGTCGGCGTGGGCCTTCACGAAGTTCCGGTCGGCGGGCTCGTCCAGCTCCGCCACCGTCCGTACCGCGTCGTCGATCAGCCCGACGACGTGCGGGAACGCGTCCCGGAAGAAGCCGGAGATGCGCACCGTGACGTCGATGCGGGGCCGGCCCAGTTCCTCCAGTCCGACCACCTCGAAGCCGGTCACCCGGCGCGAGGCGTCGTCCCACACCGGGCGGCAGCCCAGCAGCGCCAGGATCTCGGCGATGTCGTCGCCCTGGGTGCGCATCGCGGAGGTGCCCCACACCGTCAGGCCGACGGACTTCGGGTACGCACCCGTGTCCTGCAGGTACCGCTGCACCAGCGAGTCCGCCAACGACTGCCCGACCTCCCAACTCAGCCTCGACGGGATCGCCTTGGGGTCGACGGAGTAGAAGTTCCGGCCGGTCGGCAGGACGTTGACCAGCCCGCGCGTCGGCGATCCCGACGGGCCCGCCGGGACGTAACCGCCGTTCAGCGCCCGCAGGATGTTCCCGATCTCGTCCGTGGTCCGGGCGAGCCGGGGGACGACCTCGGTGCAGGCGAACTCCACCACGGCCACCGCGTCCGGGAGTTCGGCGCCCAGCACCTGGCGCACCAGCGGCGCGCTCTGCCCGACCGCCCAGCCGCGCTCCTCCATGCCCTCCGCGATCCGCCGGCACAGCTGCTCCAGCAGGTCGATCGCGTCGGAGGCCGACCGCGCGGGACCGTCCACCAGGTCCGTCAGCTCGGCCGGCACCTTCAGCGGGGCGCCCGGCTCGGCCAGCAGCTCCTTCTCCACCAGCCCGAAGTGCTCGGCCAGCGAAGCCCGCAGCCCTGGCAGCGCGTTCGCCTGTCCGCCCCACACCTGCGAGGCGCGCAGCACCGCGAGCACCAGGTTGACGCGCGGCTCGCCGACCGGGCCGCCGCCCAGGATGTGCAGTCCGTCGCGGATCTGCACGTCCTTGATCTCGCACAGATAGCCGTCGATGTGCATGACGAAGGAGTCGAAGTCATCGTCGTCCGGCTGGTCGTCCACGTGCAGGTCGTGGTGGAGCTCGGCCGCCTTGACCAGCGTCCAGATCTGCGCCCTCACCGCCGGGGCCTTCTCCGGGTCCAGGTCGGAGACCAGGGCGTACTCGTCGAGGAGCTGCTCCAGCTTCGCCAGGTCGCCGTAGGTGTCGGCACGGGCCATCGGCGGGACGAGGTGGTCGACCACCGTGGCGTGCCCGCGGCGCTTGGCCTGGGTGCCCTCACCGGGGTCGTTGACGATGAACGGGTAGATCAGCGGGAGGTCGCCGAGGACGGCGTCCGGCGCGCAGCCCCCGCTCAGCCCGAGGCCCTTGCCCGGCAGCCACTCCATGGTGCCGTGCTTGCCCATGTGCACGATCGCGTCGGCGCCGAAACTGTTCTCCAGCCACCGGTAGGCGGCCATGTAGTGGTGCGACGGCGGCATGTCGGGGTCGTGGTAGATGGCGATGGGGTTCTCGCCGAAGCCGCGCGGCGGCTGGATCATCACCACGACGTTCCCGAACTGCAGGGAGGCCAGCACGATGTCCTCGCCGTCGACGTACAGCGAGCCCGGCGGCTCGCCCCACGCCTCGGTCATCGCGTCCCGCAGCTCCGGGTCCAGCTTCGCGAACCAGGCCCGGTAGTCCGCGAGCGGCACCCGGGCGGGCGCGGCGGCCAGCTGGTCCTCCGTCAGCCACTCCACGTCGTGGCCGCCCGCCTCGATGAGCCGGTGGATCAACTCGTCGCCGTCGTCGGGGTATCCGTGCACCCCGTACCCCGCGTCCCGCAGGGCGTCCAGCACCCGTACCGCCGAGGCGGGGGTGTCGAGGCCGACCGCGTTGCCGACGCGGGAGTGCTTGGTCGGGTAGGCGGTGAAGACCAGCGCGAGCTTCTTCTCCGCGTTGTCCAGGTGCTTCAACCGGGCGTGCCGTACGGCGATCCCGGCGACGCGTGCGGCCCGCTCGGGGTCGGCGACGTAGACCGGGACGTCGTCGGGGCCCTGCTCCTTGAAGGAGAACGGGACCGTGATCAGCCGGCCGTCGAACTCCGGGATGGCGACCTGCATCGCCGCGTCCATGGGGGAGAGGGCGGCGTCCGACTCCTCCCAGGCGGCGCGCGACGACGTCAGGCACAGCCCCTGCAGCACCGGGACGTCCAGGTCGGCGAGGGCCCCGATGTCCCAGGCCTCGTCCTCCCCGCCCGCCGACGCCTGCGAGGCGTGCGTGCCGCCGGCCGCGAGCACGGTGGCGACCAGGGTGTCCGCCCGGCCGAGGATCTCGTACAGCCCGGGGTCGGCGCCGCGCAGCGAACCGCAGTACACGGGCAGGGCGTTGGCGCCGTGTGCCTCGATCGCGTCGCAGAGCGTGTCCACGAAGGCGGTGTTGCCGCTCAGTTCGTGGGCGCGGTAGAAGAGCACGCCGACGGTCGGACGGTCCGCCGAGACGGTACGGGAGCCGTGCACCCCGTACTCCGGCATCCGGCGCGGCTCCTCGAAGCCCTCGCCGGTGAGCAGCACGGTGTCGGACAGGAACCGGGCCAGCTCGGCCAGGTTGTCCGGGCCGCCCTCCACCAGGTACTTCAGTGCCTCCGCCACGACGCCCGCGGGCACCGACGACTCGGCCATCAGCTCCGCGTCCGGCACGGCCTCGCCGCCGAGCAGCACCGTCGGGATGCCGGACGCCCTCAGCGCCGCGAGCCCGTCCTCCCAGGCGCGCTTGCCGCCCAGCAGCCGTACGACGGCGAGGTCCGCGCCGTCGAGGAGCGCGGGCAGTTCGGCCGCCACGTCCACGCGGGTCGGGTTGCCGATCCGGTAGGAGACGCCGGTGGCGGCGCGGGCCGCCAGCAGGTCCGTGTCGGCGGTCGACAACAACAACACTGTGCTCATGCGGGCGCTCCCGGTGGAATGAAAGGCAGTCCTTGCGGCGCGCCCGACTCGATGAGCCGCCAGAGCGCGTCCGTGTCCGCGTGCTGTTCGATCAGGTCGCCGAGCCGGTCGAGCTGCTCCTCGCGCAGCGCGGCGAACGAGGTGTCGGGGGCCGGCACGAAACGGCGCCCCGCGGCGGCGGCCACCTCGCGCAGGAAGGCCCGGCGGAAGCCGTCGGACTCCAGCGAGCCGTGCCAGTGCGTGCCCCAGGTCTGGCCGACCCGGCAGCCGTCCAGGCTGTGTCCGCTGTCATCGGAGATGAACGCTGTCCCGCCGGTGACGTCGGCGACCCCGTGATGGATCTCGTACCCCTCGACGGGCTCCCCGAGGGCTTGTCCGACGGGACGGGTCAGCGTCTTCTCCCGCGCGAACCGCACCCGTACGGGCAGCAGTCCGAGCCCGTCGACGTGTCCGGCGCGGCTCTCGACCTCGTCCTCGATGTGCTCGCCGAGGATCTGGTAGCCCCCGCAGATCCCCAGCACGGGCCGCCCCTCGGCGGCCCGCCGCTCCAGGGCGTCCGCCAGCCCCCGCTCGCGCAGCCACTGAAGGGCCCGCACGGTTCCGCGGGTCCCCGGCAGGACGACGAGGTCGGCGTCGGCCAGTTCCTCGGGCCGGTCCACGAACCGCACGACGACGCCCGGTTCGGCGGCCAGCGCGTCCAGGTCCGTGAAGTTGGACATCAGCGGCACCGCGCACACGGCGACCCGCAGCACGTCCTCGCCGACCGGCGGGGCGACGGCCGACTCCCGCACGGCGCCGCGCAGGGAGACGGCCAGGCCGTCCTCCTCGTCGATGCCGAGCCCGTGCCGGAAGGGCAGGACGCCGTACGTGTGCCGTCCGGTCAGGCCGTGCAGCATGTCGAGGCCCGGCTCCAGCAGCGTCACGTCGCCCCGGAACTTGTTCACCAGGAACCCGGCGACCAGCGCCTGGTCCTCGGGGGAGAGCAGGGCGACGGTGCCGAAGAAGGAGGCGAAGACCCCGCCGCGGTCGATGTCGCCGACGACGAGGACGGGGAGCCCGGCGTTCCTGGCGATCCCCATGTTCACGATGTCGGTGCGCCGCAGGTTGATCTCGGCCGGGCTGCCGGCCCCTTCACAGATCACCGCGTCATACGTGCCCCGCAACTGTGCCAGGCAGTCCAGTACCGTGCCCAGCAACTGCTGTTGCCGTCCACCGTGGTAGCCGCGCGCGCTCAGCTCGCCGACCGGCCTGCCCAGCAGCACCACCTGGCTGCTCCGCTCGCCGCCCGGCTTGAGCAGCACGGGGTTCATCAGCGCGGTCGGCTCGACCCGGCAGGCCTGGGCCTGCATGGCCTGCGCCCGTCCGATCTCGGCGCCCTCGCGGGTCACGAACGAGTTCAGTGACATGTTCTGCGCCTTGAACGGCGCGACCTTGACGCCCTGTCGTGCCAGCCACCGGCAGATCCCGGCGGTCACCACGCTCTTGCCGGCGTCCGAGGTGGTACCGGCGACCAGCAGACCCCCACCGCTCATGACCTGTGCCCCTTCCCGGAGGTCCGTGCGGCGGCGATCCGCGTGCCGATGATCCGCGTACCGGCGATCCGCGCGGCGGCGCCGACGCCGAGCGCCAGCCAGCCCACGCGCCGCGAGAGCCGTACCGCCCGGTCGATGTCCGCCGTGGCCACGGGGCGGCCGGTGCCGTTGAGGACGGGCCGGTCTTCGACCCGCCCGGCGTAGGACAGCGTTCCGCCGAGCCGCACGCCGAGCGCGCCCGCGAAGGACGCCTCCACGAGGCCGGCGTTGGGGCTGGGATGCTTCGCGGCGTCCGCGCGCCACGCCCGGACGGCGCCCCGCGGGTCCGGTCCGGCGGCCGCGGCGAGCACGGCGGTCAGTCGTGCTCCGGGCCATCCGGCGACGTCGTCGAGGCGGGCGGAGGCCCAGCCGTAGCGCCGGTACCGGGGCGACTTGTGGCCGACCATGGCGTCCAGGGTGTTGACGGCCCGGAACCCGAGCAGCCCCGGCACCCCGGCGACGGCGCCCCACACCAGGGCGCCCACCACGGCGTCGGAGGTGTTCTCGGCGACGGACTCCACCACCGCGCGGGCGATCCCGTCGGCGTCCAGCGCCTGCGGGTCCCGCCCGCACAGGTGCGGCAGCCGTGCCCGCGCGGCCTGGACGTCCCCGGCCGTCAGCGCCCGCCCGATGGCACGGGCCTCCCGGGCCAGCGACGTCCCGCCGACGACGGCCCAGGTGGCGGCGCCGGTCAGGGCGACCGAGGCGGCGGGGGAGGACTGTACGCACCGGGAGGCAAGGCTGCCCAGGGCGACGGCCCCGCCGACGCAGACGGCGGTGTGCAACGCGCCCCGGCCGCGGTCGTCCCGCCACAGCATCTGTTCCACGGCAGCCGCGGCCCGCCCGAAAGCGGCGACCGGATGCCCTCGGCGGGGATCGCCGAGGAGCAGGTCGCCGAGGAGGCCGGCGGCGGCGCCGTACGCGAACTCGCGATCGGCACCCACGGGTTCAGCCGGTGGGGGATCCGGTGGGAACGCCCGCCCCGAGCCGGGACGGGGCGTTGCTGGTCGACCTCGACGGGCAGCCGGGCATGGCGATATGTCCTCACTCAGGGTGTCCACGCCCTGGTTCGACGAGACCGGCGGTGAGAGTTCCTGGCTCCCGGGGTGTGCACCCCGGTGACAGTGGCGGGACCGCGCCGGACTTCCACCGGCTTCCTCTCCTGCCGCCGCATTGGCATCCGGCAGTTCACCACGGCCCGGAAGAACCGTCAACCTGCCTTTGACCTGCGAGGCTGAAGTGTGCTGAGGCCCACAGAGGGGCTCCGGTGGGGGGAACGCGAACGGGCGGTGCGGGGCTTCACACCCCGCACCGCCCGTCGGACGGAGACGACCTCGGTCAGGCCACGATCAGGTAGATCCCGTACGCCACCGCCGCCGTGCAGGCCGCGAAGCAGGCGTAGGCGCCGGCGACCGCCAGGGCCGCGGACTGGCCCTGGGCCACGGCCCGCTCATGGCGGGACAGGCCGACGATGCCGAGGGTGAACAGGGCCACCAGGGCCACGGTGACCACGAGGCTGACGCCGAAGACGGAACCGAGGGCCGCCCAGTCGATCTGCATGGTGCTCTTCTTCCTTCGTCTCTTCCTTCGTGCCGGGACGCGGTCAGACGGTGGTCTTGGCGGGCGGGTCGGCGGGGGCCGGGGCCGGGATGGTGGCCGAGAGATCGCCGGCCGGAGGCGGGGTCACCGCGGCCATGGCGACGGTCACCACGCCGGCGGGCTCCTCGGCGGCGGCGGCCGGGACGTCGGCGTCGTCGTGGTCGTTGACGTTGGTGTGGTCGACGACCTCCCGCCGGGAGATCTTCCAGATCGCCGCGCTGGAGACGACCAGGAAGACGGCGACGACGGCGGTGCCCCAGCTGCCGGCTCGGCAGACCAGTTCGGCGATGGCTCCGACCAGGGCCGCCGCCGGCAGCGTCAGGCCCCAGGCGACGAACATCCGGGTGGCCGTCGACCAGCGGACGACACCGCCCTTGCGGCCCAGGCCCGCACCCATCACGGCACCGGAGACCGAGTGCGTGGTGGAGAGGGAGAAGCCGAGGTGGGAGGAGGCCAGGATGACCGTCGCGGCGCTGGTCTGGGCGGCGAAGCCCTGCTGCGGCTGGAGGTCCGTCAGGCCCTTGCCCATCGTGCGGATGATGCGCCAGCCGCCGAGGTAGGTGCCGAGCGCGATGGCGACGCCCGCGGAGACGATGACCCACATGGGCGGGTCGGAGTCCGGGGCGAGGGCGCCGCCGGCGACCAGGGCCAGGGTGATGATGCCCATCGTCTTCTGCGCGTCGTTGGTGCCGTGGGCCACGGAGACGAGGCCGGCGGAGGCGATCTGACCCGCCCGGTAGCCCTTCTCGGACGCCTTGCCGTCGGCCTTCTTGCCCAGGCGGTAGGTCAGCCGCGTGGCGAACATCGCGGCGACGCCGGCCACCAGCGGCGCGGCGATCGCGGGGATCAGCACCTTGGTGACCAGGACGTCACCGTGCACCGCGCCGAAGCCCGCCGAGGCGACGGTGGCGCCGATCAGGCCGCCCATCAGGGCGTGCGAGGAGCTGGACGGCAGGCCGACCAGCCAGGTCAGGAGGTTCCAGAGGATCGCGCCGACCAGTGCGGCGAAGATGACCTCGGGCCGGATGCCGGCCTCGTCGACGAGGCCTTTGGAGATCGTGTTGGCGACCTCCACGGAGAGGAAGGCGCCCACCAGGTTCAGCACGGCGGACATGGCCACCGCGACCTTGGGCTTGAGAGCACCGGTCGAAATGGTTGTCGCCATCGCGTTCGCGGTGTCGTGGAAACCGTTCGTGAAATCGAACGCGAGTGCGGTTACCACCACAATCGCGAGGATCAGCGAGAAGCTTTCCATTTACCCAGGCAATCGTTCGAAGTCATTGGCGCGTTGAACGTAGGTAACCTGAGTGAACAGAAGATGAACTGGGATGGGCGACGGGATGACCTTGAGGGGTGTGAACGCCCCCTCGGACGGCCCCGCATCCACCATGCCCCACCCGCGGCGGTGCGGCTGAAGGGCTGTGACCCCGTCGGCGGACGTCCACGGCCGGCCGTGGATCCGTTGAAGAGACCTTCGTCACCCGGCAGGATCACGGCATGACCGAACAGCGACGCCGTGCGAGCGAGGAGAAGGCGCGCGCCTGGACCGGCCTCGTCGAGGCCGCCCGCCGGACCGTCTCCGACGGGCTCGTCGTCGGTACCTCCGGAAACGTCTCGGTACGGGTCGGTCCGACCGTACTGGTCACACCGTCGGGGGTGCCCTACGACCGCCTGACCCCGCACGACGTGACCGGTGTCGACCTCACCGGCCGCCAGGTCCTCGGCACCCTGGTCCCGACCAGCGAGCTGCCCATGCACCTCGCGGTGTACCGCGCGACCGGCGCCCGCGCCGTGGTGCACACACACGCCGTGCACGCGACGGCGGTCTCCACGCTCGTCGACGAACTCCCGCTCGTCCACTACATGGCCGCCGCGCTCGGCGGGCCCGTCCGGGTCGCCCCGTACGCGACCTACGGCACCGAGGAGTTGGCCGGACACGTGCTGCGCGCCCTCGACGGCCGCACCGGCTGCCTCCTGAGGAACCACGGCACCCTCACCCACGGCGCCACCCTCGACCAGGCCTACGACCGCACCGCCCAGCTGGAGTGGATGTGCAGGCTCTGGCTGACCGCCTCGTCCGTCCCGGGCCGCTCCCCGGCCCTCCTGTCGGCCGACCAGCTGGCGGAGGTCGCGGACCGCCTGCGGGGCTACGGGCAGCGCGACTGAGAGGTCACCCGGGCAAGACGTCCACTGGCCGGGGGGCCGGTCCGCCGGGACACTGGGTTCCGTGCGCACTGTCAGAGCGACGGCCGCTGCCGTCACCGCCGTGATAGGTGCCGGAGCCGCCGCGGTGGCGGCCGGCCGGCTCGCCAGCGACGCGGCACTCAAGGCGCCGCCGGGCAGACCGCTGCCCACCGAGCCCCGGCTCACCGTGCACGGCACCGCCGCCGGCCAGATCAGCCTCACCCGGGACCTCGCCGCCCTGCGCCCCGGCCGCTACGGCCTCACCGGTGACGACTCCCACGCGGTCGTCGGACCCGTACTGGAAGGCATGTCGGACTCCGCCGACACCGTCGTACGCCGTCTCGAACGCGTCGTGCGGGGCACCCTGAAGCCCGGCGACCGGGCGTGGCTCACCCCGAACCTGTACATAGGCGACCCGGGTGCCGCACTGGGCCTGGACCACACCGACGTCCTCGTCCCCGGCGAACTCGGCCCCCTTCCCGCCTGGTTCGTGCCGGGCGTCCGGGAGACCTGGGTGATCGCGGTGCACGGCCTCGGCACCACCCGGGAACACCCCATGAACCTCATGGAGTTCCTGCACCGCCACCACTTCCCGATGCTCATCCCCTCGTACCGGGGCGATCCGGGCGCGCCGCGCTCGCCCGACGGCCTCAACCACTTCGGCGAGACCGAGTGGCGCGACCTCGACGCGGCGATCCGCCACGCGCTGGACGCCGGTGCCCGACAGGTCGTCCTGCTCGGCTGGTCCACCGGCGCGACCATGGCGCTGCGTGCCGCGGCCCGTTCCACCCTGCGCGACCGCATCGCCGGACTCGTCCTCGACTCCCCGGTGCTCAGCTGGGAATCGACCCTGCGCGCCCTCGCCGCCGCCCGCCGCACCCCGGGCGTGCTGCTGCCGCTGGCGGTCCGCGCCGCCCAGGGCCGCACCGGCCGCTACGGCGACCACCACCCCGGCACGACGGAGGCGGAGCACATCGACGTCCCCACCCTGATCGTCCACGGCCCCGGCGACGTGGTGGCCCCCTGGCGGCTCTCCCACCGCCTGGCCGCATCCCAGCCCAACACAATCACCCTGCTCACGGTCGCAGACGCTCCGCACGGCGCCATGTGGAACGCCGACCAGGACACCTACGAAGAGGCCCTGCGCCGCTTCCTCACCCCGCTCATGTGACCTCCGCACCTCCCGCGGGTGACCCCCGTGCCGGCTCGGCGGTCCCCTCCGGCTCCTCCGGCCGCTCCGGCTCCTCCGGCTTCTCCGCCCCGGCGGGTGGCGGGGGCCGGGCGGACGGGGGAGCGGGGGCCTCGCCGGGGATTCCGCTCGGGGCCGCGGCGCCGGCCTGCCACCGCCCCTCGACCGCCCGTGCGACCCGCTGCGCCGGCCCTCTCCGTCGCCGCCCGTGACATTCCGTTTGGGTTTTCGGACCGTCAACCGCAAGACTGCACCCGTGACGTCCCGTATCCCGCGCGACTCCAGGCTTCGACTTGTCCGCCCGCGACCCCTGGCCGCCGCCCCCAGGGCGATGAACCAGCAGCGCTCGCGCCGTCCTGCGCCGCGCCCTCCGGAAGGCACACCGGCCCCCGCGGAGCTGGCCAGGACGGCACGCTCCGGTCTGGCCGGAGCGGCCCGCGTCGCCCGCTGGGCCGACGCCGCCCTCGGACCCGGCCGGAGCAGCAGCGCCACCGCCGCCGGCAAGGCCATCCTCTCCGACGCGACCGCGCGATGGGCGGCCGACGACCTGGGCCTGACCCCGGCTCAGGTCCGGGCCGACTGGGACACGGCCCGGCTCGCCGGTCTGGTCGAGGTGCACGGCGACACGGCCCGCCCCGGCTGGCGGCTGCGCGCCTGGGACCGCGACGACAGCGCCGTGCTGCGCGGCTGGGTCGCCCTCTTCGACGCCTGGTCGCTGGCCCACCCGGAACCCGAGGGCCACGAATCCGCCACCGTCGGCGAGGTCGTCTCGGCCATGCCGCAGGTGCTCTCCTTCCTCCAGCTCTCGGCCGGGCCCGTCCCCGTGCCCCAGCTCCTCGACCTGCTGCAGCAACGGGTCACCGAACTGCGCACGGAGCGCTGCGAGGTCGACTACACGTCCCCCTCCGCCGACACCGCCCGGCCCACGCCCGTCGAACCGGGCGCCGCCGACGCCCCGCTCGCCCCGCTTCTCGAATGGGCCCTGCGCGCCCTCGCCGCGGTGGGCGCCCTCACCTACGGCGAGGGGCAGGCCACGCTCACCCCGCTCGGCAGCTGGGCGGTCTGGGTCAAGCTGGAGCAGATCTGCGTCGCCGCCCAGAGCCCCGCCGGGAACATCGAGCAGAGCGCCGAGGACATGCTCCGCGGCTGCGCCCAGCTGCGCCCCAACGCGGCCCGCGCCGAGTACCGCGCCTGGCTCGCCGCCCGCCCGGTCGCCGGCGCCGTCGCCGAACTGCTCGCCGCCGCCCGGGGTGAGGACGCCCTGCTGCGCGGCCTCGCCTTCGAGGCGCTGCGCGTGGTCGGCGCCCCCGCCGAACCCGAGGTCCGCGCCGTGCACGACGAGCCGACACTGCGGCCCTACGCCCTGCTGTGGCTGGCCGAGCACGAGGGCGCCGACCCCGAGGACGCCCACCAGGTCCTCACCCGGGAGGAGGCCACCTGGCTGTGGGTGGACACCGCCGCCGCGGTCGCCGACCACGGTGAGGCCCCGCTGCTGGTACGGCACCTGGAGTCCGCGGTCCAGCCGACCGTCCCCGCGCTGCTGGACGAGGTGCGTGCGGTCGGACACCCGCGCACCGTGCAGGTGCTGGTCGCGCTCGCCGCCGCGCACCCCGACCCGGCTCTGGCCAAAGCCGTCCGGCGGGCGGCCTTCCAGGTGCACACCGGAGGCTGACGCCACCGCCACCGCCGCCACCGCCGCCACCACCGTCCCGCGAGATCCCACCGGCCCGGGGCCGGGCTCAGGCCCCGGCCTCGGGCGCGTACGTACCGAAGCTCCAGACGTTGCCCTCGAGGTCCCGGGCCGTGTAGTCCCGCGAGCCGTAGTCCTGGTCGGCCGGGGGCGCCAGGATCTCCGCGCCCTGGGCCACCGCCCGCCGGTGGTGTGCGTCCACGTCGTCCACGACGACGTACACCCCGGCCGGCCCCGCACCCTTCATCGCCGTGTCGAAGACGCCGCCGCGGCCCCGGGAACCCAGCATCACCGCGCCGTTGCCCTGGACCAGCTCGGCGTGCACCACCGAGCCGTCCTCGCCCTCGTACACCGACAGCTCCGTGAAGCCGAAGGCCTCCGTGAGCTGCCGGATCGCCGCCTTCGCGTCCGCGTACAACAGCGTCGGGAAGACGCTCGGACGTCCGCCGCCCGTACCTGCCACGGCCCACTCCTCACCTCCCGCAGCCCAAAACCCGGCAACGGGAAAACCACCGGAAAAACGACCTTCCGGCAGTCTGGCACCGACCACCGACAACGCTCCGTGACCCGGCCGGGAGAGGGGCATCGCACACCCGCACACCGGAAAAGTGGTTGCGCGACCCCGTTAGAATGGCCCGCATGGCCATTCTCCTTGTGCATTAGACGGCGGGAACGCCCTCAGCCGCCCACCGCCGACTTCCCCAGGCTCCGTTCGAGCAGGGGACCCCCAACGCCTGGAGTCTGACCAGTGATCTCCGCCTCCGGCATCGAGCTGCGCGCCGGTGCCCGTGTCCTCATCGAAAGCGCCACCTTCCGCGTCACCAAGGGCGACCGCATCGGCCTGGTCGGCCGCAACGGCGCCGGCAAGACCACGCTCACCAAAGTCCTCGCCGGCCAGGGCATCCCCGCCGCGGGCAGCGTCACCCGCTCCGGCGAGGTCGGCTACCTCCCCCAGGACCCCCGCACCGGCGACCTCGACGTGCTCGCCCGCGACCGCATCCTCTCCGCCCGCGGACTGGACGTCCTGATCCGCAAGATGCGCGAGAACGAGCAGCGCATCGCGAACGGCCAGGGCGCCACCCGGGAGAAGGCGCTCCGGCAGTACGAGCGCCAGGAGACGGAGTTCCTCACCAAGGGCGGATACGCCGCCGAGGCCGAGGCCGCCACCATCGCCGCCGCGCTGAACCTGCCCGACCGGGTCCTGGGCCAGCCGCTGCACACGCTCTCCGGCGGTCAGCGCCGCCGCGTCGAACTGGCCCGCATCCTGTTCTCCGACGCGGACACCCTGCTGCTCGACGAGCCCACCAACCACCTCGACGCCGACTCGATCGTCTGGCTGCGCGACTACCTCAAGACCTACCGCGGCGGCTTCATCGTCATCTCCCACGACGTCGACCTGGTCGAGACGGTCGTCAACAAGGTGTTCTACCTGGACGCCAACCGCTCCACCATCGACATCTACAACATGGGCTGGAAGCTCTACCAGCAGCAGCGCGAGGCCGACGAGAAGCGCCGCAGGCGCGAGCGGCAGAACGCCGAGAAGAAGGCCGCCGCCCTCAACGCCCAGGCCGACAAGATGCGCGCCAAGGCCACCAAGACGGTCGCCGCGCAGAACATGGCCCGCCGCGCGGAGCGCCTGCTGTCCGGCCTCGAGGAGGCCCGCCAGTCGGACAAGGTCGCCAAGCTGCGCTTCCCCGACCCGGCGCCCTGCGGCAAGACCCCGCTGACCGCCGAGGGCCTGTCGAAGTCGTACGGCTCCCTCGAGATCTTCACCGACGTGGGCCTGGCCATCGACAAGGGCTCCCGGGTCGTCATCCTCGGTCTCAACGGCGCGGGCAAGACCACCCTGCTGCGCCTCCTCGCCGGAGTGGAACAGCCCGACACCGGCATGGTCGTGCCCGGCCACGGGCTCAAGGTCGGCTACTACGCCCAGGAGCACGAGACCCTCGACCAGGACCGCACGGTGCTGGAGAACATGCGCTCCGCCGCGCCCGACATGGACCTCGTCGAGGTCCGCAAGGTGCTCGGCTCGTTCCTGTTCTCCGGCGACGACGTGGACAAGCCCGCCGGCGTCCTCTCCGGCGGCGAGAAGACCCGTCTCGCGCTCGCGACCCTCGTGGTCTCCTCGGCGAACGTGCTCCTCCTCGACGAGCCCACCAACAACCTCGACCCGGCCAGCCGCGAGGAGATCCTCGGCGCGCTGCGCACCTACAAGGGCGCGGTCGTCCTGGTCACCCACGACGAGGGCGCCGTCGAGGCGCTCCAGCCGGAGCGGATCATCCTGCTGCCGGACGGGGTCGAGGACCTGTGGGGCGCCGACTACGCGGACCTCGTCGCCCTCGCCTGAGCAGCCCCGGGGCCCCTCGCCCGAGCGGCCCCGGTCCGCCGCGCGCGTGACGGCAGGTGCGACCGCGCAGGTGACTCCTGACATGACCGGCGGCGTGATCCACCGCGTATGGATCATTCGGCCCATCGGTGATCCATCATTCGTGTGAGATCTCCTCGTACCGAGGTGTGTCCTCCACGCGTTTCGCGGCCGAGCCCCTGATCCACCGGGGCTCGGCCGCGACACCTTTCTGACCTGGGACTTCGCGGGGCAACCCGTTCGGGGGTGTCCTCGGCATCCGGTGGAATTCCTTACTCCGTTTGTGGGGACGGGCTCCTGTCGTCACAACCTTGTCGCACGGACCTTGCCGAATGGGTGGCCATCGGGCCCGGGAGGGGTGATCATGAGGAGACCAGAGCGCACTTCCCATGAGGAGGCACGGGTGGCCGAGACTCTGAAGAAGGGCAGCCGGGTGACCGGCGCCGCGCGCGACAAGCTCGCGGCAGACCTGAAGAAAAAGTACGACGCCGGTGCGAGCATCCGGGCGTTGGCCGAGGAAACCGGCCGCTCGTATGGCTTTGTGCACCGCATGCTCAGCGAGTCGGGCGTCACGCTCCGAGGGCGTGGCGGGGCGACACGAGGCAAGAAGGCCCCTTCGGCCTGATTCCGGGCGCCGCCCCTCGATCCCGATGGTGGCCACCCGGTCGGCCGACTGACCGACCGGGTGGTTACTGTGCAGTCACTTGGCTGTGTCGCGGTACGGCTCGACGCCGTCGCGCGGCGCGGAAGACGACCGCACCCATCGGAGGCGCCCCATGGCTTCGTCCGCCCAGGACCTCGGTCCGGTACTCGACAAGGACGGCGTACGGCTCACCGTCGACGACGCGATCGCCACGGTGACGCTGACCAACCCGGCCAAGCGCAACGCGCAGAGCCCCGCTCTGTGGCGCGCGCTGACCGAGGCGGGCCGGCTGCTGCCGGGCTCCGTCCGGGTCGTGGTGCTCCGGGGCGAGGGCAAGTCCTTCTCCGCCGGGCTCGACCGGCAGATGCTCACGCCCGAGGGGATCGAGGGCGAGACCTCCTTCGTCGAGCTCGCACGCAGCGGGGAGGCCGAGCTCGACGCGACCATCGCCGAGTACCAGGAGGCGTTCACCTGGTGGCGGCGCAGCGACCTCGTCTCCGTCGCGGCCGTGCAGGGGCACGCCATCGGAGCCGGTTTCCAGCTGGCCCTCGCCTGTGACCTGCGGATCGTCGCGGACGACGTCCAGTTCGCCATGCGCGAGACCAGCCTGGGGCTGGTACCGGACCTGACCGGCACGCATCCGCTGGTCGGGCTCGTCGGATACGCCCGCGCGCTGGAGATCTGTGCGACCGGGCGGTTCGTCACGGCCGAGGAGGCCGTGCGCACGGGCCTGGCCAACCTCGCCGTGCCGGGCGACGAACTGGATTCGGCGGTGCGCGACCTCGCGGCGGCGCTGCTGGCCGCGCCCCGGGACGCCGTGATCGAGACGAAGGCGCTCCTGAGGGGCGCCCAGGAGCGTACGTACGAGGAGCAGCGGATCGCCGAGCGCGCGGCCCAGGGCCGCAGGCTGCGGGATCTGGCCGGTCTCGGCGAGTGAGGAACCGGCGCCCCGCCGGGGTGAGGAACCGGTGGGGCGCGGGGGAGCCGCGGGAGGGCGTCAGTCGAGCGCCGTGACCAGTACCGCCACCGTCGGGCGGTCCGGCAGGGCGGCCGACACCGCCGTGCGGACCGCCCGGGCCACGTCCACCGTTCGGTGGTCCGCCAGGGCGGCGAGGTCCACGCGCGCGTGACGGCGGGCCAGAGAGGCTCCGTCGGGCTGCCGGTGGGCCGTCAGGTGCACCGGGTGGCCCAGGGTGCCCGTCAGCCGGGACACCCCCGGGACGGCGAGCGCCGCGGCGGCCACCCGGTTCCCGTCGGAGTCACCGGGCTCCGGCGCGCCGGCCGACCCGTCCGTGGGCCCGCCCACCGCGTCCGCCGCCGGAGCCGCGTCCGCCGCCGGACCCGCGGGCGGTCCGGCCTGCGGGTCCAGCAGTTCGGTCACCCGCAGGTCCACCTCCGCCACCACCAGCCCGATCCGCTCCGCCGCGGCCCGCGACAGCACCGCCCGCAGACGGTCCGCCGTCACCGGCAGCGGCTCCGCCGCCGTGGCCGCGAACCCGACCGTCACCCGCAGCGCCCCCGGGGGCAGGGCGCTCGGCGGGGGCGGCACCACCGGCTCGCCGACGTCCTGCGGGTCGGCGAGCGCGATGCGCAGTCCGTCCACGCGCACGCCCGGTTCGTCCCGCACCACCGCGCGCCGCAGCACCTCCCCGGCGGCGGCTTCGGAGATCCACGCGCCGTCCCGCGGTCCGCCCAGAGGCAGAAGTCTGCCCAGTCCCAACTGCTGTCGCACTGCCCGAGTCCACCGGTCCGCCGTCATTCCTCCAGCCTGCCGCATCCACGGCGCGTCATCACGCAACCGCGCATACGGTGGGCATGTGGACGACGACCGGAAGGGACGTGCACCCATGACCGACATGCCGGAGGGCGGCTCGACGAGGGCCACCGACCTCGAGAAGACCGTGCCGGACACCTCTGCGCGCAAGGGGCCGGGCACCCGGCGCGGCGGAGGCGAACCCGCCACCCGCGGCCGCACCACGATCGCCGACGGCGTCGTGGAGAAGATCGCCGGTCTCGCCGCGCGGGACGTGCTCGGCGTGCACACCATGGGCAGCGGCCTGTCCCGGACCTTCGGGGCCGTGCGCGACCGGGTGCCGGGCGGGTCGAAATCGGTGACGCGTGGGGTGAAGGCCGAGGTCGGTGAGGTACAGACCGCGCTGGATCTGGAGATCGTCGTCGAATACGGCGTGTCCATCAGCGAGGTCGCCAAGGACGTGCGGGAGAACGTCGTGGCGGCGGTCGAGCGGATGACCGGCCTCGAGGTGGTCGAGGTCAACATCGCGGTCAGCGACGTGAAGCTGCCCGACGAGGAGGACGAGGAGTCGGAGAGCCGTCTCCAGTGAGGCGTCCCCCGAAGAGCTGACGAGCTGATGAGCTGACGGGCCGAGGAGCCGAGGAGCTGAGGAGCGCATCATGAACATGGCAGTGGTCGGCATGATCGCCGGCATGGCGCTGGGCTTCGCCGGATACTTCGGCGGATTCGGGGCCTTCCTGCTGGTGGCCGCGTTGGGGGCGGTGGGTTTCGTCGCCGGGCGGTTCCTCCAGGGGGACCTGGAGCCCGGTGACTTCTTCCGTCCCCGTGACGATCGTCGGAGGTGACGCCGGTGAGCACGGGGGAAGACGGGGCCGACGGCGTCCGCGTCGTCGTGCCGCCGCGCGAGCGCGGTGCGACCAGGATCGCCGACCGGGTGGTCGCGAAGATCGCCTCCCAGGCGGCCCGCGAGGCGCTCGGACCGCTGCCCCCGGACGCCGAACCGCCGCACGCCATGGTCGTCGTCCACCGCGACGACACCGCGCGGGTCCGCGTCCACGTCGAACTCGGCTACCCCGGCGACATCGGCGGCCGGTGCGGGCGGGTACGCCGCCAGGTGGTCGAACGGGTGTCCGTGCTGGCGGGCATGCAGGTGCCGGAGGTCGTCGTCCAGGTGGAACGGCTGCACCTGGCGGCGGCACCGGGAGCGGCCCGGGTGAGGAGGACCCGATGAGCGGACCCGGAGCCGCCGGGCAGCCCGCGGGCACCGTCCTGGAGAAGACACCGCCACCCGAGCCGGACGGCGCCGCGGCCCCGGGCCCCCGGCGCTTCTGGTCGGCGCGCAAGGTCCCCGCGGGCCTGCTCGCCCTGCTGCTCCTGGTGATCGCGGTGGCGTTCCTGTACGACATCGCCGCGGTGCGCGCCGACCGGCCCGCGATGAGCTGGCGCCGGGAACTCGCCCGCCAACTGGCCGAACGGCCCCTGGACGACATCTGGGTGCTGCTGGGCGCCGGGGTCGCCGCCGCCCTCGGACTCTGGCTGCTCCTGCTGGCGCTCACCCCCGGGCTGCGGGCCCTGCTCCCGATGCGCCGCACCCACCCCGACGTCCGCGCCGGACTCGACCGGGACGCGGCGGCGACGGCACTGCGGGACCGGGCCATGGAGATCGCCGGGGTGCAGACGGCGCGGGTACGGGTGACCCGCGGGCGGGCCGACGTCCGCGCGGTGTCGCACTTCCGTGAACTGGACGAGGTACGGGCCGACCTGGAGGCGGTACTCGCCGAAGCGATCGGGGGCCTGGGGCTGTCCCGGCCGCCCGCCCTGTCGGTACGGGTACGACGTCCCGGCCGGAAGGGGTGAGGCCGGTGATCAGAATCGTCAACCGTGTGCTGCTCGGGATCACCGGCCTGCTCCTGGTGGCCCTCGGCGGGTCCGTGCTGGCCGTCGGACTGGGGGCGCCGGCGCCCTCCTGGTGGCTGCACCAGGGACGGCACGACGTACTGCTGAGCGACGCCGAGCGGACCCGGTGGCGGGACGCGGGCTGGTGGTGGCCCGTCGTGATCGCCGCGCTCGCGGTCCTCGTCCTGCTCCTGCTCTGGTGGCTGGTCGCGGTCCTGCGCCGGCGCCGGTTGGCCGAGGTGTTCGTCGACACCGGCGACGGCGACGGAGCGATCCTGCGCGGCCGGGCCCTGGAGGCCGCACTCGCCGAGGAAGCGGGCCGGGTGGACGGCGTAGACCAGGCCCACGCCCGGCTGACCGGCCGGCGCGGCGCCCCACGGACCCGCGTCCGCCTCCGCCTGGAGCCCCACGTCGACCCCGGCACCGCACTGGACACCCTCACCACCGGGGCCCTCACCCACGCCCGCGAGGCGGCGGGCCTGACCGCCCTCCCGGCCGAGGTCCGCCTGAAAGCGGTCAAGCACCGCGCGGAACGCGTCAGCTGAGCACGGCCCCGCCCCGCGGCCGGACGCGACCCTAGAACCCGTGCCGTACCCCGCCGTCCACCGGGACCATGACGCCGGTGACGTAGGAGGCGGCCGGGGAGAGGAGGAAGGCCGCGGTGCGGCCGAACTCGGCCGGGGTGCCGTAGCGGCGCAGGGGGATGCGCGCTCGGGCCGCCTGACGGGTGGCCTCCGGGTCGGCGGAGAGGGTGTCGAGTTCCCGGACCCGGTCCGTGTCGATCCGCCCGGGGAGCACCCCCACGACGCGGATGCCGCGCGGGCCCAGCTCGTCCGCGAGGGACTTGGCGAAGCCGGCGAGTCCGGGGCGCAGGCCGTTGGAGATGGTCAGACCGGCGAGCGGCTCGTACACCGAGCCGGACAGCACGAAGCCGATGACCCCGCCCTCGCCCAGCTCCGCGGCGGCGGCGCGGGCCAGCCGCACCGCGCCCAGGAACACCGACTCGAACGCCGACCGCCACTGCTCGTCGGTGGCATCGGCGACGAACCCGGGCGGCGGTCCGCCCACGCTGACGAGGATGCCGTCGAAACGGTGGAACCGCTCACGCGCGGTCGCGATCAGCCGCGCCGGCGCCTGGGGGTCGGCGTTGTCGACCGCCACGCCGACCGCGTTCGGCCCGAGACCGGCGACCGCCTCGGCGACGCTCTTCTCCTCCCGGCCCGTGACGATCACCTTCGCACCGTCCGCGACCAGCTCGCGCGCGGTGGCGTTGCCCAGCCCGCGGGTCGCCCCGGTGACGATGTACACCCGGTCCTTCAGTCCAAGATCCATGGCCCTATCCTGCCCTCTGGTCCCCGAACAAGGCGAGAGCGGTGTTCACCAGGCCGATGTGACTGAACGCCTGCGGGAAGTTGCCCAGCAGCCGCCCGCCCACCGCGTCGTACTCCTCCGCCAGCAGACCCACGTCGTTGGCCAGCCCCAGCAGCCGCTCGAACAGCTCGCGCGCCTGATCCGTCCGGCCCGCCATGTGCAGGGCGTCCGCCAGCCAGAACGAGCACACCAGGAACGTGCCCTCCGCACCGGGCAGCCCGTCGACGGGGGCGGCGTCCGGGGTGTAGCGGCGTACGAACCCGTCCTGGCCCAGCTCCGCGCGGATCGCGTCGACGGTGCCGAGCACCCGGGGATCGTCGGCCGGCAGGAAACCCACCCGGGGGATCAGCAGCAGCGCGGCGTCCAGCTCGCGCGAGCCGTAGGACTGCGTGAACGTGTTCCGTTCGGGGTCGTACCCCTTCTCGCACACGTCACGGTGCACCTCCTCGCGCAACGCGCGCCAGCCGTCGAGGTCGCCCTCGAGCTCCGGACTCTCCTCCAGGAGGCGCACCGCGCGGTCCGCGGCCACCCACACCATCACCTTGGAGTGCACGAAGTGGCGGCGGCCGCCGCGCACCTCCCACAGCCCCTCGTCCGGCTGCCGCCAGGCCGTGCGCAGGAAGTCCAGCAGCACGGTCTGCAGGGCCCACACGTCCGGGCGCGGGGACAGGCCCGCACGCCGGGCCAGCGCCAGCGAGTCCACGACCTCGCCGTACACGTCCAGCTGGAACTGGTTCACGGCGTCGTTGCCGACCCGTACCGGGATGGCGCCGCCGAAGCCGGGCAGCCACGGCAGCTCGTACTCGGGCAGCCGCCGCTCGCCCGCCAGCCCGTACATGATCTGCAGATCCGCCGGGTCGCCCGCGACCGCGCGCAGCAGCCAGTCGCGCCAGGCCTCCGCCTCCTCCTGGTACCCGGCCGCCAGCAGCGCGTTCAGGGTCAGCGTGGAGTCGCGCAGCCAGCAGAAGCGGTAGTCCCAGTTGCGCACCCCGCCCGGATCCTCCGGCAGCGAGGTGGTGGGCGCGGCGACGATCCCGCCGGTGGGGGAGTAGGTGAGCGCCTTGAGCGTGATCAGGGAGCGGACCACCGCGTCCCGGTGCGGGCCGGTGTAACGGCACCGGGACGCCCACGCGCGCCAGTCGGCGATGCTGTGCCGCAGCGAGGAGTGCGGGTCGACCAGCGGAGGGCGCGGCTCGTGGGAGGGGTGCCAGGTGAGGACGAACGCGACCCGCTCGCCCGGCCCGACCGTGAACTCGGAGTGCGTGCCGCGGTCCTCGCCCCAGGTGGGGACCTCCGGCACGCTGCGCAGCCACACCGAGTCCGGGCCCGCGACCGCCACCCGGTGGCCGTCGGCCCTGCGCACCCAGGGCACCACCGAGCCGTAGTCGAAACGCAGCCGCAGCGTGCTGCGGACGGTCACCCGGCCGCGTACGCCCTCGACGACGCGCACCAGGTCGGGGGCGAGGTCGCGCTGCGGCATCAGGTCGGTGACGCGCACCGCGCCCTCGTCGGTCTCCCACTCGGTGTCCAGGACGAGGGTGTCCCGGCGGTAGGCGCGGCGCGTGTACCGCTCGGCGCCCGACGGAGCGATGCGCCAGTGACCGTTGTCCTCGTCGCCGAGCAGCCGTGCGAAGCAGGCGCCGGAGTCGAAGCGGGGCAGGCAGAGCCAGTCGACGGACCCGTCCGCGCCCACCAGGGCAGCGGTCTGCTCGTCGCCGATGAGCGCGTAGTCCTCGATACGGTGCACGAGGTGCGGATGCCCGGCCGCCGGGAGCGGCAATCAGGGCGGCGCCGAGCGTGCTCTAGACAGCCGCGGGCTGTTCGCTCTCCTGCGCGCCCGCCGCCCCGGCGGCCGCCTGCTCGGCACGCTCCCGTACCTCGCGGCGGACCAGGACCACCCAGCCGACGGGGACGCCCGCGGCGAACAGCCACCACTGGACGGCGTACGCCATGTGCGGGCCGATCTCGTCGTGCACGGGCTCGGAGATCAGCTGCGGGGTGTCACCGCTCGGCCCGGGCTCCGTCAGATCGACGTAGCCGCCGAGGACCTCCTTGCCGAGCCGCTCGGCCTCCAGCTCGCTGTTGATCAGCATGATCTGCCGGTCGGGCAGGCCCTGGAGGTTCTTGATGCCGCTGTCCTCGGTGGTCTGGTCCTGCATCAGCCGGCCGGTGACGGTGATCTCGCCCCCGGGCGGCGGGGGGATCTCGGGGAACGCGCTCTGGCTCGGACCGTCCGCGGGCACCCAGCCCCGGTTGACCAGCAGGATCCTGCCGTCCTCGAGGACGAACGGGGTGAGCACGTGGTAGCCGACCTCGTCGTCCGCGTTGGTACGGCGGCGCACGACGACCTCGTCGGCGGTGTCGAAGCTCCCCTTCGCCGTCACCCTGCGGTACAGGTGCTCGTGCTCGACCTTCGCTCCGGGCGAGGTCAGGGACTCGGCGGGTACCGGCTCGGCCGCCAGGGAGTTGGCGATCACCTGGTTCAGGGCGACCCGGCGCTCATGGCGGTGCAACTGCCAGAAGCCCAGCTCGACCATCGTCGGGATGAGCACGAGTGCCAGAAGGGTGAGGATCACCCACTGGCGGGACAACAGGAAGCGGTACACCCCACGACCGTACAACCAGGGCCATGGGGTGCATTCAGGCGGGTGCGTCCTCACACCCGGTCGACGATCCCCGCCCTTCCCTCCGCGCGGGCACAGTGGGCGCCGCAGTACCAGTGGCCCTCGGCCTCCACGCCCTGGCCGATGATCTGCACCCGGCAGTGCTCGCAGATCGGGGCCATCCGGTGGATCGCGCAGGAGAAGCAGTCGAAGACGTGCACCGCGCCCTGCGCGTGCACCTCGAAGGTCATTCCGTAGTTGTTGCCGCACACTTCGCATGTCGCCATGCGCCACAGGGTGGGCCCGGCGGTCCGGTGCGGGCGAGCGGGCGGCGGGCGAGTCGCCCGGCAATCACCCGTCCGCACGGTCCTTCGGACCCGGTGGGCGGACGGCGCCCCGCTCGCCGTCGGCGCGGTCAGCCCTCCGACGCGGGTTCGACGTCACCGAGCAGCTGGCCGAAGGCCGCCTCGTCCACGACCGGGGTGCCGTACTGCCGGGCCTTGACCACCTTGGACGTGCCCGAGTCCGGATCGTTGGTGACGAGGAGGCTGGTCAGCCGGGACAGGCTGGTGGCGACGTGCAGACCGGCCTCGGTCGCCCGGTCCTCCAGCAGGTCCCGCTCCACGGAGGTGTCACCGGAGAACGCGACCCGCATGCCCTGCTTGAGCGGCTTGCCCGGCTCGTACCGCCCCGGGTTGGGGTGGGGGCAGGCGGGCCGCTTGCGGGAAGGGCGCCAGCCGGTGGACCGGTGACCGCCGCCGTACCCGGCCTGCCGAGCCGCCCGGGGCCGGTCGGTCCACTCCGTCAGCGGCAGGCACTCGTGCAGCGGCAGCCGCATCCCGCCCATCGCCGCGGCCCGCAGGCTGGGCCGGAACACCTCCGCCAGCACCCGCGCGTCGTCCAGCGCGTGGTGCGCGCGCTGCTGCACCACACCGAAATGCGCGGCGAGCGACTCCAGCTTGTGGTTGGGCAGCGGCAGCCGGAGCTCCTTGGAGAGGACGATCGTGCACAACCGCTGCTTCACCGGCGCCTGCGCGCCGGCACGGGCGTACTCGCGGGCGATCATCTGCCAGTCGAAGACGGCGTTGTGCGCGACGAGCACCCGCCCCTCCAGCCGGCCGGCGAACTCCTCGGCGATGTCACCGAAGAGGGGTGCCCCTTCGAGCGCCTCGCTCGTCAGACCGTGGATCCACACCGGGCCGGGGTCCCGCTCCGGGTTGACCACCGTGTACCAGTGGTCCTCGACCTCACCGCGCGCGTCCAGCCGGTAGACGCCCGCGGAGACGATGCGGTCGTCCCGGGCGAGTCCCGTGGTCTCCACGTCGACCACCGCGTACCCCTGCGGGTACGAGGCCGGCCAGTCGGTGGCGGAGGACGCTGCGGTCGTGAGGTCTTCGAGCATGGTTCATGAGGATACGGGCCGCGACTGACAGCCCGACCCGCCAGGTGCCGCACGGACCTTGCGGCCCGGCCTCACCAGCGGATCGGCACCGGAAGCGCCGTCAGGAGGCCCGACACCGCCACCACCAGGGCCAGCAGGTACGCCTCCGCCCACGCGGGGCCGCGGGCGCTCAGCGGATCGGCCGCGCGGGACAGCCGGACCCGGGCCCACAGGGCGAGGGCCGCGACACCGGCCATCAGGATCACCTTCGCGAGCAGGACACGCCCGTACGAGGTGTCCGTCAGCTGCTCCAGGATCGTCCCCGGCGGCATCCGGCGCAGGGAACTGCACACCCCGGTCGCGGTGATGGCGGCCAGCAGCACGGCCGCCACGCGCGCGTACCGCCTCAGCAGCACGCCACCCGCCTCCGAGCCCCGCCACGCCCGCACGGTGCGCAGCGCGTACAGCAGGCCGCCCACCCAGAGCGAGGCGCAGGTCAGGTGGATCAGCGTCAGACCGGAGCCGAGCAGCGGGGTGTACTCGGTCTTGGGGTGCGCGCGCAGGGCCTCGGCGACGATGATCGCGGCCAGCGGCCAGACCTGTGTGCCCGGACGGCCGGAGGCGGCGCACAGGGCCGCGAGGAGGAAGGCGTTGACCTCCAGGAGGGCCAACTTGCCGTCCCGGGAGTCGTACAGGCCGCCCACGTCGATGGCGGCGAGACTTTCGGGAACCAGGTTGCCGGTGGCCACGACGGAGGCGAGTCCGAGGGCGGCCGCGAAGCCGACGGTGTTCGCGACGGTGAACCAGCTGCCGGGCAGGGCCGGGGGCGCGTCGGGCACGGAACGCAGGAGCCGCTTCACGAACAGTTCGCCGACGGGTATCGCCAGCGCGGCGAACAGCACCGTCCGCAGCAGGGCTATGCCGCCGGTGCCGGGCGCCGGCGCCTCACCGGTTCCGTGCAGGGCGGGGGGCGGACCGAGGAGGGGTATCAGCGCGGCCAGCGCCACCAGCACGAGTACGGCGACGGCCGGGCCGGCGCCGGAGCGCCGCGCACCGCTGTGCGCCCCGGCCGCCCCGGCCTTGGGATTTGTCAGAGTCACCCCAGGATCTTCACAAGCACTCACGAAACGGGCAAGCGTGCGACGAGAGGGCGGGGGGCAGTTCGCGCCAAGGTCGGATTCAACGCCCCGACCGCACGCGTACGGTCCGCCGACCCCGACCCCGACCCCGACCCCGACCCCGACCCCGACCCCGACCCCGACCCCGACCCGGCCCCGGCCCCGACCCGGCCCCGGCCCCGGCCCGTCATCCCCACCGCGCGGTGTCCGCCCCCCACGGCCCGGGCGGCCGGGCCCAGTCACGGGGCCCGCCGGCGAACGACACCGCGGGCCGGACGTACCGCAACCTGCCCCGAGCACTGTCCGCCTCCGTGAGCCAGGCGTCGGCGGCCCCGCCCGCGCCCGGGGCCGAAGCGGCCGCCGTCCCTCCGGTCGCCGTCCCTCTGGTCGCCGTCCCTTCGGTCGTCGCTCCTCCGGTCGCCGTCCCTCTGGTCGCCGTCCCTTCGGTCGTCGCTCCTCCGGTCGCCGCCCCTCCGGTGGGTGCCTCTTCGGTCGGTGCGCCTCCGGTTGGCGCCCCTTGGGTCGGTGCGCCCTCGGCCGCCGTCCCTTCGGCCGGCGCACCCGTGTGCGCGGCTCCTTCCAGCAGCAGGCCCGCCGTCCGCGCCAGCGCCAGCCGCACGAACCGGCCGCCCCCCTCGTCCGCCTGCTCGGTCAGCGCCCGCAGCACCGCCGCCGCCAGCAGATACCCCGTGCCGTGGTCGAGGGCCTGCGCCGGGAGCGCCCCCGGCCGCTCCGGCGACCCCTCGCTCGCCGCGATCCCCGTGGCCACCTGCACCAGGCTGTCGAAGCCGCGCCGCTCACCCCACGGCCCGTACGCCCCCCACGCCGAGAGGTGCGCCACGACCACCCCGGGCCGGCGCTCGGCCAGTGCCTCGGGACTCAGCCCGAGACGGTCCAAGGCCCCCGGCCGGTACCCGGTGACCACCACGTCCGCGGCCGCGAGCAGCTCCTCGAAGACTTCCCGGTCGGCCGTCAGGTCCAGCAGGGCCGAGCGCTTCCCGAACCCCGTGTCGGTGTGCTGGTCGGGGAGTTCGGGCAGCCACGGGGGGTCCAGGCGCAGCACGTCCGCGCCGAGCAGGGCCAGCGTGCGGGTGGCGACCGGCCCCGCGACGACCCGCGTCAGGTCCAGCACCCGCAGCCCCGCCGCGGGCAGCAGCGGATCGCGGTCCGCGGGGGCGAGCACGCGCGCGGGTGCGGCGTCCAGCCGTCCGCGCTCCACCAACGGATGCTCCGCCACCGCCGCGGCCTGCTCGTGCGCCGCCCACTGCGCGGGCGTCCGCAGCGCGACGGCGAGTCCCCCGGCAGCGTACACGGCCTCCTCGACCTCGACGGCCGACCGCTCGGCGAGCGCCGCCGCCACCGCCCGCGGGTCCTCGGGCGTCCCCAGCGCGGCGAGCAACCGGGCCCGGTGGTGCGGGTAGTTGGCGTGCGTACGCACCCAGCCGTCGGCCGTGCGCCAGAAACGCGACAGCGGTGAGAAGGCCACCGGGGCCCGCCCGTCGACCAGCAGATGCCGCTCGCTGGTGAACGCCGCGGCCACCGCTCCGTCGTCCACCCGCACCGCGGGCGTCCCCGAGACTTCGGGACGCCCCGCAGGGGCGCGCACCGAAGGCGTGCGCGCCGCCCGCCGCGCGCCCAGTTCGGCCGCGGCCAGCGCGCACGCGCCCACACAGGCGCGCGCCAGCTCCCTCACCGGCAGCCGCGCGGGAAGGACCTCGGGCCGCTCGACGGTCGACACACGCGTGAGGAGGGCGGGATCGCCGCCGAGCGAGGACCACACGGCCGCGAGGCCGACGGGTGATTCGGTACCGGTCATGGGTGCACTGTGCCGCACCGGCCGCCCGTACGGACCGGAAGGGCCGGGCGGATCGCCCGGCCCTTCCCCTCTCACAGGTCACGCGGCACGACCGCGCGGTACCACTGCTGCCGCTCCTCCGGCTAGCGCTTCACCGCGTCCAGCGCGTCGACGATGCCGAAACCGTAGAAGCCGTTGATCCGCTTGCCGCCCTCGCACGTCGCGTCCTGCACTCCGTCGCCGTCCTGGTCGTAGGAGGCCGGGCAGCCCGGGTTGTCCGCCTGCGCCTTCAGCAGCGCCTGCAGCGCGGCCGGGGTCGCCCACGGGTGCTTGGACTTCAGCAGCGCGGCCACACCGGCGGCGTGCGGTGCGGCCATCGAGGTGCCCTGGAGGAAGCCGTACCCGTTGTTCGGCATGGTGGACAGGATGCGGCCGTTCTTCGACGGCGTGTCCGGCAGCTGGTAACGGCTGTCGCCGCCCGGTGCCGCGACGTCCACCACGCGGTTGCCGTAGGTGGAGTAGAACGACTTGGCGTCGTGCACACCGGTCGCGCTGACCGTGACCACACCCGGCAGCTGGGTCGGCAGGTCCAGGCATTCGGAGGGGTCGATGGTGCGCTCGACCGGCGTGGTGTCGTTCGGGCTGGAGGCGTCGTCGATCGCGTCCGAGGCCAGGTCGTGGTTGGAGTTGCCGGCCGAGGCGACGTGCAGGGTGCCCTTCTTCTGGGCGTACAGCTGGGCCCGGTTGACCGCGTCGACGATCGCCTTCTGGTCGGGGTCGTCCGTGCAGTTGTACAGCCACGGGTCCACGTAGTAGCTGTTGTTCGTGATCTCGACGCCGTGGTCGGCGGCGAACACGAAGGCGCAGACGACGTTCTCCGGGTAGAAGAGGCCGTTGTCCGGGTCGCTCACCTTGATGCTGGAGACCTTCACGCCGGGCGCGACACCGGCGACGCCGATGCCGTTGCGGGCCGCGGCGATCTCACCGGCCACGTGGGTGCCGTGGTAGTCCTCGTCCGTGTACGGACGCCAGGCGCCCTCGCTGGTGTCCGCCGTGCCGCCGACGCAGTTGGCCGACTGGGCGGCGGAGAAGTTCGGGGCGAGGTCGGGGTGGGTGTCGTCGACGCCGGTGTCGATCACGGCGACGGTCACCTTCCGGCTGCCGGGGTTGATCCGCGCGGCCTTGTCGGCGCCGATCGCCCGCAGGTCCCACTGGTCGGCCTCGAGCGGCTCACTGCCGGGGACCTTCTCCGAGGCGGCCTTCGTCCGCGCGGCCTCGGCGGCCGTCATGCGGTCGGCGGCGCCCACGTCGGTCGTCCCGGCCGGAGCCAGCGGCGCGGTGCGGGTGGCCCCGGCGGACTGCACTCCCCGCGCGGCGCGGATCTCCTTGCCGAAGTCCGGGTTGGCCGAGTGGACGACGATCACACCGATCCTGTCGTGCGTGACCACGACGGTCCCGCCGGCCGCGGCGATCGCCTTCTTCACCGACGCGATGGTGCGGTGGTCCGCCTTGGTGTTGACGACATACGCCAAGGCGGGCGCGTCCGTCGCCTGTTTCGCCGTCGGCGCCGCCTGCGGAGCCGCCGAGGCCGCCGCCGGCAGGAAGCCGAGCGAGACGGTCAGGGACAGCGCGACAGGCACGGCGAGGGCGAGACGGCGTCTGGAACGCAGATGAGCCATGGGATCTCCACATCATCCGGAAACAAAACCGCCCGAGGCACAGGTGGTGCTCGGGCAGGGGCATGACGAGTGGTGCAGGGCGAAGTTATCCCGTGCCCTCCGTGAGCAACAACGTTTTGCCGTAACGACTTCGGAAAACGTCCCCCGAAAAGAAAGCGAGGACCGTTGAACCGGTGCTCGCGTGGCGCCGTGACGTTGTGCAGGGAGCACGAGGACACTCGCCCCGTTCCTGCCGTAGCTCCGTAGTTCCGTCGTAACCGCACCCGCAACGCGAGGAGACCCCGTGGCCGCCGAAGCGCCATCCCCCTCAGCAGAGGAACACAAACTCCCCACACCCGAGGAGTTCACCGCGGTGCAGGAGAGCGCTGAGTTCGGTGAACTGCGCCGCTCCCACCGCTCCTTCGCCTTCCCCCTGACCGTCGGCTTCATCCTCTGGTACCTGCTGTACGTGCTGCTCTCGAACTACGCGGGCGGCTTCATGGGCACGGAGCTGTTCGGCAACATCAACGTCGCCCTCGTCTTCGGGGTCCTGCAGTTCGTCACCACGTTCCTCATCGCGTGGCTGTACTCCCGGCACGCCGCCACCAACCTCGACCCCAAGGCCGAGGCCATCAAGACCCGTATGGAGGGCGGCGCATGAGCCCCGCGATCACCCACGTCACCCTTGCCGCGAACGAGGCGAGCGAACACCGCGCGCTGATCATCACACTGTTCGCGCTGTTCGTCGTCGCGACCCTCGGCATCACCGTCTGGGCGGGCCGGCAGACCAAGGACGCCGCCGACTTCTACGCGGGCGGACGGCAGTTCAGCGCCTTCCAGAACGGGCTCGCGGTCTCCGGCGACTACATGTCGGCCGCGTCCTTCCTCGGCATCGCGGGCGCCATCGCCCTCTTCGGCTACGACGGCTTCCTCTACTCCATCGGCTTCCTGGTCGCCTGGCTGGTCGCCCTCCTGCTGGTCGCCGAGCCGCTGCGGAACTCCGGCCGCTACACGATGGGCGACGTCCTCGCCTACCGCATGCGCCAGCGGCCCGTGCGCACCGCGGCCGGCACCTCCACCATCGTGGTGTCGATCTTCTACCTGCTGGCCCAGATGGCGGGCGCCGGCGTCCTGGTCTCGCTGCTGCTCGGCATCACCTCCGACGCCGGCAAGATCCTCATCGTCGCCCTCGTCGGCGTCCTGATGATCGTCTACGTCTCCATCGGCGGCATGAAGGGCACCACCTGGGTGCAGATGATCAAGGCCGTGCTGCTCATCGGCGGCACCGTCCTGATCACCTTCCTGGTGCTGCTGAAGTTCAACTTCAACGTCTCCGACCTGCTGGGCAAGGCCGCCGAGAACAGCGGCGCGGGCGCGGCCTTCCTGGAGCCCGGCCTGCAGTACGGCGCGAGCGGCACCACCAAGCTGGACTTCATCTCCCTCGGCATCGCCCTGGTGCTCGGCACCGCCGGCCTGCCGCACATCCTGATCCGCTTCTACACGGTGCCCAACGCCAAGGCCGCCCGTAAGTCCGTGAACTGGGCCATCGGCATCATCGGCGGCTTCTACCTGATGACCATCGCGCTCGGCTTCGGCGCCGCGGCCCTCATCTCGCGCACCGAGATCATCGAGTCCAACCCGTCCGGCAACACGGCCGCCCCGCTGCTCGCCCTGCACCTGGGCGGCACCGACTCGACCTGGGGCGCGATCCTGCTCGCCACCATCTCGGCGGTCGCCTTCGCCACGATCCTCGCCGTGGTCGCCGGCCTCACCCTCGCCTCGTCCTCCTCCTTCGCGCACGACATCTACGCCAACGTCATCCGCAAGGGGAAGGCCACGGAGAAGGAGGAGATGAGGGCGGCCCGCTGGGCGACCGTCCTCATCGGCGTCGTCTCCATCGCGCTCGGCGCCCTCGCCCGCGACCTGAACGTGGCCGGTCTGGTCGCGCTGGCCTTCGCGGTCGCCGCCTCCGCCAACCTGCCGACGATCCTCTACAGCCTGTTCTGGAAGCGGTTCACCACCCAGGGCGCCCTGTGGTCGATCTACGGCGGTCTCATCGTCGCCGTCGGCCTGGTGCTGTTCTCGCCCGTGGTCTCCGGCGACCCGACCGCGATGTTCCCCGACGTCGACTTCTCCTGGTTCCCGCTGAAGAACCCGGGACTCATCTCCATCCCGTTCGGTTTCCTGATGGGCTGGCTGGGCACCGTCCTGTCCAAGGAGGAGCCGGACGCCAAGAAGTACGCGGAGCTGGAGGTCCGGTCGCTGACCGGCGCCGGCGCCCACTGACCCGCACCGGCGGCCGGGCCGCGCCGCACGGACCTCTCCCGGAGGCCCGTACGGCGCGGCCCTCGCGTGTCCCGCCGCCTCGGACCGCTGTGCTTGTCGGCGTCGTCACGTAGGCTCGCAGACAGCCGGAGTACGCGCGATCCGAGTGATCCGAGTCGAGGGAGGGGGCCACGTGCTCATCGACACGTACGGCCGAGTGGCGACCGACCTGCGGGTGTCACTGACCGACCGGTGCAATCTGCGGTGCACCTACTGCATGCCCGAGGAGGGCCTGCAGTGGCTGGCCAAGCCCGATCTGCTCACGGACGACGAGATCGTCCGCCTCATCGACATCGCCGTCACCTCCCTCGGCATCGAGGAGGTCCGCTTCACCGGCGGTGAACCCCTGCTCCGCCCCGGCCTGGTCGGCATCGTCGAGCGGGTCGCGGCCCTGGAACCCCGCCCCCGGACGTCGCTGACCACCAACGGCATCGGCCTCGGGCGCACCGCGGCGGCCCTGAAGGAGGCGGGCCTGGACCGGGTCAACGTCTCCCTCGACACGCTCCGCCCGGACGTCTTCAAGACCCTCACCCGCCGCAACCGCCACCAGGACGTCATCGACGGCCTGTACGCGGCCCGCGAGGCCGGACTGACCCCGGTGAAGGTCAACTCGGTCCTGATGCCGGGACTCAACGACGACGAGGCCCCCGACCTGCTGGCCTGGGCCGTGGACCACGGCTACGAGCTGCGCTTCATCGAGCAGATGCCCCTGGACGCCCAGCACGGCTGGAAGCGCGACGGCATGATCACCGCCGGCGACATCCTCGCCTCCCTGCGCACCCGCTTCGAGCTGACCCCCGAGGGCGAGGAGGCCCGCGGCTCCGCCCCGGCCGAGCGCTGGCTGGTCGACGGCGGCCCGCACCGCGTCGGCGTCATCGCCTCCGTCACCCGCCCGTTCTGCGCGGCCTGCGACCGCACCCGGCTCACCGCCGACGGACAGATCCGCACCTGCCTGTTCGCCACCGAGGAGACGGACCTGCGCGCGGCCCTGCGCTCCGACGCGCCCGACGAGGAGATCGCCCGGATCTGGCGGCTGGCCATGTGGGGCAAGAAGGCGGGCGCCGGCCTCGACGACCCGGCGTTCGTGCAGCCCGACCGCCCGATGTCCGCCATCGGCGGCTGAAACGGCCGAAGCGGCCGGAGGGCTGGGCTCGCAGGCCGGGGCGGGGCCCGGGACTACGCCCCCTCGGGCGCCCGCCACTCCTCGAAGCGCACCACGTCCTTCAGGAACCCGCGGACGCCGAGGAACTGCGACAGGTGCTCCCGGTGCTCCTCACACGCGAGCCAGGTCTTACGGCGCTCCGGCGTGTGGATCTTCGGGTTGTTCCAGGCGAGCACCCACACGGCGGCGGCACGGCAGCCCTTGGCGGAACAGATCGGCGTCTCGGGATCAGGGTCCATCACACCGCCGACCCTAACCCGGCCGGCTCGGCGGCAACGGCCGGGAGCACCCGCCACACCCGGAACAAAGGCGACGCCGAGCAGCCACGGGGGGAGCTGCCCGGCGTCGGTCCGTCGCTCCGACGGGGGATGCGGAGCGCGTACGAAGTATGTCACGGGCCACCCCGCCCCCGGCACCGGAACAACGTGATTGATCTGAGCTTTTCTTGAGCTTGGCGGGGAAGTGTCCTCCGGTTCCGGCCGGTCACGGCCGTGTTCCGGAGGTCACGACGGCCCGGACCGCTCCGTTCGCGCGCCGGGCGTGGGCCCGGGCGTGGGCGTGGACGCCGCGTCCTCGGCCCCGGGTTCCGACGTGCCGTCGTCCGTCCCCGAAGGCTCGATCATCGGCCGCATCTGCGCCGACAGGTAGGACGACGGAAGCGACGGCGCGTTCTCGCGTCCGGCGTTGGCGATCACCACCGCGATGTACGGCAGCAGCATGCCGAGGACCAGTGCCACGATCGCGACGTGCCGTTCCACGTTCCAGAGCGACGCCGCGAGGATGACCGAGATCGTACGGACGGTCATCGAGATCACGTACCGGCGCTGCCGCGCACGCACATCGTCTTGGAGGCCCGCCCTGGCACCGGTGATCCGGAACACCTGGACGCCGCCGTGCTGCTTCCGCATCACATTCCACCATCCGCCCGTATCGGACTTTTCCCGCCCCTGGCCGTCTCGTGACCGGCCGGGGCACCGGGCCCGCACGAGGACCACGTTACGCCGCGCCCATGCCGCCCACCCTGCCCGAACCGGAGCCCGTGCGGCACGCCCGACATGCGGTGCAAGGGGTCCGGGCCGAAACTGGCCGTAATGCTCGCGTCTAGGCGTACCAGGAGGCAGTCATGGGCTGGTTGTGGGCGATCATCGTGGGATTCGTGCTCGGCCTGATAGCCAAGGCGATCATCCCCGGCAAGCAGCACAGCCCGCTGTGGCTGACCACCATCTGCGGCATCCTCGGCGCCATCGCGGGCAACGCGATCGCGCGCGGCTTCGGTATCGCGGAGACCCCGGGCATCGACTGGGGCCGGCACATCTTCCAGCTGGTGGCGGCGATCGTCATCGTCTTCTTCGTCGACATGCTCTACATGCAGATGCGGGGCCGCAAACAGCAGCGGGTCTGAGGCGCGGGCCCGCCGAGGCGGTCGCCCGGCGCCGCCCGGGGCGCTCGCCCCGGCCGGACACCCGGACGGCCACGTGCCGACGGCTCAGGCGGTCGCGACCTCCACCGCCGCCAGGTTCTTCTTGCCCCGGCGCAGCACCAGCCAGCGCCCGTGCAGCAGGTCCTCCTTCGCGGGGACGGCGTCCTCGGCGGTGACCTTGACGTTGTTCACGTAGGCGCCGCCCTCCTTGACCGTGCGCCGCGCGGCCGACTTGCTCGCCACCAGGCCGACCTCGGCGAACAGGTCGACGACCGGACCGAGCTCGGTCACCTCGACGTGCGGCACCTCGGAGAGGGCCGCCGCCAGCGTGCGGTCGTCCAGCTCCGCCAGCTCGCCCTGGCCGAACAGCGCCTTCGACGCGGCGATCACGGCGGCCGTCTGGCCGGCGCCGTGCACCAGGGTCGTCAGCTCCTCGGCCAGGGCGCGCTGGGCGGCACGGGCCTGCGGACGCTCCGCCGTCTGCCGTTCCAGCTCCTCCAGCTCCTCGCGGGACTTGAAGGACAGGATCCGCATGTAGCCGGAGATGTCCCGGTCGTCCGTGTTCAGCCAGAACTGGTAGAACGCGTACGGCGTGGTCATCTCCGGGTCGAGCCAGACCGCGCCGCCTTCGGTCTTGCCGAACTTGGTGCCGTCCGCCTTCGTCATCAGCGGCGTGGCGTAGGCGTGGACGGGGGCGTCCGGCTCCAGCCGGTGGATCAGGTCCAGGCCCGCCGTGAGGTTGCCCCACTGGTCGCTGCCGCCCTGCTGCATCGTGCAGCCGTGGTGACGGTACAGCTGGAGGAAGTCCATCGCCTGGAGCAGCTGGTAGCTGAACTCCGTGTAGCTGATGCCCTCGGAGGACTCCAGACGCCGGGCGACCGAGTCCTTGGTCAGCATCTTGTTGACGCGGAAGTGCTTGCCGATGTCCCGCAGGAACTCGATGGCGGAGAGGTTCTGCGTCCAGTCGAGGTTGTTGACCATCGTGGCCGCGTTCTCGCCCTCGAAGGACAGGAACGGCTCGATCTGGCTCCGCAGCCGCTCGACCCAGCCGGCGACGGTCTCCGGCGCGTTCAGCGTGCGCTCGGCGGTCGGGCGGGGGTCGCCGATCTGGCCCGTGGCGCCGCCGACCAGCGCCAGCGGCCGGTGACCGGCCTGCTGGAGCCGGCGCAGGGTGAGCACCTGGACCAGGTGCCCCACGTGCAGGGACGACGCGGTCGGGTCGAAGCCGCAATAGAACGTGACGGGACCGTCCGCGAGCGCCTTGCGCAAAGCGTCCTCGTCGGTGGACTGGGCGAACAGCCCGCGCCACTTCAGCTCGTCGACGATGTCCGTCACGGTTCTCGTGTCTCCTCGGTGTTCCTCGGTCCGCCGGTCCTCGGCCGGTCGGGTGACCGCCGAGGGCGAACGCCTACGAGGTTATACGCCCTGGCTGACAGAACTCATATTGAAATCGGGGACGCGCAGCGGCGGCATCGCGGCCCTGGTGAACCAGTCGCCCCACTCCCGGGGCAGCGTCCGCTCCGTACGTCCCGCCTCCGTGGCACGGCCCAGCACGTCCACCGGCGACTCGTTGAACCGGAAGTTGTTGACCTCGCCGACGACCTCGCCGTTCTCGACGAGGTAGACACCGTCCCGGGTCAGACCGGTGAGCAGCAGCGTCGCCGGGTCCACCTCGCGGATGTACCACAGGCAGGTCAGCAGCAGGCCGGGCCCATGATGGCCTGTGGCGGCGACCATCTCCTCCAGGGAGCGGTCCTCGCCCCCGTCGAGGATCAGGTTGTCGATCGCCGGCGCCACCGGCAGCCCGGTCAGGTCCGCGCCGTGCCGGCTGGTGGTCAGACGCGTCAGCTCGCCCTCGCGGATCCACTCCGTGGCCGTCAGCGGCAGCCCGTTGTCGAACACCGACTGGTCGCCCCCGGAGGAGTGCGCGATCACGAAGGGCGCCGACTCCAGCCCCGGCTCGTCCGGATCGCTGCGCAGGGTCAGCGGCAGCCCGGACAGCCGCTCACCGATCCGGGTGCCACCGCCCGGCTTGGAGAAGACCGTGCGGCCCTCGGCCGCGTCCCGGCCCGAGGCCGACCACAGCTGGTAGACCAGCAGGTCCGCGACGGCGGTCGGCGGCAGCAGCGTCTCGTACCGGCCCGCGGGCAGCTCGAGCCGCCGCTCGGCCCAGCCCAGCCGCACGGCCAGCTCGGCGTCGAGCGCCCCCGGATCGACGTCCTTGAAGTCCCGCGTGGCACGGCCCGCCCACGCCGAGCGCGTACGGTCCGGCGACTTGGCGTTCAGCTCCAGCGTCCCGCTCGGCTGGTCGTGCCGCAGCCGCAGCCCCGTGGACGTACCGAGGTAGCTGGAGACCAGCTCGTGCTGGGCGAAGCCGTACAGCTCCCGGCCGCCCGCCCGCGCGCGGGCGAACGCCTCACCGAGGGCCGGTGCGAAGTCGGCGAACACGGCGGAGGAGGTCTCCGCGGGAGCCTCGGCGAAATCGGGGGCCCCGGGGGACCCGGTCGTCCCCTTCGCTCCCGTGACCAGCGGCTGGGCGTCCTCGGCCGGCCCGGCACCCCGCGCGGCGGCCTCGGCGGCCCGCACCAGGGGTTCCAGCTCGTCGAGGGTCACCGCGGACCGGGACACGACGCCGGACGCCGTGCCCTCCCGGCCGTCCACCGTCGCGATGACGGTGAGCGTGCGCCCGCGGGTGACACCGTTCGTGGTGAGCGAGTTGCCCGCCCAGCGCAGATTGGCGGTCGACTGCTCGTCGGCGATCACGACACAGCCGTCGGCCCGGGACAGTTCGAGCGCCCGCTCGACGATCTCGTGCGGTGTGGTGGTGCGCGCGCTCATCGACCCGCCTCCTGAGTGGTGTTGAGAATGCCGACTCCTCTGAAGAGGGCGGACGGGCAGCCGTGCGAGACCGCCGCGACCTGCCCCGGCTGGGCCTTGCCGCAGTTGAAGGCGCCCCCGAGGACGTAGGTCTGCGGACCGCCGACCGCCGTCATGGAGCCCCAGAAGTCGGTGGTCGTCGCCTGGTAGGCGACGTCCCGCAGTTGCCCGGTGAGCCGCCCGTTCTCGATCCGGAAGAAACGCTGCCCGGTGAACTGGAAGTTGTACCGCTGCATGTCGATGCTCCACGACCGGTCACCGACGACGTAGACGCCCCGGTCCACGCTCCCGATCAGGTCCTCGGTCGACAGGCCCGCCGGATCCGGCCGCAACGACACGTTCGCCATCCGCTGCACCGGCACGTGCCCGGGGGAGTCCGCGAACGCGCACCCGTTGGACCGCTCGAACCCGGTCAGCCTCGCGATCCGCCGGTCCAGCTGGTAGCCGACCAGCGTGCCGTCCCTCACCAGGTCCCAGGACTGCGCCGCGACCCCCTCGTCGTCGTACCCCACCGTCGCCAGCCCGTGCTCGGCGGTGCGGTCACCGGTGACGTTCATCAGCTCCGAGCCGTACTTCAGCTTCCCCAGCTGGTCGAAGGTGGCGAACGAGGTGCCCGCGTAGGCCGCCTCATAGCCGAGGGCCCGGTCCAGCTCGGTGGCGTGCCCGATGGACTCGTGGATGGTCAGCCACAGGTTGGACGGGTCGACGACCAGGTCGTACAGGCCCGGCTCCACGCTCGGCGCGCGCATCTTCTCGGCGAGCAGCTCGGGCATCCGCTCCAGCTCGTCGTCCCAGTCCCAGCCGGTGCCCCTCAGGTACTCCCAGCCGCGGCCCACCGGCGGCGCGAGCGTCCGCATGGAGTCGAACTCCCCGCTCGACTCGTCCACCGACACGGCCGTGAAGACCGGGTGCAGCCGTACCCGCTGCTGGGTGGTCGTGGTCCCGCCCGTATCGGCGTAGAACTTGTTCTCGTGCACGGTCAGCAGCGAGGCGTCCACATGGTCCACCCCGCGCGCCGCCAGCAGCCGCGCACTCCACTCGCCCAGCAGCCCGGCCTTCTCCACGTCGGGCACGGCGAACGGATCGACCTCGTACGAGGAGACCCACGTCCGGTCGGCGTACACGGGCTCGTCGGCCAGCTCCACCCTCTCCTTGGACCCGGCCGCCCGGATCACCTGCGCCGACAGCTGCGCCATCGCCACGGCCTGCGAGGCGACCTTGGCGGCGGCGTCGAGGGTGAGGTCCACCCCGGAGGCGAACCCCCACGTCCCGCCGTGCACCACGCGCACCGCGTACCCGAGGTCGGTGGTGTCCGACGACCCGGCCGGCTTGGCGTCCCGGAACCGCCAGGACGCGCTGCGCACCCGCTCCAGACGGAAGTCCGCGTGCTCCGCCCCGAGCGCCCGCGCCCGCGCCAGCGCGGCGTCGGCGAGGGCGCGCAGCGGCAGCGCCAGAAACGACTGATCGACTTCATGGGGCACGAGTGGGGGTTCCCTTCGGGCGCTCGCTGACGGACCGACGAAGGCAGTGAATCATGCGGTCCGCGGGACTCGTCCGCGTCGAGGTGTCCGACACCCACCCGGGGCGTCCCGAGCCGACGGGCCGACCCTCCGCGGACACCGGCGGTGGGAGGGGCCTGCTCCTGGTGGAAGCCGTCGCCGCCCGCTGGGGCGTGGCAGGGTGGCCGGGGCCGGGCAAGACCGTGTGGGCCGAGTGCGCGGTCCACGCCCCGGACGACGAGCCTCCGAAAAGGGAGACGGGCCGGACCGCCGGGCGGTCGCCGGCCGGTGAGCCCGTGGAGCGGTATGCGCACGGGGCGGCGCAGGGGAAGATCAGGCTGAAGCCGTTCACCGCCGCTGGTCGGCACGGCACGCCGCACTGCGAGGTGGCAGAGGACACCGACCCCTCGGTGGTGCTGCCGGCCGAGCGGGCAGAGGGCCGCCGACTGTAGGAACCCGACAGGAGGCCGTGTGCGCCACTGTCGGTGCCCGATCGCTCCGGGGAGCGGGTGGACCGATAGGTTTTCGGTGAAGGCGCCTGCCGCGCGCAGGGGCTCCAGACCGCTATCGAAAGGGTGATCCGTTGAGCCGCTCGGTTCTCGTCACCGGAGGTAACCGGGGGATCGGCCTCGCCATCGCCCGCGCGTTCGCCGATGCCGGTGACAAGGTCGCGATCACGTACCGCTCGGGCGAGCCCCCCACGGGCTTCCTCGCCGTCAAGTGCGACATCACCGACAGCGAGCAGGTGGAGCAGGCCTACAAGGAGATCGAGGAAGCGCACGGTCCCGTGGAGGTGCTGGTCGCCAACGCCGGCATCACCAAGGACCAGCTGCTGATGCGGATGTCGGAGGAGGACTTCACGTCCGTCGTCGACACCAACCTCACCGGCACCTTCCGTGTCGTCAAGCGCGCCAACCGAGGCATGCTGCGGGCCAAGAAGGGCCGCGTCGTGCTCATCTCGTCGGTCGTCGGGCTCCTCGGTTCCGCCGGGCAGGCGAACTACGCCGCCTCCAAGGCCGCGCTGGTCGGCTTCGCGCGTTCCCTCGCCCGTGAGCTGGGCTCGCGCAACATCACCTTCAACGTCGTCGCCCCCGGTTTCGTCGACACCGACATGACCAGGGAGCTCACCGAGGAGCAGCAGGCGAAGATCCTCGCGCAGGTACCGCTCGCCCGGTACGCGCAGTCGGAGGAGATCGCCGCGGCCGTGCGGTTCCTCGCCTCGGACGACGCCTCGTACATCACTGGAGCCGTCATTCCCGTTGACGGCGGACTGGGAATGGGTCACTGAACGACATGAGCGGAATTCTCGAGGGCAAGCGCGTCCTGATCACCGGTGTGCTGATGGAGTCCTCCATCGCCTTCCACACGGCCAAGCTGGCCCAGGAGCAGGGCGCCGAGATCATCCTGACCGCGTTCCCGCGGCCCACCCTGACCGAGCGCATCGCCAAGAAGCTCCCCAAGCCCGCCAAGGTCATCGAGCTCGACGTGACCAACGACGAGCACCTGGGCCGCCTCGCGGACGTCGTGGGCGAGGAGCTCGGCGGCCTCGACGGCCTCGTGCACTCCATCGGCTTCGCGCCGCAGGACGCGCTCGGCGGCAACTTCCTGAACACGCCGTTCGAGTCGGTCTCCACGGCCATGCACGTCTCGGCCTTCTCCCTGAAGTCGCTGACCATGGCCTGCCTGCCGCTGATGCCGAACGGCGGTTCCGTCGTCGGCTTCACCTTCGACGCGCAGTACGCCTGGCCGCAGTACGACTGGATGGGCCCGGCCAAGGCGGCCCTGGAGGCCACCAGCCGTTACGTGGCGCGTGACCTGGGCAAGCAGAACATCCGCTGCAACCTGATCTCGGCGGGCCCGATCGGTTCCATGGCCGCCAAGTCCATCCCGGGCTTCAGCGAGCTGGCCTCCGTGTGGGACACCCGGGCCCCGCTGGAGTGGGACCTGAAGGACCCGGAGCCGGCCGGCCGCGGCGCCGTCGCCCTGCTGAGCGACTGGTTCCCGAAGACCACCGGCGAGATCATCCACGTGGACGGCGGTCTGCACGCCATCGGCGCCTGAGCGCCGCAGGCCCGGCCCGGAACGGCCGACGAGGGCCCGCACCCTTCACGCGAAGGGTGCGGGCCCTCGCCGCGTCACCCGTTCGGCTCAGCAGCGCGGGCGGTGCGCGGTGCCGGCGGGCACTGTGGAGCAACAGGTCACCGTGAGCACGCGGACACCGTGTGGTCCCTGCCTGATCCCCGTTCGATCTCCCTCCCAGCACGGCCGAGGAGGTCCCCCCTTGTGCGCTTTCACCGCCTGCTCTCAGTGACCTTCACCATCGCCGCGGGCATCGCCCTCGTGCCCGCCCTGGCGTACGGGGCGATGCCGTACGAGACGATGTCGCACGCGCGTGTGCGGCCGGCCGAGGCCGGGTCCGGCGGCGCGGAGTCCGCCGATCCGTTCGGAGCCGCCTGCCGGACCGAGGTCGACGGCTCCCGGGTGACCGTGTACTGCCACAACCCCTATCCGGACACCGATCACGTGAGCCTGCACATCGAGTGCCTCCAGTGGTGGGACCTCGACAGCGACAGCGCCCCGGTGGCCGCCGGACCCGCACAGACCGTGCGGCTGACCGGCCGCTGCTGGAAGGAGGTCCGGTCCGCGTGGATCAGCCACCGGAAGGCGGCCTGAACCGCCCCGGACGGCACGCCGGCGAGTGGGCGGCGGCCTCCTCGGCCGCCCTCGTCGCGTCGCCCGCGCGGATCGCGTCCAGCAGCCGCGAGTGGTCCAGGTGGGTCCGCGGGGTCAGCTCCTGGCCGACGTCGTCGCGCAGCCAGTCCCGCAGCACCTCGCTCAGGTCCGCGTACAGCTCGGTCAGCACGTCGTTGTGCGACGCCGCCACGACGGCCAGGTGGAACGTCGTGTCCGCCGCCACGAACCGCTCCGCCGCACCCGACTCCCAGGCCTCCTCACGGCGCAGCAGCAGGGTGTCGAGCTGTTCGAGGTCCTTCTCGGTGCGCCGCTCGGCGGCCAGCCGTGCCGCGGACGACTCCAGGGCGGAGCGCAGTTCCGCGATGTGCCCGGGGTCGGCGTCGGCGAACCGGCGCTGCATCACCCCGGCCAGCTCGCTCGTGGTGACGACATAGGTGCCCGAGCCCTGACGGATGTCGAGCAGCCCGTTGTGCGCCAGCGCTCGCACGGCCTCACGGACTGTGTTGCGCGCCACCCCGAGCTGCTCGACCAGCTCCGGCTCGGTCGGGATGCGGGAGCCGACCGGCCACTCGCCCGAGGTGATCTGGGCGCGCAGAGCGGCGATGACCTGCTCGGACAGCGCGGAACGACGGGGATGGCTCAGGGACATGACACACCTCTGCACGGCAGGGGCGCCGATGCCGGACGGCAGTCTCGGCATGGACAACCAATCATCCCATGATTCTATGATGTATTTCATGGCTGGTGAGGAAACCCGGACGCTCGCGTCCACGACCGTACGCACGGAAGCTCCGTCCGCACCCCGGGAGACCGGGGGCGCCGCCACGCGCGCGTGGACGACCCGGTTGCTCGTCGTCGGCATCGTGCTGGCGGCGCTGAACCTCCGTCCCGCCATCACCAGCCTCGGCGCGCTGCTCGAGGAGGTCCGCACCGACCTCGCCATGAGCGGCAGCGTGGCCGGGCTGCTCACCTCCGTGCCCCCGCTGTGCTTCGCCGTCTTCGGCGTCGCCGCCCCGCGGCTGGCCCGCCGCTTCGGAGCGGGTGCGGTGGTGTGCGCCGGCATGGTCGCCATCGGCGCGGGGCTGCTGATACGCCCGTTCACGGGAGGCACGGCGGGCTTCCTGGCCGCCAGCGCCCTCGCGCTCATGGGCATCGCCGTCAGCAACGTCCTGATGCCGGTCATCGTCAAGCAGTGGTTCCCGGACCGGGTCGGCTCCATGACCGGCTTGTACTCCATGGCCCTTGCCCTGGGCACGGCCGCGGCCGCCGCGGTGACCGTGCCGCTGACCGAGGCGCTGGGCGGGGACTGGCGGTCGGGGCTCGCCCTGTGGGCGGCGCTCGCCGTGGCCGCCGTACTGCCGTGGATCCCGTTCACGGGGAAGCGGGGCGCACCACCGGCCGAGCGGGCCCCCGCGTCCGGCGGGCCGTCGTCGGCGGGTGAGCCGTCGCCCGAGGTGCGCATCACCCGCAGCCGGACCGCCTGGGCGCTGGCCGTCTTCTTCGGGCTCCAGGCGACCGTCGCCTACATCACCATGGGCTGGATGCCGCAGATCTTCCGGGACGCGGGCGTGCCCGCGAGCACGGCCGGACTGCTGCTCGCGTTCATCATGGTGATGGGCGTGCCGCTGGCCTTCGTCATCCCGCGCCTCGCCACGCGCCTGCCCCGGCAGGGACCGATCGTGCTCGTGCTCGGCGTGAGCGGCCTGGTCGGCTACACCGGTCTGTACTTCGCACCGGCCGCCGGCGCCCTGGTCTGGGTGCTGCTGCTGGGCATCGCCAACTGTGCCTTCCCCCTCGCGCTCACCATGGTCGGGATGCGGGCCAGGTCCGGCGCGGGCGTGGCCAAGCTGTCGGCCTTCGCCCAGAGCACCGGCTATCTGATCTCCATTCCGGGCCCCCTCCTGGTGGGCGTGCTCTACCAGCACAGCGGTGGCTGGGGCCTGCCGCTCGCACTCCTGGCCGGCCTGATGATCCCGCAGACGATCGCCGGGGTCCTGGCGGGCCGGGACCGCACGGTGGAGGACGAGGCGGCGGCCCGCTGAGCCCGACCCGGGGCGCGCCGCGGGGCCGGCGGATGCGAGACTTGCCCCATGCCAGTCCTCGACCCGAACCCGCAGAACGGTCAGAAGAAGCTGCTGCTCGTCTTCGGAGCCTTCTTCGCCATCTTCATCGTCATCGGTGTGATCGCGAGCATCCTCGCGCCGTGACACCCCCGGCACCGGCCCCGCCCGAGGGCCGTGGTGGTGCTGGCCCCCCTGTCCCCTAGGGGGCCAGGCTCAGGGGCAAGTGGGTGGGTCACCGGATGGGCCGAGGGCCGGGGAGTACATACCTTCGAGATGTGGCCGCGAGAGGCGGCACGGAACACTCGAAGAGCGGAGGCCCCCCCATGTCGGCGCGCACCCCCACCCGGCCCCACCCGGTCCTCCGGGGCGGCGCCGACAGCCGGCTGCCGTGGTGGGCCCTCGCCCTGCCCGCGCTCGCCTTCGTCATGCTGCTCACGCTGATCCTGGATCCCGCCGACGCGCACGCGGCGACCGCCGAGCCCGGGATCACCCACCTCCTCGAGCGCGCTCAGCAGCTCATCACCCGCTGAGCACCCCGGAAGTGGCCGTCAACTACCCGCGCCCTGTGGCCTGTTTCATGCGAAGCTGGGGCACATGAGCGTCGCAGAACCCCGCAGGATTGTCCTCTTCCGGCATGCGAAGGCCGACTGGCCACCGGTGAACGACCATGAGCGCCCGCTCGCCGAGCGCGGCAGGATGGACGCCGCAGTCGCCGGACGCAAGCTCGCCGACTCCGCCATCGCGTTCGATCTGGCCCTCTGCTCCACCTCGACCAGGACCCGGGAAACGTGGAAACTCGCGGTGCACGAGTTCCCGCAGCGCCCGAAGACGGTCTACGAGGAGCGGATCTACGAAGCCTCGCCCGGTGAGCTGATCGCCCTGCTGAACGAGACCCCCGACGACGCGCAGAACGTGCTCCTGGTCGGCCACAACCCCGGCGTCCAGGGAGCAGCCGAGATCCTCTCCGGGGCGGCCGAGGGGGACGCGGGCGAGCGGATGAGCCGTCGTGGCTATCCCGCCGCCGCCTTCGCCGTGCTGTCCTTCACCGGCTCCTGGAAGTCCCTCGAGCCCGGGGTCGCCACCCTGGTCGACTACTGGGCGCCCAGCGAGTGACCCCCACGCCGTGACGGCGGGGCCCGGCACCGGTCCGGCGCCGGGCCCCGGCTCACCGTGAACCGGATGCCGCGGGCCCGCGTGGCTCAGTCCAGGTCGAGGATGTCCGCCGCCTCGACCTCTTCGCGCGTGATGCCCAGCAGATACAGGACCGTGTCCAGGAAGGGGAAGTTCACCGCGGTGTGGGCCGCCTCGCGCACCACCGGCTTGGCGTTGAACGCGACGCCGAGACCCGCAGAGTTGAGCATGTCCAGGTCATTCGCGCCGTCGCCGATCGCCACGGTCTGCGACAGCGGGACGCCCGCCTCGGCCGCGAACCGGCGCAGCAGCCGCGCCTTGCCCGGCCGGTCCACGATCTCGCCCGTGACCCGGCCGGTCAGCTTTCCGTCGACGATCTCCAGGGTGTTGGCATGGGCGAAGTCCAGCGCCAGCCGATCCTTCAGATCGTCCGTGACCTGGGTGAACCCTCCGGAGACCACACCCACCTGGTAGCCGAGCCGCTTCAGCGTGCGGACCAGGGTGCGGGCACCCGGGGTCAGCCGCACCTCGCTGCGCACCTTGTCCACCACGGAGGCGTCCAGCCCCTCCAGCAACCGCACCCGCGCGTGCAGCGACTCCTCGAAGTCCAGTTCCCCGCGCATCGCCGCCTCGGTCACCTCGGCGACCTTGTCCTCGCAGCCGGCATGGGCGGCGAAGAGCTCGATCACCTCGTCCTGGATGAGGGTGGAGTCCACATCCATGACGACCAGGCGCTGGGCCCGGCGGTGCAGACCGGCCGCGACCACGGCGACATCGACCCCGAGCTTCGACGCGTCGGTCACCAGGGCGGTGCGCAGCGGTTCCGTCTCCACGCCGGAGACCGCGAACTCCACCGCGGTCACCGGGTACTTGGCGAGCCGGAAGACGCGGTCGATGTTGGCGCCGGTCCTCGTGATCCGCGCGGCGATCGCCGCCGCCGTCTCGGCGGTGAGGGGGTGGCCCAGCACGGTGACCAGGGAACGGCCGAGTCCGCGTGGACGGTTGTCGCCGATGCCGGAGATGATCTCCGCCTGCATCTTGAGCGAATCGGCCCAATTGTGGACGGTCGCCCGCAGGCTTCCCTCCAGGGCCTGTGCCGGCTGGGTCACGAGCACACACAGCACGATTCGGCCACGGGTGACCACCTGCTCGATGTCGACCACGTCGACGGAGTAGGCGGCGAGGGTGTCGAGGAGACCGGCGGTGATACCGGGTCGGTCCTTGCCGAAGATCTTGACAAGGAGAGTGGGAACGTCCGAGGTCTGCGATGCGTTCATGGTGTTCTTACCGTATCGGGCACGCAGTGCCCTGCGCGCCCGAGGTCCGTCTGGCGGACAGCGAACTCTCGGCGTCGCCGAGGTGTCTCGGACCTTACGCCCCTCGGCCGCCGTCCGCCTCACCGGCCACCGCCGGGGCGAGGCGGCGGCGGGGGAGGCGGCGGCGGAGGCGGAGGTCCCTCGTCCGGCCACAGCGGCGGACGCTTCCCCGCGGCCGGCCCGGCACCACGCCCGGGTCGGCCACCACCCCCGGGCCGCCTGCGCGGGGTCCTCTCCGGGGGCGGCGGCTCGAGGGGACGGATCACGGTCGGAGCGCCGGAGATGTCGTCGTCCGGCGCGTCCTCGTCCGCTCCGGGCTCGTTCGGGGGCCGTCCGGGCGGCCGCATGTCACCGAGTGCCGCCGGTGGACCGGCCGGTCGCGCTTCATCGGGCTCCGGTGGGGGAGCGTGCCCCGACCGCGCGCCGGGCCACTGCCCCGCACCACCCGGCCGGGCTTCCGGCCGCCCCCTCAGCTCCTCGGGCACCACCAGGTACGGATTCGTCCCCGGATTCGGTGGCCGATACGGCACCCCCGGCGCATACGGCCCGACACCCGCCCCGGCAGGCCGCGGTCCGGCCCCCGGGCCTCCGGCGCCTTCCAGTGCCTCGCCCCCGCTCCCGCCCCCGCCCCCGGCCGCGACCCGCGCCCGCGGCGCAGCCCGTCGCCCCGCGACCCCGCACGCCCGTGCCAGCAGCGCCCCCGCCGCGCCCGCACCCGCGCCCCAGACGGAGCCCAGGAGCAGTGCCACGGCGAGGTGACCGCGCAGCTCGACGCCCGTACCGAACACGTCGAAGCCGAGCACGGACAGCGAGGCGTCCACCGACACCTCCGCCAGCCACACCAGCAGCGACAGAGCCGGCGCCGTCGCGACCCCCAGCCGCAGCGCACAGCGCCCGGCGAAACCCGCGGCGCTCCCTTCCCCTGCGGCACCGGCACCACCGGCGCCCCCGGCGCCCCCAGCCCTCTCCAGCGGTGTCCGCGCCGCCAGCAGCACGCCGGCCAGCAGCATCGTCACCGCGGCCGCCGCCGCCAGCAGCCACACCCGCCCGTCGTACCCGGCCAGCCGGGCCAGGGTGACGGGCCGGCCGGAGTCCACTTGCAGCAGGTCGTCCAGGGGGTGCGGCAGAACGCCGAGCAGCGCCCCCGTCGCCCGCCCCTCCCACGGCACGGACAACCCGACCGAGAGGCCGAGCCACACCCCGTTCGGCGCCCCCAGCAGGGCCGCTCCCGCGATCCGCCGGGGATGGCCGTCGCCGATCGCCGCGTACCCCGCCGCCGCGTACCCCGCCGCCACCGCCACCAGGCCCGCCACGACGAGGGCGGACACCGCGGGCCGTACGACGCGGTGCAGGACGTCCCAGCCGCGCGGCAGCGGAGTGCGCCGGGACGCCAGCAACGCGACGACCAGGACGCCGACCGACCAGCCCAGGCCACCGAGCAGCGTCGGCACGGTGTCGACGCCGAACCCGACCGCGGCCTTCGCGTCGACGAGATCACCGATCCGCTCCGGCAGCAGACCCCCGAGATCGCCCGGTCCCGGGATCTCGATCCCGCCGTGGCCCCCGCCGGAGCCCAACAGCCCGTCCGGACCCAGCACGTCCCCCTCGACGGTGACGACGCCGTGGCCCGCCCACACCAGGCCACCCGCCATCCCCACGAAGAGCGTCACCACCGCGCCGGCGCGTGCGGCGAGTTCGGCCGGGGACAGGACGTCACCCGCAGCCCGCAGCGACCGCAGGAAGACGGACGACAGCAGCAACGCGCCCACCAGGCTCACCCCCAGCGGGGCGACCCCGAAGGCCGTACTCGCCTCCGCGCCCGACAGTCCGAACGCCGACACCTCGATGGACGGCGTGACCGAGCCGCCGACCGCCGACGCCACCACCGCGGCCGTCATCGGCCCCAGCGAACCCGCCGAGTCCGCGTCCAGCAGACGCAGCCCGAGCGCCGCCGTCCCCGCCATCCCGATCAGCGCCCAGCTCACCGCGGCGACCGCGGACATCACGACATCCGCCCACGGCACGCGCGCGCCGTGCCCCGCGGTACCGACCTCCGTGGCAGCGCTCATGGCAGACCCCCCCGATCCGCGGCGCGGCACACGGCGGCCGCGCATGTCCCCCTCGGGTGGATTACCACTCTCCGGCCCGGTTTCAACCCCGCCTGCGGGAGCACGGAAGTCGTCCGAGAACCCCCTTCCCACGGCCCGGCTTCCGGTTCGGCGGCCGAGCCTGAAATAGTTCCCCCCGATGTTCGACATCCCTAGACTCCCTGCGACGGGGGAAATTCGGGGGACAACTCAGTGGGGCATGGAGTGCCGGAACTCGTACTGGAATCAAACGGACGGACCTGGACGCTCGATCCGTCCAGGTCGTACACCCTGGGACGCGATCCGCAGGGGGACGTCGTGATGGACGACGCCAGGGTCTCCTGGCGACACGCCACGATCAGCTTCAACGGCCACAGTTGGGTCGTCGAGGACCACGGCAGCACCAACGGCACGTTCGTGCAGGGACAGCGGATCCGTCATCTGGAGATCGGCTCCGAGACGGCGCTGAACCTGGGCAATGCGACCGACGGGCCGCGGGTGACCCTGTCCGCCGCGGCTTGGGCCGCCTCGCCGCAGCCGTACGCGGCGCAGGAGGCGCAGGGGGCGGTCCCGGGCTGGGTCCAGCAGGGGCAGCAGCAGATGCACCAGCAGCAGTCCGCGCAGGCCGGCTGGCAGCAGCAGGCGCAGCCGCAGCAGCCGGTGCCGCAGCAGCGGTCCGCGCCGTACGTCCCGCAGCAGCAGGGCCCCGGTGGCGCGGCGGGGGCGCCGCCGGTGTACGGCGACCGCAGCCCGACCACGTTCCACCAGTTCTCGTTCGGCCGCGTGATGCGTATCGGCCGTGCCCTGGAGAACGACCTGGTCGTCTCCGACCTGCAGGTCTCCCGCAACCACGCCGAGTTCCACGCGACGCCCGACGGCCGCATGGAGATCCGCGACCTGGGCTCGCACAACGGCACCTACGTCAACGGTGTGCCGATCGCCAAGGGCGGCACGCAACTGCTCGGCCCGGCCGACATCGTGGGCGTCGGCCACTCGACGTTCCGGATCGTCGGCGACCGGCTCGAGGAGTTCGTCGACACCGGTGAGGTGTCCTTCTCGGCCCGCCACCTCACCGTCACGGTCGACGGCGGCAAGCAGATCCTCAAGGACGTCTCCTTCGGCGTCCCGGAGAAGTCGCTGATCGCGGTCATCGGCCCGTCCGGCTCCGGCAAGTCCACCCTGCTCAAGGCGCTCACCGGCTACCGGCCCGCCGACCAGGGCGAGGTCCTCTACGACAACCGGAACCTCTACAAGCAGTTCGCCGAACTGCGCCAGCGCATCGGTCTGGTCCCGCAGGACGACATCCTGCACAAGGAACTGACCGTCAAGAAGGCCCTCGGCTACGCGGCCAAGCTCCGCTTCCCGGCCGACACCACGGCCGCCGAGCGCACCGCCCGCATCGACGAGGTGCTGGGCGAGCTGAAGCTGGACATCCACAAGGACAAGAAGGTCACGTCGCTCTCCGGCGGCCAGCGCAAGCGGGTCTCGGTGGCGCTGGAACTGCTCACCAAGCCGTCGCTGATCTTCCTCGACGAGCCGACCTCGGGCCTCGACCCGGGCATGGACCGCGACGTCATGCAGCTGCTGCGCGGGCTCGCCGACGACGGGCGCACCGTCCTCGTCGTCACCCACTCGGTGGCCGAGCTGGCGATCTGCGACAAGCTCCTGGTGATGGCGCCCGGCGGCTCGGTCGCCTACTTCGGTCCGCCCGAGGAGGCGCTGAACTTCTTCGGCTACGACACCTGGGCCGACGTCTTCTCCGCCTTCGAGAACTACCGCGACTACGACTGGGCGGGCCGCTGGAAGGGCTCGCAGCACTACCAGATGTACGCGGCGGACATCGACGCGGTCGCGCCGCAGTCCGTACAGGTCCCGGCGATGCAGGCGATGAAGCCGCCGAAGCCGCAGAGCTGGATGTCCCAGTTCACCACCCTGGTGCGCCGCTACCTCTCGGTGATCGTCTCCGACAAGGGGTTCCTCGCCCTGACGGTGATCCTGCCGGCCGTCCTCGGCGCGGTCAGCCTGCTCATCGAGTCCGAAAAGGGTCTGCTGCCGAACCCGCCCGACCTGCAGACCGGCCGGCTCATCCCGAACGGAACGGCGACCACGGTCCTGCTGATCCTCGCGGTCGGCGCCTGCTTCGCCGGTGCCGCGAACTCCGTACGTGAGCTGATCAAGGAACGGGTCATCTACGAGCGGGAACGCGCGACCGGCCTGTCCCGCTCGGCGTACCTGATGTCCAAGGTGTTCGTGCTCGGAGCGATCACCGTGCTGCAGGGCCTGATGGTCGGCGTCATCGGCTTCTCCAGCCGGGAGCTCCCCGAGGAGGGGCTGGTGCTCGGTGGCTTCACGCTGCTGGAGCTGTCCATCCCGATCATGGCGCTCGGCTTCACCTCGATGATGTTCGGCCTGATCATCTCCTCGCTGGTGAAGACCGCCGAGAAGACCATGCCGCTGCTGGTGATGTTCGCGATCGTCCAGGTCGTCTTCACCGGCTGCCTGTTCGCGCTGCACGGCTCGATCGGCGTCAACCAGTTCTCGTTCCTGATGCCGTCGCGCTGGGCGGTCGCCGCCGCCGGAGCCACGCTGGACTTCAACAAGATCAGCCCGCCGGAGACCGCGGGTGACCCCGACCCGCTGTGGGAGCACACGGCGGGGGCCTGGCTCATGGACATGGGCGCGCTCATCGCCCTCGGCGTGATCTGCGGCTTCTTCGTGGCCCGCTTCCTGCGCCGCCACGAGCCCGAGGTCATGCGCAAGTGACGCGACCGGCGCGGCCGTTCGCGCGCCGTACGCCCGAAGGGCGGCACCCCGTCAGGAGGGTGCCGCCCTTCGGCGTATCCGGGCGCGTCGGAGCGCGTGAAGAGGTCCGCGCCGACCTCAGTACGCGCTGTAGACGTTGTCCATGGAGCCGTACCGGTCGGCCGCGTAGTTGCAGGCGGCGGTGATGTTCGCGACCGGGTCGTAGATGTCCTTCGGCGTACCCGGGACGTGGTACGCCTCGAACGTCGGCGGGATCACCTGCAGCAGTCCCTTGGACGGGATGCCGTTCTTGGCGTTGATGTCCCAGAGGTTGATGGCCAGCGGGTTGCCGGAGGACTCCCGGATGATGTTGCGGTGGATGCCCTCGTACGAACCCGGGATCCCGTGCTTCTTCATGACGTCCATGGACTCGCGGATCCAGCCGTCCAGGTTGTCGCCGTAGGTCTGCGGGGCGGCCTTGCCGACCTCGGCCCGCTGCGCGGAGCGGTCGGCGGCCTGCTCGGCCTCGCGTTCCTGCACGACCTGCTCCTTCGCGGCCTGCTCCTTCGCGGCAGCCGCGGCGGCCTGCTTCTCGGCGGCGGCGTCGGCCGCGGCCTGCTTCTTCGCCGCGATCTGCTCGGTCTTCACACCGGAGACGGCGAGCCGGTCGGTGACGGTGCCCTTGACGTCCTTGATCGGCTCGGTGCTGTAGGCGACCTGCGCGGTGGGAGCGGCCTCGCTCGTGACGGTCGTCGACGCGTCGCTGGGCGTGGCCGAGAAGGCGATGGCGGCGGCACCGAGGGCGGCGACACCGGCGGTGGCGATCTTGTGGCGGCGGCTCAGAGCGCGAATGTGACCTCGGGCGAGGAAGTTCTTCGACATGGGTGATGGACCTCTTCGAATAGCGCGGAGGTCGCTCGACGTCCGGTGGGGACAGGGATTTCTCCGGCACGAACGCCGCGGACGGAACCCGCGGCGCTGAGCGACGGCAGCCATTCTTAGCGGTCGCAAAATGGCTGGGCAAAGGTGTGACGTACGAAGCCGGGTAGTGGATCAGGGGAGGTCAAAACGGTGCAGAAGGGACTGTGCTCGCCGGTCGGATGACCGTTATACCCCTCCTATCCGTCTTCGTACGTGATGTGCGCCCTATGCCCGGCCTCACACCGGGCCGCCACCGCTCCTACCAGGAGTTGCTGACGCAAGACTCTGTGTGAAGGGCGTGGCGGGGCCCGGTCCGGCTCGCGAAAGGGCCCGGGCCGCTCCGGGAGGACCGGAGGTCCTAGGACCTCGGGCCCGGTCCGCCGCCACCACCGGTCGGATCCGCTGCGCCGGCGCCCGCCGGTACCGTGAGGACATGAACCACGGCCCCCGGTCCGGCCTCGCCGCGGTGAGCACCGCGTTGCTGGCCATGAGCAGGCACCTCGAGGTGCGCGACGTCCTGAAGACGATCGTCGCCTCGGCCCGCGAACTGCTCGACGCCGAGTACGCCGCGCTCGGCGTCCCCGACGACCACGGCGGCTTCGCCCAGTTCGTGGTCGACGGCGTCAGCGACGACCAGTGGAAGGCCATAGGCCCCCTCCCGCGCCAGCACGGCATCCTCGCCGCGATGCTCCGCGAGGACGGGCCCCAGCGCCTCGCCGACGTACGCAAGGACCCCCGCTTCGGGGGCTGGCCCAGTGCCCACCCCGATCTGGTCGACTTCCTGGGCCTGCCCATCCGCGACGGCGACGAGGTCATCGGCGCCCTGTTCCTGGCCAACAAACTGACCCCCGAGGGAGAGGACCCCCAGGACCCCTCCGGCCTCCCGTGCCCCGCACCCGAGGGCACCTGCGGGTTCACCCAGGACGACGAGGACGTGCTGGGCATCCTGGCCCAGCACGCGGCGATCGCCCTCACCAACGCCCGGCTCTACGAGCGCAGCCGCGAACTGACCATCGCCGAGGAACGCTCCCGCCTCGCCCACGAACTGCACGACGCCGTCAGCCAGAAGCTGTTCTCCCTGCGCCTCACCGCCCAGGCGGCCGCCCGCCTCGTGGACCGCGACCCGGCCCGGGCCAAGGGGGAACTCCAGCAGGTGGCCGCCCTGGCGGCCGAGGCCGCCGACGAGCTGCGCGCCGCGGTCGTCGAGCTGCGCCCCGCGGCCCTCGACGAGGACGGCCTCGTCCCCACCCTCCGCACCCAGATCCAGGTCCTCGACCGCGCCCACACCGCGCGGGTGACCTTCACCGGGCACGGTGCGCGCGCCCTGCCCGCCGCGCAGGAGGAGGCCGTGCTGCGCGTCGCCCAGGAGGCGCTGCACAACGCCCTGCGGCACTCGGGGGCGGACCGCGTCGACGTCACCCTGGGCCGCCGCGGCAGCGGCGCCGTGCTGCGGGTCACCGACGACGGCAAGGGCTTCGACCCGCAGATCATCCGCAGCGCCGGACGGCATCTCGGTCTGGTCTCCATGCGGGACCGGGCGAACGGGGTCGGCGGCAGCCTGACCGTGGAATCGGCGCCCGGCAAGGGCACCACGATCGAGATGGAGGTCCCCGGTGGCTGACGCGATCAGGGTGCTGCTCGTCGACGACCACCAGGTGGTCCGCCGGGGGCTGCGCACCTTTCTCGAGGTGCAGGACGACATCGAGGTCGTCGGCGAGGCGGCGGACGGCGCCGAAGGAGTCGCCCTCGCCGGGGAGCTGCGGCCCGACGTGATCCTGATGGACGTCAGGATGCCGGGCATGGACGGTGTGGCGGCCCTGCGCCGGCTCCGCGAACTGGACCATCCCGCGCGCGTGCTGATCGTCACCAGCTTCACCGAGCAGCGCACCGTGGTCCCGGCCCTGCGCGCGGGCGCCGCCGGATACGTGTACAAGGACATCGACCCCGACGCGCTCGCCGGAGCCATCCGCTCGGTGCACGCCGGACACGTCCTCCTCCAGGCCGAGGTCGCCGGCGCCCTGCTGGCACAGGAGGAGACCCACTCCGGCCAGGGCCGGGCCGGTTCGCTCACGGAGCGGGAGCGCGAGGTGCTCGGCCTCATAGCGGACGGCCGCTCCAACCGGGAGATCGCCCGCGCCCTGGTCCTCTCCGAGAAGACCGTGAAGACGCACGTCTCGAACATCCTGATGAAGCTCGACCTGGCGGACCGCACCCAGGCCGCCCTGTGGGCGGTGCGCCACGGCCTGAGCGGCTGAGCACCCGGGCGGGGTGAGCGCGTGAGCCGGGGGAGGCCGCCCCGTGACGTATCGGGCCGGGCGGACGGTTCCCCTCCGGTGCGAGATTCATACCGTAGTGGGAATGTCCCCCGGATGGCGCATCCTTCTTCGGCTTCCCGCCGTTCTCCAGTGCGTACCGCGGCGCCTGCCGCGGTGACCGCGAGGAGGGCTCGGAAAGTGAAGAACCTGAAGAAGGCAGCGGCCGTGACGATGGTGGCCGGCGGTCTGCTCGCCGCCGGTACGGGCATGGCCTCCGCCACCGACGGCGCGCACGCCGGCGGCAAGGCCGTGGGCTCCCCGGGCGTCGTCTCGGGCAACGTCATCCAGGTCCCGGTCGACGTCCCGGTCAACGTGTCCGGCAACAGCGTCAACGTGATCGGCCTGCTGAACCCCGCCTTCGGCAACGTGGCCGTCAACGGCTGACGCCCGTCACCCCACCGGTGACGCTCCCGGCCTCCCGGCCCCACCCGGGAGGCCGCTCGCTCTGCCCGTGCCGGTCACCGCGGAGGACCGGGACTCACCCGAGCCCCCGCTCCCGTTCCTCCACGACGGAGTTGTACGCCGCGACCTGCGCCCGCCGGGCCGTCCGCTCCACCGGCCGCAGGGCCTCCCCGCGCGCCGCCATCTCCGACGCGCTCACCGCGCCCCCGTGCCCGTTCGCACCGGCCAGCGAGACCAGCATGCCCACCCGCCGCGCCAGCTCCAGCACCCGCACCGCTCGCGGCGGGTATCCCGGCGCCAGCACCTCACGGCTCGGCTCCGCCCGGGCCCGGTACGCGTCGATCGCGGCCTCGGCCACCGGACCCGAGCCGGCCACGTCCAGCCGCGTCAGCACCTTGGTCGCCTCCCTCAGCGCCTCCGCCAGCTCCCGCTCCGCCTCGCCGAGCGAGGGCACGTCGGCGGGCGGCGCCTCCCGCACCGCCAGGCAGTGCCAGACGACCTCCACATGCACATCACCCGCGGGCCCGGCCTCCCGTACCCGCGGCACCAGCCCGAAGGCGGCCCCGTGACCGACCACCGCCTCCCCGGCCTCCAGCGCCCGCGCGTTGAACTCCGGCGGCCCGCTCAGCCCCAGCGGATGCCCGGGCGTGGGCAGCGCGACCCTCAGCCCGGTCACCCCGAGCGTCCGCAGCCGCCCCAGCGCCAGCGTGAGACCCACCGGCGCGGACTCACCCGGCACCCCCTCCACCCGGTGCACCGCGTCCTCGCCGACGATGGCGAGCACGGCGTCGTCCGGCGAGACAAGACCGGCAATGAGGGCATTTCCCCAAGAGGCGAGGCGTCCTGAACGTGGTTCCGAGAGCATGCCCCCACCCTAAGGACAGGACCGAGGGGATGTCCGGGCCGACCGGTGGCGTAGATTTCATGGAGGGCCGCGCCCGCGGGCGCGGCGGACCGACCACAGGCGTACGACAGAGCCGAGAACCCGGCCACACTGCAAGGGGAGACAACGCGCTCATGAGCGATGTTCTGGAGCTTCAGGACGTATCCGTGGTCCGCGAGGGCCGGGCTCTGGTGGACCAGGTCTCCTGGACGGTGAAGGAGGGCGAGCGCTGGGTCATCCTCGGTCCCAACGGCGCCGGGAAGACCACCCTGCTGAACATCGCCTCCAGTTACCTGTTCCCGAGCAGGGGCACCGCCACCATCCTCGGCGAGACCCTCGGCACCCCCGGCACCGACGTCTTCGAACTGCGCCCGCGCATCGGCATCGCCGGCAACGGAATGGCCGACAAGCTCCCCAAGAACCAGACGGTCCTGCAGACCGTGCTGACCGCCGCCTACGGGATGACCGCCGGCTGGCAGGAGGAGTACGAGGACATCGACGAACAGCGCGCCCGCGCCTTCCTCGACCGCCTCGGCATGTCCGAATTCGTCGACCGCAGGTTCGGCACCCTCTCCGAGGGCGAGCGCAAGCGCACCCTCATCGCCCGCGCGCTGATGACCGACCCCGAACTGCTGCTCCTCGACGAGCCCGCCGCCGGCCTCGACCTGGGCGGCCGCGAGGACCTCGTGCGCCGCCTCGGCCGCCTGGCCCGCGACCCGATCGCCCCCTCCATGGTCATGGTCACGCACCACGTCGAGGAGATCGCCCCCGGCTTCACCCACGTCCTGATGATCCGCCAGGGCCAGATCCTGGCCGCCGGTCCGCTGGAGCTCGAACTCACCTCCCGCAACCTCTCCCTCTGCTTCGGCCTCCCGCTCGTCGTGGAGCAGGTCGGCGACCGCTGGACCGCGCAGGGCCTCCCGATGGCCTGAACCCGGCCGGTGGGTTCCGTCCACTCAGAAACCGGGCCCGCAAGGCCCCTTCGAATACCCCGGCGCCCTGTCGGTGACCGGGCCCGCGGTTCTACCATGCCCCTGTGGACATCGATGCGTGGCTGTGGTGGCTGATCGGCGCGGCGGTACTCGGCATCGCGCTGGTGATCACCGCGATGCCCGAACTCGGCATGCTCGCGGTGGGCGCCGTCGCCGCGGCGGTGGTCTCCGGAATCTTCGGCGGCGGCGCCGTGGCCCAAGTCGTGGTCTTCGCCGTCGTCTCGACCGCCCTCATCGCCGTCGTACGCCCCATCGCGAACAGACAGCGCGTACAACGCCCCCACCTCGCCAGCGGCGTCGACGCCCTGAAGGGCAGGCAGGCCGTGGTGCTGGAACGGGTCGACGGCTCCGGCGGCCGGATCAAGCTGGCCGGCGAGATCTGGTCGGCACGCTCCCTCGACGCCGCCCGGGTCCACGAAGTGGGCCAGGAAGTGGACGTCGTGGAGATCGAGGGAGCCACGGCGATCGTCATGTGATGCCGCACCAGCGGCTCGGACAGGACAACAACTGAGCGGAACGGCCAACGAGTTGCACGACGGTCTGTCAGACTCGACAGCAAGATCCGCAAGCGGTACAGGATCTGACGAAGACGCCGAGGCGAAGAAGGGTTCGGGAAACCGACGATGCAACCGATCATCATCGTCCTGATCATCCTGGTGGTGCTGGTCTTCATCGCCCTGATCAAGACGATCCAAGTCATCCCGCAGGCCAGCGCAGCCATCGTCGAGCGCTTCGGCCGCTACACGCGGACACTCAACGCGGGCCTGAACATCGTCGTCCCGTTCATCGACACCATCCGCAACCGGATCGACCTGCGCGAACAGGTCGTCCCGTTCCCGCCGCAGCCGGTGATCACCCAGGACAACCTGGTCGTCAACATCGACACCGTCATCTACTACCAGGTGACCGACGCCCGGGCCGCGACCTACGAGGTCGCCAGCTACATCCAGGCGATCGAGCAGCTCACCGTCACCACCCTGCGCAACATCATCGGCGGCATGGACCTCGAGCGCACCCTGACCTCCCGCGAGGAGATCAACGCGGCCCTGCGCGGCGTCCTCGACGAGGCCACCGGCAAGTGGGGCATCCGCGTCAACCGCGTCGAACTCAAGGCGATCGAGCCGCCCACCTCCATCCAGGACTCGATGGAGAAGCAGATGCGCGCCGACCGCGACAAGCGCGCCGCGATCCTCCAGGCCGAAGGTGTCCGGCAGTCCGAGATCCTGCGCGCCGAGGGTGAGAAGCAGTCCCAGATCCTGCGGGCCGAGGGCGAGGCCAAGGCCGCCGCCCTGCGGGCCGAGGGCGAGGCCCAGGCCGTCCGTACGGTCTTCGAGGCGATCCACGCGGGCGACCCCGACCAGAAGCTGCTCTCCTACCAGTACCTCCAGATGCTCCCGAAGATCGCGGAGGGCGACGCCAACAAGCTCTGGATCGTCCCCAGCGAGATCGGCGACGCGCTCAAGGGACTCTCCGGGGCCATGGGCAACTTCGGCGGCCTGGGCGGCAATCAGGGCGGCAACGGCACCTCCGGCGGCGCCTCCGGCGGCGCCACGGAGCGCCGCGAGAAGCCCTCCATCGACTGACGGCGGCTTCCGTTTCGGACAGGTCCCGCACCCCTGCAGGGGTGCGGGACCTGTCCGAAACCGGGACCCCCGCCCCCCCCCACGGAGAAACCCCTACGCCGCGTCCAGCGCCAGCCAGTCCGGCAGCGCCTCGAGGTCGTCTTTCGCCAGCGCGAGCAACATCGCGTCCGCAGGCGTCGGCTCGAACGGCTGCCGCAGCAGCGGCATCCCCGCCTGCTCCGGAGTCCGGTTCGCCTTGCGGTGGTTGTCCTCCGCGCACGAGGCCACCGTGTTCAGCCAGGTGTCCTGCCCGCCGTGCGACCGCGGCACCACGTGGTCGACGGTGGTGGCCCGCCGCCCGCAGTACGCGCACCGGTGCCGGTCCCGCACCAGCACACCCCGCCTCGACCACGGCGCCCGTCTTCGGAACGGCACCCTGACGTATTGGCAGAGCCTGATCACCCGTGGCACCGGTATGTCCACCTCGGCCCCCCGCATCCGCAGTTCGGGGTGGGCCTGCTCGACGACCGCCTTGTCCTGGAGCACCAGAACGACGGCTCGGTTCAGCGTCACCGTCGACAGCGGCTCGAAGCTCGCGTTCAGCACCAGCGTGTCCCGCATACCAGCCCACCTCCCGTGTGCACCGGCCCACCCCTCGGCGGGCTGGGATCAACTCTGGCCGGGCACGCCGGGATGGACAACGCAATATCTGCTGCTTCGACGGGAGGCGACCTCCGCGCTCCCGGCAACAAAAATGCCCGCCCCTGATCAATTCCAAGACCAGGGGCGGGCAAACGTTCCGTGAACGCCGGGATCGGCTCAGGAGCCGGCGGGCACCTCGTACTCACCGATCAGCTGGGCCCGCGCGAGCGTGTGGAACCGCAGGTTGAAGCCCACCACGGCAGGGGACGCGTCCGAGTCCGGACCGAGCTTCTCCTGATCCACGGCGTACACCGTGAACACATACCGGTGCGGTCCGTCCCCAGGAGGCGGCGCGGCCCCGCCGAAGTCCTTGGTGCCGTAGTCGTTGCGCGCCTGAACCGCGCCCTCGGGCAGCCCCTCGAACCCGCCGCTGCCCGCGCCGGCCGGCAGCCCGGTCACCGAGGCGGGGATGTCGAACACCACCCAGTGCCAGAACCCGCTGCCCGTCGGGGCGTCCGGGTCGTAGCAGGTCACGGCGAAGCTCCTGGTCTCCGGCGGGAAGCCGGACCAGCGCAGCTGCGGCGACGTGTTGCCGCCCGCCTGCACCTGGGCGTCCCGGAGCGTCGCGCCCTCCTCGACGTCCTCGCTCGTCACCGTGAACGACGGAACGGGCGGGTGGAAGTCATGGGGGAGCGGACGTCGCTCGAGCTCGGTCACCTCGGTACCTCCTGATCGATTGCGTTCAGTCGGAGCCGAGCCTAGAACCAGTTGCGCTTGCTGCCGACCTCCGACAGCCACTGGTTGAGGTACGCCGCCCAGTCCGTGCCCTGGTAGTCGTGCAGCCCCATCTGGAACGACCGGAACGTGTCGCTGCCCTCGCTGAACAGACCGGGCTTCTTGTCCATCTCCAGCACGACGTCCATCGCCTGCTCGTCGGCCACGAAGGTCAGCTCGACCTGGTGCAGCCCCCGGTACTGCTGCGGCGGGAAGAACTCGATCTCCTGGTAGAACGGCAGCCGCTGACGCGTCCCGCGGACATGCCCGCGCTCCATGTCCGCGCTCTTGAACCGGAAGCCCAGCTGGATGAACGCGTCCAGGATCGCCTTCTGCGCCGGCAGCGGGTGCACGTTGATCGGGTCCAGGTCACCCGAGTCCACGGCCCGCGCGATCGCCAGCTCCGTGGTCACACCGATGTTCATCCCGCGCAGCGACTGCTCGTCGATCATCGTGATCGGCGTCTCCCACGGGATCTCCAGCCCGAACGGCACCGCGTGCACCGCGCCCGCCTGGAGCTCGAAGGCGCCGCCGAGCCGCGACTTGGTGAACTCGATGTTCTGCTTGTACTCCTGGTCGCCGCTCTCCACCTCGACCTTGGCCTGCAGCCCGACCGACAGACCCTCGATCTGCTGGTTCACGGTCCCGCCCTGGATGCGCACCTCACCCTGGACGACCCCACCCGGAACGACGTTGTCCTCGTGCAGCACCGTCTCGACCGAAGCCCCGCCGGCTCCCAGGCTCGCGAGCAGCTTCTTGAACGCCATGTCTCTCCCCTTGTCGTCCTCTACCGCGTCGTTGCCACGCGTGGACCTTCGATCCCTAACAACGCGATCCGGCCCTGGCCGGTTCCGTGTCCGTCACCCCGGCAAGGGCGGTGCCCGGTGACCACCCCGTGGCAGCAGCCGACAGGAGTACGCTCGGACGCCATGATCGCGACCCCTGACCGTACGCCCCCGCCCAGGAAGTCCTCCGACCGCCCTCTCCTCGAGGCCACCCCCGAGCAGGGGGACGTTTACTTCGCCTACGGCATGTCAAGCCGATCAGCATGAACGTTGTGGATCTCGCTCACCCCGCTGAAGAAGTCGCACCCAAGCTGCTCGGTGCCGTCCTCACCCACGAGGCCCCCGAGGGAACCGTGAGCATCACCATCACGGAGACCGAGGCGTACTCCGGTGCGGCCGACCCCGCCTCCCACGCCTACCGGGGCAGGACCCCCCGCAACGCCGTCATGTTCGGGGCCGCGGGACATCTGTACGTCTACCGGTCCCACGGTCTCCATTGGTGCGCCAACATCGTCACCGGAACAGACGGCATCGCCTCGGCCGTCCTCATCCGCGCGGGCAGGGTCGTCGAAGGGGAAGACCTGGCGCGCGAGCGGCGGGGGACGAAGGTCGAGAGCCCACGCCTTGCACGTGGCCCGGGGAACTTCTGCCGGGCGCTCGGCATCACGGCGGAACACAACGGCGCGGCCCTGCTGACGGGCGCCTCGGTCGTGCTGACCGAGGGCGAGCCGGTACCCGTCGCACTCATCCGGGTCGGCCCTCGGGTGGGCGTGAGCAGAGCCCATGACTGGCAGCACCGCTTCTACCTCGCCGACGACCCCACGGTCTCGGCGTACCGGCTGAGCCCGAGAGCCAGGACATCCGGCAGTGCCTGAGCCGCTGTGCTGCACCTCTCCGGCGAGGTTGACTCTCACCTGGGAGACGCGTAACGTGGCCCAAGCCGCTGAACCGGGTACGGCAATCGCCTGCAGCCGGAGCGGCCAACCCACTACTTAAGATCGCCCCTCATCGGGGTCGAATTCGTCATGCTCGCATGTCTGAATTCCGGACCCGGAAGCCCGATCATGAATCGAGCGAGGGAATCGGCTAACGTAGTGAATGTCGAAAGGCCGACGGGCGAAAGCCCCTAAGTCGACGGCAACCCCGCTGACTGGGGGTCAGTTCGAAGAAAAAGATCTGATAGAGTCGGAAACGCAAGACCGAAGGGGAGCGCCCGGAGGAAAACCCGCCAGGGTGAGTACGAAGGAAGCGTCCGTTCCTTGAGAACTCAACAGCGTGCCAAAAGTCAACGCCAGATATGTTGATACCCCGACCATCCGATCCCGGATGGCCGCGGTTCCTTTGAAGAAAAATCACAGCGAGGACGCTGTGTGCGAGGGGACTATTCCTCCCCCCGCACCGCTCCCGTGTGTGACACCGGAGCACCGGTAGACATTCACGGAGAGTTTGATCCTGGCTCAGGACGAACGCTGGCGGCGTGCTTAACACATGCAAGTCGAACGATGAAGCCCCCTCGGGGGCGGATTA